>JAQEDL010000049.1:0-14434 GCA_027669365.1 Coriobacteriaceae bacterium AM49-12 | reverse complement strand
AGCGCAGCCGGCCACACCCGAGGTTCAGAAGGTCCAGGCGACCGTCATTGAGCCCGAGCCCGCACCTGCACCTCAGCCCGAGCCGCAGGCAGCTAAGCCCGCACCCGAGACGAGCGCCCGTCGCGATAAGCCCGCCGGCAAGACCAAGGCCATCGAGCGCCATCGCCCCGGTCGTGTGCGCATGGGCCTGGGCCTGATCGGCCTGGGTCTTAAGACGCTCATTACCGGCAAGACGAAATAGTCGTTTGTAGAAGCAGTTTGTAGAAGCGCCCCGCATTTGAGGAAAGCCTCGGATGCGGGGCGCTTTTCCCTGCTACCATGGTGCGAGCAACAACACGAATGACAGGCAGGGATATGAAGCTCACTATAGAATCGATGACCTACGGCGCCGACGGGCTGGCGCACGCCGACAACGGCAAAGCCGTCTTTGTGCAGGGTGCCGTGGCAGGCGACACCGTCGAGGCCGAGGTCGTACAGGACGGCAAGTCGTTCATGCGCGCCCGCACCACCGAGATTCTGGAGCCGAGCCCCGATCGCATTCAGCCCCCCTGCCCCTACGTGGGCATCTGCGGCGGCTGCTCGTGGGGCAATCTCTCACGCACGGCACAGCTCGCCGCCAAGGAGCAAAACCTGCGCTCCACGCTCGAGCGCATCGGCAAGTTCGCTCCTGAGCAGGTCGATGAGTTGGTGCAGCCCATCTGCCACACCAAGGACGACTGGGGCTACCGCAATAAAATCGAGCTCGAACCGACCGTCGTCAACGGTCGCGTGCGCCTTGGCATGCACGGTGTCGACCCCAGCAAAATCGTGACCGTCGATGCGTGCCCGCTGTTCGATAAACGTTTTCCCAAGGCGCTCAAATCGGTCGTCGGCGCACTCAACTATCTAAGCGGCAGCCATGACTTAGGGCTCGAACGCGTGGGCATTCGCGCATCGCGCCGCACCAAGGCGCTCGAGGTTGCACTCTGGACGCCCACGGGCTCTTTTCCGCGCTCGCAAGTCTCCCGCGTGCTGGCGGTCGCCGCTCATCCCACGAGCATCGTGCGTGTGATGAGCAAGGGCGAAAAGAAGGCCCGCCGTGTCTCCAAGGTCGAAATGCTCGCCGGAGAGGGCTCATGGACCGAGAATATCGCCGAGGGTCAGATGCGCTTGTCTGCCCCGTCTTTTTTCCAAGTCAACACCAAGGGTGCTGAGATTTTGATCGAGCTTGTCATGGAAGCGCTCGACCCGCAAGAAGACGAGCTTGCCGTGGACCTGTACTGCGGCGCCGGAACCTTTACCCTGCCGCTCGCCCGCCGCTGCGACTTCGTCGCCGCCGTCGAGGCCTACGGCCCGGCCGTGCGCGACCTGCGCCGTAACCTGGAGATCAACAAGCTTGATAACGTCGACGTCATTGGCGGAGACGCGGTGCGCGAGTTCCCCGACCAGGATGCCGACGTCTTGGTGGTCGACCCGCCGCGCGCAGGTCTCGCCCCCGAGGCGATCGACCTTATCGCCAGCACGAGTGCTCGCGATGTCGCCTACGTGAGCTGCGACCCGGCCACCCTGGCGCGCGATCTCAAACGCTTTGTCGAAGAAGGCACCTTCTCCCCCGTAAAGATCACGCCAGTCGACCTGTTCCCGCAAACCTTCCACTGCGAAACGGTCGTCCACCTCAAGCGCAACTAGACTGTTTGCCCAAGACCACGCCCGATGATTTTCTGAGACGGGGATAAAAATAAATTTGCTCCGAATGATTATTTAATCCCCGTCCCGAAATTGAACCGCCCCCCATTTCTTGAACATTAGAAATGGGGGCTTCTTTATGGACGGGAGAGTCAGGCTCGACGCCACGCTGAGGACTCTTGCAGCAGGGCTTTGCGACAGGGGGTACGGGCGCGCCGAAGGCCGGCGGGAGGCCGAAGGGTGTCCGTACCCGGCCGGGGCCGGCGGCGTGCGGGGGCAAGCTCATGCGACGGAGCTGCTGCCCGGGCGCCTGAAGGACGAGTTCTACAGGAACCGGACGTGGCGGAGCTTCGAGGAGTTCAAGCGGGACCTCGAAGCCTATACCGTTCACTGGAACAAGGGGAGGCGGGTTAAGCAAAAGGGACTGACCCCGGAGGAGTTCCGGAATCAGTCCCCATGTGCGACATAGGCCGCTAATTGATTCGTCCAAGTTTCGGGGCTCAGTTCATTTCAGCGCCGCCCGAGAAAGCTAAACGCCTTCTGGCAGGTTGTCCCGGGCCGAGGGCGGCCACCTTGATCGCCCTCGGCCCTCACCCACCTCAACTGCTCCTCAATTACATAGAGCTGGTCGAAAAGAGCGCAGGCTAGCGGGCGCCTTCCTCATCGTCGTTGGGCCGGTAGGTGATAAACTCGATAACAAAGGCCAGGACGGCAGAGACGAGCGAGGCGATGATCGCGAAGATCATGTGGGAGATCCCGGCGCCACCAGGGGTCCCGTCGATGAAGTTGAGCAGGTTGAAGACGCCGAGGCCGCCCGAGATGTACATGAGGGCGCCCGTCATTCCCACGATGGCGCCGCCCACGGCGGAGCTCAGGCATGCCACGACGAACGCGCGCTTGTTGGGCAGGGCGATGCCGTAGATGCCAGGCTCGGTGACGCCGAAGAAGAAGGCGGAGATCATCGCGGGAAGGGCGATGCCGCGGAAGCGCTCGTCCTTGTTTCTGAGGTACATGGCAAAGATGACCGCTCCGAGCGCGAACCCGTGGCCGATGGTGGCGGCGAGCACGCTGTCGTGGCCGAGGGTGTTCAGGTTCATGATGGAGATGGGGATGAGGCTCCAGTGGAAGCCAAAGATGACGAGGCACATCCACAGTCCGCCGACCAGGCGCTGCCCAGGACGGAACCAACCACGGGGAGCTGGAAGATGAACGAGAACGCCGCGCTCAGCAGGTTGGTGATGAGGTGGCCACCGGGCCGATGACGAGGTAGCCCAAGACGATGGAGACCGTCATCGTGGCGAGCGGGACGAGGAACATCTTGAGCGCAACCGGCATCCAGCTCTTGAGCCAGCGCTCAAGGATAGAGCCGAACCACACCATGAGAAGGACGGGGATCACCGAGCTCACGTAGCCGGACACGGGCATGATGATGGGGAGCCCGAGGGCGGTGGCGTACCACGAGAACGTGCCGGCCACGCCGAGGTCGATGCTGCCGAGCGCCTCGCCCGAGGTCAGGGCGACCATCGTCGGGTAGAGGAGCGCCACGCCGATTGCCACACCGGTGAACTCGTTCATGCGGAACTTGCGCGCGGCACTGAACGCCAGGCGACGGGAAGGAAGTAGAAGAAGCCGTCAGCCACGGTGTAGAGCAGCGTGTAGAGGCCGTCGTTTGCAAAGTCCGGGACGAAGTAGGTGATGAGGGCAAGCAGTCCCTTCATGATGCCTGCGGCGGCAAGCGGTCCCAGGATGGGCTGGAAGATGCCAGAGATGAGGTCGATGATGGCGGAGGCAACGGTCTTATCGCCCTGGGGCTCGTCGTCGGCGCTTGCGCCGCCCGAGAAGTTGCCGGCCTCCAGGACCGCGTCGTAGACGTCCTCGACGATGTTGCCCACGACCACCTGGTACTGGCCGTTGGCCTGGATGACCTGGATGACGCCCTTGAGGGCCTCGATCTTGGCCGTGTTGGCGCGGGACTCGTCCTTGAGTTTGAAGCGCACGCGCGTGATGCAGTGCGCGACGCTGGCGACGTTCTCGGCGCCGCCTACGTTCTCGAGTATGGATCTGGCCAGGTCGTCGTATTTTTCTGCCATTATTTTCTCCTTAGTGATATTGCCCGGGTGGTTAGCCCAGGTCGCCTCCGTTGGTGGCGATGGCCTGTTGATACCAGTAGAAGCTCTTCTTGCGCCTGCGCTCGAGCGTGCCGTTGCCCAGGTTGTCGCGGTCCACGTAGATGAAGCCGTAGCGCTTCTCCATCTCGCCGGAGCCCGCGCTCACGAGGTCGATCGGCCCCCAGGTGGTGTAGCCGAGCATCTCGACGCCGTCCTGCTCGATAGCGTCGCGCATGGCCTCGATGTGCTCGCGCAGGTAGGCGATGCGGTAGTCATCCTCGATCGTGCCGTCGGGAAGCACCTCGTCATAGGCGCCGAGGCCGTTCTCCACCACAAAGAGCGGCTTCTGGTAGCGGTCCCAGAGGTCGTTGATCGTGATGCGGAACCCCAGCGGTCGATGACCCAGCCCCAGTCGCTCGTGCGCACGTAGGGGTTCTCTACGCCGGCGAAGGCGTTGCCCTCGGCGACGCCGCCCACGGAATCGGGGTCGCCCGCGGTACAGCGCGAGGAGTAGTAGCTAAACGAGATGAAGTCGACGGTGTTCTCCGCAAGGATGCGCTCGTCCTCGGCGGTCATACCCACGTCGATGCCCTCGCGCTCGAGCATCTTGAGCGCGTAGCCGGGGTAGTGCCCGCGTGCCTGCACGTCCACGAAGAAGAGGTCCTCCTGGTTCTTGACCTGCGCTGCACGGACGTCCTCGGGACGACAGGAGTAGGGTAGTAGCTTCCCGCGGCGAGCATGCAGCCAACCTTGTTCTCCGGGTCGACCTCGTGGGCGATCTTGGTGGCCCAGGCGCTCGCCACGAGCTCGTTGTGCGCGGCGCGGTACTCGGCCTCGCGGGCATTCTCCCCGGGCTCGAGGACGATGCCGGCACCCATGAAGGGACGGTGCAAGATCATGTTCATCTCGTTGAACGTGATCCACCAGCGCACGAGGCCGCGGTAGCGGTTGAAGAGCACCTTCACCAGCCGCTTGTAGAGCTCGATGAGGGCGCGGTTTCGCCAGGCGCCGTACTTCTTGACGAGGTGGATGGGGCAGTCGAAGTGCGTGATGGTCACGAGGGGCTCGATCCTGTGCTCGCGGCAGCAGCGGAACACGTCCTCGTAGAAGGCGAGCCCGGCCTCGTTGGGCTCCTCCTCGTCGCCATTGGGGAAGATGCGGCTCCAGGCGATGGAGAGGCGAAAGACCTTAAAGCCCATCTCCGCGAAGAGGGCTATGTCCTCGCGGTAGTGGTGGTAGAAGTCGATGCCCGTCTGGGCCGGGTAGTAGTACCCGGGCTCAAAGTCGAGCATGCGCCTCAGGCCGCGACTTACGTCGTTGCGCTCCGACCCGTGTGGGATGACGTCGACATTGGCAAGACCGCGGCCGCCCTCGTCATAACCTCCCTCGCATTGGTTAGCAGCGGTGGCTCCTCCCCAAAGGAACCCTTTTGGAAATGGCATGGTGCCTCCTTCTCTCTGGCGCCCCCACCTCTGCGGGGACGCTTTATAACGTCCTTGCGACCTCACGCGCCGGGCCCGTGGCCCTTTCCCTGATGCGCGCGGGCCGCCCGTGAAGGGGTGACTAGCTGATGGCTTGTCCTGCGGCGGCGCGACGTGCCTCCCGGCCTCCAAGCAGGGAGGGGACCTGTGCCAGGCACACGCCGGCGAGGATGATGGCAACGCCCAGCCACTCGACGACGCCGAGCGGCTCGCCGAGGACGATCATGGCGATGAGCAGGCCGGCGGGGAGTTCCGCGGCGGCCATGACAGTGGAGAGACCCGCGGGCAGGTGCGGAGAGCCCATGCCGAAGAGCAAGACCGGGCAGAGCATGCCAAAGAAGCCGGCGATGACGGCAAAGGGCAGGATGCCCTGGGCGAGAACGCCCGAGACAACGTAGTCCGGGCACACCGTGAGCGACATGACCACGGAGCCCGCGCACACGATGACGCCACGCTGCTCGGACGAGCAGGGGGCCTCGACCTTGCCGGAGAGGGTGACAAAGAGGGAGCAGGACACGGCCGCCCCCAGCGCGCAGAGCAGGGCCACGGGGTCGTACCCGGTGATGCCGGTCTTGTAGACGCCGCTGGCGAACACCGTTCCGAAGACGATGACCAGGCGGAGGCCACTTGGAGGAGCCTCGGCGGCCGGCGCGTCATGACGGTCTGCCACACGAGCCCCAGCCACGTGAACTGGAAGAGGAGCGTGAGTGCCACCGGGGCGGGCAGCACGCTCATGGCGTAGCAGTAGAGGATTGAGGTGAGGCAGGTGAGGGCTCCCAGGCCCATGAGCTTGAGGGCGAGCTTCCAGCCCACGCGCTGCCAGCGGTGCCCGAGTGCGTGCCCTGCGAGCGTGGCGAGGGCGAAGAAGAGGCAGCCGAACCACGCCTGGCTCGCCACCACCTGCGCTGAGGTGAAGCCCGCGGCGTAGGCGAGCTTGTAGGTCGTGGCCATCGCGCCGTAGCAGGCGCCGCCCGCAAAGACCTGGAGCGCCGCCTTGACCTGCCCCGTGCCCGCGGCTCCCGCCTCGGCGGTCTGTTGCTTGATTGTGTTTGTTTCTGCCATTAGGCTCCCTTCCGTCTGCTGTCTTGCAGATGCGCGTCTCGTGCGTCTGTTCCCTGCAGTCGGAAGGTGGGCTCGTGCGGTCTTCTGGCGGTGCATGTGGTACCTGCTGCCAAGACGAAAAAAGCCACGCAACCGACTGCTCGGTTGCGTGGCAAAAAGGTGGCTAGCGCCCAGAAAAGTCCACGCGTTTTTAGACTGGGACAAAGTACTACAACAGGTGAGATTCCGTCAAGAAAAACCGAAGAAAAAAGTGAGCCTCTGCCCGCCGTACCTGTAGCGGTCGTTTCCCCGAACGGGGCGGTGCTGTTGGGGACTGTCTCGATCTGTAACAGTTGGGGCTAGTTTTGGTCGATGGATGTTACAGATTGAGATTGTTGAGGATGGGTGGGGTAGCTAATTCGGACGGGGCTATTTTAAACATTGGGAAATCGAGCGTGGCAAGCGGAGGTCTTCGGGGTATAAGACGGCTAATTGTATGCCGCCCATGAAAGGAGCCCTCATGCCCAGCGTTGCCGTTCTCGCCGCCGATGGCTTTGAAACTATTGAATGCTTGACCATGGTCGATGTCATGCGTCGCGGCGGCGTGCGTGCCACGCTCGTCTCGATCATGCCCACGCGTGAGGTCGTAAGCTCGCTGCAGATCCCCGTGACCTGCGATGCGCTCTTTGATGAGATCAACTTTGACGAGTACGACTGCGTCGTGCTGCCCGGCGGCCTGCCCGGTGCCACCAACCTGCGCGCCGATCAGCGCGTCTGCGACGTGGTCTGCGAGTTCGCCGCGACCAAGCACGTTGCCGCCATCTGCGCCGCCCCGTTTATCCTGGGCGAGCTCGACCTACTCGAGGGGCGCCAGGCCACGTGCTTCCCTGGCTTTGAGAAAAGCTTCCCCGAAGGCGCCTATACCGGCGAGAAGGTTACGCAAGACGGCAACATCATCACCGCCAGCGGCATGGCCCAGTCGCTCCCCTTTGCGCTTGAGCTGCTGCGCACACTCGCCGGCGACAAGGCCGTCGAGAAGGTCGCCGAGGGCATTCAGCTATGATTTTGGCTTCGCAATCACCGCGCCGCATCGAGTTGATGCGCGAGGCGGGCTATGACATTCACGTGATTCCCGCAGATATCGACGAAACGCCTTTTGATGGCGAGGCCCCGCTTACGCTCGTTGAACGCTTAGCACGCGCCAAAGCCGCCTCCGTTGCCGCCGAGCATGCCGAGCCCAACGAACTGACCGTCGCGGCCGATACTATTGTCACCTTCGATGGCAAGATTCTGGGCAAGCCGGCAACCGAGGACGAGGCGCGCACCATGCTCCGCGAGCTTTCGGGCCGCACGCACCAGGTCGCAACCGGCGTCTGCATCGTTAAGGCAGGCGACACGGCCGCTCCGCATGCCGCCGAGAGCCTGTCGTTTGTCGATGTGACCGACGTGACGTTCTATGAGCTCACCGACGAGCAGATTGAGCGCTACGTCGCCTCGGGCGAGCCCATGGACAAAGCCGGCGCCTACGGCATCCAGGGCACAGGCGGGCGCATGCTCGTGCATGATATTTCGGGCGACTTCTACAACGTGGTGGGCCTGCCCATCGCTCGCGTCGCGCGTGCGATTCAAAAACTATCGTAATTGCATCTGGCGCTGGGTATCCCCCAGCGCCTACAATTTCGGCGTACCGTACGGATCCCGACCGGGCATAAGGCCCGGCGGAAAACCGATAGGAGTAAAACATGGATACACTGCTTGAGGCCATTGACGTTTGCGATGTCGATGGCTTTTGCTTTGGCAACTACACGGACGAGGAGGCCGGCACCGGTTGCACCGTAATCGTGGCACCCGAGGGCGCCACCGGCGGCGTTGACGTTCGCGGCGGTGCCCCGGCATCGCGCGAAACCGACCTGCTGCGTCCCGAGAACACCGTCGACAAGGTCCACGCCGTCTGCCTTTCGGGCGGATCGGCCTTTGGCCTGGAGGCCGCAAGCGGCGTCGCTCGCGAGCTTGAGAGCCGCGGCATCGGCCTTCCCGTCGGCCCCACGCAGGTGCCTATCGTGTGCTCCAGCTGCATCTTCGACCTCGCCTTTGGCGACCCCGCCGTACGCCCCGACATTGAGGCTGGCATCTCCGCCGTGCGCGAGGCGCTCGACAACACCCCCACCACGCTCGAGCAGGGCAATGTAGGTGCCGGCACCGGTGCCACCGTGGGCAAGCTCATGGGCCCCGCCACCTGCATGAAGGCCGGCCTAGGCGCTGCCGCCGTGGCACTCGGCCCTGTTAAGGTGGGTGCCGTGGTCTCGGTCAACGCCTGCGGCAATGTCGTCGACCCCTTCACCGGCGAATGGGTCGCTGGTATGCGCGCCGCAGCAGATAGCGACCAGATCGTCGACATGGAGCTCGCAGCCTTTGCCGCCGCCGGATCCATGCAGATGCCGCTCGACCGCACCAACACCACCATCAGCTGCATCGTCACCAACGTGGAACTCACTAAGGCACAAGCCACCAAGGTCTCCCAGATGGCCGCAGACGCCTACGCGCACGCCATTCGCCCCACGCACACCACCAACGACGGCGACACCATCTACACCCTCGCCAGCGGCAAACTAGACGCTCAGACAAGCGCCGCCGTTCCCCTAGACCTGCTGGGCATGCTCGCAGTAAGGCCCTGGAAACTGCCATCGTAAACGGAGCAAAAAAACGCCAAAACCTCCCACGGCATCCCCGGCGCCGCAAAGTAAACTAGCTCGTCCGGTTGCCCGGTGGGGCTTGGTTATGTTTGCTGCTCTACAGTCCTGGCTCGCACGAAGAGCACATTAAGTGCTCTTCGGCTCGTGCGGAACTCGCGACAAACATAACCAAGCCCCACCGGCAACCTGCTCAACTAGATCCCTTTCAGCCCAGGCCCCTGTGTACCGCGCGTCCAAGATCTTCAAATTCAGCCGTCTGACATAAAGCGAGACATAGCAGAGGACCCCTGGTCCTTAACTTGATACGAGTTCCGCACGCAAAGGAGGCGCCAGTGGCGCCTCCGTCTTGCGCAGGACTGTCCGAAGTAGCAAGTTAAGGACCAGGGGTCCCCGTTACCCGAGCGTTTATGTGCTAGTTGAATTTGAAGATCTTTGAGGCAAGACGGTATAGGCCGAGTGTGGTTTTGTCCCCGGCCCGCCCGCGCAGGTTGGTAAAGAATCCGACCACGCCGTAGCGAGCGCGACGATACATGCGCTCGTCGTACTCCTTCAGGTCCTTCCACAGCGTCTTCAGGCGCTCATCGGCACAATCTTCCTCGGAAAGCTTGGTGAGCACCGAGCAAATAGCCATCATCATGGTGAAGTAGCCCATCATGTACGAACGCAGACGCGAGGACTCAACGTCCTGGTACAGGTGGAACGATTCCATCATGATGCGCGTTATGCGGAACTGCTGACCCAGGCGCTTGACCATCGTAGCCTCGTTGACGCTCTGGCCCTCGCGACCGATAAAGTAGCGATAGAGGTCGATGTCGGCGTAGTACATGGTCTTGCAGCGCGGCAGCGGCACGTATGCGTAGATATTATCCACGTAGAACGTGTGTGCCGGCATAGGCAGATTGGACTCGCGCAGTACGTCGGTGCGATAGCACAGGCTGTGCATGAGCAGGTTCTGATCGGGACGGAAGTGTCCGATCTGGTCCCAAGAGAAAATCTTTTTGCGCGGCAGGGCAAACTTGTAGCCAATAGCGGTATGCGTGCCCTCGTAAACCTTCTCGTACACGTAGTTCGAGATAAACAGGTCGACGCGCTGGTCGCGCTCCTCAAAGCCACGCAGAATCGACAGCATGGTCGAAAGCGCCGCACCGTCGAGCCAGTCGTCCGAGTCAACGACCTTATAGTACGTACCATGCGCCTCACGCAGGCCCGAGAGGACGGCGATACCGTGGCCGCCATTCTCCTGGTGCACCGCGCGGATGATTCCAGGATAACGGGCCTCCCACTCGTCGGCCTTGGCGGCCGTCTCGTCCTTGGAGCCGTCGTCCACCACGATAATCTCGATATCGGTGGCGTAATTGCTCCCCTCCAAGATGGAGGTGATGCAATGGTCCATATCCTTGGCGGCGTTATACGAGGGAATACCGAATGTTATGACTTTATGCATGGCAGGCGATAATCTCATCCGAAAGATCGAGGGCAGAATTGGTCACGGCGTCCATATCGTAGTAACGATACTCGGCCAGACGACCCACCGGGTGGAAGTTCGTCAGGTTCTGGACGCGCTCAAGGTAGCGCTCATAGAGCTCACGGTTCTCGGGCTCCAGAATAGCGTAGTACGGCGTCTCGCCCGAGCCGGGCGTATAGGCCTTGGAGTACTCCTTCATGATGGTGGTCTTGCCGGGCAGGACCTGACCAGTCATGTTCTTGAACTCGGTGATGCGCGTATAGTCCTCGCTCGTGGTGTAGTTGACGGTGCCCACGGGCTGGAACTGGTCCATATCGAGCGTCTCGAACTTCATATCGAGCGTGCGGTACGGCAGCGCGCCCAGGTCGAGGTTGAATAGCTCGTCGAGCGGACCGGTGTAGACGATCTCGCCGCCATAGACCTTGCCGTCGATCTTGACGGTGGTCTCGTCGATTTCAAAGAGGTCACGGGCGTCTACGTCACAGAATACGTCGATCAGATCGTGATCGAGCATATGCTCGAACAGCGCGGTATAGCCGTCCTGCGGCATGCCCTGGAAAGGAGCCTGCGGGAAGTAGCGATCGTCATCGCCCACAAAGACGGGAACGCGGCCGGTGATCGAGGGGTCGATCTGGTCGGGCGTCTGGCCCCACTGCTTCATGGTGTAATGCAAAAAGACGTTCTCATAGACATAATCGGCGACCTCGGCAAGATCCGGGTCGTTCTTCTTGCGCAGCTCCATAATGGGCACCTTGACGTCCTTGCCAAAGGTCTCCACGAGCTTCTGATACAGCTCCTCGCCGCGCTCATCGCCAAAGGCGAGCTTGAGGCTCGCATGGTTAAAGGGTACGGGCATGAGGGTGCCGTTGATGTTGGCGAGCACCTTGTGCTGGTAGTCCGTCCACTTGGTAAAGCGCGACAGGAAGTTATGGACGCGCTCATTATAAGTGTGATAGATGTGCGGACCGTACTCGTGGACCAGGATTCCGGCCTCGTCAGTGCAGTCGTAGGCATTACCCGCGATGTGGCCGCGACGTTCCAAAACGGCAACACGATAGCCGATAGTTTCGGCAAGACGGCGGGCGCAAACGGCACCGGCATAACCGGCGCCGACAACGATCATGTCGTACGCACCGGCATTAAAGCCTTCAGGCAGGCCTGAGGTAATCTGCATCGATACTCCTTGTCAAAAGCCACACGCTTTTTAACTGGGCTTTTTCTCGAACATACGTCGAGACATATTTATCAGAGCGATTATAGCGCTAATGCGTCCTATAATGAGCTTGCCACACAAGGAAAGCTCAAGCACCGCGGCGTA
Organism: Coriobacteriaceae bacterium AM49-12; assembly: GCA_027669365.1. Lineage (GTDB taxonomy): Bacteria > Actinomycetota > Coriobacteriia > Coriobacteriales > Coriobacteriaceae > Collinsella. The sequence continues at coordinate 2,663 of JAQEDL010000049.1, read as the reverse complement.
CATTATTGAAAGGTAAACCCGCTAGCAGCGGGTTTATTCGTGTACAGCCGAGGGCCTGGAGCTTAGCGAAACGCTTGTAAGGAGTATCATGAGCGATTTCCTGAACCGTATGAAGTCTGCCGCCAAGGCCGACCTTAAGACGATCGTCCTGCCCGAGGGCGAGGATCCGCGCACCATCATCGCAGCTACCAAGATCATCGAGGAGGGCTTGGCAAAGATCGTCATCTTGGGCAACCCCGACGAGATCAACGTTCCCGGCGCTACCGTCATCGACCCGCGCAATGCCGAGAAGCACGAGGAGTACGCGCAGAAGTTTGCCGAGCTCCGCGCCAAGAAGGGTGTCACCATCGAGCAGGCTCGCGCCCAGGTGATGGACGCCACCTACTTTGGCACCATGATGGTCAAGATGGGCGATGCCGATGGCCTGGTCTCCGGCGCCTGCCACTCCACCGCCGACACCCTGCGCCCCGCGCTGCAGATCCTCAAGACCGCCCCGGGCACCAAGCTGGTCTCGGCCTTCTTCGTGATGTGCACCGACACTCCGCAGTTCGGCACCGACGGTACGTTGATCTTCGCCGACTGCGGCCTCAACATCAACCCGTCCTCCGACGAGCTCTCCGAGATCGCCATCGCCTCCGCTCACTCCTGGTCCACCTTCATGGGCAACGTTGAGCCGCACGTGGCCATGCTCTCCTACTCCACCATGGGCTCCGCCGGCGGCGAGGTCGCCAAGAAGGTCCAGGAGGCCGTGAAGTTCTGCAAGGAGAAGGCTCCTGAGCTCGCCATCGATGGCGACCTGCAGCTCGACGCCGCCATCGTCCCCACTGTCGCTCAGCTCAAAGCTCCCGGTTCCTCCGTTGCCGGTAAGGCCAACGTGCTCGTGTTCCCCGACCTCGAGGCCGGCAACATCGGCTACAAGCTGGTCCAGCGCTTCGCCGGCGCCGACGCCTACGGCCCCATCCTGCAGGGCATCGCCAAGCCGGTCAACGACCTGTCGCGCGGCTGCTCTGCCGACGACATCGTGGGTGTCGTGGCTATCACCGCCGTCCAGGCTCAGATGGCTGAGTAGCGGACGTATCCCCTCGGGACCCTACAGGGTAAAGCTCTGAAAACGTCCTCGGACATGCATGAAACCCCCGCTGCGCACTTCGTGCGGCGGGGGTTTCATGCGCCTGCGGAATTTTTTCAGAGCTTTACCCTGTAGGGTCCCTGCCGCCACGTGGTGCTCAGGGGATCTGGAGTGGACGGCGGCTTGGCTACGAGCAGGGGCTGGGAATCTGAATGATCGGATGCCGTTGCTGGGGGGCAAACGATGCGGATATAGTCACTTTGGATTTGAAAGGCTTATAGGGCCTCGGCGGCCATTCTGCCGGAAAGTGTGTCCCGGTTTGAAGGTAAATTGTGGGATGTAGCTTCCACTTGGGGGCTGTTTGGGAAACTGCGGGACGGAATTTTGCTTTGTTGTGGGTCGCATTTTCCGCAACCTGCCCCAAACGGAAAGTGTGTCCCAAAATCCGCGTTCAAAATGGGATGGGGTTTCCGCCGTCCGCCCTCCAGAAAAAAGGGGTATGTAAAATCTGAGGTTGGAATTGGGTGGCGTCTAGCCGGTAGTCATGCGCCAACGAAAAGCGTGTTTGGTAAATCTGTGGTTGAAAAGTCTGAGTCCTTTTGTAAAATCTGTGGTTGACAGAAAGGGTCAGATATGCCGGAGCAAAGAAGCGCGTTCGATTACGTCAGTGAGATTTGGAGCATCGCCGAATATGTGCGCGACGTGATCCGCCCAGCCGACTACAACAAGCTCGTCCTTCCCTTCGCGCTGCTGCGGAGACTGGAATGTGCCTTGGAGCCGACCCGCGACGCGGTGTGCAAGGCCGTGGAGAAGTACGAGCCGACATTGGGGCGTGAGAACGAGATCTACTGCACGTTCTCGGGCAAGTCCTTCTATAACGTGACCAGCTTCCGGCTCAACGATCTGGGAATCGATCGCACCCTTGACGCGCTCATGGAATACGTCGACGGGTTCAGCCCTAACGCGAGGGACATCCTGACCAAGTTCAAGATCCGGGAGACGTGCCAAGATCTTCAGAACGAGGGCATGCTGCACGAGGTGTGCATGCGTTTCGCGGGCTTCGATCTGAGTCCGGAAGCCGTTCCCGACCGCATGATGAGCGACATCTACGAACATCTGATCCAACGGTATGGCGAGGAGATCGCGCAGGGGGCCGAAGACTTCATGACGCCCCGCGACGTGGTCAGGCTTGCCGTCAGCCTCATCTTCGCCAACGAGGACGAATTCCTCAATTCCGACAACGGCAGCATGCGAAGTTTGTACGACGGCACCTGCGGAACCTGCGGGTTCATCAGCGACGCGCTCGACGTGCTGGAGGAATGGAAGACCCGGTCGAACGCGAAGGCCCCGGCCACGATCATCCCCTACGGTCAGGAGTCGGAGGGCGTGACTTGGGCTGTGGGCAAGACGAATCTGCTGCTGCGCAATGTCGGCAACGCGGGGCAGGACAAGTTCGACTCCATGCGCGACCTGTCCGAGCACATCAGGGTTAAGGGTCAAAATGTGTGTCTGGCTCGGCGTGTCGCGGGGGTTAGATTTGGCCTTTTTGAATGCCGATTGAGTGGGTGTAGTCGGTGTCGATAGCGTTGTCGTA
>JAQEDL010000048.1:0-15464 GCA_027669365.1 Coriobacteriaceae bacterium AM49-12 | reverse complement strand
ACATGTCGAAGCTGGAGGAGATGGACGAGCTGAGCAAGAAGGCGGAGGGCTAGAGCAAGGCGGGGCCGAGGCCGCCTCGATCAATTTGCGAAAGAATCTTGACGGTACCCAGCAATAAACAGTCTCTATTCAATTAACGTTTAAATATTTGGATAACCGTCGATAAACTCATGAGCGTTTACGCAAAAAAACGCGAAGAACTTGGAACATGACGACGAACCGCAAATGAATATCGACCTGCAATTTGCTTTGCTAACTAACACCACGTACTTGCAATCAATTTCAACCTCAATAAATCATGTGTTAGATGCCGACCCTCAACTTAATTTGCATTTAAAGCTAGATGAAATGAAATCGCTCGCCATGGAGGCGAGATTTTGCTTCAAAGGAAAGAGTGGAGAGGCAATTGCCGAATTCGTAGAAGCTTATCAATCCCTTTTGTTTTCAATGTATCAGTATCAGATTCTATTTAATAAGATGCTTCAGAATGCACAGGAATATCAATGGACGCTTGAACAGGCTTCCGAAAGGTTAGATGAGCCCGATCAACGGCAAGATCTCTTTGAAAGAGAAAGCACTCTTGCCGCATCATACAAGACTCTATGCCAGCTAAACAAGAGAGGTGCAATTCAGCGCCAAATACAACTAGCAGGTCCTATATGGCGCTGACCTAAATTGGGTACTTAAGACGGTCGATGCCGCGCCAAACCTCAATGCCGTTGGCCCAATGGGCAAAAACTCTTAAGCACTTGACTTGCGAAAGATCCGCCAGCTTTCATTGCTGCGAGTTTAAGAACTTTACCAATTAGAATAGAACCCAGTGCTGGAATAAGACTCGGAAGCTGACTCAGGTGAACTTTAAGGACGAATACATAAATAGTCAGATATTCAGCTGGAGACATCATCCACGCCGGTACGTGGCAAGGGAGGATGAGCTCGCTTACAGTCATCTTTATGGCTACGCAGGACAATTGGCGGGTTCCGTTTGTGGTCTAGTCTCTACGCCATCTTTCAACCAGTTTTTACTAGAATCCTGTCAGCTCTTAGCAAACTCGCTAGATCTAATTCATCAAGGTTACTTCGACGCTGCTTTTTATTCAGTTAGACAAGCTGGAGAGGTCATCCTTATCGGAACGTTGTTTTCGAATCTAGAAGAATCTGAACGCAAGGCTAAATATGAGAAATGGGTCTCGCTCGACAGGTTCCCCTCATTTAGCGAACTGTCCAAAATGCTGCGTTCAAAAAATATTGAATATCGAGACCTTCTTGAACAAATGCCCGAAATTGATGAGCTGATCAGTAAGCTCAATAAGAGGGCGAACAAGTATATTTCACAAACAAGGCCACGAATCCTTTTATACCAAGCCTTACGAGGTGGTTCCCGAAAGCGCGAAGCATATTCGAGAGGATTTCACCGATTATTTCACGACTACTGTAAAGGTCTGTGCAATTTTTCGACTTGCCGTCGATCCTTTCCCCATATTACTGAGCGACCCCGAATGCGAATTCAGATTCCCTGATTGTATGACACTCGAATTCGGTCAGAGCTTTATTAATAATTGTTTGGGAAACGAGTTTGTTAAGCACTACATTGAGACGGATTATTACCGCAATTGGGTGAATGCGACTAAGTCAACATTTCCCCAGTTGAAGGAGGCAACATATAATGTCTCAAACCTGCACTACATTGATTTGTCTAACATCGAAGACATACTTGATGAGCTAGATAAGTTAACGTTATATGAGGCGACGGCTGTATTATTCACTGCGCTATTCTCAGAGAAAGTAATTGCCATTCATATAACCGGCATGCTTGATGCATTTAGCAATTCTGCAAGACCGTCAGGCGGTCTGTACCTTTCAGATATGAGTGACTACGCGAGTCAACTTGGCGGAGTCAACGTTCCACTCGCGGAGATCTGTCATCTCGCTAGTCTTGATATATCGCATGAGTTTTCTCCCGTTAGCTCATTCATTACTTCGTTTTCTATTGCGCCAGATTTTGTTTGCGCTGAGACCGATAAGCATCTTGACGACAATGAAGTCGAGCTAGGCCGAAAAGCGGCAGAAGAACTCAGCCAACTTTGGAAGCACATCAAAACAGGCGAATGTGCCAAGTTCGAATTAAAGGAAACGGCACTGTTCAAGTGGATTAAACAGAACGTGTAAATAGTTTGTTGTCGCTTCTACGACGGCAAAAGAAGCGGTCAGGGGCGCGTGCCGCCTGACAACGACCGGATTCAACAACATCCGCGAGAGCTCCATCCAGGGAGTCATGAAGCGCGTGAAGGCCAAGGATTGCCGGTACCGTTCCTCTGATGTGCGGCATGAGGGTTCGTGTTGCTCGTTTGTACCGGGGCGGCAGGGCGACTGCATGACGCCGAGTCGCGCCGTCTGAGGTCATCAAAATGGTTATCAAGGTGCCTGACGGGAATTCGCCACGGAGAAACGGAAAGGCTTTACGATACTGATCAAGCAGGTTCGGAACTACCCTCATTGGAACTATTCTGACTCAGCATTACAGACAGTTTCATGCTTCTTTGCGAACAACTTCTTCGCGAGTTCGAAGACGCTTTTGTCGTAATATGGCCAATCTACGAAGTTTTCGAGGTACCCGCGGCCCGTTGCGGCCGACAGCTCATCGTTTATCTTGAGTGTAATCGCGACGAGCAAGGTCAGCATGCGATAGTAATCGGATCGAATGTTCACCGCATTAGGGTCGGCGATCGGTGAATGCGCATGGTCGTATCTGTTCCTGAGACCCTGTGAGTTAGGGAAAGAGGCGTCGTTGAACATGTAATCGAGATATGCAGCCTCGTCGGGTGTGAACAGCTTGCCGCAGTACGACAGCATTTCGTCTGAGACAAGGCCATCGATGAGCGCTAAATCACCGTCTCCGCATCCCCCAAGCGCAATTGCGCCATTATCCCAAACGGCCTTCAGGCAAATTGATCGAGGGGTTGGGGAGAGAGCGCCTGTTTCTTCGCACGCACTTACTAGTTGTCGGTCGACTAATTGCTGGAGCACCTCGACGTATGCAGCATCAAAATCGTCGAAGGTGACCATAGCATTCGAAATCAAATCGAAAAAGCAGCGAGCATGGTCGTTATGGCCTCTTCTGTATGTCAGCATGCACTGGTCGGAGAACAGATAGAATCCCCATCTGTTAAAGCAGGCTCCGTCGATTGCGTACTTTTTCTCAGAGAGCGCGTTGAGGGTTCCAAAAGTTTTAAAGCTCTCATAAGGGAAATAGTCTCCGTCGATTTTTCCAATCCTCGAATATATTGAATAGGACTTAACGGCGCGCTCGATCTCTGGCCCTATCGACTTGCATTTGTCGAGCCACGAAGCTCCGCTTGACGGCAGCGCCAAGCTGAAATCACTGATTGAGTACTCCTCTGCAAAATAAACGTTGTACGTCCATTCGAGTGCATCTTCGAGCCTTGTACCGCGGCTTTCAAGGAAATTCGCGTATGCGACAACTTCGACATTGGCGAGAGATTCCCGGGTGTTGGAGATCGTATTCATTCGGTATTCCCCCAGCACGTGGGCCCCAGCGTCGCAAGCAGGCCGCTCTCCCCGTGGGAGTGAGCAGGTGCGGCCATGAGACCGCTTAGATCTACTACGTCCAGTAGATATCTGCAACTGTTCATGATACTTGCATTGTCGGTGTATTTGGCGAGCCACGTTTCGCTAAAGCTGTAGGTCAAGGTTAGGCCTTCGACCTTTACGCCCTTGCAAGCAATCTGTTCAGGGTCGATCAGCACCCCGGCTCCGTACTCAAATCCAGTACCTTGCCGGAATAGCTCATCCATGGCCTTATCGTGGGCCTGCTTTGCACGCACTTTGACGTCCGGCGAAGGAGAGAATCTGCATTTTGTTGCGCCGGAAGGCCAATTGAAAAGGGCCTCCATATAATTCGGGTTGGCGCGCTGGTCGTCAAGATAGCCTGCCATTATCGAATCGAAGTCGCCCTGGGAAAGGCATTTGGGGAGGTAGATTGCGTTCTGGCTCCTTGATTCCGTCGCATACTCGCGAATGAGCAGCTCAGCTGAATAATACGGGTTGTCAACTAGTGATTTTCTTATCTCTGCATCGAATAATTTGACGAGCTTGTCGTTCTCCAAGATAGGAGCTAGGCATTCGATGTGCCGCGAGAGAAGTTCGTCAATTTCCTCGCCGGAGATCATCTTCTCTGCGCCGCAGGCGTGCACCAAACCCCAGAACTGAGCGGCGTATTGCATCTCGGCTTCCTCGTAAATGTCGAGGATTCCCGAAGACTTGAGCGCCTCGCTTGTATACTTGCAGGCGTTCGCGAAGAGCGAAGAGACGGCACCTGCGATATCGATATAGCCTATTTGTGCCACAGGCGCAAAATCCAATACTTGTCAATAATAATGTTGTTATTTCTGCAGACGATTATGAAAAGCGGCGTTCAGGATTCTAGAGCTCGAAGAAGAGCTTAAAGAACAGAAGCCTGTGAACTCGAACGAGGACAGCAGCACTGTTTCAAGTGCTGCTTCTGGTGTATCGAGCCGGGTATTATTGAAAGATAAGCCCGGCTCGTCATCCAATTATTCGGAGTCATGCGATACGAACGCGAAAATACTGCGGGAAATCGCTATGACCCCAACCTCTGGGGTATTATTGGATTTTGCTCAGCTTGCAGTGGCTTTACCGACTATTATTTGGGCGGAAACTATTCCAAGCTGTCCATTACCGTTTATTGAGTCAGGGAATTCTTGATTTAATTGCTTAGAGAGTAAGTAAACAAAGGCAAAATACATGTATCTACCTGATAATGAAATCAAATCTTTGATCGACAACAATGTTCTATACAATGCCAAGCTCGAGAATGTGCAGCAAGTAAGTTACGACTTGACCATAGCTGAATTTCACGATAAGGGCATGCGTTGTGACACGGTCGATGTCAAGCCGGGAAACTCTATCTTTGTCTCAACAGAAGAAAAGATATGCCTTCCAAAAAATCTTGTAGCACAGGTTTCTCTTCGAAACAGCTGGATTCGTAAGGGCTTATTACTCGATAGCCCAGTTTATTTTCCCGGGCATAATACTCATATTTATTTTCGTATTACTAATCTCGCCGGAGAAACAGTCAAGCTCAAGAAAGCTGATGGACTTGCTCAGATTTATTTCCTGCAGATTAAAGGTAATGTTTCAAATGATTATATTGGAGATTTTAGTGACGAAGCAAATGCGGCAGTTATCGGAGATCTGGACGTGTTCCAAGCTGATGAAAAACGAATGAAAAAGGCCGTTAAGCCGATCGAATCTTTAGAGCAACATATTTACGTTAACGTTCTTGCTCTCCTCGCCATATTTGTTGGAATTAGCACTATTTCCCAATCTGCACTTAAGTTGGCTGACCAGGCTTCTTTAATTGGAGTCACTCTTGTCCAGTGTGCGTCTTTTTCAGTTTTGTTCTTATTGATTACACTGCTCATGCCGAATAAAAAGAAACCATGGGTATACTTAATTCCGATGGCGATTGCCATTGCCTGCATTTTCTTTTTGCTTAAGCATTAAGCTTGGTAAATGGGACCGCTATTTATCTGGAACGCCGTTTCCAAGTGATTGGAGTAGCGCCATGACAATTTATATCGCTGCTAGATACAATGAAAAGGAACGTAACGAAAAAATTGCCCTTGCTTTACGCAAGCAAGGTTTCTCATCCATACTTCCTCGTAAGTTTCGCATGCGCGCAGATACGCGAGAGAAATCTAAATACATATATAACGAGTGTTTAAAATCACTTAATCGGTCGTCGTCTCTATTAGTCATTTCTCCATTTGGACGTGATGTTGCTTTTGAGATTGGCTATTTCCAGCATTTACGGGAATCTTTATCGACAGACCCCACGCGTACGATGCGCATCGTACGTTTCAATACCGATACTACAAGAGCTGTTCAAGATGATATGATTTCAAATGTTATCGACTATGAGAGCGATGATTTCAAAGAAATCTGTAACTATTTGTCTCGGTATGAAACGAAAACCTTTCCCATTCCAAAAAAGAAAAGAAACTTTAAAAAGAAATTCCGCTCGGATGCTGAACTACGGGTTAGTTGATCGTTTTACGAACGATAGCAACCTAAAGCGATTTTGGATGGCTGATTTCTTTGGATGAAGTGTCTGGGCATTTGCGGCCGCTTGTAACTGAAAGATTGAGTTATAAGCGGCCGCTTTTTACTGCGAAATCACGCCCATTGGTCATGCGGATTGGGCAAATTAGATTCTTAAGACAAGCATCAAGATAAACTCAGTAATCCGAGGGCCATTTCGACTCCGTCATTATTATGAATCGGGTACCAGTGCAAGCAATCATCGATAAATGTAGTCGGCTAGAAATCGAACTCAATTGCAATTCACTGCCCATTAATCAGGCATATGCTTCATATCGGAAACTCCATTTTAAGAAAAGGAAACAGAAATGGTTATCCTGGTTTCATGTATCATCGATCAAAATCTTGATCTTAGGGATTCCGTTCAATATCGAGGGCTATTGAACGGAACAGAATATCTTCTCGAGCTGGACCAAACATTTGGGACAAAGCTGAATATGCCAAAGAATTACTTTGTTGGAAATACTCAAAATCTAAATGGTTCCGAATTGTTTTCTCCTAACGGAACAACAGGTTATCGCAGTAAAGCAAAAAACGGTGACAAGCGGATGGGTGAATTTGAGATTTGCTTTCGAAATGATAAGTTGCTATCGCTCGACTATTATGCGCAAGGTTCTGGCTTCGTTTTTGCTCGAGTTATATTTGAAAGTAATGTCACGAATAAGGAGGAGGTGAACAAGAACGTCAATGCATACATTAGCTTTGCGACCAATGTCGTATCAAATTACATTTTATTATTAAGGTATCTAACGAGTTCTAACGTCTTAAAACCCTTTGATAGGTTTTCCTCGCCAGGGCATCGAATATACGCCGCTCTCGATAATCCATTCGCAAAGCTGGATGACTGTCCTCAATTAACTTCTACTTGTAACAACATTGTATTTCCAGTAAGAGATGAATCTGAGCCATACTTCATCTGCCCCGATAACATAAATATCGAGGACTTTATTTATGAGGGAAAGACTATTTCGGTTGAAGACCAGTTACTGCTGGAAGCAAAAACACTTGCATTTAATAACTCCTCTTTCGATACTGCAATTGTCTTGATCGAATCCTCTTTTGAGTTATTTGCCGCACGTTATTTAAAAGATAAGTGCGCAGATAAACAAATTGCTAAACTCACTTCACCGTCAGGAAAGCCTCGGAGATGCTCGTATGCTCGCGTGATCGATCACTCGAATATTGAAACACTATTAAACAATGTGGCGCTTCAGGTCCTTGGTTACGTTCTCAATAACAGTGATGCCTATTCTCGCTGGACAAATAATTGCAAAAAAGTTAGAAACAGAATCGTGCATAGAGGCGAGATTGGACACTCGCTAAACGATGTTAAGCTAGCCTTTCAAGCGACTGCTGATTTTAAGCAAGAAATCGTTTTGCGCGGCGAAGATGAAGCCGGCTCATAATACGTACCCAGTTGACTCTCGGAGTAAGTCTTTTTAGTTTCAAGTACGTATGTTCTGTCCCGAAGTACCCAGATCAGCCCCGTTTTCCTCGTAATATTAGATCAGATAAACAGCCTTGATATGGACTCAGAATTATTGCTTGCGTTTAATAAGCGTCAGACGCTCCCTCCTTTCACCGACTGGCAAAACGATTTACGCCTAATTTCCGGGTTCGTTTCCAGGTAATTCGTTTGCCACTCGCCCGATCTCGCTAAACTACTAACTGCTGCTACCAGGGCATTTTCTGGTGCACATTCTATTGGCTTCTGCGAAGATCGGAGCGGGTATGTTTGCTGCCGAGTCCTACACCAGCCGTCATTACATTGCGATTGTTGCCATGGCCTGCCTATGCGTTTTGCTGGGCGGGCCTTCTTATGCCGCGGGCGCGGAGAGCATCATCATCGCGGGCGCGACGTACTACGAGCCGGGCGTATCGGGCCCCGGCTGGGCCTGGACCGATGCCGACCACTTGGAGCTTAACGGCTACGTGGGCGAGGCCATCGGCGCCGACGGCGACCTGGTGCTGACGCTTGCCGGGCAAAACTCCGTGACGGAGTCGCATGCGCCCGATGCGGACATCACGCTGTGCGGCATGGAGGTGTGGGGCAACCTAACGCTTCGCGGTACCGGGACCTGACGGCGACGGGCTCGCAGTGCGGAATCCACGTCTCGCAGGCGCTCGTGGTGGACGGCTGCACCGTCGATGCCCGGACGGACGGGGCCGATATTACGGACGAGGCGGTTGCCGGCGTGATCGCAGGCGACATGGCCGTGCGCGGCGGCGGACGCGTCGTTGCCGCTGGCGCCGGGTCCGGAGTGGGTGTGCGTGCCTATGGCGTGTATCTGCAGGAGGCGGGCCTTGGCGCTGGCGCGGCCGGCTGTCGGCTTTCTGTCGACGCTTCGTGGCTTGATGCGGCCGGTCCCGACGGCGGCGTTGCGTGCACGGGCGGGTCGCTTGTGTCTGCGCGGTTTGTGACGCCTGCTGGCGGGGTCTTTGGTGCTAGCAGCGTGTTGGATGCCTCCGGTGCGGTGGCACCGCATGTGGTGGTTGAGCCCGATGTCGCCACGCCTCCGGCGGGGGAGACCGACAGGGGCGAGGTGCCGGGCGATGTCACGGACAAGTCTCCCGCCGATGCTAACCCAGCTGCAGGAGAGCCCACCACGGGACCCACGGCAAATCCCACGCTGAAACCCACGGCCGCGACAACCAAGACAGCAACGACAGTAACCAAGACCACGGTCGCCAAGACGACCAAGCCCAAGACTGCCACCGCGACCACTGCGGTACTCCCCAAGACCGGCGACAGCAACTGGATCGCTGCGTCCGTAGCGCTTTTCCTGCTGGGGACATTGCTCCTGACTGCCGCATATCGCTGCTAGGGCCCAGTTTAAGCGAGACCAGGGGAGTGGTTAATGCAGCTATTGCAGAAGTATATAGCCTTCTACTAAATCAATTTCTTAGAGATTGGTGCCGTATCAGCTATTGCTGCGACGGCACTATTTTGTTTAGCTCGACTGCCTCTCGATCTGCTACCGATGTTGAGCCTTACACTCCATCTGCCAGAGCGATAAGATAATTGCAATCCAAATGCTGCCGTTTATAAAGCTTCATTTGGACCCAATTGCCTACATCACTGGAGACCAACCATGGGAAACTACTATCAAATTAAAACCGTCGCTTTGGCCCCTCCAAGAAGGCAAATTCAGGCAGGAAAGGTCATTTGCGTTAGCGGGCTTATTTTTACCCTTGGCAGCCCATTTATAGCTTGGCTGCTCAGCGTTGGCGTAAATCGAGTGCCGTCTTTCCCCTTGATATTTTTCGGCTTATTCTTGTTTTTGGACGGTCTCCTAATTATCTTGATCGCTTCGAAGCAGCAAGAAGCACTTCTTAAACTACGCCAATCCCTCCTAGAAGATGATCCACAAATCGTCGCAAGCGCCGAAGAGTTTATGGCTCAGCGAAAGGCCCTGACACAGCAAGGCGAAATTACTGGCATCTTCATTGTCCATAATGCAACCAAGGATCTGTACTACGTAGGCCAAAGCACAAAGGCAATTGATCGGGCGGCCATACAGTTTCTCGGTAGGGGAAATTGCGATGTGTATGCCGACTACAAGTACGGTGACTCATTCAACATACGAATAATCCCGCTGTCGGGAAGCGGCTACGAAAGTCTCAATGAGCTAAAAACGCGCAGCGATACAAGCGCTCGAAACTGCTGGCGAGGAGCTTATTAACGGCGAATGTTAGGATAAATGATATGGCAAACTCAAATAACACAGGCAACAACAAGGAATTAACGCCGTCCGTCGAAGAAACGCTTCTTAACGAATCCGGCTCGATTGCCAGGGTCAAATCGTTCTCGTGGATCTGGTTTATCAATAAGGAACGAATCCACGACATAGATCCCGTCCAATGCGGCAAATGTATGTTCTTCTTCTCTCCATTCAAAACCGCCCTCATGGACGACATTGTCGGAACCGCAGTTCTTGATGGCGTCGTCGTAGAGGCCAAATACTCGAATCCCGAAACGCTCATCGCGGCGGGCTCGAAACAAGGTGTCTGCTGCTTTTACCTAAACGGTAACGATAGAGAAAGCCATAAGAGGGTACTGAGCTACATGCTGGAAAACGGGCTAGTCAGGAGGACAAAGAGCGGCAAGCTGTATAACATTTCGTTCAAGTTCGACTCTGAGACCTATGCGGGAAAGTACAAGGGGAGCGGCTTTTCCGGAAAGATAAAGCTCGCGGACTTCGTAGACCTGGAGACGGGAGAGTTTATCTTGGACAGCGGGGCGGATTAATGAACTCTGCTTATGCTAGGGATGACGGGACCGTTCGCGTAGCCGTCGAGCGTCCGGTTGACCTTGGCTTTGACCATGCGGAATGCTTCTTGCCTGCGGTTAATTGGTTCAATGTCGAATGTTTTTCTACTGACGATCTGGATTTTTTGACCGAGTTCGTTAGATCAAACGCTCCGTTTATCTTCGAGCTAGCAGAACGGCAAAAAGCCGGATCGGCGGTTTCGGCGCTGGCCCCTGACGTTCTACTGTTGAACAGCAAATAACCCATGATTTCGCCTACCGACATATCCACCGCCGCCTCCCGCGTGCTTGCTCAATACGACGTCAGCAAAGCATATTTATTTGGCTTCTTTGCCCGAGGCGAGCAAACGCCTGATAGCGATATTGACTTGCGCCTAGTCTGCGGCAACACCATGACGTTCGGCACACTGTACGAACTCTCCCATGAGCTCGAGAAGGAACTTAGACGATAGGTTGATATCGTCACCAACCCTCCAGAGCACATGCGCCCGGCTTTCCGCAAAAACATCGAACGGGAAGAGGTACGCCTTTATGTCTCAACATAAACGAAACGATGAGTTTACGGATGCAACCATACAGCCCTATCCGCCCAAAGAGCCTAACGCCGAAAGCCTACAGGCCATCCGCGAAGGGGATGCGTTCTTTGCCAGTGAAGAACCAGGCCGTTTCGACAACTCCGCCGACCTTATCAATGCGGCTCTAAATGCCCCTGAAATGTGAGAAAATTCATTCACCGAAGAGACAGTCGTCTTGGAGGTGCCAGATCGGCGAGGTACGTACCTCGCCATTTTTGACAACGACGGATATTGGCACTATCCCGCTTCCTGGCATAGCCCGAGGGCTGACGAGCGCGACCGTGTGACTTCTGGGTATGCCTTGCAGCTCTTCCCATTCATTTGTATGCTTGACTTTGATTTTGGTCGTAAGGCGCGACCAACGGAATCAAAAGAAAGCCTACCGGGAAGATCTTGGTCGCAGAGCACGACCAACGCAATCAAAACAATGCTCGCGGAGAAGGCGCCTTCAGTCGCATTGATTGGAGGCGCCTCTAATACCAAGAGATATCTACTCTGCCGGAGAGCCAGGAGCAAAGGTGGCGGTCGAACGCGCCTGATAACGGGTATCGCTCTAACGAAACCAGTACTACGCTTGGATCCAGGGTCTCGTTTCCAGAAGCCGCTCCCGCGACAAGCTCGTCAAAGAGCTAAGGCGCAATTGCGTTGTGCGTGCCGGCGACCCGTCGCGCGTATAGAATCTAAGCATCCGCACAACAGCAATGAAATTGATTGGACGCCACATGGAGATCCCCAACACCTGTGCAGCAATGTATACGACTTTGCGTTTTGCCCCGAGCCCTGCTACGACCGCCTAGTCGACCTCACCGATCCCGAGGACTGGGGTCCCAGTAACCGCATCCTCAAAAACTACCTGTTGTTCTCGTTTAGTCGCGCGGTGTTCCTGACCGAGCGCGACGTGGACCAGACCGCGCCGTCCAACCTGCCGTTGGTGTTCGACGACGATCGCTGCCTATTCAACACAGGCCTGTACACGCGCCGTTACGAGACCATCTACGGTCTGTTTGAGCCCAACACCAAGCCCGATGCGCGCCAGCGCTGGTTTTTGAAGGGTTTCTTTAAGGAAAGCGATCCCATGCTGGTCTCGTTTGAATACCTGCCGTGCCGCGTGCGCTTTGCCGAGGACCCCTCCGAGCTGGTCTTTGACTACCGCCTGCCCATCCGTTCCAACATCGACCACATTCTGGGCGACGAGGAGAACCTCACGCGTATTCCCGCCAGCCTGATGGGGGAGGGCAACTCGCTGCTGCTGCGCCGCGCCTTTGAGGGAGCCGTCGTCGAGGCCGCCCGCCGCGCCGCCGCCAATTACACGCTCGCCGTGCCGCAGTTCTACGGCGGTCGGATCCAACTGCTGCTGCCGCTGTGCCTAACCGGCGACAAGCCCGAACTGGCGCTGACCATCCAGCGCGAGGACGGCTTCTACGCCGCGCGCACCTGCCTTACGCTCGACATGGCCTATAACAATGCTCGACTTATCTGCCGTCCCGAGACCTCGTGGATTAAGCGATAAAGGGTGGCTTAACTGCGGTTTTGCCGATTGCCTTGGTTGTTTTGGCTTGGCTAGCACCCACGAATTTAAAATCGAGGGCAAAAAGTTCTTGGTAAACCGCGCGCGGCTATGTTAGTATCTCTTTTGCCGAAAGGCGACGGGCGATTGGCTCAGGGGTAGAGCATATCCTTCACACGGATGGGGTCACAAGTTCGAATCTTGTATCGCCCACCATCTAAAGCACAGGTCAGAGGTGTTAAGCCTCTGACCTTTTTCTTTTTGACACCAAAATTGAAGCGAAGTTACCTAAGGCGTTATATGTTACGCAGTTCACCTTAGGTGTCGTCATTGCGCGTTTTGCAAAATGCGTCTGCGTTCATTCATTGAATTCCCTGCGTAATCTATGTGCAATTGTGGAGACAGAGACCGCTGGCTCACAGCTTGTACCAGCGCGTTCATGCCTATGGCGGCTTTTCAACGGATTGCGTCAAGCTTTTGGTCAGCGTTTGGTCAGCTTCCGGTACTTACCCGCATGATGCCCCGGTAGATAATCGTCCACGACCACAACCGCACGGTCTACGGCCGATACCAGGGGAGGCGCAAATGGACGAAATCGTCTGCGCAAACACCGCATTCCGCTATTGGCGCTGCCCACCGCAGGTGCGCGACCTCTACCCGCGCCTACCCAACTCCGAAGAAGGCTGGCGAGCTCTATCCCAAGCCCCTTTCGTAACCGACGTCCTCAAGACCCCAGTCATCACAGCAGCATCAACTCGAAGCAACCTACATTCCGAGACAAGACGGACCATCCGATGGAACAGCGCCTATACAGAGAAGGTCTCGATCGACACGGGCATGGGCTTTAGCGTCACAGACCCTCTTCATACGCTATTCACCATGACTCGAAGCGTTTCTTCATGCGACCTGGTTCTGGCCATGTACGAGCTCTGCGGATGGTTTTCGGTTTTTAAACCATCGCCCGCGGTCGACATGGCACTTGAGCAAGCAAAATCAGAAGAAGAGCAGTACACCACAGAAAGTCTTTTTGAACTAGATGAAACCCAAGACGAGGCCCCATGGAAGCGAGTCTATGCTCGGGCGAGCCAGAAGGACAGCGAGAATGATCAAAGTGGGCAGCAGAATGACGGATCCGGAAATAAAGCAAACGGAAAAGGCACATCGCTCTGGATGAGAAAGCCTCTTATTGAAATAGAAGAACTGCACAAATTTGCAGCGAAGGTTAAGGGCGAGATGTGGGGAAAACAATTCTACGAAGCCGCACGGCAGGTAATGGGTATTGCGGCATCCCCGCTAGAAGTTGCTGGAATCATGTTGCTAAGTCTTCCGAGGCGTACTGGCGGAGCGGAGTTTAAAAACATATACGTCAACGACTTAACACCGCTGTCGAATTCAGCTCGAAAAATCGCAGGTCAGAAAATCTGTTACGGCGATATCGTCATCGTAAACCCAATAATAATGAAAGCTGTGATTATCGAACTTCAGGGAGAGGTTATCCATGGTTCAGGCGCCGTGCTGGACCACGATGCCGCACGAATGACAGCATTACAAAGCATGGGATACGACGTATTTCTTGTAACCCATGACATGCTCAATGATCACGATCAGCTTGATGCCATCATTCACAGTGTGTGTGAGCGATTGGAGTTGCGCTACAAACCAAAAACCGAGGCGATGAGATGCGCTGAGACCAGATTGCGAGCCAACGTTCTGTGCAATTGGCTTGGTATGGTAAGTAATAATGTTCAAGTGAGCATTATTACTACTTTATATGCTGCAGTAATTAAGTGCCATTTTAAAACCACGCCGGTTTACTACGTTGGATTGGGGGTAGCTGAGCACACCGAATTCGTCGCTCGTAAAACCGCAGGTAGAATGCCTGCCCGTTTTGCGAATGTAGGTGTGTGGTCGGAAATCCGGGAATCGTCGTAGTAAACCGGTCCGTTTATGAAGCGACCAGCTGGCGCGAGCTGCGCACGGTTCAGTAAATTGACCCGAAGGCGCGGAGAGGGGCTCAGACGAAACCCTCCCGCGGAAGCACCGCGGATTGCTTTGTTCTGGCCGGCGGCACCTGGGCGCGCCCCGCGGGCTATTTCGGGCATCGTGTGTCCCTTCGGCCCCGCGCCGTTCCACGCACCGTAAAATCTTTTCCAAAATTGTCCTTGCATCGTGGTCCGAGTTCCCGTATAGTACTTCTTCGCACGGGGGCGTAGCTCAGCTGGGAGAGCGCTTGACTGGCAGTCAAGAGGTCAGGGGTTCGATCCCCCTCGTCTCCACCCGAGCATTGAACTAGGCTCCAACGCAAGTTGGGGCCTATTTTCATATTAATCGATTTACACATCTGTTGGCTGGGCAGCATCTTGGCTACATATCCATTGTTAATCATGAATATGAATGTTAATAACTTTACGTCTGTGGATGGCAAAGCTAGTCCGCAGCACCAATAACAAAGAGGCCAGGCGTAACGCCCGGCCTTAAAACTCTCTGGTGGGCCCTCCGGGATTCGAACCCAGAACCCAGGGATTATGAGTCCCCTGCGCTAACCGTTGCGCCAAGAGCCTTATGAACAGTGAATGCAATTCTAACAAAGGCAACTCAGACCTAATTTCTTCGCTTCACGACGTGAAATACTACCATGCACGAGCAAGTCGCACAACGCAAGATCAAGCCCGATGCTAATCAACAGCAATTCTAGGCGCGTCGCAGAAAAGACGCGATCTAAAAAATTTAAGGCCTTTAATTCAGGGCTCCAACACACTTTTGCGTGAAATCAACCTGATGCCATTTCAAAACCATGCCGGTTTACTACGACGAATCGGCGACCCCCCGAGCACCGTGTGTTCTCCGTTTGCAAAACCGCAGGTAGGTAGCCCGCCGGTTGCACGAAAAGGCGTGCGTGGTTGGACATTCCTGATTTATCGTAGTAAACCGGTATGGTTCTGAGGCGCTGGGGAGGGGCGCTTCGCAA
>JAQEDL010000047.1:0-15476 GCA_027669365.1 Coriobacteriaceae bacterium AM49-12 | reverse complement strand
CACCGAGGCCGGCGCGCCCGCTGAGGGCGAGCCCGCCGATGTTCGCCCGCTGAGGGCGAGCCCGCCGATGTTCGCCCCGGTCGCAGCCGTCGCACGGCCGTTAAGCGCTCGTCCAAGGCCAAGGGTTCGAAAAAGGACGCGTTCGAGGATTCTGGCAACGAGGTCGCCGAGGCAACTGTCGACTCCGCTTCCGATGCCGAGAACGCTGGTCAGCCGGCAGCCGAGAAGCCCAAGCGTACGCGCAAGAAGTCTGCAAAGGCTAAGGCCGTCGAGCAGCAGGCCGATGCTGAGCCCAATGCCGATGCCGATACCAAGGCCGATAATAAAGTCCCGGCCGACACCGACGCCGCAACTCCGGCGGCCGAGGGCGCCACGACCGCCGAGACTGACGAGAACGCCCGCCCCAACCGTCGTCAGCACAAGCGCAACGACGAGCGCAACGAGCGCAAAGACGAGCGCAACAACGACCGTCGCAGCCGTCAGCGCGATCGCAAGCAGCGCAACAAGGAGCGCAATGCCGCCCCGACCGAGCCTACGCTTTCGCGCGAGGAACTCGCGGCCATGAAGGTCGCCGAGCTGCGCGAAAAAGCCAAGGAGTTCGAGATCGAGACGACCGGCAAGAAGAAGGCCGAGCTCGTCGAAGAGATTTACACCACCGCCGCGAAGGCCGAGGGTTTCCGCGACATCAAGGGCATCCTGCAGATTCGACCGGACAGCTCCGGCATCATCCATGCCCACGGCTACATGAAGTCCAGCGACGACGCCTTTGTTCCCGCATATCTCATCCGCTCCGCACGCCTGCGTACGGGTGATGTGATCGAGGCTCTCTTCGTCCCTCGCGCGGTGGCGACAAGCGCGCCGGCCTTGCCAAGATCACGACCGTCAACGGCCTTGATCCCGAGCAGGCCCGTAACCGCCCCAAGTTTGGCGATCTTACCCCGGTCTATCCCAATGAGCCTTTGCGTATGGAGCACGGCAAGGATTCCATCACCGGTCGCGCCATCGATATCGTGTCGCCGATCGGCAAGGGCCAGCGCGGCCTGATCGTGTCTCCGCCCAAGGCCGGCAAGACCACGATTCTCAAGAAGATTTGCCAGTCTATCTCGATCAACAACCCCGAAGTGCACCTCATCTGCCTGCTCGTCGACGAGCGCCCCGAAGAGGTCACTGACATGCAGCGCTCCATTAAGGGCGAGGTCGTGGCCTCGACCTTCGACATGCCCGCCGATAACCATACTCGCGTGGCAGAGCTCGTGATCGAGCGTGCCAAACGCATCGTGGAACTGGGTGGCGACGTCGTGGTGGTGCTCGACTCCATCACGCGCCTTGCCCGCGCCTACAACTTGGCCGCGCCCGCCTCGGGCCGCATCCTTTCGGGCGGCGTCGATTCGGCGGCTCTTTATCCGCCCAAGCGTTTCCTGGGCGCAGCCCGCAATATCGAGAACGGCGGCTCGCTCACCATCCTGGCGTCCGCCTCATCGATACCGGCTCCAAGATGGACGAGGTCATCTTTGAGGAGTTCAAGGGTACCGGCAACATGGAGCTCAAGCTCGACCGCGACCTGGCCGATCGCCGTATCTTCCCGGCTATCGATCCCGTTGCCTCGGGCACGCGCAACGAGGACCTGCTGGTCGACGAGCAGATGCGCCCGTTTGTCTTTGGCCTACGCCGTATCCTCGCCGGTATGAATAATACCGAGCGTGCGGCCGCGTCGTTTATCAAGGGCCTCAAGGGCACCAATACCAACCAGGAGTTCCTGGTGCGTTCGGCAAAGAAGCACAGCGATTACGAGCAGACGTTCTAGGCCGTCCGCTGCACGCGACAACAACCATAGACATGCCAGAAGGGCCGGGTTTAAATCCGGCCCTTTTCGTATAGCCGCTCGCCAACGATTATTGACCTCACGACCGGCAAGCAGCGATTTTCCCGTTTCAATCCCGCTTCGTCGCTTGCAATCCCCAAGGGGGTTTCGCATAATAGCTGTTAAGCTTCGCGACGGAAAACGCAGATGAAACGAACCTTATACCGTTGCTTTGGGGCATAGCCCCGCTTCATCTCCTCTCGCGCAGCCAACTGAATGATGCGATTTTGGTGCTGGAAGATGGGGAGAGCTCATGGCTTCTTCTGATGCAACACAACGAGCAGTCCTTGCTGGACTTTCCTGCGGAATCGGCCTTGCCGCTCCCGTAGTGATGTATGCTGCCACGCTTCCGTTTTCGTCGGTGAACGAGACGGTCGTCGCGGGCGCTGTTCCCTTTGCCGTGGGTGCGGTGGCGGGCGTGGGTATCTATGCCGCCTCGCTCGGCATTTCTGAATATCGCGCGCAGCATGCCGAGCGCCTGTTCCAGCCCGACGCCATGGGTGGCGCTGCGAACGTCAACCAGCATCAAAATGAGTTCCAGACCGCCTCGATGCCCGCCCAACAGCAGTGGGCTGCCCCTCAGGGCGTTGCTACTGCGGCTCCTGCCGTTGAGGAAAACGCCGCGCAGCCCTCTTCGGTTTTCTCCGGCCTGACCGGTGCCTTCCAGCGCCGTCGTGCCGACGATGGCGTCCCCACCATCGCCCGCGCCGCAGACGCCATGAGCGAGGCCGACGCCTGGTCCATGATCGATAGCATGCTCGACGACGATTCGCCGGTCAGCTGCGATCCCACGCGCTCACGCGACGTCTACCAGGTCGCTATCGACGAGCTTACCTACGGCGGTAAGACCGGATCCTATAACCGCGATGACATCGCTGCCGCTGCGCGCGCCGTCTCGGGCTCTCATGCCGCCCCTGCGGGCAGTACGGCCGCCTTTGTGGCGCTGGTGGCTAACGCCGCCAACAACGCCGCCACGGCTCAATCCGTTACGTATGACACTGCCGTGCCCGTGACTCCGGCTGCCGCCACTGCCGTCGACCCCTACGCCGACGAGCCGCTGGCCGTCGACGAGGAGACTATTGCCGCCCGTCGTGCTGCCGAAAGCTCGCTGTGGGGCGCTCCTGCACAGCAGCAGGCGGCGGAGGCGGTGCCGTACAACGCGAACCTTGCCAACATGCCGATCATCAGCGACGCCTCTGCTGCGGCTATCGATCTCGATGACCTTGATGAGCCGGTCATCTCGAACGACATGCCGTATGTGGTCGCCGCCCCGGTCGATGCCCCGGCCTCCGCGTCCCAGTCCGTCGCTGCCGATGAGCATGTCGATGCGACTCCCGAGGAAGACGTCCCCATGGCCGATTATTCGGGCCACGAGGGCATGTGGGCAGCCGCTGCTGCAATTTTGGACGAGGTCGTCGAGCCTGCTCCCGTTGCCGCTCCGGTGTTTACGAGCGCTCCTCAGTCCGCTGCCCCCGCTTACGTTGGTCGCCACAGCGCCGTGTTCCCCGAGGACACCGCGCGCATCTCGCGCGAAGGTATCGAGCGTGCCGAGGCCATTGCTGCCGGCATCATGGAGAACCGTCGTCACGAGCGCGTCAATCAGATTCTCGAGGAGGAGATCGACCGCCTGCAGTCTGCAGCGGTGAGGCGCACGGGCCGTGCCTATCTGAGTGTTATCGAGGGTGGCACCGCCAGCTTTGAGCCGCTCTGTGCGGAGGCATAACTTCTGCATGCTTAAACTCGATCGAAAATGGGCGGTCGCGACCTGCCTGATGGTGCTGCTCATCTGGGGCAATTCGATGGTTCCCGGCACGGGGTCCGGTTCATTGAGCCTGTCGATTATGGAGGCCGTACGCGGCTTTCTGCACGGCATGGGGCTTCCGTATGAGTGGGTGACCAACTTCGTCGTTCGAAAATGCGCGCATTTTACCGAGTACATGGTGCTCGGCATTCTGGCGACGCACGCTTTCGATGCCGATGGCTGTCGCACCTTTGACGTGCTGCTTCCCACGGCGGTGTTCCTGCTGCTGATTCCCTCGATTGACGAGACGATTCAGCTGTTTGTACCCGGTCGCGCCGGCATGATCACCGACGTGATGATCGACTGTTGCGGAGCGATGACGGGCGTTGTGCTTCGATATCTTCTACGATCGCTCATATGTGCCAAAAAGGCCGCCTAGGACACATTGCTTGTCCTAGGCGGCCTTTCTTTGTTTGGGGGCTTATACGGGGCGTAGCGGCGTTATCCCGTAGGATGGGATTGCTGAACGTTGCGGCGCCCCTTTGGCGCGTCTACTGCTGAAGCGCGGCGGCACCCAGGGCCAGGCAGCCCATGATGCCCTGCTTTCCCTCGAGACTATTGTTGACAATGTAGGTGTCGATATCGTTGACCTCGGGCGTGACGATGTAGCCGTTGAGCATCTCGGCGCACTTTTTGCGGGCGAGCGGCACGATAGGGGTGTGATCGGCAACGCCACCGCCGATGATGATCTTCTGCGGGGCATAGCACAGCGTGTAGGTCATGAGCGCCTGCGCCAGATAGCCGGCGAGCAGGTCCATGGCCTCCGGGTCGCCGGCCATCTCTCCGGCGCTCTTGCCACCCCAGCGCTTTTTGACGCCGGGGCCGGCGATGAGGCCCTCGAGGCAGTTGTCGTGGAAGGGGCAGCCGCTGTGTTCGCCGATGGTGTCGCGCGGGTCGCGGGTGACAAGGATGTGCCGGGTCGTTCTTATCCGCGCGGCTCGATTTTATCACGCAGAGACTTGAGGTTCTCCAGCGCCGCGTTGAGCGTCTCGTCACGCTTGGCAAAGTGGAAACGAATCAGATGGTTGACGGGCTCGCGGAAGAAGCTCGATCCGGGAACAGCGCCCACGCCCACCTTAGACGCGAGGTCCTCACAGAAGTCAAGGTCGCTGTCATAGCCAAACTCCGAGATATCCATCATCACGTAGTAGGCGCCCTGCGGCACGTTATGCTCAAGACCGATGCTATCGAGTCCCTGGCAGAACAGGTCGCGCTTGGCGGTATAGAGATCAAGGACCTCATCGTAATAGCTGTCGTCGAAGTTGAGGGCGGTGACGACGGCTTCCTGCAGGGGAGCGGCGGCACCCACGGTGAGGAAGTCGTGGACCTTCTTGATGCGCTCGGTGATCTGGCTGGGGCAATGGTGTAGCCCAGACGCCAGCCGGTGATGGAGTAGGTCTTAGACAGTGAGCTGCAGCTGATGGTGCGCTCAAACATGCCGGGCAGCGTGGCCATGTACACGTGCTCGTGGGGCGCGTAGACGATGTGCTCGTAGACTTCGTCGGTGATGCAGTAGGCGTCGTACTTTTTGCAGAGGTCGGCGATAAAGGTGAGCTCCTCGCGGGTAAAGACCTTGCCGCAGGGGTTGGACGGGTTGCACAGGACGATTGCTTTGGGATCGTTGTCGCGGAAGGCCGCCTCGAGGACTTCACGGTCGAAGTCAAAGGTGGGCGGGTTGAGCGGCACATAGATGGGCTCAGCCCCCGAGAGAATGGTGTCAGCGCCGTAGTTCTCGTAGAATGGCGAGAAGATTACGACCTTGTCGCCGGGGTTCGTGACTGTCATCATGGCGGCCATCATGGCCTCGGTGGAGCCGCAGGTGACTACGATGTTCTGGTTGGGGTCAACCGGCATGCCCATAAAATGCTCCTGCTTGGCGGCAAGCGCCTCACGCATGGCCTGGGAGCCCCAGGTGATGGAGTACTGGTGGTAAAGCGGCTTGGGGTCGGTGGCGATGGTGCTGAGGCTCTCGAGCAGCTGCGCCGGGGGATCGAAGTCGGGGAAGCCTGTGAGAGATTGACGGCGCCGTACTTATTGGAGATGCGCGTCATGCGACGGATGACGGAATCGGTAAATGCTGCCGTGCGGTTGGAGAGTTCTTTCATGCCGGTCCTTTCGAGGATTTGCAGTGGGGCAAGTTTACTCCTATGGAACCGGTGGGATTTGCTCGAAACAGGCTCGAAAAACTCTTTTCAAAATTCTTGAAAATTGGGGCTTGCATCGTGTGGCGTTCCTTGCAATAATAGTCGAGCGCGAAGCGCACAGGACACGGTGGGTGTAGCTCAGTTGGCTAGAGCGACGGGTTGTGGTCCCGTAGGTCGAGGGTTCGAGTCCCTTTACCCACCCCAGTTCTTGCTTCGTGTTGATATCGGGTCGTTAGCTCAGTTGGTAGAGCAGGGGACTCTTAATCCCAAGGTCCAGGGTTCGACCCCCTGACGGCCCACCAAAGCATGTTAAGACGGTCAGCGAAAGTTGGCCGTCTTTTTTGTTGACCTTTCATGGGGTCGAACCCGTCGGGGTGCGGAGCTGAGAAAACGCGTAATCGTTTGCCAGCGCAGCGCGCAAGGCGCGAAGCGCCGCAGCGGACGCCTGCGCAGCAGGCTGACCCCCCTGACGGCCCACCAAAGTAACCCGGAATATTTACAAATCGAGTCTACCCTGTGGATCGGTAAAGCCGTCTGTACCCTCCTTGAGTTTCTTCTCGTCTGCCTTCACGCGACGCTCGAGCTTCTTTGTGTCCTCGGCAGGTGGTAGATTTTCGGGGACAATTCCGCGGTCGATGAGGCTGCCACGCACGCTTGTGTTGTTCTCGACGTGCTCTTGCTTGATCTGGTCCAGACCGTACAGGTCGTGTTCCTCGGCGTTGAAGGCCGTCATCGAGTTCGTAAGGTCCTTTGCTTTGATGAGGACATCGGCTAACCTGTCCGCCAATGCCGCGCTCTTGGGTACGCCGAGCTGCTGCTTCATTTCCGCCGTGCTTCTGCCGCCGAATAATGCTTCATCGCCCTTCGACTTGATGATCGCGAATCCTTTGGAGTCCACGCCGCGTTTGAACGCAATACCCGAGAGCTGTTTCTCTGAATCGGATAGCGAGTGGCGCGCCTGCAAACGCTGAATCTCTGCGAAGCGCTGCTCTATGAGCTCTTGGCGGCGCGTCTGCACGGCAAAATATGCCTGGGCGAGCGCGATTTCGGGCTTGTTTGGGTCTCCGTTTTGGGCGATTAAATAGCATGCGTAGCGTGTCAGCTTGTAGTCTTTTACGGCTCGTTTGGCGATGCCGGCATCTACCATTTTGCTGGCCTCAGCAAAATGGGCGGCAACAGGCATTTTATTGGTGTCACACGATGCCATGGATCTCTTAACCGCAGTCTCAAAATTACGCCATTGGGTGTATCCGAGGGGCTCCATTAAATCGCGTGCGAGCCAATACTCAACGCCGTCTTCTACATGGGCGTAGCTGTCAAGTTTGACACGCCACTTCTCGATATCTCTACTGTCCATATCTCCCCCTCGCTGATCTATTGTCTATGCGGGCTTTGCCCGCTCTGTATTCGGAGTAAGGATACGCTGCCGTGCGGACACGTATGGGCCCCGTGCCACTTCGAGTTCACGGGGGCCATAGATATCGATTAGTTGTGTTCTGCTTTAGATAGGTGTTCAGTTTAGTCTGCTCGATAATGGGAACCGAGACTTTCGGTTCGGTTGCGCATGGCTTTGACCATTTCCTGTGCTAGCTGAATCTGCGATTCCAAGCGGGCAAGGGCTGCGACTTGGCTGTCATGAGCGTTTCGCATTCTCAGAGTCGTTGCTTCCGCCTTCAGGCTCTCAATCTCCTGCAGCGCTGTGTAGAGGCCCGTCTCGGTGCGGTTGATCATGCAATAGGTACTCATCGTATGCTTAAGGCTGCGTGTCAGGCGTTCGGCATCTGTTGTGGCAATGCCGTACTGGGGGAGGGCGATATCCGCCTTCAGGGCTGCCTCAGGTGCATTCTGTGCTGCCTGGGCTGCCGATGCGCCCGCGATGCGCCCAAATACGATGCCGTTGGCGCTCGACAGGCCTCCGATGCGATCGCGCCGTGCATGCCGCCTGTCGCCTCGCCGCAGGCATACAGGCCTTCAACGCCCGTGTACGCAGTCTTGTCTATTTTGATGCCGCCATTGGCAGCGTGGGCATACATCGCCACACGCATCTCGTCGGTCGGTGCGATGCCGTGCTCGTCTTGCAGCCAGGTGGCAAAGGTCTGCACAAACTCGGGGACGTCCTCGCGGGGGAAGTCGTAGTGGAGCGCCAGGCCTTCGGCGCCTGCTTGATCGATGGCAAGATCGATGGCGCGGGAAGCTAGGCGCGAAGTGAAGGGACCATATCCGGAGCGTTGCTCAAGCAGATCGTCCAGCATGTCGTCGGCGATATCGACCGGCTGGTCTACATGTACGTAACGCCAGGTCTTTTCGTTAAAGACAAGGTTTCGCTTAGGCTCGATGAAGCCGGTCATCATCTGCATGAACTCTATATTAGAAAGGGACGCACCGTGCGCCAGCGCGATTCCCTGTGATGAGCTGAGTACGTCGGCGGAAGTGAGGCTGCGCTCGAATAGGCCGCCGGTGCCGCCCGCAGCAATGATAGTGGCCTTAGCTGCCATGGGCACGAGATGCTCGCTTGCGCGGTCGTAGAGTACGGCGCCGGCAATCTTCCCGGTTGTATCCTCAACAAGGTCTATAAGCTCGTGGCGGGGGAGCAGGCGAATGCTGAGAGACTCGATCTGGGCCATACACGCGTCCTCAAGGGGCTTGCGGGTGAGGCCGCGCCACATGCGCGTCTTGTGGTCAAAGCAGGGGATAAACTGCTTTTGCTGAGCGCTCTCAGCACTTTGCGGACGCTGAAGCTCAACGCCCAGGTCTTGCTCGAGCCATTCAATTGCCTGGGGAATGCCGTGGACAAACGTCTGGACAAGCGTAGGGTCGGCGACGCCGCCGCCCACGGTCTGGATGGTGTTGATGAGGTCCTGTTCGTCGGCCGCGTCGGTGGGACCGATAAGCCCCAGGCCCCAGGTTCCGGGGAAGAAGCTCGATCCACTCATAGTCTTGCCGGCGCTTGCCACAGTGACGGTTGCGCCCGCGCGTGCCGCTTCGATGGCGGCGCAAAGGCCCGCAATGCCAGATCCAATTACCAGTACGTCAGTTGATTCCATCGGATTCCTTTCTCGTCCGGCGCATTGTCGCACGGGTGATCGGTAATGGGGCCGCAAAGACTCGGCAAATCGGTAAAGGGCAATTATGACAGGTGGGCGTCATGGACGCTCTGACATTCCATCTCGTTACATCTCGTATTTCGCCACAACTGATATATCGGCATTAGTTACCCTGCGACTGCGCAAACAAAAAGAGCCGCTACCCGGGTGGATAGCGGCTCCAAAGCTCAACTATATGAGCATCGCGCGGGCGCGATTAGGCCTTGAGGGCCTCCTCGACGGCGACAGCGCAGGCGACGGTGGCACCGACCATGGGGTTGTTGCCCATGCCGATGAGACCCATCATGTCAACGTGCGCAGGCACGGAGGAAGAACCGGCGAACTGGGCGTCGGAGTGCATACGGCCCATGGTGTCGGTCATGCCGTAAGAGGCAGGGCCGGCGCCCATGTTGTCCGGGTGCAGGGTACGGCCAGTGCCGCCACCAGAAGCGACGGAGAAGTACTTCTTGCCAGCCTCGATGCGCTCCTTCTTGTAGGTGCCAGCGACGGGGTGCTGGAAGCGCGTGGGGTTGGTGGAGTTACCGGTGATCGAGATGTCGACGTTCTCGTGCCACATGATGGCAACGCCCTCGCGGACGTCGTCGGAGCCGTAGCAGTTAACGGCAGCGCGGGGACCATCGGAGTAGGGGATGGTCTCGACGACCTTGAGCTCGCCCGTGTAGTAGTCGAACTGGGTCTTCACGTAGGTGAAGCCATTGATGCGGGCGATGATCTGAGCAGCGTCCTTGCCCAGACCGTTGAGGATAACGCGCAGCGGCTTCTTGCGAGCCTTGTTGGCGTTCAGAGCCAGGCCGATAGCGCCCTCGGCGGCAGCGAAGGACTCGTGGCCGGCCAGGAAGGCGAAGCACTCGGTGTCGTCGGAGAGCAGCATAGCGCCCAGGTTGCCGTGGCCCAGACCGACCTTGCGGTCCTCGGCGACGGAGCGGGAACGGTGAAGGCCTGGATGCCCTCGCCGATGATGGCAGCAGCCTCAGAAGCGGACTTGGCGCCACGCTTGACGGCGAGAGCGCAGCCGAGGGTGTAGGCCCACTCAGCGTTCTGGAAGGCGATGGACTGGGTGTTGTTGACGATCTCACGCGGGTTGAAGCCCTTGTCGGTGCAGATCTGCAGAGCTTCCTCGAGGGAGGCGATGCCGTTGTCGGCGAGGCACTTGTTGATCTTGTCAGCGCGGCGCTCGTAACCTTCGAACGTAACAGTCATAGTTATTTCCCTCCCTTTCTACTCGTGAACCGGGAACACGCTGGCGACGGAGTGAGTCTCCTCGTCGGTGCGCGGGTCGATGTACTTGGCAGCGTTCTCCCACTGACCATAGTGGCCCATAGCGCCAGCGATGGCCTCCTCGGGGGTCTTGCCGGCCTTGACGGCGTCGGTGAACTTACCGAGGTTCAGGAACTCGAACGCGATGATCTCGTTCTTGTCGTTGAGAGCCATGCGGGTGACGTAGCCTGAGCGAGCTCGAGGTAACGAGCGCCCTTGGCCTTGGTGCCGAACATGGTGCCGACCTGAGAGCGAAGGCCCTTGCCGAGGTCGTCGAGGGAGGCGCCCACGGGCAGGCCGCCCTCGGAGAACGCGGTCTGGCTGCGGCCGTAAACGATCTGCAGGAAGATCTCGCGCATAGCAACGTTGATGGCGTCGCAGACGAGGTCGGTGTTGAGGGCCTCGAGGATGGTCTTGCCGGGAAGGATCTCGGAAGCCATGGCGGCAGAGTGGGTCATGCCCGAGCAGCCGATGGTCTCAACGAGGGCCTCCTCGATGATGCCGTCCTTGACGTTCAGCGTGAGCTTGCAGGCGCCTGCTGAGGTGCGCACCAACCCACACCGTGCGTAAGACCGGAGATGTCGGAAATCTCCTTAGCCTGGACCCACTTGCCTCCTCGGGGATGGGTGCGGGGCCGTGGTATGCACCCTTGGCAACGGGGCACATGTTCTCCACTTCCTGTGAGTACTGCATGCCTCTCCTCTCTATCGTGTTGGCGTCCCGTCTGGGGGTCGTGGCTGGCGATTGCCGGGCGACCCTTCGAAAGGGACATGACATGCAGCCCCTATAATACCGCGAAATGCACGGAATATTCGGCGAACGGCTCAGTTTTCGTAGCGAGAAGCGCGGAACTTTCAATTGAAGCGATTTAACTCTATGTTCTGTGGTCGCGAACTTCTGTAGAGGGGGTCCGTCTTGGGCAGGCTTTTGGTCAGCTCTTGCAAGCGTTGCAGGGGTTGACCTGTTGCAACGGTGCCGTTCGCCGCCTGTTTACTGCCTTTGGCCGCGCGAGTGTATTGTTTTGCGTGAATGTTTTGATGGCACGCTTCAATCGTGCTGTATTTGATGGTGAGCGGATCCCGGGGAAGGGAGCGCCATGCAGCGCGTTTGGAGAACGGTTACCGGCTTTTACCATGTTTCGGCCCGTGGCATCGGAAAACAGATCATCTTTGAGACCGATGACGACCGGTGGGAGTTTTTGGAGCTGATGCGCAACTGCTGCCGCGAGGCCCAGGTGACGATTGTGGCGTGGTGTCTCATGAGCGACTGCGTGGATCTGGTGCTTTTGGATTACGAGGACAAAATGAGCGCAGCCATGCAGCGGCTGCTGTTGACGTATGCTCGTCGGTTCAATAAGCGCACTGGGCGCTCGGGCTGCCTATTTCGTGAACGTTTTGAGCGCCGCTCGCTCGATATCGACTCGCAGGTGATGGAGGCTGTTCGCTCTGTACACGCTGATCCGCAGGAGGCTGGCATCAGCTTAATCGAGCGTTATGCGTGGAGCAGCTTTGTCGAGTATCTACGGGCCTATGACAACGATATGACGAGGGGATTTTCCGACCCGTCTTGCGTGCTTGAGCTTTTTGGTTCTGCCAAGGCCTTTATTGCCTATTCGCTTTCGACGCCCGATGCCTGCGAGCCTGCGATGCCCGATCTGGAAGAGACGGAGTGGGAGCGGCACGCCTTTGCCGAAAAGCTGGCGAAGGGTCTCGGGGTTCCGCTCCACGAGGTTAAAGCCGCATCGTCGGCGCAGCGCAATATCGTTATTCTTGGATTGCATGATGCCGGATTTACGGTGCGTCAGATTGAGCGGTATACGGGGATTGCAAAAGTACCGCTGCGCGCATCGTGCGCGCTCGTGCGCCAGCGGCGGTGCTGACTGGTGGAAACGTGGTGTAGGGTCGCCTGTGCACCGCAGCCGGGGTCGCCCATTCGCCACAACTATTGTTCTAAAAGCTTGGTACGGTAACTGCGCATCTAGATTTGCATAGAACGGTCGCCTTCATGCATATAATAACGGCTTAGTTAGGTTTAGCCTGTGCCTACCCCCGTCTACTCCGTGCAAAAAGCGGAGTATTCAGCATCGTGGTACTGTCGGCACCGTCGCAATCTTGAAACATACGGGCTCCGAAGCGATTTGTGCCTACCGATGATCCTCCGAAGCTCATGTTTGCGCCCCCTGAGACCTCGATGCTTGTTCTAAATCGCAATATAAAGGCGACTTGAGATGTTGATTAACACTTCCGATGCGTATACACACAGCTTGGCGTGCTGAATACTCGCAAAAATGCACGCCGCACCCTAGGGGACCCGTCTGTGGCAGACGCAAAGCGAACCGGAGTCCAGCGGGGCAGGACATGGGACGTTGCGTGGAGTGTCCGTGGCCCTGCCGCAAGCCATTGGTGCTGTGGAGAACATCCGTGTTCGCGGTTGGCCGTGCGTTTAATGACAGGCGGGGCGCCGGACGCGTGGACTGTGTGTGCTCGTTATAAAAAGCCGAGCCGCCCGTATCGGGCGGCTCGGCCATCAAAAAGCTTGGATTTGGGACATCCGCTACTGGTTAGCTTTGCCCTCGAGCATGCCGCCGAGGGTGCGCCAGGCGAGTTCGGCGCACTTGACGCGGGCGGGCATGTGCGAGATGTCCTGGAGCTGGGCGGCTTCGTCCAGGTCTTCCAGGTCCTCATCGGAGAGCTGCTCGCCGCGAATCATGGCGAGGAATAGCCCTGCCAGTCGGCGTGCTTCCTCGACCGTCTCGCCGGTAATGAGGTCGGCCATGATGTCGGCGCTGGCCTGGCTGATGGCGCAGCCGTGGCCGGTAAAGGAGGCCTCCTCGATCACGTTGTTCTCGACGCGCAGCTGCAAGGTGAGCTCGTCGCCGCAGCTGGGGTTGATGCCGTCGTGCTCGTGCGTGGGGGCATCCATCTCGTACTTATAGTCGGGGTGTGAGTTGTGCTCCATGAACGTGGTGGAGGTGTAAAGGTTACCCATTGAACGTACTCCAAACGTGATGCAGACCGGCGATGAACTTGTCGATGTCGGCCTTGTCGTTGTAGAAGGCTACGCTGGCGCGGCAGCAGGCGAGGTTCTCGACGCCCAGCCAGGTGAGCAGTGGCTGTGCACAGTGGTGACCGGCGCGGATGCAGACGCCGTCCATGTCCATGATGCTCGCGACATCGTGCGGGTGGATGCCCTTGACATTAAAGCTCACGACGCCGTGATGGTTGTCCCAGTAGATGGAGCCGATGATCTGGACAAAGTCGAGCTGCATGAGCTCGCCCATCAGGTAGTGGACGAGTGCCTGCTCGCGTGCCTGGATGTTTTCATAGCCAACCGTGTTGACGAGGTAGTCGAGGGCGGCGCCTGTGGCGAAGATGCCGGCGGCGTTCTGCGTGCCGGCCTCGAACTTCTCGGGGACGGGCGCCCAGACGGCGTCCTGCTCGGTGACCGAATCGATCATTTCGCCACCGGTAAGCATGGGCGGCATGGCGTTGAGCAGGTCCATCTTGCTCCACAGCACGCCGATACCCATGGGGCCCATGGCCTTGTGCGCGCTAAAGGCAAAGAAGTCGGCGCCCAGATCGGCCACGTCGACCGGCATGTGCGGCAGCGACTGCGCGCCGTCGACGACCAGATAGCCGCCATACTTGTGCACGAGCTTGCCGAGGTTCTTGACCGGGTTCTCGACGCCTAGCACGTTGGAGACCTGACCCACGGCCAGAATCTTGGTCTTGGGGCCAACCTTGGCCAGAACCTCCTCGGTTGTGAGCTGGCCGGTCTTGGTGGGGTAGAGGTAGACGAGTTTGGCGCCGGTCTCGCGGCAGACCTGCTGCCACGGGATCAGGTTGGAATGGTGCTCCATGATGGTGATGACGACCTCGTCGCCGGGCTCGAGCACCGTGGGTGCAAAGCTCTTGGCGACCAGGTTGAGCGACTCGCTCGTGTTGCGGGTGAAGACGACTTCGTTGGCCTGGGCAGCGCCGATGAGGTCGGCGATCTGCTGGCGGACCTTGGCGATGGCGTCGGTGGCCTCGACAGACAGCGAGTACAGGCCACGCAGGGGGTTGGCGTTCATGCGCTGGTAGAAGTCGCGCTCGGCGTCGAGCACGCAGGCGGGGCGCTGTGCGGTGGCAGCGCTATCGAGGAAGGCGATCTCGGGATGCTGCTGGAACAGCGGGAACTGCGCCTTGTAAGGGTTGGTCTCGATGTCGACGGTGGGCCAGCCGCGCGAAGCCTCGTCGCTGGCGTCGAGCTCCATGGGCTCGGGGGCGGTGCAGGTATCGCATTTAACGTGCTCGGTATCGATCATGCGAGCTCCTCTTCAAAGTTATCGATCAGGTTGTTGCCCAGGCGGACGACGGCGGCGCGGGTGTGCTCATCGGTGGCGGAAAGCGCGGCGTCCTCCAGCTTGGCGCGGATGAACAGGTCCTCGGCGGCGTTTTGGTCGAGGCCGCGGCAGGCGAGGTAGAACAGCTGCTCGTCGCGGACGTGACCGATCGTGGCGCCGTGGTTGCCGGCGACGTCATCCTCGTCGCAGAGGATGACGGGGACGGTCTTGTTGTCGACGCCCTTGTTGGCCAGCAACACGGTTTCGCGTTCGGTGCCGGTTGCGCCCTTGCAGCCGTGCACGAGGTCGATGGTGCCGCGGTAGACCTTCTTGGACGTGCCGGTCAGCACGCCGTTGGCGTCGATCTCGCACTCGGTCTTGCGGCCGCGATGGCGCAGCTCGTAGTTAAAGTCGCGCACCTGTTCGCGGGCACCAGGTAATCGGTGTCGATCGTCACCTTGGCGGTGTCGCCCAGCAGGTCGCCGGCAAGGCCGGTGGCGCTGGCACCGGCACCCAGGACGGTGTGCTGCACGTTGACGCGTGCGCCCTCGTCCAGGAACAGGCCGGTGTCGTCGAGTGCGATCCAGCTGTCGTCGAGCGTCTGCGTGCAGGTCACGTTGACGGTGGCGTACTCGTGGGCGCACACGCGCAGCGCAGAACCCACGACGCCCTCGCCGGCAACGGGGAGTCCAGGGCGATCTGCAGGTCGAGCGTCGACTGCGGATGGGCGACGACGTCGATGGTGGCAATCGCAGCCGCTGCGTCGACGCCACTCACGCGCACGGTAACCGTGGCGTGCTGGTATGCGGGCACATCGATGACGATGCGCTTGGTGGTGTGGTCGGCCAGGTAGGTGTAGGCGGCTTCGCCCATGCCGGTCTCGAAGGCCTCGGCAGGGGAGAGCTCTTCCTCGAGCTTGATGGCGCCGGCCTGGTAGACAGAGGTGGCGGGCACGTCGAGCTCGGTCTCGGGCGTGATGCGGGCG
>JAQEDL010000046.1:0-15790 GCA_027669365.1 Coriobacteriaceae bacterium AM49-12 | reverse complement strand
GCTGCGCCCCAGCTCGGCCGTCAGCGTGGCCAGCGGGCCCTCCTCGTGCGAAAGCGGGTAACTGTCCAAGTCGACGTCGGCAAACAGCACGGCATCGTAGCTGGCGGGGCGCAGGGCTGCCGCATCGGCAAGCGACGCAAAGCGCACCTGGGCGCGCGGCGTGCGGTCGACCTCGTAGGTCTCGTAATCGTATGCGGTACTGCGCTTGTCCACCTTGGTACGAACGTCGTCGAGCACGGGCACGGTCGCGGCCTGCGACACGTCGAGCGCACGAGCATCGTTCATGAGGATGTCGATGGCATGGCGCAGCAGAGCCGTCTCTGTCTGGCGACGGGCCTGGCCGTCAAGGCGCCTAGAGCGCGATCGGGCAGTGCCTCGGCAACGGCGAGCATGGCCTTGAGCGCCGTCACGGGTTTGTCGCGCCACAGCGCTTGGAACACGTCCGAGACCACACATGGCACGTTCTTAAACCAGTTCTCATCACTGGCAGCCTTGCGCGTGCCCCTCACCTGGCCCTGAACGCTCTGCAGCAGGCTCTTAACGCCCGCGGTAGTCTTGCTGCGCGAGAGACGCATATTCTTATCGAGGTACGGGCATTGACGGCATCAGCGCCCGAAAGCGGACTGTAGATCCAGTCGGTAAGCTCCGGCGCGGGCCACCACTCGGTCTTTGACGCCATGCCCTCATCGGCGGCTTTCATACGCTCGATCAGGTTGGCGAGCGCCGTAAACTGCCTGCCTGCAATGGACTGGGAAAACGCCGTGAACTCAGTCGTCTCGGCCGCAATGTGACGCGCCGCCAAACGGGCAGCGAGTTCGTCAAACAGCTGGGGCGCCCGGGCGGACACCACGAGCACGCGCACGGGATCGGCGGGTGCGGAGGCGGCGTCGTTGACCTTAGACTCCTCGTGCGCTTTCACCATCTTATCGATGACGTCCGCATAGACACGGGCACGGGCATGGGGCCCGGCGACTTCCACAAAGGCAGGACGTGCGACGGACTTTGGAGCAGTCGCCGGAGCGCCGGCATCCTCGTCCAGCGGTGCAACCTCAAACAGCACGCCGCGGGCATCAAGGACCGTGGCCAGCTCCTCACGCATCGCCGCTTGCTCGCGGGCGAGCAGCACGACAACCTCTCCCCCGTTGTTTGCCACAGCGGACAGCAGCTCGAGCAGGCTATACGTAAATGACGTGACGCCGCGCACGCAAACGGCACGGGTGCACCCCGGCAGGTTATCGGCCAAGACACCGGCCATAATGTCAGCTGCCTCGCAGGGCTCGACCATATCTCGACGGTCCAAACCGCCCGCGTAGGCACGCAAAAGCTCGAACACACGAGCCTCGGCATCGCTTTTTGGCTCAGGCTGGCAGTTGTCGCCACGGCATCGTTCGGCACCCGTCCCCGCAACGCCCGGCAACACGTCGCGGGCCATGCGCGCGAGCATGCGCACTGTGCCCTGGCTGCGCGAAAGCGGTTGCAGAGCAGCGTCGTCGCGGCGGTCGATCATGTCCGAGAACAGCATCTGGCGCTGAAGGTTATCCACAAAGCTACGGCCGTCGCCCAAAAGCTCCCAAAGCGAACGAAGCCACGACGAAGGGGTCTTGTAATCGATACCCAGTGAAACCCCAGCTTTCGCCGCATCATGACGGCACAGATTGAGCTCGGCAAACGTAGGCACCAGCAAAACGGCACGCCCGTGGCGGGCAACCAGGTCGGCGAGCAGCGCCGCCTCGGCATCGCTCAAATCCGCGCCGGCGTTGGTGGTATAGATTCGAACAGGCATGGTCCTCCACTCAAACCGTTCGCAATAATCAATACTTCCATC
Organism: Coriobacteriaceae bacterium AM49-12; assembly: GCA_027669365.1. Taxonomy (GTDB): domain Bacteria; phylum Actinomycetota; class Coriobacteriia; order Coriobacteriales; family Coriobacteriaceae; genus Collinsella. The sequence goes on along the minus strand of JAQEDL010000046.1, from coordinate 13,965 downwards.
CTACCCGCCCACGCGGACAGATTTGCCCCACGCCAACAGATTTCCTCCGTCCCCAAGGGATCAAAAAACCGCCCCCGAAGGGACGGTTCTGCGCAATTCGTTTGTCGCCGATGGCCTACTCGCCATCCTCCAGTTTGATGAGGATCTTGCGATAGCCACCGTACTCGCCATTAAGCGCCTTGGACACGCGGCTCACCGTGGTGGACGAAGCGCCGGTGCGGGCCTGAACCTCAACATAAGGCTCGCCCTCATCCAGATAACGCGCAACCTGCAGACGTTGCGAAAGATCGCAGATCTCGCGCGGCGTGCAGATATCGGTTAAAAACGCCTGGATATCCTTCTCGTCATCCAAAAGACTAAATGCGTGGACCAGCTGCTTGACATCAGGCTTGTCAAACATGTTCTCGATATTCATCGATCACCGCCAAACCCGCCAAAAGGCATCGAAGTTGATACTGACATCGGGCATCGTTCGCCCGTTCTATGCAATAGGGCAACGCCTGTGGCTTTTGCCCGTAGCAGTTTAGCACACCACCAAACTAAAGCGACAAGACTCTCTGCCAGCGGCGCGTTTTTCAGGACGAACGCCGTTTAAAAACCGAATGCGCACGTAAGCTCCATGAATATTTGAGACAATGGGCGCCCAAACACCGCGGCGCGCCCGCGCAACCATCCAGGTCGCCGCCGCAAGCCGCTTCACGCGACGCCAGCAACCCCGGCGCAAGAAAGGATTCACGCCATGCGCTTTATGCTTAACTGGCTCTTTACCTCGATCGCCATCGCGATCGCCACGTTCCTCGTCCCCGGCATCCAACCCTTCGGTTTTGCCGAGGCCTGGGTCTGTTTCGCCTTTGTGGGACTGTTCCTCAACATCGTCGATTCGCTCGTCAAGCCGTTCCTGACTGTCATCTCACTGCCGCTCACTATTATTACGCTTGGTATTTTTCAGCTCGTAGTCAACAGCTTTATGCTCGAGCTGGCCAGCTACCTGTCGGTCAATCTGCTGGGCGCGGGCATCTCCATTGCCAGCTTTGGATCGGCCTTTATGGGCAGCATCCTGGTATCCATCATGCGCAGCATTCTCGATAGCATCGCCGAGGGCTAGAACTGTTCAATACGAACCGTCATATCGACCCAAAACAAAGACCGCCCATCGCAAAAATGGGCGGCCTTCTTATTTGTCAAGTCTCAAAGGACGAGAGAATCTACCATTTCCACCCCGTCCCCAAATGCAGGTGTGGGTTAGATGACGTAGTCGTAGCCTTCGTTGGGAGCGACAAGTTGATCGAGCGTCACACCGTCGAGGTAGTCGTTAATGAGCTTGTCCAGGTTCTTCCATACGTCGAGCGTGGGGCACTCATCCGAACGCGAACAGCCCTTGCAGTCGCCGTCCAGACATGCGACCGGCGCCAGACTGCCCTCGGTCAGGCGCAAGATCTCGCCCACCGTGTACTGCTCGGGCGGGCGCGTGAGCACATAGCCGCCGCCCTTGCCGCGCATGCCCGAGAGCATGTTGGCGCGGACGAGCGTAGCCAAAATGTTCTCCAAATATTTCTCCGAAATCCCCTGACGCGCGGCGATCTCTTTGAGGGGAATGCGGCCTGCCGCTGGTGCTCGGCCAGGTCGACCATAACGCGCAGGGCATATCTGCCCTTAGTGGAAACCAACATATATAGTGCTACCTTTCGGTCTTTTAATTCGTAGAAATTCTAGCCGAAATATTGGTTTTGAAAATACCTATTCCCGTCAAGATGGTTAATCAACTTGCAATAAACTCCTATTTCCTATTGCATTACTAGGCTTTACTGTCTACTATGCTTGCCAACAGCAAAACGAACAACCTATAAGGTTTGTGGGTTTCACTGCCACATACACCGTAAAACCACACGGTATCCAGCCATTTGAACACTTTGGAGGTTCACCATGAGCAATGTGTACACATCCATCGATCAGCTTATCGGCCACACTCCGCTTCTGGAGCTCACTCACTTTGAGGCCGATGAGGACCTCAAGGCCCGCGTGCTCGTCAAGCTGGAATACTTCAACCCCGCCGGCTCCGTCAAAGACCGCGTCGCCAAGAACATGATCGACGAGGCCGAGAAGGCCGGCAAGCTCGTGCGCGGCGGCGACTACACCATCATCGAGCCCACGAGCGGCAACACCGGCGTCGGCATCGCCTCGGTGGCGGCCGCCCGCGGCTACAAGGTGATCATCACCATGCCCGAGACCATGTCCGTCGAGCGTCGCAAGCTTATGCAGGCATACGGTGCGCAGCTCGTGCTCACCGACGGCTCCAAGGGCATGAAGGCGCCATCGCCAAGGCCGAGGAGCTGCAGAAGGAGACGCCCAACAGCATTATCGCCGGCCAGTTCGTGAACCCCGCCAACCCCGCCATCCACAAGCCACGACCGGCCCCGAGATCTGGGATGACACCGACGGCAAGGTCGACATCTTCGTCGCCGGCGTTGGCACCGGCGGCACCGTGACCGGCGTGGGCGAGTTCCTCAAGGAACAGAATCCCGAGATTCAGGTCGTCGCCGTCGAGCCCGCCACCTCCCCGGTGCTCTCTAAGGGCCAGGCCGGCCCGCACAAGATCCAGGCATCGGCGCCGGCTTTGTGCCCGACGTCCTCGATACCCAGGTCTATGACGAGATCATCCCCGTCGAGAACGACGATGCCTTTGCCACCGGCCGCGCCATGGGCCACAAGGAAGGCGTGCTCGTGGGCATTTCGTCCGGCGCCGCCGTCTGGGCCGCTCTGCAGCTGGCCAAGCGCCCCGAGAACGAAGGCAAGACCATCGTGGCGCTGCTCGCCGACACCGGCGAGCGCTACCTGTCCACGGCGCTCTTCCAGGACTAGAGCTCTCGTTCTTAGAACGAGTCCAAGGCACGCCGGTCTCCCCTCTCTTCTGGCAGCCTGAGCTCATCCCAACAGGGTGTCCCACAGGACGCCCGAACTTGCTACAATGTCTGCGGCGCGGAACCAGCCTCCCGCGCCGCTTTTCTTTTTTGGCCACATGCCACCAAGGAGAACCTCCCCATGCACAACAAGCGCGTGCTCGTCGCCATGAGTGGCGGCGTCGATTCCAGCGTGACCGCGTACCTGCTCAAAAGCCAGGGCTACGAATGCGTCGGCGCCACCATGCGCCTCACCTGCCCCGCACCCGACCCCGCCACGGGCATGAGCAAGGTCGACCGCGACATCGCCGATGCAAAGGCCGTCGCCGAGCGCCTGGGGATACCCCACCATGCGCTCGACCTGCAGCAGACCTTCGACAGCAACGTTATCGAGCGCTTCGTGACCGCCTACCAGAAGGGGTTGACGCCCAACCCGTGCATCATCTGCAACCGCCATATTAAGTTTGGCGCGCTGCTCGATGCGGCGCTGGATATGGGCTGCGACTACATCGCCACAGGCCACTACGCAAAGACGAGCCAGGCGTCCGACGGAACCTGGCAGCTGCACCGCGGCGAGGACCCCAAAAAGGACCAGAGTTACTTTTTGTATTCGCTCACGCAAGAGCGCCTGGCACGCACAATCTTTCCGCTGGCAGGCCTAGACAAAGAGCGCGACGTGCGCCGCATAGCCGCCGAGCAGGGCTTTACCAACGCCAAGAAGGCCGAAAGCGAGGACATCTGCTTTATTCCAGACGGTGACTACGCGGGCTATATCGAGCGCCGCTGCGGACATCCCGCTGCACCGGGCGACATTGTGTGGCGCGACGGCAGCGTGGTCGGGCGCCACAACGGCGCGCTGCGCTACACCATCGGCCAGCGCAAGGGCCTGGGCGTTGCGATGGCGCATCCCGTGTACGTAACGGGCGTCGACGCCGCCAACAACACCGTGCATCTGGGCGAGGCCGAGGACCTGGCGGCCACAGCGCTCACGGCCAACGACTGGATCTGGAGCGCCCCCGCCGACCACATGGAGGCGGAGCTCGACGCCGGCGGCATCCGCGTGGGCGCCAAGTACCGCTACCGTCAGAAAGACCAGGCAGCAACCCTTACACGTGGCGCCGGCGGACAAATGCTGCTAACTTTTGACGAGCCGCAACGAGCCATCGCCCCCGGCCAGGCCGTTGTAGTCTATCGCGGCGACATCGTCCTGGGCGGCGGTACCGTGACCGGCGCACTTAAGTAGCCGTGGGTTTATCGCTGCACGTGTCGAAGTACCTCAACAGCGGCACCAACCTCGATTACGCGACGCTCAAGGCCGCGGCAAATGGCCTCGAGTCGACCCTCCGCCGTCGCCCATTCGCTCTGCGAAAGAATCTCGATCGCCTCATCAACAAATCCGTTGAGCCGCGATGAATCGAACCAATCGAGCGAGTCCGCAAGCGCCAGCTGAGCGGAAGGGTCGGGCCCAAACGGCTTAGCGGAAAACCCAAACTCCCCAGCCGCGAGCAAGACAGTTGGCACGTTATACCACAGACAGTTGCCGCTATCGAACAGCGGTGCAGGTTTTATCTCCAGGGTGTCGACATTACGGATGATGCCGAAGTTTCGCCAATGGCGGTCGCTGTTGGCCAAAAGGGCATCGCAGACAATCATCTGCGACATAGACCTTCTCACAGCGACCTCATCGGCACCATGCTTGCCAAGGTAGCGACAGTATCGATCGTATGTCGAGTCTCCCCGCTGGCTACCAAGTGCGCCCTTAACGTAAACAGCCGGAACGTATTCCTCGCGGCCGTCAAGAAAGTCGTCGCACAGACACACAGGGCCATCGAACATCCGCTCAACCGTATAAGGAACAAACTCGCCCTCCGACAGCAAGCGACGATGCAGAGCCGTTGCAACCGCCTCGTTAAAGGGCCGTTGGTCGTCCATGCCGCATCCCTTGACCAGAACGCGAACACCGTTGCGAATCATCCACGATTTAGGGAGCTCGCCCTCGGACGTGTTATCAGGATTTTTAAGACCGATGCCTTCCAGCCAACCCGAACGCTCTTCGGGCGCCGATCGCTCAAATTCGTTCTCAAAGTAATTGATGTTTTGCCATTTGAGTTCGGCGCAATCGGCCGGCCGCAGCCAATAGCAATCCGAAAGCGATAGGCCCAGGCACTGAACCGGCACCTCAATGCCACTGGCAATTCCCAGTTCACGATAGCGCGAGACGAGTCCGGGGCGGACGTCAGGCACCGACCGATGGCTCCACCACACGTTGAGCTCCCGTTTATTCACCGTAGGAGAAGAGCTCGAGCATGTGCCAAACGGCATTCGTTGCGCATCGAGGACCTCGGCGATTTCGAAGGGAAACTCGCGCGTCGGATCAAATGAGACATGCGCGACCTCATGGTCGGCCGACATCAGCGTAAACTTGCGTCCCACATCGGCCGCAGGACGGCGTCCTCGCTTGCGGACCTTTTGGTAGGCGGTCGCAGAATTGTACTCGACCATCTTCCGGCCGCCCACAATATCGCACACAAGCGTCCCCGATGCGGCAAGTTGCGATATGCGGGCTTTCGTAACGCCCAACAGGCGGGCGGCATCACCCATAGATAAGTACTCAGACGTATCCATACACCGCATCACCTCGTTAAGTAATTTACGCGTTTAGTTAATAGATTACTTACATCATAATACTAAACGACCTAAAGCGAAAAAAGGCCCGAGAAATCGGGGCTTAGCGATTGGTCAGCCGAGTCGCAAACTGCTTCCTTAGCGCTGCACGTAGGCGCGAACCAGCTCGTAGGTATTGCGCACACCGTCGATGTGGCTGCGTTCGTAGTTGTGGCTCGCGTACACGCCGGGGCCGATCAGGCCATGGCGAATGTCGTAACCGGCCGAAAGCGTGGCCTCGACGTCCGAGCCGTAATGCGGGTACACATCGATGGCGTAATCGAGTTCAAGCTCGCGCGCGATGTTGGACAGCGTGGTCACCAAGTCGTAGTTGTACGGACCGCCCGAATCCTTGGCGCAAATCGACACCATGCGCTCGGTGCAGCCAGGTCGTCGCCCACGCAGCCCATGTCCACGCTGATCATCTCGCGCGTATCAGCCGGCACAAAGGCACCGCCGTGGCCGACCTCCTCGTACACCGTAAAGAGCAGCGAAACCTTGCGCGAAAGGGTCACCTCGCCGCCAGCAACGGCGCGGGCCAAACCCAGCAGAATCGACGCGGACAGTTTGTCGTCCAAGAAGCGGCTCTTGATGTAGCCGCTCTCCGTCACCGTGGTACGCGGATCCATGGCGATGACATCGCCCGTCTGAATGCCCAGCTCGAGCACATCGTCCTTGCTATCGACGTTCTCGTCGAGCAGGATTTCCATATTCTTCTCGATGGTCTTGACCGGCTCATCGGCCACATGCGCCGAAGGCTCGGTATTGAGGACCACGCCTGTGTAGACCTTGCCGCCACGCGTGTAGACGGTGCAGTTCTCGCCATCGGCCGTGGACCACTGGTGCCCACCGAGCGTCGTCGGACGCAGGCGGCCATTGTCCTTAATGGATCGCACCATGGCGCCAAGCGTGTCGACATGGCTCGCCAACACGAGCAGCTCACCCTCGCCGCCGAGCTCAACCAGCACATTGCCCTTATTGGAGCGCTCGGGCTCAAAGCCCATATCGCGCAGGGTTTCCATCAGATAATCAGTCGCCGCACGAGTAAAGCCCGTAGGCGAGGCAATAGAAGTCAGCGCCTTAAGCTGGTCAGTAATAAAACCAAGCGTAGAATCCATTTGGGACACCATCCACAACTCCAAAGTCAACATCCCGTAATCAGTAAAAGCCCCAACAACGATACCATCACGCACAAATATTTACCCAGCGAGATGACCCATCGAGCTCTTCCGAACAGCGCCCGCCACGACAACGAGCCGGCGGGCCCCGCCCGTTAGCCCCAGAATCTTTCCGCAGGACAGAAGGAGGCCCCGCCGCACGTAGTGCGCAGCGGGGCCTCCGACATGTCCGAGGACGATTCTGGGGCTAACGGGCGGGGCCCGCCGAACCAGGTTAGGCAGCCGGGCAGATCTTCTTGAAGAGCTCGATGACGTCGTCGAGCGTCGCCTCGCGCGGGTTGCCGGGAAGCAGGCGTCAGCCATGGCGTCCTTGGCCAGGACCTCGATCTCGTCGGCCTTCATGGCCTCGCAGACATGCGGGATGTTCACGTCGGCGGAGAGCTGCTTGACGGCGGCGATGGCGGCGTCGGCAGCCTCGTCGGTGCTCATGCCCGTGGTGTCAACACCCATGGCAACGGCAACCTTGGCCAGGCGCTCAGCGCAAACCGGCTTGTTGAACTCCATGGCGATCGGCAGCAGCATGGCGCAAGCGACGCCGTGCGGGGTGTCGTAGTGAGCGGACAGGGTGTGAGCCATGGCGTGGTCGATGCCCAGGCCAACGTTGGAGAAGCCCATGCCGGCGACATACTGGCCAAGAGCCATGCCCTCGCGGCCGGAGCCGGGCTGGCCGGACTTGGCCTCGGCGACAGAGTCGCGCAGGTTCTCGCTGATCAGCTTAATGGCCTCAAAGTGGAACATGTCGGAGAGCTCCCAAGCGCCCTTGGTGGTGTAGCCCTCGATGGCGTGGGTCAGAGCGTCCATGCCGGTGGAGGCGGTAAGGCCGGCGGGCATGGAAGCCATCATGTCGGGGTCGACGACGGCGACCTCGGGGGCGTCGTTGGTGTCGACGCACACGAACTTGCGGACCTTCTCGGGGTCGGTGATGACGTAGTTGATGGTCACCTCGGCGGCGGTACCGGCGGTCGTCGGCACAGCGATGGTGAACACGGCGTGGTTCTTAGTGGGAGCAACACCCTCGAGGCTGCGGACATCGGCGAACTCGGGGTTGTTGATGATGATGCCGATGGCCTTGGCGGTATCCATGGAGGAGCCGCCACCGATGGTCACGATAGCGTCAGCCTCGGCGGCCTTGAAAGCCTCGACGCCGTCCTTGACGTTCTGGATAGTGGGGTTGGGCTTGATCTCGGAGTAGAGGCTCCAAGCAATACCGGCGGCGTCGAGCTCGTCGGTCACCTTAGCGGTAACGCCAAACTTGACCAGATCGGGGTCGGAGCAGACGAAGATCTTCTTGTAGCCGCGACGCTGGAGCTCGCCGGGGATCTCCTTGATGGCGCCGGAACCATGATAAGAAATGGTGTTGAGAACGAAACGATTAGCCATTGATAGCCTCCCATCGTGTGCGGGGCACCCATTACGCCCCGCGCTGCAAGTTCCATCCTAACGCTTTTGAAACAAAAAAACGCGTGAGAACGTCAAAAGTGTTAAAGCGTTTCAACATAATAACGGAGCCCCAGCCCTTCCCTCCCGACTGCAGCGAAGGCTAGATTATAGGAGCAATTGCCCAAAGAATACGACCAACTCAGTCTATAAATTGTTTCTGTTTTAGCAATATATGTTTGACAATACGTTTATAAAAGGATACTTTATAGTAATTAATATGCATGCAGCAAATAGTGTCATTCATTTTGTTAGAAATTGCCCATGCGGTTATTGCAGCTGCATGTACTGCAACGTACAGCGTAATTCTCCGCACGAAGCAGAAGACGGTTCCAATTCGATCGAGGCGATGACGCGTGATGGCTACTGGTCCTAAATCGAGCAAGACGGCTACAAACGAATATCGAATCTCAATTGAAGGTAACCCTTATCCGCATGCTCTGGCTCTCGTCAACCCAGCGGGAGACAACCTCAACATCAAAAGACATGGGTTCACGGGTCCACTAGGACAGCTATTGAGTCTTAAATACACCGTTTATGACGATGCAAATGAAAAGCTCTTTACTGTCGTCGACGGTGGTTTTAGTAACATGCCCAGGGTTGCGCTCATCATCGAACACAAGGAAGTTGCGGTGTTCGATTATGGCCTAAACAGACTTGAGATGAAGTGCGTAACGAACATACCGAATTACACAATAAAAGGTAACTTCCTATTTGGAGATTACGATATATTCAGTCAACGGGAAGTGAAGCTATCTTCAGTTAACGTCCTTCAATGTGATAAACAATCGTGCTTTAACATACAGGTTTTGGATAAAGCCGAATTAGCCGCCGCAATTGGAATACCCACAGCCATTGCCCTTCTGAGGGCTCGGATTGAAGAGCATCTCGAATAAATTGCAAAAAGCAGTTCGTAACAACATTCAGGAGCTAGATAGTTTTTTCCTGGCTCCTGAAGCTGTACTACATAGAGATGAAAATATATTGCGGCAAAGGGGCTGTCCCTTTGCCGCATTCGGTTACTTTCGACAGCCCTCTTTCCAAGCCTCGGCCGCAACCTTCCAGCGAAAACGCAAGTCGCGCTCGCGGTCGATGAACATGATGGCAAACGCGACAAACAGCAGCACGCTCGCCACGACGATGGCGTGCAGGCCCATGCGCTCAATACACCAGTTGCCCAACACGGCGCCAAACACAAAGGTAAAGATCACGCCAAAGTACAGCAGGCCGTTTTCCAAAAAGCCGCGCTTGTGGGTGATGATGTAGTCGTCCACGTTTTGCAAGGCATTACGGAGGTTGCCGATACACATGGTCGTGGCGATGCCGTGACCGTGGATCTTGCGGAAGCTCTCGACCTGCATGCCGCAGGCAAACGAGGTGAGGCAGTTGGCGAGCAGGTTGTAACCGCCGCCCGGGATAAAGCTCACGCCCAGCAAGATAACGGCTTCAAAAAACACCGTCACCTGGCGCCAGTGAATCACACTGCCAAACCGCTCGTGAACCAGGTCGGCAAGCATAATGCCCACAGCAAACGACACCACGGGGAAGAAGTAGCGCCCCGCCAGTGCCCAGTTGCCTTCCGAGATGCTCACGCCCACGAGCAGGATGTTGCCCGTCTGCGCGTTGGCGAAAACATGATCGCGCCCAATGTACGAATACACATCCATAAAGCCACCGGCGAGCGCCAAGATGATGCCCAGCTCAATAGACTCCGATATCTGTTTGGCACGCTGCATCGTCGTGCATCCTCCTTGTTGACGACTCTCTCGTGCGTTGGCGGAAACATAGCCGCCGTTCATACTGTAACCCATTGACAACATGGCATGCGCGCGAGACGGGCTCCCCAACGCGCGGATACACAGTCTGGAAACAAACGGCACCCGCATCGATACGCCGATCCGCCAACCCATGTACTCCACCAGTCTTTTTAGCCCCGTCCCAAAAAGAACTGGTTACAATTACGTGCAGCATACAAACACCGGGAGGGATCGTGGCAAAAAAGCCTCAGCACGCTCAGAACAACCAGCGCAGTCAGCAGGGCAAACAGGGCCAGCAGCAAAAGCGCGGCGGTAAGGCGCAGGCCACGGTCGCCCGCACCAAGCATTCCCAAGCGACGCCCGCCCGCCCCTGGCGTCCGGGCCGCGATAAGTTCCTCCCCGTCAGTCGTGCCGACATGGATGCGCGCGGCTGGGACCAGTGCGACTTTGTCTACATCTGCGGTGACGCCTACGTGGACCATCCCAGCTTTGGCATGGCTATCATCAGCCGCGTCCTTGACGCGCACGGCTACAAGGTGGGTATCATCTGCCAGCCCGACTGGACCGATCCCGCCAGCATCACGGTGCTCGGCGAGCCTCGCCTGAGCTTTCTCGTCAGTGCCGGCAACATGGACTCCATGGTCAACCACTATTCGGTGACCAAGCACCGCCGCCACTCCGACGCCTACACCCCCGGCGGCGAAGAGGGGCACCGTCCCAACCGAGCCGTCACGGTCTATGGCAACCTCATCCGCCAGACGTTCAAGGACGCTCCCATCATCATCGGCGGCATCGAGGCGAGCCTGCGCCGTCTGGCCCACTACGACTACTGGCAGGACAAGCTCAAGCGCTCGGTACTGCTCGACTCGGGCGCCGACATCCTCATCTACGGCATGGGCGAGCACGCGATTGTCGAGATCGCCGACGCGCTCGACGCGGGACTGCCCGTCGACCAGATCACCTATATCAACGGCACCGTCTACCGCACGGGTTCGCTCGACGAGGTCTACGACTACGACCTGCTGCCCAGCTGGGACGACCTTACCGCCGACAAGCTCAACTACGCGCGCAGCTTTAACGTGCAGCAGCAGAATATGGACCCCATCACCGGTCATCGCCTGGTAGAGCCCTATCCCAACAGCGTCTATGTGGTGCAGAACCCGCCATCGGCGACGCTCACCACCGACGAGATGGACGATGTGGCCGAGCTTCCCTACGCCCGCGATTGGCATCCCGACTACGACGCGGCGGGCGGCGTACCGGCCTTTGCCGAAATCAAATTTTCCATTAGCTCCAACCGCGGCTGTTTTGGCGAGTGCTCGTTTTGCGCCCTCACCTTCCACCAGGCCGCGTACTGCAGATGCGCAGCCACGACTCGATCATGCGCGAGGCCGAGCTGCTCACGCGCGATCCCGAGTTTAAGGGCTACATCAACGACGTGGGCGGACCGACGGCCAACTTTAGCCGCCCGGCCTGTGACAAGCAGCTCAAGCACGGCGTGTGCAAGAACAAGCGCTGCCTGTGGCCGAGCGTATGCAAAAACATGGTGGTCGACGAGAGCGGCTACACACAGTTGCTGCGCGACCTGCGCCAGCTGCCGGGCGTCAAAAAGGTCTTCGTCCGCAGCGGCATCCGTTTTGACTACACCATGGCAGATGCCTCGGACGAGTTTTTGCGCGAGCTGCTGGAACACCATGTCTCGGGCCAGCTGCGCGTAGCGCCCGAGCATGTGAGCGACGCGGTGCTCTCTGTGATGGGCAAGCCGAGCCGCGCCGTCTACGACGCGTTCTGCCGTAAATTTGAACGCTTGAACCGCGAATACGGACTCAAGCAGTACGTAGTGCCATACCTAATCTCGAGCCACCCCGGCTCGACCATGAAGGAAGCTGTGGACCTTGCCGAGGCCGTGCGCGACATGGGCTACATGCCCGAGCAGGTGCAGGACTTCTACCCCACCCCGTCCACCATGTCGACCTGCATGTACTACACCGGCGTGGACCCACGCACCATGCAGCCGATCTACGTGGCACGCGACCCGCACGAGAAGGCCATGCAACGCGCGCTCATCCAGTATCGCAAGCCCGAGAACTACAAGCTCGTGCGCGAGGCGCTGGAAAAAGCCGGGCGTCGTGACCTGATCGGCTACACCAAACACTGTCTAATCCGCCCCGTGCCGCCGCGCCCGGGTGAGACGCCTGCTGGCGGTGGGCATGGCACCGGCAAGAAAGGCGGCAAGCCGCACGGTGGCGCTGGCGGCAAGGGACCCAAAGGCAGCAAGGGGCACGGCGGCATGTCGCGTGCACAGAACACTGCCGGGCGCAACCGTGCAGCTCAGGGGCGTCAGGGCGCCAACGGAGGCGGGCGTCGCAACTAGGGCAGCGGCGCGCTCGCTGCGCCCATCCCACACGCGTGGCGCAGCGAGCGCATAGCCTCAACGAGGATGACGCCGGCGATAGCGACCGTGATTACCACGTCGAGCGGTGTGTTCACAAACCACAACAGACCCATCAGGTACGACCCGGCGTTAAAGGCAAAGTGCAGCAGGATCGTGTAGCGGAGCTTTCCGGTGGTCACGAGCACCCAGCCAAAGATGAGGCCGGCGGCACCCGCATAGCAGCCTGTACCCAGTTCATGTGCATAAAACCGAAGATTGCCGCCTGCAGCACAATCGCCACGGCGATACCCCACGTGCTTGGTGCCGCCCAGGGCACCATGGCGCCGTCCTGCGCGCTCGCACGACGCCTGCGCTTCCAAAGCGGGCGGCACTGCGGATTAAACGCTCGTAGCGAAAACTCAAAAACAATGCCGCGCACCAGCAACTCCTCGCAAAACGGAGCGCCGAGCACCGTGGTCAGGACGGCAAGAAGGTTGGTATCGCCCAAGCCTGTTTCCTCGACGAGCTCGCTATAGTCCGCCGCAACCTCGGGCAGCAGCGACAGCACGCCGTCGCATAGGTAGCTAATGACCACCTGCATGGATAGGCCGATCACGACAACGCATGCGACGCGCTTCCATGCAGCATTTGCTCCCCCGCCGAGCGGGCGTTCACCTTGCCGGCGCGCCATGAAGGAGCGGGGCCACAGATAGCGCCACCACAGCAGCGCCATCAAAAACGACGCCGTCTGAGCGGCGGCCTGAAACCATTGAATATCGAGATTGTCGATCGGGAAACCCGTCAGTGCCGACACGATGTCCAGCGCGGAGAACAAAACAATGCTCAGGGCAATATCGGCAGCGACGACACCAAAACAGGCAAGCGCCCAAACCAGCGCATTGAGCATGCCAACCTCCTCAAAACCCGGCACTTGGGGACAGTCATTGTTGATGAGAATCGGGCGCAGCGCCAAAAGCCCCGTTGGGCGAAATGTCGAACGGGAAGGTGCCGCAGCGATTGAACGCGGCGATAAACATGCGGATGGCGTTGGACGGCGTGGTGCCCACGAGCTGGGTTGCCGCCGCGAAGGCCGCCTTTTCCTCGGGCAAGACCTTCGCGACAACCGGGGTCATGTGTTCTGCCATGGCGCTTCCTTTTTGAAACGACGGTGGTGCGGATAGATGCGGGCCACGCGGCTGGGCGACGGGCTGTGAAGGCAACCCGATTGGCCCGCATCCGGAGTTTGTTTCTGCTGCGTTGGTATTACTTGGTATTCCTAAGTATTACCCCGCAGATAGAATAGCACACCCGACCCAATGGGGGCGGAGGAAAACGAATCATTTTGTTGCTGAGTAGGTATTTAGAGCGTGATGATGTCCGAGATATCGAGGGCCTGAGCGTCGGCGACATCGTGCGATGCAAGCAGCAGCATACGGCCGTCGAGCAAGTCGAGCACGACCTCGGCGCATGCGTCGCGCGCAGCGGTATCTAAACCGGTAAAGGGCTCGTCAAGAATCACCGCGCCGCCCGGGCACAGCAGGGCTCGAGCGATCTCGACGCGACGGCGCTGCCCGCCCGAAAGCTCGGCCACGCGAGTATGTACATCGACCCCGGCACCAGCCAGGCGCAACAGGGCCGCAGCACTCGAGGCGTCCACG
>JAQEDL010000045.1:0-16477 GCA_027669365.1 Coriobacteriaceae bacterium AM49-12 | reverse complement strand
CACCGACTTAGGTTTCCTGCTCTACAGTCTCGCTCACGGACGGAGGCCACATTAAGTGGCCTCCTGTTCGTGCGGAACTCGCGATAAACCTAAGCCGGTGTCCCCGCTCTCCCGGGGGCTGTCGTGGCTTGGCCGTTGCACGCGGCTCGCTTTTCGGAACGGGGCTGACGGACACGTTCCGAAATCTACCACCGTCGCTGTGCAGGGTGTCTATAAAGAGCCGTGGCCAAAAAACATCAAATATGAGTACTGATACTCTTTTAGTAGCAGTAATTTTGACCACATTTAAGGTGATTTGACGTGTCGATCGAGCAGATAAGCTGCCGTATCTCCTCAAGTGTTCATTAAAGGAAGACCTTGATGCGAATAAATCTCATTAAGATCTTCTTTTATTAACGAAAATAATGTAGCTACAACGGTGACAGTACTCATATTTGCCGTTTTTTGGCCACAGTCCTTCGGAGGGTCCTCGAAAATAGTCCCGAGCCGGCACTTGGGGACGTTCCTATAATGCCGGCACTTAGGAGCGTCCCCAAGTGCCGACACCGCGTCTGCCTGCGGCGGCCGCGCCCCGCTGCATCGCTCCGCACCCTTGCGGGTTCGAATCCCTCCGCTTGGCGGCGTTGGCTCGATTTGCTTGACGTGAGGGGCTCTTGGCTGGTGTGGGACGGAGGGATTCCGCGTCTGCCTGGTCGGCGGCCGCGCCCCGCTGCGTCGCTTCGCTCCTTGCGTGCTGCGCTGGAAAACGCTTCGCGTTTCCTCAGCTCCGCACCCTTGCGGGCTCGAATTCCTCCGCTTGCCCACAAGAAAGCGCCCTGGGCCGTTATGGGCTTAGGGCGCTCAGTTTTAATGGCTGGGACGGAGGGATTCGAACCCCCAACAGCCGGCACCAAAAACCGGAGTTCTACCGTTGAACTACGTCCCAATGTGTGGTGTTGCCCAAAAGCAACTCGTCTAGTTTACCTAATCTGCGAGGGCATCGCAAACGCCGTCGAGTAGGCGTACGGCGAGCGTCTGCGCGTCGCTGGCCGTGAAGGTGCCGTTGTAGCGCGTCATGCCCGTGAGCTCAATGCGAATGCGAGCCGGCTTCTGCTGCGCGGCGACATTGGCGGTGCGGATGCGCTGGGCCAGGTTGTGGCACTCGGCGAGGGCAATCGTGGCGCGTGGCGCGGCGTCGGCGGGCAGCTCGTCGCTTGCGATCTCGAGCACCAGGTCAACGTCGGTTGGGACCTCGGAGTCGCAGAGCATCATGCCGCTGTTGTCGGTCGTTGCCGTGGCGATGTTCCACATGCGCGAAGCAACGCTGCGTGCGATGGGGTCCTCGCCGATAACGGCAATCTGGAAGCGCTCGAGCACGTTGGCGGCGCGAGCAAAACCGATGCGGGACTCGGCTTCGGTGACCGAGGGCTTGCCCTCCCACACATGGTGCAGGCGGTTGATGTAGGCGTAGGTGTCCTGGAAGGCCATGCCGTCGGCAAACAGGCCGACATTTTCCTGGAACTGCTGCAGGGCGGCCTCGGTATGCGGACCAAAGTAGCCGTCGTCTTCGCCACAGGCAAAGCCCAAAACGTTGAGAGCGCGCTGCAGGGCCTGCACATCGGCGCCATGGAAATTGGGCATGCGCAGATACAGAGTGCGGTCGCCCAGCTTATACGAGGCGTCGACCAGGGCGCTCCAACAGGGGATATCGACGGCATGACCGGCAGCAAGGCCGCTGTCGAGCCTGAAGGTGCTGACGGCCTGCTCGGTGGTGGTGCCAAAGCGCTTGTCGACAACCTCGGCGTCATCGATTGTATAGCCGAGCTGCAGAAGGCGGGACTGGACGTCCTCGACGGCTGCTCCCTGCATGCCCGTGGTAATAGGTTCCATGAACGAACCCCTTTCGGCGTACGATTCGTACTATTTGAGCGCGTGTCGGATAGCAACGCGAGACAATGCATAAACATGCACTCAACAGTGTAGCAACTTGTACCCAAACGCGCTGCCCACAGGTTTTGTGACCCCCGCTAGTTGAGGCGCTCCACAAAGAAATCTGCCATGGAGAGGAACAGTTCGCGTGCGTGCGGGTCAAGCTCAACGTTCTCGATGGCAGCCTTGGCTTTTGCGGTCAGGTCCAGCGCGTAGGCGTGAGCATATTCGATGGAGCCGGTCTGCTGGAAGATCTCCACGGCGCGCGCGAGCTGCGCGGGGTCCTCGGTGCCCGAGGAAAGGATTGCCTCGACCTCGTCGTGATGGCGCTCATCAGACAGGGCGTGCACGGCAACGAGCGTGCGTTTGCCCTCGGTGATGTCGGTGCGGAAGTCCTTGTTGGCGGCCTCTTTGGTGCCGACCAAGTTGAGCAGGTCGTCCTGAATCTGAAAGGCAAGGCCGGTGTGCAGGCCAAAGGCGCGTAGCGCCTCGACCTGCTCTTCGCTGCCGCCGCCGATAATGGCTCCGGCGGCAAGCGGCGTGGCTCCGCTGTAATACGCGGTCTTGTGCGTCGCCATGTCCAGGTAGTCATCAACCGAGATATCAAAGCGCTCGTCACGGACCCAACCCAGGTCAAGCGCTTGACCCTCGATGGTGCGGACGATCATCTCGGTAAGCTCGTGGAGCACACGCAGCTTCACGTCGGACTCGAGCGTGGGATCGTCGAGAACCGTCTTGGTGACCATGGTGAGCGCCAGGTCGCCACAATTGATGGCGAGCCCCGTGCCCTCGGTAAGGTGCATGCAGGGCTTGCCTCGACGAAGCTGTCCGTTGTCGGCGATGTCGTCGTGGATGAGCGCACCCGACTGGAAATGCTCGATAGCTGCCGCGGCGCTGCGGGCGCTCTCAAAGCTACCGCCCACTGCGGTTGCGGCGAGCATGCAGATAAGCGGGCGGTGGCGCTTGCCGGCGTTGGCCGTAAAAGCCGAGAGCGGCGCGTACAGGTAGCGTTCGATATCGGCAGAGGTCGCCTGTCCGTCAAAGAACGTGGCCAGATAGTCATTAATCTGGTCAAAGTGCTGGGCTAAAAAGCAGGTAAACGGACTGGACACGGGTTCTCGCATTCTTTCTTAGGTTGCATCGATGTAGTGTGCAGGCAACATATTGCCACATTGTGCCTGCCTGCGTGGCAGGTTTGGGGATTTAAGGCAACGGCGCATGTCGGACGAGTTTCGTAGTTAGACCAGTCCAAAGTGCTCGAGCGCCTTGACGACGCCATCTTTGTCGACCGAGTCGGTGATGTAGTCCGCGCGCTTTTTGAGATAGTCCGGTGCATTGCCCATGGCGATGCCGACGTCGACGGCGTTCATCAGCGAGATGTCATTGCTGGCATCACCGATGCCATACACCGTTCCATGGTTGGGGTCGAGAGCGTCGAGTACGGACTGGATACCCTCGCGCTTGGTACATTCGCGAGGCGAAATCTCGGTCACTTCGAGCTCGAGCTCGTTAAAGCAGAGCAGCGGCTCAAACGCTTGATCCTGAGCGATGCGGTTGGCAAGCGACGTGGACATTAAGATCTTGTAGGCGCTGTAATGTTGCAGCTGCGTAATTGCATCGCCCACGGTGCGGGCGTATCCGGGGGCGTCGGGCGCATCGGCACTCATGCGAACGACGCCATTGAGTCCCTCAAAACGAATCACTTCGTCCGATTGCTCAAGAATGGGAGCAAGGCGCTGCAGCATGCCGGGCGTCATCGCCAAATCGCGAATCACGTGTCCCTCAAGTTCGACATAGCCACCCGCGAGGCAGACGATGCCGGTCCAGGGCAGCTCGAGCAGCTTTGGATGGATGCAGCTCAGCGTGCGCCTGTGCAGATAAACGCCATATTGCCCTTGGCGACAAAATCACGGATGGCTTGCGAGACCGCTTCATTGGGATAGGGGGAGAGGTCTCGCTCGCTCTCGGGAAGCTCTTGTGCCACTCGAGGGTCTTGCCAGGCGAGTGTTCCGTCGATATCGAAGAAGCAGATATCGCCGCGCTTATGGGCTGCGCTGGCGGCAGGGGAGGCCGAGGTGGTGGGCACAAATCCCGGCTCGAGGCCCATGATCTGGTCAAAATGCTCTTTAACGCGGGGAACGGAGATGCCGATAATCACCTGGGCGGTCTTGCCCGTAATGATGAGGCCCTTGGCGCCCGCCGCGACGAAGGCTGCGTTGTCTGCGACAACGGAAGGTTCTGCGACCTCAACGCGCAGACGCGTGGCGCAATTGGTCGCTCCTACAATATTGCTAACGCCACCCAAGAGCGCAACGACTTGCTCAGCAAGCAGATGATCTTGGGATGATTGGTTGTCGGTGCCGTTTTGGGCCGCGCCTTCTTTGGCAGAGCTTTTTCCCGTCAGACGTGCGAGCGCCGCATCGCTGGCGATATGATCCTCGCGGCCTGGGGTTTTTAGGTCGAAAGCCAGAATGAGGCCCCGGAAGACCAGAAAAAAGACAGCGCTAAACATCAGACCGATACCGAGCGCCAAAAGGTAGGAGCCGGCATGCATTCGCATGAGTGGGATGAAGTTGAAGGCCGTCATTTCCATGAGACCGCCCGAGAAGATGCCGACGATGCCAAAGAAGTTCATGGTCATGGCAAGGCAGGAGGACAGGACGGCGTAGAGCAAAAAGAGTCCGGGATAGGTGAACATAAAGAGAAACTCGAGCGGCTCGGTGACGCCGCAGACCACCGAGGCGACGATGGCGGGCAAAAGGATGACCTTAAGGCCGGCGCGGCGTTCGGGTTTGGCGGTGAAATAGAATGCTGCCGCGATGGCGGGAAGGCCAAAGAGCTTGCCCCAGCCGGTGGCGGTAAAACCTGCCCAGGGCGCAAGTTCATTTAAAGGGCGCGTGCTATGGGAGAGAATGGGGAGCAGGTTGGTCCACGTGGCGTAAATACCGTCGTGAATGACCAGATTGTCGTAATAGATGGGCATATAGAGCAGATGGTGCAGCCCCATGGGCTCGAGCGCTCGCTCCAAAAACACAAAGATGCCCACGCCGAAGGGGCCGACGCCCGCAAGTGCGTGGCGCAGCGTTTCGGTCACAGCGTATGCGAAGGGCACGATGGCGGCCGAGATGGCGGCAAGGGCAAACACGGCAAAAAAGCTGATGAGGTAGACCAGCGAGGAACCCGAGAAGGTGCCGAGCCAATCGGGAACCTTGGCATCGTAGAAGCGGTCATGGATGGCAACGACGGTTGCCGACACCGCCAGCGGGCCGATAATGCCGGTGTCGAGCGTCTTGATGCCGTCGATGACGGTGATACCGCTGGCGGGGGTCAAAGATGATGGGTACTTAAGCCCAAGGTTGTCTCCGCTCAGCTTAATGATCTCGCTCAAAAAGAAGCAATAGGCAAAATAGGCCACGAGTGCCTCGAGGCAGCAGCGCGCCGGTTGCTTTTGGGCAAGACCGATAGGCAGCGCTACGGCAAAAAGGAGCGGGAGACGTTTAAAGACCGTCCACGAGCCGCGCTGGATGATGGTCCAGAAAACGTACCAAGGGGTTCCGTATACGGCGAGGTCACCGACGATGTCTACGGTCGTGGCGAGGGCGGAGATGCCGACCATGAGGCCTGATATAGAAAACAGCATGGCGGGCGCGAACATGGCTCCGCCAAAACGTTGGATTTTCTGCAGCATAATATGCCTTCCGGATGCAACATGCTGTGCGAGCAAGAACGTTTAAACAATGAACTCATTGTAGAGGACTGGCTGCTTGCCGCATTGACGGTTTTGATTCGGTCCGATTTGGGTTTCGGGGGAACCGTCGACGGTAAATAATCCGTACTTTACCGATAATCGGTTTAAACAACTTTAAGAAATGCTATCGTGCCTAGCCATACATATTCATTAGAGGTGAAGTCATGCCAAAAGCGATTTACGAAGGAATCTACCGCGAGATCCGTTCGCGCATCATCAACGGGACCTATGCGTTTCAGGAGATGCTGCCAACCGAAGCCGAGCTGACCGCGGAGTTTGGCTGCACGCGCAATACCGTTCGACGCGCCTTGAGCATGCTGGCCGACCAGATGTTTGTGCAGCCTATACACGGCAAGGGCGTGCGCGTTATTTGGCTTAAGGGCGAAACCGATATGCTGGGCGCACTCGAAGAGGTTGAGTCGTTTGGCGAGTTCGCAAAACGCAACAATGCCGTCGCATCGACCGAGGTCAAGTCTTTTGAACATTTGATTTGCACTGAGCAACTCTCTCGTCGCCTGGGCTTTAAGGTGGGCGAGGAGCTGATTCGCGTCGTGCGTGTCCGAAGCCTCAACGGCAGCGCGCGCCAAGTGGACCACGGCTACTTTTTGGCGTCGATCGCCAAGGGCCTGACCCCCGAGATCGCGGCGGATTCTATCTACGGCTATCTGGAGCACAAGCGCGGCATCAAAGTGATGGCGAGCCGCCGTACGGTGAGTGTCGAGCTCGCCAACGATGAGGACTGCAGCTACTTGGACCTTGGCAAGTACAACTGTGTCGCCGTCATGGAGAGCCAGTCGTACACTTCGGACGGCATCTTGTTCGAGGTCACGCATGCCCGCACGCATCCCGAGATCTTCCACTACCGCGTCAACTCCAAGCGATAGCCGGCTAGCTCGCAGCCTGACGAGACTCATGCCCTCAAAGAGAAAACGCCCGGTCAAACCGACGATGCATCGGCTTGACCGGCGTTTTCTCTGCATTCGATAACAAATAATTGTTTATACAAAACTTGTCAAGTATCAAGTTGAAATTACCGTTCACCGAAGTTTTTCTACCGCTCTAGTAATACTTGTTCAAACAACTAGCCAAATAGCGTATTGTACAAGTCAGCAAAAGGGGCAAAGTCCCCGAGCCAATCTCCGAGGCGGCGGCAAAGGGTGCCGCCACGGTGTGAAAGGGTGGATTGTAATGAAGAACGAAATGAGCAGAAGGCAGTTCCTGGGCTTTGCTGGTTCCGCGGCTGCGGTTCTTGGTCTGGGCCTCGTGGGCTGCGGTGGTTCTGCCGGCTCTGGCTCCTCTGCTTCTGGTGACGCTGCCGAGGTTTACTTCCTCCAGTTCAAGCCCGAGGTCGACAAGGAGTGGAAGGAGATCGCCAAGGCGTACAAGAAGGAGAAGGGCGTCGAGGTCAAGATCGTGACCGCCGCCTCCAACACCTACGAGGAGAAGCTCAAGTCCGAGATGTCCAAGAGCTCCGCTCCGACGCTGTTCCAGGTCAACGGCCCCACCGGCCTTAAGAACTGGAAGGACTACTGCGCCGATCTTTCCGACACCAAGCTCCGCGGCGAGCTCATCGACGACTCCCTGGCGCTGCAGTCCGACGGCAAGGATCTGGGTATCGACTGGGTTCAGGAGAGCTACGGCATCATTTACAACAAGGAGCTCCTCGAGAAGGCCGGCTACAAGGCCGAGGACATCAACTCCTTCGACAAGCTGAAGGCTTGCGCCGATGACATCCAGGCCCGCAAGGACGAGCTCGGCGTTGACGGTGCCTTCACTTCCGCCGGTATGGATGACTCCTCCAGCTGGCGCTACACCACCCACCTCGCCAACCTCCCGCTCTACTACGAGTTCGAGAAGGAGCACAACCAGGAGGACGACGAGATCAAGGGCGAGTATCTCGACAACTTTAAGCAGATCTTCGACCTGTACATCACCGACTCCACCTGCGATCCTTCGCAGCTCGCCTCTAAGACCGGCGACGACGCCACCAACGAGTTCGCAACCGGTAAGGCCGTCTTCTATCAGAACGGCTCTTGGGCCTATGCCGACCTCACCAAGGCCGGTATGACCGATGACCAGCTCGGCATGCTGCCGATCTACATCGGCGTCGACGGCGAGGAGAACCAGGGCCTGTGCTCCGGCGGCGAGAACTACTGGTGCGTCAGCTCCCAGGCTTCCGAGGATGCCCAGAAGGCCACCGAGGACTTCATGTATTGGTGCGTCACTTCTGACACCGCCACCAGCATCATCGCTGACAAGATGGGTCTGACCGCCCCGTTCAAGAGCGCTAAGGAGACCACCAACGTCTTCTCGCAGCAGGCCGTTGCTATGGCCAAGGACGGCAAGAAGACCGTTGCTTGGGACTTCGTTTACATCCCCTCTGAGGAGTGGAAGAAGAACCTCAAGCAGGCTCTCATCGCTTATGCTGCCGACAACACCAAGTGGGACGGCGTCAAGAACGCCTTCGTCGATGGCTGGAAGACCGAGAAGGCTGCTTCCGAGTAAGCAGTTGCTGCCCAAGCTATCTGATTAGCGACAGGGGGCGGGCAGACGTAGGTTTGCCCGCCCCCTGCATATTGAAAGGACCCTTCTATGGGCAAAGCACTCAAACGCTGGTGGCCGCTCTTTATGCTGCCCACGTGCCTGGCGTTTATGATCGGGTTCGTGATTCCCTTTATCCAGGGTTTCTATCTCTCGTTCTGCCAGTTTATTACCATCAATAACGCGCACTTTGTCGGTATCGAGAACTACGTGCGCGCGCTGTCCGATCCGCAGTTCTCCACGTCGTTCTTCTTTACCGTGGCGTTTGCCTTCCTGTCGACGGTGCTCATCAACGTGATCGCGCTGGCCATTGCGCAGGCGCTCACTCGCAAGGCGCTCAAGGGCACCAACATCTTCCGTACGATTTTCTTTATGCCTAACCTGATTGGCGGCATTGTACTGGGTTACATTTGGCAGATTCTGATCAACTGCCTGCTCTCCAACGTGGGTGCCCAGCTTATCGCCCTCAACTCCGCCGCTGGCTTCTGGGGCCTTATCATCCTGACCCTGTGGCAACAGGTCGGCTACATGATGATCATCTACATCGCCGGTCTGCAGTCCATTCCGTCTGACTACATCGAGGCCGCCAAGGTCGATGGCGCTACGGCATGGCAGACGTTTTGGAAGGTTAAGATCCCCAACCTGATGCCGACCATCACCATCTGCCTGTTCCTGTCCATCACCAACGGCTTTAAGCTGTTCGACCAGAACCTCGCCCTTACCGGTGGCGCCCCGGCGCACTCCACCGAGATGCTCGCCCTGAACATCTACAACACGTTCTATTCGCGTGCTGGCATCGCATGGCAGGGCATCGGTCAGGCCAAGGCAGTTATCTTCTGCATCCTGGTTGTCGCTATTTCTATGATCCAGCTTAAGGCCACGAGGTCCAAGGAGGTGCAGCAGTAATGAAACGCGATAAGGCTATCAACCGCGCGCTCTCGATCTTCTTTACGATCCTGTCGCTCGCATGGATCTACCCCGTGTTCATGATTGCGCTCAATTCCTTTAAGAAAGCGACCGCAATCAGCACCACCACGGCGTTCGATCTGCTCACGCCCGAGACGTTCAACGGCCTCGCAAACTACGTGCACGCTCTGAACGAGCAGGGCTTTGCCTCGGCGTTTATGTACTCGCTTATCATCACGGTCACGTCGGTCGTGCTGATTCTGGTGTGCTGCTCCATGTGCGCTTGGTACGTGGTGCGCGTCAACAGCAAGATCTCGAACTTCTTCTATTACCTGTTCGTCTTCTCGATGGTCGTACCGTTCCAGATGCTCATGTTCACGCTGTCCAACCTCGCGGACCGCATCGGCTTTAACACGCCGTTTAACATCTGCTTCATCTACCTTGGTTTTGGCGCGGGCCTCGCGGTCTTTATGTTCGCCGGCTTCGTCAAGAACATCCCGCTCGAGATTGAGGAAGCGGCCATGATCGACGGCTGCAACCCGGTCCAAGTGTTCTTTAAGATCGTCCTTCCCATTATGAAGCCCACCTATCTTTCGGTCGGCATCCTTGAGACCATGTGGGTCTGGAACGACTATCTGCTGCCCTACCTTACGCTCGACTCCACCAAGTACAAGACCATTCCTATCTTGATCCAGTACTTCCGTGGCGGCTATGGCCACGTCGAGCTCGGCCCCATGATGGCGTGCATCATGATGGTCGTCATCCCCATCGTCATCATGTACATCTTCTGCCAGAAGTACATCATCGACGGTGTGGTGGCAGGTGCCGTCAAGGCTGATGCCGTAACTGTTTTGCAAGTTTTGGCGGCGCCTCTCAGCGCGGCGCCGCGTATCGAAAGGTAAAGACATGGCCGAGATCGTTCTCAAACATGTTCAGAAGGTGTATCCCAACAACGAGTCAAAAAAGAAGGGCTTCTTTGGCAAAAAGAAGAAGACCGAGGAGAAGAAGCACAACCTCAAGGTTACCGAGGACGGTGTGCTCGCTGTAGAGGACTTCAACCTCACCGTTCACGACCAGGAGTTCATCGTCCTCGTTGGCCCTTCTGGCTGCGGTAAGTCCACGACGATGCGCATGGTCGCCGGCCTGGAGGACATCACCTCCGGCGATGTGTTCATCGATGGCAAGCGCGTCAACGACGTGGCGCCCAAGGACCGCGACATCGCCATGGTGTTCCAGAGTTATGCTCTGTACCCCAATATGACGGTGTACGAGAACATGGCGTTTACGCTTGAGCTCAAGAAGGTCCCCAAGGACGAGATCGACCGCAAGGTTCGCTCCGCTGCCGAGATCCTGGGTATTACCGAGTACCTCGACCGTAAGCCCAAGGCGCTCTCTGGCGGCCAGCGCCAGCGCGTCGCCATCGGCCGCGCCATCGTGCGTGACCCCAAGGTCTTCCTGATGGACGAGCCGCTGTCCAACCTGGATGCCAAGCTTCGTAACCAGATGCGCGCCGAGCTCATTAAGCTGCGTCACGAGATCAAGGGCACCTTCATCTACGTTACCCACGACCAGACCGAGGCTATGACCCTCGGTGACCGTATCGTGGTCATGAAGGACGGCGTCGTCCAGCAGATCGCCACGCCGCAGGAGGTCTTCAACCATCCCGCGAACATCTTCGTCGCCGGCTTCATCGGCGTGCCGCAGATGAACTTCTTCGATGCCCAGCTGGTGCGCTCGGGCAACGGCTTTACTGTCAAGACCGAGGATATGAACGTGGCGCTCGCCCCGGAGACTTGCGCTCAGCTTGCCCTCAACTGGGACGGCGGCGACGTGAAGGAGATTACGGCCGGCGTGCGCCCCGAGCAGATCCTGCTTGCCGACAAGGGCGAGGAGGGTGCGCTCCAGGGCACCGTCGAGGTGACCGAGCTCATGGGCTCGACCGAGCATGTCCACGTGACCGCTCCCGACGGCCAGTTTGTCCTGATTATCCCCGTCGTCGACCTCGAGGCCAAGGGCGCGCTCAAGGCTGGCGACCCCATCTGGTTCAAGTTCGAGAAGAACGCGACTCATCTCTTCGATAAGGTGTCTGGCAAGAACCTTATCTAGGCCCGGTGCATCCAGGCCCTCCCTTTGGGCGACTGCGGCTTTGCCATCCTTTTGCCGCGGTCACATATAAGGCTCCCCTCCCGTCCACTGGGCGAGAGGGGAGCCTTTCTTTGTGTTGGAACTGTCTGACCGGTCGTTTGTCTCGATCTGTAACGGATAGGGCCGATTTCGGACGTTAGATGTTACAGATCGAGACGGTTCCGCTGAGCTAACCATTTCATCTAAATCTGTAACACCAAAGGCGAATTTCACCTGCTAGATGTTACAGATTGAGATAAACCCGAGGGGAGGGGCCGGTATGTCTCAATCTGTAACGGCTGGGACCGTTTTGGTTGAGTAATTGCTACGGATCGAGATTGTTTGGCCGAGTCGGATCACAGGGTAACGTGCGGGCACAAAAAACGGAGCCGTGTTGCCACGACTCCGCTTTCAAGAGGATGGATAAGGGGAATGAGTTAGTCCAGGTGCCAGATCTCGTCGTTGTACTGGGAGATCGTACGGTCGGACGAGAAGGTGCCGGCGTTGGCGATGTTGATCAGCGCCTTGCGCATCCAGACATCCTGGTCCTCGTAGTCGGCCAGCACGCGCTCCTTGGTCTGGATGTACTCTTCAATATCGAGCAGGGCCATAAACCAGTCCTTGCCCTTGATGTCGTCGTGCAGACGCTGCAGGCGCTCCGCGTTGCCGGTCGCCATAAAGGCGGGGTTGGTGATAAAGTCCACCAGCAGCTTGATGCCGGGCTTGCGGTAGAGCGCGCCGGCGTCATAGGTGCCGTCGGCGTAGAGTTGCTCGACCTGCTTGGACGAGGCACCAAAGGTGTAGATGTTCTCGTCGCCGACGAGCTCGGCGATCTCCACATTGGCGCCGTCGAGCGTGCACAGGGTCAGGGCGCCGTTGAGCATGAACTTCATGTTGGAGGTGCCGCTCGCTTCCTTGGAGGCCAGGCTGATCTGCTCGGAGATGTCAGCAGCGGGGATCACGCGCTCGGCAGCGGTGACGTTGTAGTTCTCGATCATGACAACCTGCAGGTAGGGGGCCACGTCGGGGTCGTTTGCAATCCACTGCGACAGCGTCAGGATCAGATGGATGATGTCTTGGGCGATGGTGTAGGCAGGAGCCGCCTTGCCGCCAAAGATGATGGTGACGGGGTGCTTAGGCTTATTGCCGTTCTTGATGTCGAGATACTTCCAGATGATGTAGAGCGCGAGCATCTGCTGGCGTTTGTACTCGTGGATGCGCTTGACCTGGACGTCGATGATGGCGTTGGAGGGAATGGTCACGCCCTGCTCGAGTGCCATGAACTGGCGCATGATGGTCTTGGCTTCGGCCTTGGTGGCGGCCAGGCGCTCAAGAACGTCCTTGTCGTTAGCGAATTCGGCGAGCTTGCTCAGGTCGCCGGTGCTACGCCAATCGGTGCCGATCACGTCGTCGAGCAGGCTGGCGAGCGCGGGATTGGCGCCATGGATCCAGCGGCGGAAGGTGATGCCGTTGGTCTTATTGGAGAACTTCTCGGGATAGATCTCGTAGAACGGATGAAGCTCGGTGTCCTCCAGGATCTTGGTGTGGAGTGCGGCGACGCCATTGATGGAGAAGCCAAAGTGGATGTCCATGTGGGCCATGTGGACGGTGTCGTGCTCGTCGATGATGGCGACGCGCGGGTCGTTGTGCTCGGCCTTGGCAATCTCGTCGAGCTTGACGATGATGTCGGCGATGGCAGGGGAGACCTTCTGCAGGCTGGCGAGCGGCCACTTCTCGAGCGCCTCGGCAAGAATCGTGTGGTTAGTGTAGGCGACCATGGAGCGTACGATGGTCACGGCCTCGTCAAACTCAATGTCGTGCTCGGTGGTGAGCAGGCGAATGAGCTCGGGGATGACCATGGTGGGGTGCGTGTCGTTAATTTGGACCACGGCGTAGTCGGCCAGATCGTGCAGATTGCTGCCGCGCTCGATGGCCTCGTCGATCAGGAGCTGGGCGGCGTTGCTCACCATGAAGTATTCCTGGTAGATGCGAAGCAGGCGACCCTGCTCGTCGGAATCGTCGGGGTACAGGAACAGGGTGAGGTTCTTGGCAATCTCGGTCTTGTCGAAGTCGATGGAGCTGCCGGGGACCAGGCCGTCGTCGACGCTCGCCAGGTCAAACAAGCGCAGGCGGTTCTTGGTGGGCTGGCCGTAACCGGGCACATCGATGTTGACGAGCTTGGAAGTAACGGCAAAATCACCGAACTCGACGGTGTAGGAGCGGTCGTCATCGATCAGGATGTCCTGCTCGCCGAGCCACTCGTCGGGGACGGCCTTCTGCTGGTTGTCGACAAAGCGCTGGCGGAACAGGCCGTAATGGTAGTTGAGGCCCACGCCGTCGCCGGTAAGGCCCAGCGTGGCGATGGAATCCAAGAAGCACGCAGCCAGACGGCCCAGGCCGCCGTTGCCGAGCGAAGGCTCGACCTCGAACTCCTCAATCTTGTTGAGGTCGTGGCCGGCGGCGACGAGCTGGTCCTTAACCTCGTCATAGATGCCGAGGTCGATCATATTGTTGACGAGCAGCTTGCCGATCAAAAACTCGGCAGAGATGTAGTAGAGCTTTTTCTTGCCGTTGTTGAGAGGACAGGCGGCAGAGCGCTCCTGCACGAGCTTGGCCAGCAGCTTATAAATACGACGGTCATCGAGCTGCTCGAGCGAGGTGCCAAAGGACTGCTCGGCAAGATCCGCAAGATTGATACGGGGCATGTTTCCTCCTGTGATGGGTTGATTACATGTCAGAAATTCAAAAGAAGCCCGCGCGAGGGATTGGAGTGGCCTCGCGCGGGGAAAACGGACGCGTCCGCACGATGGGGTGGGGTCGGGCGCGGTGGCTCCTATTGGGGAAGCTCAATTTCGTCTTCCGACGGGATGCGGAAGTAGGTCTCGGTCCAGCCGGTGAGCTTGTGCTCGAGCTCGCGGGTGATGGCGCCATCGAGCATGCGCCAGGTCCAGTTGCCGCCCATGGTGGCGGGAGTGTTGATGCGCGCCTCGTTGCCCAGGTTGAGCAGGTCCTGCATGGTGTAGATGCAGGTATCGCTTACGCTGGCGGCGATGGCGCGGTTGAGTGCATCGGCCATGGGCTCGCCTGCCTGCTGGTGGGTGTACAGGGCCGCCTGCTCGCGCTGACGCGGGGTGGCCGTTCCCTCAAACCAACCGCGCGCCGTCTCGTTGTCGTGTGTGCCCACATAGGCGACGGTGTTGGCAATGTAGTTGTGCGGCAGGTAGTACGAGTTGGTGCCCTCAAAGGCGAACTGCAAGATCTTCATGCCGGGGAAGCCCGAGTTGTCGCGCATGTCGATGACGCCGGGGGTGAGGAAGCCAGGTCTTCGGCGATGATGGGCAGCGTGCCGAGCTTTTCCTCGAGCGTCTTGAAGAACTTGAGGCCGGGGCCCTGCGTCCACGAACCGTAGGACGAATCGGGTGAGGAGAACGGCACCTCCCAATAGGCCTCGAAGCCGCGGAAGTGATCCAGGCGGATGACATCGTACATGTCGAGGGCGGCGCGGATACGGCCCTCCCACCAGGAGAAACCGTCGGCTTCCATGGCGTCCCAGTCGTAGATGGGATTGCCCCAGTACTGGCCGGTGGCCGAGAACTGGTCGGGCGGCGTGCCGGCGACACTCACAGGATTACCGGCGGCGTCGATCTTAAAGAGCTCGGGCGTGGCCCACATCTCGACGGAGTCGCGCGAGACATAGATGGGCAGGTCGCCGATGATGAGGATATCGCGCTCGTTGGCATAGGCCTTGAGGCGGCTCCACTGACGATTGAAGAAGTACTGCGTCATCTGGTGGTAGAGCATGCGCGCGGGATGGGCGGCGCAGACCTTGGCAGAAGCCTCGCCGCGGGTACGGAGCTCTGCGGGCCACTCCCAAAAGGCCTTGAGACCGCACTCCTCCTTGACGGTCATGAACTCGCAGTAGGGGATGAGCCAGTCTTCGTTTGCTTGGACAAAGTCGTCGAAGTCGGCCGGCTTGTCGGCGGCAAAGCGCTCGGCGGCGCGGTCGAGAATCTGACGACGGCCACCAAAGATGGCACCATAGTCGACATTGCTGGGGTCGGAGCCCAGGTACACGCCGTCGATATCGCACTGCTCCAGATAGCCGGCCTCGATAAGCTCGGCAAAGTCGATGAAATTGGGGTTGCCGCACGGGCCGAGAACGACTGATAGGGCGAGTCGCCATAGCTCGTTGTCGTAAGGGGGAGAATCTGCCAGTAATGTTGTTTGCACGAGGCGAGGAAATCGACAAAGTCATAGGCGTTCCAGCCAAAGCCGCCGATACCGTAAGGTCCGGGCAATGACGAAACGGGCATCAGAACGCCGCTTGCACGCTCCATGGATGCACTCACCGTCCTTTTGAATAAGGGCTGCGCCGTAGATGGATAGACGGCTCGTCCCGAGTTTCCATTGCTATTGTCCCTATTGTAGAACATGTTGTTTAAACATGTATAGAGAGAATGAAAAAGTTGCCGACTTTCGGTGAATGGTAGTGCGCCATAGACGATATGAGTTGAACATTGGGAGCTCCTCCCCTTGCGGCTCTTTTGTGGGTCGGGCGACAATGGTCGTCGTCATTAAAGACCGGCTGCCAGCCAGGTTGCAACAATGCAAGAAGGGTTCACATTCAGTTGGCCGTTGACACAAACAATCGCGCGAAGACCTCGTCTTCTTCGGTAAGTCCAGGCGCGGCAAGACGCGCATGGCAGTCGCCCTCACGATGCGCGCGGTCGCCGCGGACATGTCGGTCAGGTTCTGGCAGACCGCGCAGCTGGTTCTCGAGCTCGGCAACGCGAAGCGCAAGGGAACGCTGTCGAAACTGTTGAACGACGTGTCGCCCGCGAGGCTGCTCGTGCTCGACGAGTTCGTCTACGTCCCCTGCGACGTAGACGGTGCGAGGGTTCTCTACCAGGTCATTTCCGTCCATGTAGTGCTCGTAGGCCGCGGCGTCGTCGGGCTCGTCGAAGGAGAGGGACTCCGTCCAGTCCCAGTAGGCCCCCGTCCAGCGCCCCTGCGCCTGCCGGCCGGCGTCGTCTCGTCGAAGACGAGGCCGTGGCGCAGCAGGAACTTCGACATCCGCTGCTTGGCGTGTTGCAGGTCGTCGCGCGCGTCCTCGAGGGCGCTCGTCGGGGACCCACACCTCGACGACGTTGCGGCGCGCCAGCATCGTCGGGGACCCACACCTCGACGACGTTGCGGCGCGCCAGCATGCGTGCCAGCCACTCGGCGTCGCGGCGGTCGTTCTTGCGGCCG
>JAQEDL010000044.1:0-18260 GCA_027669365.1 Coriobacteriaceae bacterium AM49-12 | reverse complement strand
CCACGTCGCCTCCGAGGCCGCGAGCGCCCACGGGGGCTCCGTCTCGCTCGCCAACAGCCCCTCGGGCGGTGCGGTGGCCACCATCGCGGTCCCCCTGTGCGGGATCTGACGATTTCCTCGATGTCTACCTCGACTGCGATATGTCGCTCGCCGAGGCCGCGACGAGATGGTGTTGCGTCTGCCCCATTTGGTGCTTCTAGCTCAAATTTGATCTGATGTAAGGCCCGTGCAATCCTGCATGGGCCTTTCTTTTGGCAATTGCTCGACCGATTCGTGGCTGAAACACAAATAATCGAGTTAAGGAGACATGGGGTCACAAAGCGGCTCTCAGAGCGCCCGCCGCGCTCCCCCGCCATTAACCTGCGTCGTCCTCGTATAGAGCCCATCCTGCTTGGCGTTTCGTTGCAACAGCCCACTTGTCCACCGATCAAGTGAACTACTGGAATAAATACAGCGACACGCTTGTCCGTTATAGTCGCTATATCTGTGTTAATCGCCGCGATAAATACAGCCTGTACTCGGCTGCATACCAGCTACGCGTATGTAGATTCATATTGCGTTAATAAATCGGCTCAAGCGTGTGCAAAACGCGCAAGTAGCCGCAAAAGGCGATTATCGCGCAGGTAGATTTTTGGCACCCTGTTGCTTAAACAAAATTAAGCAATTGCATAAAACAAAAAAGGTCAGGCACAAGATGCCTGACCTGCAAACTTCTGGTCGGGACGACTGGATTCGAACCAGCGACCCCTTGACCCCCAGTCAAGTGCGCTACCAAGCTGCGCCACGTCCCGAAGCTTTTGTTTGTTGCTCTGCTCTCGCTCGCAACAGGGAGTATATTAACCCGAAACTTTGTCCTTGTGCAAGAACTTTTTTACAAATTTTGAAGCAAGTCCAAAATTGTATCTGCGAGCTGGGGTTTTGTTAGAACGGGAAGTTCTTGCGTACCCGTTGTGCTCACAATCCAGGCCTTGTCGGTATCGGTTCCAAAGCCCGAATCGGCGCGTGAGACATCGTTGGCGATAATGGCATCGCAACCCTTGCGGTCGAGCTTTCGCTGTGCGTACTCCAGGACGTTATCGGTCTCGGCCGCAAAGCCGATCACGCACCGCTCCCCCTTCTGGCGCGAAAGCTCAGCCAAAATATCGACCGTTTCGACCAGTTTGATGCGATCTAAGCGCTCGTTGGCCTTTTTGAGCTTATGGTCCGCAGGGGATACGGGGGTGTAGTCGGCGACAGCGGCCGCACAAATGGCCACATCGGCCGTCTGAAAGGCGCTGAGCGCTGCCTTCAGCATTTCAGCGGCGGTCTGCACGCGCACGCACTCCACGCCGTGGGGAACGTCGAGCGATGTCGGTCCCAGCACGAGCGTGACGGCGGCACCGCGACGTGCGGCCTCCCCCGCCAGGGCGATACCCATCTTGCCCGAAGAACGGTTGCCAATGAATCGCACCGGGTCGATCGGCTCGTGCGTGGGGCCGGCGGTGATGACGATGCGCTTGCCCGTCAGGTCTTGCGGCACGGGGTTGAGCACCTCACAGACAGCCTCGACGATGTCCTCGGGCTCACTCATGCGGCCCGTGTCCACGTCGCCGCACGCAAGGTAGCCGCTGCCGGGTCCCACCACGTGAACGCCGCGGTCGCGCAACGTGGCCATGTTGGCCTGCGTCGCCGGCGCCTTCCACATGCCATTGTTCATGGCCGGCGCGATCACGACGGGCCGCGGCGTCGCAAGCAGCGTGGTGGAGATGAGGTCGTCGGCGATGCCGTTGGCCATCTTGGCGATGATATTGGCCGTCGCGGGCGCCACGACGATAAGATCGGGCTCCTGCGCCAGTGAAATGTGATGGATGGGGTCGGAGGGGTCGTCGAACAGGCCCACGGCGACCGGATCGTTGGTGAGCGCGCGGAAGGTGAGCGGACCCACAAACTCGGTGGCGTGCTCGCTCATAACGACCTTGACGTGCGCGCCGCGCTTTTGCAGCAGGCGCACGATATTGCACGACTTATAGGCGGCGATCCCGCCGGTAATGCCCAGCAGGATCGTTTTTCCCTCAAGTTGGATTGAATTGTTGGGTGCCGCCGTCATCGTTAGGCTTCCTTGCTCGGGAGTACCAGGAGACGATGGCAGTACGGGCAGTGCGTAATCTCACAGCCGTCGTGGTTGAGGTCGCTCATGGACGACGCCTGCAGCGCGGTGTGGCAGACCGTGGGGATGTTGCCCTTGATGGTCTCGACGGCCAGGCCGCGGAACTGCTTGAGCAGACGTTCGTAGTCGGTGAGCACGTCGGTCGGCAGCGTGGCGGCAAGCGCAGTGCGCTCCTTCGTGGCGGCTTCTATCTGAGCCTGCAGGTCGGCGGCCTTGGCGCGGGCGGCCTTGGTGTCGGCCTTCACGCCCTCCTCGAACTTGGCGATGATTGCCTGTGCGCGAGCCTCGCGGTCGAGCGCCTCCTTGTGGGCGACGACGACGTCCTTGCGGGTGTGCTCGATCTTGTCCAGGCGCTTGGCCAGGGTGGCGAGCTCGTTCTCCAGGTCCTGAACCTCGTGATAGTCGGAGCCGTCAACGTGACGCTTCTTGGCGGCCTCGATGGCGTTATTGGTCTGGATCTCGGTGGTGTTGAGATCGTCGAGCTCAATGTCCAGATCCTTGCGCTGGGCGTAGAGCTTGGTCATCTCGGACTTGAGCTTCACATAGGTCTTGCGCTTGGAAGCGAGCTCCTTGAGCTCCGGCATATTGGCAAGTTCGCTCTTGTTGCGGGCGAGCTCCAAATCGATCTGTTGCAGCTTGAGTAGCGTAGCGCCGGCGCTCATAAGTTCTCTCCTTTTGTCACAGTCCACCATTGGCAAGGGTTCAGTATTTTAATCGCATGACGGGGATCGACCCCGGCGTCAACTGCAGAGTTCATCAATATATCAACGAACGGCTCCTCGGAGCGGTCGTGGCCGAGCAAGATCACCGACAGCCCGCGCAAGGCAAGGTCTTGCGCCACGTGGTAGCCCGCCTCGCCCGTCACGACAACATCTGCGCCCGCGGCGATGGCGAGCTCTCCGAAGTCGCCCAGGGAGCCGCCCAAAATGGCGACGGTGCGGCACGGGCGATCAGCTTTGCCCCACACACGCGGGTCGCTGCCAAAGGCCGTGGCAGCACGGGTGGCAAGATCGCGCAGCGTGCACGGGTCGTTGAGCGTTGCAAGTGCGCCCAGGCCGGTGGCCTCAGGGTCGTCCACGTGCTCCAGTGAGCTCACGGGTGCGGCACCCAGCAGCTTGCTCAGGCAGACACGGGCTTCGTGCGAGCGGTCCAGGTTGGTGTGGAGCGAGATAATGCTCACCCCGCAGCGGGCAGCCTCGTAGAGGGCCGCACTGCACTGGGGTCGTGTGGCATCCGCCGGACAAAAGGCCTCGGGTGCCTTGATGTATATGGGATGATGCGTCAGCAGCACGTTGGCGCTTGCTTCTTGGGCGCGGCGAACATTAGCCTCAGTCGCATCGAGTGCGCAGGCAACGCCGGTGATCTCCGCGGCCGGATCGCCAACGGAGAGTCCTACGTGGTCCCAGGGCTCGGTGTCCGTCTTGGGATAGCGTGCCAGTAGCGCGCGCTCGAGCTCGGCGACGATCATGCGGCACCTGCGATCGAGAGCAGCGTCTGGGCAAACTCGTCCAGATCGTCCGGATTCACGCGGTCGTCAAAGGAAATGCGCAGTGCACCTAGTGCCTGCTCGCGACCAATGCCCATGGCGCTGAGCACATGGCTCGGGTCCATGCTGCCGCTCGAGCACGCCGAGCCGGCCGAAACCTCAAAGCCGGCGGCGTCGAGCTTGATGATGAGTTCCTCGGAGTCCATGCCGTCAATGTAGATCGATACCATGCCGGGCAGACGGTCGGCTTGCGCGTAGTCACCCATGGTGGCGTGAATGCGCGGATGGGCCGTAAGCGTGGCGTAGAGCTTGTCGGAAAGGGCTTGCAGCTTCGCGCGCTCCTGAGCCACATGGGGCGTCAGAGACGAGGCGGCAGCGGCAAAGGCGAGCTGCGTGCGCAGGTCTTGCGTGCCGGCACGACGACCGGCCTCCTGTCCGCCGCCGAAGATGCGCGGGCGCAGCGGCGTGCGGCTCTTAAGGTAGAGTGCGCCAGATGCCACGGGACCGCCAATCTTGTGGGCTGCGACGGACATGGCGTCGACGCCCAGCTCGGTGACATCGAGTGGAATATGCAAGTAGCCCTGGATGGCATCGGTGTGGAACAGGGCACCTGCGGTGTGCGCAGCTGCGGCAAGCTCGCGGATGGGCTGCACCACGCCGGTTTCGTTGTTGGCGACCATAATGCTCACGAGCGCCACGTCGTCGCTGAGCAGCTCGACAAGCGTGGCAGGCTCAACGTAGCCCGCGCGGCAGGGCTGCACCAGGTCAACGGTAAAGCCGGCGGCACGCAGCAGCGGCAGGTTGTCCAGAATCGAATCGTGCTCGATGGCCGAAACGATTACGCGACCGCGCTTGCGATCGCGCTGACGAGCGCCCTCGGCAAGACCGAGCAGCGCCAGCTGGTTGGCTTCGGTGCCGCCGTTGGTCAGTACAATCTCGGACGGGCGGACGTGCGCGCCAAAGCTGCGGGCGATCTCGCGACGTGCAACCTCCAGACGCGCGGCAGCCTTGCGGCCGAGCGAATGCAGCGAGTTGGGGTTGACGCCGGCAAGCTCGCTGTCGTCGTACTCGCGCTGCGCAAGGAGCGCCTCGGCGCGCATTGGCGTCGAGGCGGCATAGTCAAGATTCACGGGTATGCGGTTTTGACCTGCGGTCATAAGGGTTTATGCCTCCTGTGCGGCCTCGTTGCCCAGCTTCTGCAGCAGCGCAACCTCGGCAGCGGGATCTTCGGACTTAAATACGGCGGAGCGGCCACGAGCACGTTGGCGCCGGCCTTGACGACCTCGGCGATGTTCTTGGAAGAGATTCCGCCGTCGACCTCGATCAGGGGCGACACGCCGTGGCGCTCGCACATGGCCTTGAGCTCGTGAAGCTTTGCGATGGTGCCCGGGATAAAGCTCTGGCCGCCAAAGCCCGGGTTCACGCTCATGAGCAGCACCATATCGACGACGTCGATGATGCTCTCGAGCACGCACACGGGGGTGGCGGGGTTGAGCACCACGCCGGCCTTGACGCCGCGCTGCTGCAGATGCGTGAGCGTGCGGTGCAGGTGCGTGGAAGCCTCGTAGTGCACGGTGATCATGTCGGCACCGGCGTCGGCGTACCAATCGACGGTCTCGTCGGGATTCGACACCATGAGGTGCGCGTCGACCGGCACGTCGGTGGAGCGCTTGACGGCCTTGAGGATATCGACACCAAAGGTGAGGTTGCCGGTAAAGTGACCGTCCATAACGTCAAAGTGCACGTAGTCGGCACCGGCGATCTTGTCGAGTTCGCCCTTGAGGTTGGCCATGTCGGCCGAAAGGACAGACGGAGCGATTTTGATGGAACCCATGGTAGTAGCCTTTCTGCGCTAGTCGGTAAGTCCGTAGAACTCTTGAGAGGGGACGCGGTCGGTAAGAATCTCGAGCGCTCTGTCCAAAGTAACACCGTTGTAGAGCGTTTGCTCCACGGCAAAGGTGAGCGGAATGTCTACGCCCAGTGAACGGGCGAGCTCGCTCACGCTGCGGGCGGCGACGGCACCCTCCACCACCATATGCGTACGTGCCTGGTACTCGTCGAGCGAGACGCCGTGGGCAAACTCGTAGCCAAAGGTGCGGTTGCGCGAATGCTCGGAGGTGCAGGTGGCAATGAGGTCACCCATGCCGGCAAGACCCATGCAGGTCATGGCTTGACCGCCGCGGGCGTGCACCAGACGGCTGATCTCGGCCAGGCCGCGCGTCATGATAAGGCAAGCGTGTTGTCGCCCGCACCAGAACCGGCGGAAATGCCGCACACGATGGCGATGACGTTTTTCATGGCGCCACATACCTCGACGCCGGTCATATCCTGCGACAGGTAGATGCGGAAGGCCGTGGACAGCAGCAGCTCCTTAAAGGTCTCCCCTACCTGCGGATCTTCGCTGGCGATGACGGCGGCAGAGAGCCCGCCGCGGCAAATCTCCTCGGCATGGTTGGGGCCCGAGAGGGCCGCCACACGACGCTCGTTGCCGATCTCGCTAGCAATGACCTCGCTCATAAGCAGGCCGGACTCGGGCTCGATGCCCTTGGTGAGGCAGAGGACCGGAGTTTCGAGATCGATAAACGGCGCTGCCCGATGGCACACGTCGCGCAAGTGCGTGGAGGGCACGGCAATGATAATCGCATCGGCATCGTCGAGCGCCTGGGCGAGCTCGGTCGTTGCTACCACGTTGTCCGGCAGCTCGTAGTCCACCAGATAGCGCGGGTTGCGGTGCTCGCCGTTGATGCCGGCAGCCGTCTGCTCGCTATGGGCCCACATGGTCACGCGCTCGGCTCGCGCGGCGGCAAGGCCGGCGACGGCGGTTCCCCAGGAGCCAGAGCCAATCAGCGCAACATTCACGACTCTCTCCTACTTTTCGTCGGGCTCGGTGACGCGCTTGGTAAACGAGAGCTTGGACTCCTTACCGCACGTGAGCTTTTTGATGTTCGCGCGATGGGCCCACACCACGGTGATGCCGATCATCGCCATGCAAAACTTAAGTCCTAGGCTGCTGTACGGAAAGACTGCGCAGGCGGCGATGGGAAGACCGATGGCCGCGGCAAGCGAGCCCACCGACACAAACTTGGTGATGGCGACGGCCACGATAAACATGCCCAGCAGCGAAAGTCCGATGGGCCAGTACCAGGCGAGGATGACGCCCAGACCGACCGCGATGCCCTTGCCGCCGTGGAAGTTGAGGTACGGCGAAAAGATGTGGCCCCATACGGCCGCCAGGCAGATGACGCCGAGCATCCAATCGCCGGCAGCACCGGGAGCCATAATGCTCGGCGGAAAGCCATAGCCCACGCTCGCGATGAGCGGACGGGCGATAAGGACGCAAATGGCGCCCTTAAGGCAGTCGAGCAGCAGCGTGAGCGCGGCCACCTTGGGGCCGGCTACGCGCAGCGCGTTGGTGGTGCCGATGTTGCCGGAGCCCGCCTTGCGGATATCCGTGTGGTTGAACACGCGGCCCAGGATCAGTCCAAACGGAATCGCTCCGATAAAGAACGAGACCACGGCGCAGATGGCGGTCAGCAGAATCGGATTATGCATCCTTTTGCTCCTTCTTCCTAAAGAAGAGTCGAATGGGCGTGCCGGCGAAGTCGAAGGTCGAGCGCATGCGGTTTTCAACGTAGCGCTGGTAGGTGTCGTTGACCAGGTCGCTGTGGTTGACGAAGAACGTAAACGTCGGCGGGTTGATGCCCGTCTGGGTCACGTAGTGCATACGCAGGCGGCGCTTGCCGTCCACCACGGTATGACCGAACTCGCGCAGGTCGGTGAGGAACGTGTTGAGGCGTGAGGTACTGATCTTTTGCGAGCGCGTCTTTTCGGCCGCGTCGACCATCGACCAGATCTTCTCGACGCTACGGCCAGTGAGGGCAGAGATGCGCAGGTACTGGGCCCAGGGAGCCATGACGCCCAGACGGCGGTCGACGGTCTCCATGCAGGCCTCGCGCTTGCGGTCATCGTCGAGCAGGTCCCACTTGTTGAGCAGCACCACGATGGCGCAGCCGCGCTCGATGGCAAGACCCATGACCTTCTGGTCCTGCTCGGTAACGCCCACGGAGGCGTCGACGACGAGCAGCGCCACGTCGGCACGGTCGATAGCGCGCAGGCCGCGGACCATGGAGTAGTACTCGATGTTCTCGTACACGGTGCTCTTTTTGCGAATGCCCGCGGTGTCGACCATGCGGTAGTGCTTGCCGTTGCGCTCCACGACGGTGTCGATGGCGTCGCGCGTCGTGCCGGCGATGTTCGAGACGATGGAGCGGTCGGCGCCCAGGATGCGGTTGAACAGCGACGACTTGCCGGCATTGGGGCGGCCGATGATGGCGACGTTCAGCGCGTCGGGGAACTCATCGGCGACCTCGTCCTCTCCTCCGGAAGCAGGGCCACGATATCGTCGAGCAGGTCGCCCGTGCCGTGGCCGTGCAGGGCCGAGAGCGGCGTGGGCTCACCGATGCCGAGCGAATAGAACTCCCAGATGCTGTCGTTCTCGCGATCGGGGTTGTCGAGCTTGTTCACCAGCAGAAAGACCGGCTTGTCGCAGCGCTTGAGCATGCGGGCGACCGACTCGTCCTCCTCGGTGACGCCGGTGCGGCCGTCGACCACAAACAGGATGACGGCGGCTTCCTCGGCGGCGGCGAGGGCCTGGTCGCGGATGGACGTGGCAAAGACGTCATCGCTCTTGAGCGGTTCGATGCCGCCCGTGTCGACGATGGTGAACTCGCGGCCGTTCCAATCGGCCGTGTGGTACGAGCGGTCGCGCGTGACGCCGCGGGACTCGTGGACGATGGCGTCCGAGGTCTGGGCCAGGCGGTTAACGAGCGTGGACTTGCCCACGTTGGGGCGTCCGACGACGGCGACGATAGGTTTCATCTGCTCTCCTTTAATGGGTAGGGTCAGTGGAAGTGTTAGAGTCTGCGGGCACAATGCCAAGGATATGCTCTAGGGTATCGAGCAGCTCATGCGGCATGGTCGACACCACATGAACCTCGGCGCCGCGACTGGTAAGGCTTGCGAGTAAATCGTCACGATGATACTCGTCAAGCGTCATGCCGTCAGCGTTGAACATGAGCTTAGGCACAAAGAGCATAACCCCCGACAGGTCTTGGGGCAGCTGCTCCAGAATGTCACACGCGACGATGAGGCCGGTCACGTCTACGTTGCCGCCAAAGTAGCGGTTCTTGATGGCTGTGACGGTGCCGCCGAGACCATGCGGCGACTCCACAAAGCGGGCCACCGTGTCGCGTGCGCTGGCGCCCGAGAGGCACAGCAGGTGCTGGCTGCGGGCGGCGATGGCCTCGCGGACGCGGGCCAGTCGCTCGGCATCGGTAGCCAGCGCGTCGTCGGTCTCGTCCAGATACGAGCGGATCATGCCGATGCCGTCGTAGTACTGCGGGTAACCGTCGTAAAAGTCTGCCTCGGGAGGATCGATGCCGGCGTCCAGATAGAATTCGTCGCTCATCTGGAAGGTGTGGCGGCCAAAGCGCTCATAGGCGCGATCCTGGAAGGGACGGATCATGGCAATGGTCTCACGCGCTAGCTCGGGCTTGTCGCTGTAGGACCAGCTAAAACGGTTCTGATGCTTGGTAAAACCGAGCGGCACAATGCCCAGACTTGTGATTTGCTCGTGCTCCTCGCAAAAGCGCAGAGTCTTTTCTAGCTCCTCGCCGTCGTTCATGCCGGGGCACAACACAATCTGCGCGTGAATCTCGATGCCGGCGGCCATGATGGTCTCGAGCACGTCCATGCCGCGCTGGGCGTTGCGGCCCATCATGCGGCGGCGGACATCGGGACTCACGGCATGGACCGACACGTTCATGGGGCTCATATTGCGTTCGATGACGTTTTGAACATCTTCGTCGGAGAGGTTCGTGAGCGTGACAAAGTTGCCCTGTAAAAAGCTCAGGCGATAGTCGTCGTCGCGAATGTAGAGCGTGGAGCGGCCGCCCTTGGGCAGCATCGTCATAAAGCAGAATACGCAGGCGTTGACGCAGGTACGCATGCCGTCGAAGATGGGGCCATCGAACTCCAAGCCCCAGTCCTCGCCGGGAAAGCGGTCGAGCTCGACGGGGGTGACAGTGCCGTCGCGCGGGTCGAATACCTCCAGCTCGACGGTATCATCGTCGGCCTCCCAGAGCCACACAATCATGTCGGTGAGCGCCTCACCGTTGACCGTGAGCACGCGCATGCCCGGCTCGATACCCACATCCCACGCGGGCGACTCGGGACGCACGTTCTTTACGAGCGCGCCCTCACCCGGCTCGGGGTCGCGGCTGCGCCCGTAATCGGCCACCTCGGCGGCGTATGCGGGTACGGTCTGGTCCATGATTAGCGGCAAAGCTCCTTGATGCGCGCAACGGCGCGTTCGATGTGTTCTTGCGGGGTGGAGGCTCCGGCGGTGATGCCGATGTGGTGAGCGTCGGCAAACCATGCGGCATTGAGCTCGGAAGCTTCCTCAATGTGATGCGTGCGCTCGCAGGCATCGGCACAAATTTGCGCCAGGCGGCGCGTGTTGCCCGAATTTTTACCGCCCACGACGACCATACAATCACAGCGGTTGGCGAGGGTTGCGGCTGCCTGCTGGCGCTCGCTCGTGGCGGCGCAGATCGTGTTGATCACACGCAGCTCCTGCACGCGCGGGGTGATGGAGGCAACAACCTCGGCCAGGTTCTGCGCGGTCTGGGTGGTCTGCACAACCAGGCCTACCTTGCCCTTGAGCGGCAGTGCGTCCGCATCGGCGGCACAACTCACGACTTGAGCGTCGTCACCAGCATGGCCCAGGATGCCCTCAACCTCGGGATGGCCCGGCTCGCCCACGACTACCACGTGGTAGCCCTCGCGTACCAAGCGCTCGGCCGCCACATGGACCTTCTTCACGTACGGGCAGGTGGCGTCGACCACAGTAAGGTCACGCTCGCGAGCGGCATCGATCACCTGCGGCACCACGCCGTGAGCGCGGATGATCACGGTGCCCGATGCGGCATCGTCTAGGGTCTCAGCCAGACCGACGCCTGCCTCGGCGAGCTCGCGCACCACGATAGGGTTATGGATGAGCGGACCCAAGGTATGGACCTGATTGCACTCCCCTGCCTGCGGCGCAGCGGCCAGCGCCATATCGAGCGCACGCTGTACGCCGTAGCAAGTGCCGGCGTGGGCGGCGATCTCGATGGTAGGCGCGGTTGCCTGGTCGGACGCGGTCACGGCAGTGTTCGTCACGTTCTCGCTCATGGCTAGAACCTGCCGGATGCTCGGCGCACAGCTCGTCGCGCATCTTATAGACACGGCCCATGGCCTCGGATTCAAACCAGGCCAGGCGCTCCGTGCGCTTAAGCCCGGCCGGTGCATCGGAAAGCGAGACGGCCTTGCCGGCACGAATCCAGCACTTCTTGGGACGCATGAGCTTTTTGCCCGCGGCGTGATATCGGACCAGCCGCAGATGGCGAGCGGGTTGACGGGCGCCTTGCCCATCTGAGCGATGAGCGCAAAACCGCCGTGGACCTCGGGCTTGATCTCGCGCGAGCGGATGCGCGTGCCTCGGGAAAAATCAGGACGTCCTCGCCGCGCTGCAGCGCATGCTGGGCGGCGCGCAGGCACTTCATGTCGGCGGTGCCGCGCTCCACGGGAATGCCGCCCACGCGGCTAAAGGCCCAGCGTACGACCTTGCTCTTGGCGAACTCGGACTTAAAGATGGGGCGAATGCGGCGGCCGCCAAAGAACAGCGCCGTCTCCACGGCCAAGAGCTCAGCCATCGAGGTGTGGTTGCAGATGACCACACTGCCGCGGCCGTCCTGGCGCTCAAACAGCAGATCGGCATCTTCGACCTTCCAACGCCACATGAGCTTGGAGAAGGCCCAAAGGATGGCCATGACTACGACGACGGTGCCGCGAATGAGCGCTGGGAACTCTGCGTAGGGGGCGTTGTAATAATCCTCGGGCGTCTGCTTAAACAGGCGCATGGGCTACCTCCTTTGGTTGATGAGGTCCTCGATAATGCGGACGACCTCGTCGATGGTATGGGCGGTGGAGTCGACGTGCACGGCGTCCTCGGCGGGCACGAGCGGGGCGACCTCGCGGCTGCTGTCAAGCTTGTCGCGCTGCTTGAGGGCGTCGAGGGTCTCGTCGACTTCGGCCTCGAGTTGCGCGGGCGTGAGCGGCTGGGCGTCGTTTTGGTGACGCTGCAGCACGCGGCGGCGGGCGCGCTCGCGCGGGTCGGCGGTCAGGAAGACCTTGACCTGTGCGTTAGGGAACACGACGGTTCCGATGTCGCGACCCTCGGCCACGATATCGCGGTCCTCGGCGGCGCGGCGCTGGTGAATGAGCATGGCGGCTCGCACGCCCGGGTAGGCCGAGACCTTGGACACGTTTGCGTCGACCTGCGGGGTACGAATGGCGGCCGAAGCGTCCTTGCCGTCAATGGTCAAACGCGTATCCTCGCCGGTGCCGTTGGTAAAGCGGATCTCGATCTGCTCAGCGAGGGCGTCGATGGCCGCCTCGTCGTCCAGATCGATGCCGCGGTCGAGCGCGGCGAAGGTGACGGCGCGATACATGGCGCCCGTGTCGAGCTTGTTAAAGCCCAGCTGGCGGGCGATCTCCTTGGCGATGGTGGATTTGCCGGAACCGGCGGGGCCGTCGATGGCGACGATCATGCAATACTTCCTTTCGATGGTTGACGTGCTGGTATGGTTCGGGGCGCTGGGGCGCGGCGGGTTGCCTAGCCTGTGTAGCGCTCGCGGTAGGTGTTGCGCTTGGGTGCGGAGCCGTGGCTGCCGTGGTGACGCGTGCGGCTGGCGGGCGTGTCTTGGGGCTTGCCGCCGTTGCTCTTGGCGTGCGGCTGGCGGGCGTGTCTTGGGGCTTGCCGCCGTTGCTCTTGGCGCTCGCCTGCTTGGGCGGCAAGCCGCCGGCCTTGAGGATCTGCACCTCGCGGTCGGTGAGCTCGCGCCACGAGCCTTGGCCACGTCCTTGAGCTCCAGGCCGGCAAAGTTGCAGCGGTGCAGGCGGATCACCGGATGGTGGATCTTGCTCAGCATGCGCTTGACCTGGTTCTTGCGTCCCTCGCGGATGATGACCTCCACGGCGGTGGTACCGGGCTTTACGCCTTGCGGAGCCACGGCCTCTGCCTCGCGTGCGGTGATGATGCGGCAGATAGCCGGCTGGCACAGACCGTCGTCGAGCTCGATGCCGCGACGCAGCGGCGTAAGATCGTGGTCGGACAGCTGCCCGTCCACGAGCGCCTGGTAGGTCTTGTAGACGTGCTTGCTGGGGTGCAGTAGATCCTGCGACAGGTCGCCGTCGGTGGTAAAGAGCAAAAGGCCTGTGGTGTCACGGTC
Organism: Coriobacteriaceae bacterium AM49-12; assembly: GCA_027669365.1. Taxonomy (GTDB): domain Bacteria; phylum Actinomycetota; class Coriobacteriia; order Coriobacteriales; family Coriobacteriaceae; genus Collinsella. The sequence continues at coordinate 5,296 of JAQEDL010000044.1, read as the reverse complement.
CAGGCGGCCCACCGGAAACAGGCCCGGAAATCGGTCGCGCGGGACCAGATCGGCCACGCAAGGGCGCTCCTGCGGGTCGCTCATGGTGGTGAGGTAGCCGGTCGGCTTGTAGAGCATCAGGTACACGGCGCCCTGGTTGAGCGTGACCGGCATGCCGTCGACCTCGATGTGATCGCGGTCGACATCGACCTTGGTGCCCAGCTCGGTCGCAACCTCACCGTTAACAGTCACGCGGCCGGCGGTCATCAGGTCCTCAGAACCGCGGCGGCTCGCCACGCCCGCGCGCGCCAAAAAGCGCTGCAGGCGCATGGTATGCGGGTAGACGGGCTGGGCGTCGGACTTGTGCGTATCCGCGTTGGGCGCCGCAGCGCCAGCGCGCGTCTCCCCTGCTTCGTTAGTCCTCGTCATGCGTATCCTCCGCAGTGTCGTCGGTGGCTAGCGATTCCTCGCCGCCGACTGTCTCGACATCATCAGCATCGATATCGATCAGCTCGCGCTCTTTGTCCAGATCCTCGGCCTGTTCCTCGAGCGTGGACTGAATGCTGCGGCCGCTCAGGCGCTCACGGATAAATTGACGCGACTGCTCGTCGGGGGCAAACTGCTCCAGATCGGGCAGGTCGCGGGTGGAGCGTAGACCGAACTTCTCCAAAAAGGCGTTGGTCGTGCCGTAAATGATGGCTTGACCGCGCTGGGGGTCGCGGCCGAGCTCGCGCACCAGGCCCTTGTCGACGAGCGACGCGATGACGCCGTCGGAATTGACGCCGCGGATGCCCTTGACCACCTCGCGCGTCACAGGCTGGTGGTATGCGATGACGGCCAGGGTTTCGAGCGCCGCTTGCGACAGCTTTTGCGTGTCCCAGCTCAACACATAGGCCTCGACTACGTCGTGGTAGGCGGGGTGCGTAAACAGGCGCCAGCCACCGGCGACCTCGCGCAGCTGAAAGCCGCGGTTGGCCTCCTCGTACTCAACCTTGAGCTCGGCGAGCAGCGACGCGCATTCGCCGGGGGCGATATCCAGCGCACCTGCCAGCGCGGGCGCGCTCACCGGGTCGCTCGACACCAGCAGCAGCGCCTCGAGGGCGCCTTTGAGGCTGTTTGCCTCCAGCGTTGAAAGGGTTGACATGGTTGCGGCTCCTATTCGGTGAGCTCGGGGCCCTTGCCGGGCACGTATGCCTCGGCGCCCTCGACTCGGTTGATGCAGATGGTTCCGAAGATCTCGTCCTGGCTCAGCGTGAGCGAGCCGCGCTTGGCGAGCTCGAGCATGGCCAGGAAGGTGACGACGAGCTGCTCGGTGGTGGCGTCGCCGTCCAGCAGCTCACGGAAGGTGCAGGTTTGGTGTGCCATGGTAAAGCGATCGACCGAGGCCACGGTCAGGTCGAGCGGCACACGATGCGGCGCCACGTGCTCGGCTTCCAGCAAGAAGGTCTGTCGCTTGCCGTCAAGGTCGGCACAGATGACGGCCAGACCGCGTAGGGTGATGCCGGCCAGGTAGTCGGGCATGAGCCCAGGAACTCGGGGTCGGGGCCGGCCACGCGCGGGTGCATGCGGCTTTCGGCCTGCATGCGGGCACCGAGGGCCGCAGCCGCGCCTTTAAACTGCTTGTAGGCAATCAGGCGCTGGATTAGGACCTCGCGCAGGGCATCGCCGTCGAGGGCACTGAGTTCCTCGAGGTCTTCGTCGAACTCGTCATCGTCGTCATCAGCTTTGCGCGGTGCCTCCTGGGGCACCAGCGAGGCGGCCTTAATGTCCAGAAGGGTTGCCGCGACCAGCAAGAAGTCGCTCGCCACGTCTAGGTCCAGCGCCTCGATGCGCTCGGCCTCGGCAAGGTACTGCTCGGCCACCTCGCTGATGGAGATGGCGCCGATATCAACTTTTTGGCGGGTTACCAGCTGCAGCAGCAGGTCGAACGGTCCGCTGTAGACCTGCGTCGACACGCGATACGACATCTTCGACCTCCTTTGACGGCGCCTTCGCGGCGCGGTTTGGGTGCATGTTGCGACCGTTTTGCACGGTCGACCTGTAAGTTTACCTTAGATGCCGGCGATTGCGAAGTTGAGCAGCTGCTCAGCAAGCGGATACACGGTAACGTCGAAATAGCGGCCGATTACGTCGATACCGGTCCACATAGGCAGTAGGTACAGCACCAGGATAAGGATGGGCATAGCATATTGCTGTAGACGGTAGTAGTTGGCGAGCGCCTTGCCTTTGAGGAACGGCACGATAATCGACGAGCCGTCGAGCGGCGGAATGGGGATGAGGTTGAAGAACGCGAGTGACAGGTTGACCACGATAAACGTGGCGCCGAAGTTCATGATCTGTGACGCCAGGGCAAAGGACATGCTGGAGTAGAGGCTGCCGTATGCTAGTCGCATGAAGGCTGCGGCAAGACACGCAAGTGCGATGTTCGACGCGGGGCCGGCCGCGCTCACCAGGACCTCGTCGCGCTTGGGGTGCTTGAGGTTGTTGAGGTAGACGGGCACGGGTTTGGCGAAGGCGAAAACCGGGCCGCCGGCCGCGAGCATGAGCAGCGGCAGGATGATGGTGCCAAACGGGTCGATATGGTTAAGCGGGTTGAGTGACACGCGGCCGCGCGAACGGGCCGTCTTGTCGCCGAGCGCCCAGGCCGCGGCGGCGTGTGCGCTCTCGTGGATCACGATGCCCACGATGACGGCGACGGCGCTGGCGAGCAGGTTCATGAGGTAGCTGCTGGACATAGCGCTCCCCTAGCGGACGCGGCGCGAGGCGCGCGTGAGCAGGTAGTCGATCACAAACAGGATCACGGCGACGATGGCGTAATCCAGGCGGAACACGCCGCCAAAGGGCGACGTGATGACGCCATAGCCGGCGATGGCGCTCGGCAGTGCGCGCGAAAGCTCAACGATAAAGCCTACGATCTGCAGCTTGGCGGTGAGGCCGCTAAAACACAGCAGCACGGTCATCGCGCTCATAAAGATGCCGCAGATGCGACAGGCGACGGCGATGATGCTCATCGCCACGGCAGCGGCCTTACGAGAGTTCACGCGCGGTCTCCTCTTCGATCTGGGTGGAAAGCTCCAGCCATTCGTCCTCGAGCTTGGGCAGCTCTTGCTTAAGGCCGTTATATTCCCCCAGCGCGGCGTTGAACTTGTCTTGATCGGCATAAAGCTCTTCGCTTGCCATCAATTCCATAAGCTCGTCATAGCGGACACGCTTTTTGTCGAGCTCCGTCTCGATCTTCTTGAGCTGGTTGCGCACGCCCTTGAGTTTTTTATTGAGCGCGGCGCGGGCTTGGGCCTCGGCGCGCTTTTGCTCCTTGGTCTTTTTGCCCTCGGCAGGCTTAGACGCCGCGGCGGGGGTGTCGGCCTGGGCGGCGCTTGCCTTGGCGGACTTGGTCGTGGCCGGCGCGCTCTCCGTGGACGCCTCGGCGGCGGCGCGGGCTGCGAGGTCCTCGCGCTTGTAGAGGTAGTAGTCGTAGTCGCCGTCGTAGACCGTGACCTTGCCGTCGCGGATGTCGATGACGCGGTTGGCCACGGCGCGTACCAGGTGCTCGTCGTGGCTGATCAGCACGATGGTGCCGGGGAAGTTTTGCAGGGCGTTCTCGAGCATATCCACCGAGTCGATGTCCAAGTGGTTGGTGGGCTCGTCCAGGCACAGGAGCGCCTCGGGGGCCACAAGCATCTTTGCCAGGGCCAGACGCGCCTTTTCACCGCCGGAGAGGACGCGTACCTGCTTTTCGATTGCGTCGTTGTCGCTAAACAGGAAGGCACCCAGCAGGCTGCGCTGCTGCGGCACGGTCCACTTGGGCGTGACGGTGTCGATCTCTTGCAGGACGGTGTTGGACTCGGTCATGCCCTCGAGCGCGTGCTGGGCATAGTAGGCGACGCCGACGTTGGTGCCCAGATCGCGGGTGCCGGTGGTGGGCGGCTCCAGGCCGGCGAGGATCTTCATGAGCGTGGACTTACCGGCGCCGTTGGGGCCGACGAGCGCCACATGCTCGCCGCGGTAGAGCTTGAGGTCGATGTCGCTGTAGATGTGCTTGTCGCCGTAGGACTTGGATACGCCCTCGAGGCCGACGACCATGTCGCCGGAGCGCGGCGGGTCGGGGAACTTGAAGTCGATGTGCTTGTGGCCCTCGGGCAGGATGACGAGCTCCTTTTTGATCTGCTCGATCTTGCGGATGCGCTCCTGCGCCTGGGCGGCCTTGGTGGGCTTATAGCGGAACTTGTCTACGAAGACCTGCATGTGGGCGATGTCGCGCTCCTGGGCGGCACGCTTTGCGCGCATCTGCTCCAGGTTGTCCTCGCGCTGCTTGAGGTAGCTGCTGTAGTTGCCGGTGTAGGTGGTTACGCGGCGGTTCTCGAGCGCGGCGACGTGGTCGACGCAGGCGTCCATAAACGCGCGGTCGTGGCTGACGATGAGCACAGCGCCGTCATAGTTGGCGATAAAGCCGCGCAGCCACTGGACGCTCTCGAGGTCCAGGTGGTTGGTGGGCTCGTCCAGAAGCAGCAGGTCGGGGTGACGCAGGAAGAGCTTGGCAAGCGCGATGCGCATCTGCCAGCCGCCCGAGAACTCGGAGCACGGGCGCTCAAAATCGGTGACCTTAAAGCCCAGGCCGGACAGGATCTTGCGGGCGTTGCTCTCGAGTTCGTAGCCGCCCAGGTGCTCAAAGCGGTCCTGGACCTGGCCGTACTCGTTAAGGAGCGCGTCGACGTCCTTGCCCTGCTCGGAGAGCTCGGTGATTTGGGCCTGCAGTTCGTTGGCGCGCTCGCCCATGCGGCGGATTTCCTTGGCGGCGGCCATGACCTCGGCAAGGATGGTGGTGTCCTTGTGCTCTAGGTTGGTTTCCTGCTCTAGGTAGCCCACCTGGCAGTCTTTGGCATACTGGACCTGGCCGGCGTCGGGGCTGTCGATGCCCATGATGATTTTGAGCATGGTGGTTTTGCCGGCGCCGTTGGGCCCAACGAGCGCAAAGCGCTCGCCGGGGTTGATCTGGAAGGACGCGCCGCTAAAGAGGACGCGCGCGCCGAAGCTTTTTTCGATCTTGTCGACCAGGAGGATCATGCTGCCGCCTTTGACCTTGTGTGCCTATATGAAAAAAGGCCCCAACTTGCGTTGGAGCCTCATTCAATGCTCGGGTGGAGACGAGGGGAATCGAACCCCTGACCTCTTGACTGCCAGTCAAGCGCTCTCCCAGCTGAGCTACGCCCCCGTGCGAAGAAGTACTATACGGGAACTCGGACCACGATGCAAGGACATTTTTGGAAAAATTTTCGCGAGTGTCGGCGCGCACGGGACCGCGCCAGCCCGCGGGGCGCCT
>JAQEDL010000043.1:0-18286 GCA_027669365.1 Coriobacteriaceae bacterium AM49-12 | reverse complement strand
TGTGACGAGCCGGCGGTCGTGGTAACCGAAGCGCTGCGCGGCGCTGATGCCGTTGACGCGCCCGCGAGGGGATGCATGCGTTGCAGCAGCAATATGCGGCTACGATGTCGGCTCTGCGCGAGGCGGCCGAGTAAGAGGCTGTGAGCTTGATGACTATGAGCGTGGATAATCTCCCGTTTTAGGCCCGGTGGCGGCCTCAAAGTGGGAGATTATCCACGCTCGTTCGATACGTGTCCAAAAATCCACGCTCACCTCTTCTGATTAGTGAATTGCCTATGCACACTGTCGGGGCTTTCCGCATGCAATCCATATCGTTGTTCGATAAACCGTTCGAATAACGATAGAGTCGATGAGGGTGAGTGTATGTCCAACAGCGTTCAGCGTATGGCCAAGGCGGGCGAAAATATCAGGAAGCTCGGTTTTTGCATGGCAGCCGTTTTTGCAGGGATGCTCGTCGCTTTTGCCGCGTTGGTTGTTTACGTGATCTGGTATGCGGTTGCAAACGTTGCTTCTGTCGATTCTTTCGGTGTCGTGACGCTTCTCGATGGCGGGTGCATCGTTATCCCAAGCGGACTGTGCATGGCGCTTGTTATGGGTATTTCGCTTGTCGTTCTGTGCGGGATCAGCCGTAACATCTCGCGAGGCGTCTCGCCCTTTACCAAGACGCATGTGCGGCTTATCCGTGTTCTCGCGCTTGCCTTTGCTGTTAACGCCGCGGTTTCGCTTGTTGGTGCCTATGGATCGGTCAATCTCACCATTGGCGGACTGGAGCTTTACATCGTGCCTCATTCCTTCGTTATTGAGATTTGCCAAGGCGCTACCTTTGATGCGGGGTCGTTTATCGGCGCAGTTGTCTGTTTATTTATCTCGGCGATCTGGAGTTATGCCTCGCTGCTCCAAGAGCAGTCTGACGAGCTTGTGTAGGAGGAAACATGAGCTATCTCATCATCGAGCTTGAGACGCAGCTGCTTAAGACCGGAAAGACCAGTGCTGATCTGATTCGGGCGACGGGGCATACTCCGGCTAATATTTCAAAGCTTAGAAACGGAAAGATAAAAGCTATTCGCCTAAAGACGCTCCTCGATATCTGTGATGAGCTTGATTGTCAACCGGGAGATATTATTCAGCGCGTGAGTGAGAAAGAGCTTGAGGAGCTTATTGTTGAGCGTGCAAAAAACGTTGTGAGGCAGATGCGGGACGGCGGAGGCAATGAGGCGTCGCTTCCGACATCAGTCTTTGCTGTCGATTTGAGCGACGAGTAGCTTAAGGCGAACAACTAAAACGAAATATCAGCGTGAAGGGACCCGTGTCTAACACGGGTTCTTTCTTTTAGATTATCTTGGCAAATATGAGTTATCGAAAAACAATAACAACTATGGAAAACGATAAAGTAAAGAAGGAACGATATGAGCGGTTTTGCTATCAAGCGGAACGGGAGGCCAATGAACGCATCGACGATAAGGCTATCAAGGGTGTCAAAGCGCTATGGGAGGCGCCGCGTTTTGCATGACGTTTCCTTCGAGGTGGATCAGTCTGAGCTTTGCGCCTTGTTGGTGCAAACGGGGCGGGCAAAAGCACGCTTATTAAAATAGTGCTGGGCCTCTGTGAGCCATCGTCGGGGAGCGTGGAGCTCTTTGGAGGCAAGTCGAAAAAAGAGCTGAGCTTGATGCGGACGCGTGTCGGCTATGTGCCAGATCCTGCGGAGCATACCAATCCCTCAGTGCGGCTGAGAATCTTCGGATCCGATGTGCGGAATGGGGACTCGATGAGAAACGTGAGGTTCCTCGCGTCTTGGGCCTAGTCGGGCTGGACGTCGATGAGAAAAAGAGCGTGAGCAGTTTTTCTCTGGGAATGAAACGGCGACTGGATATAGCTACGGCTTTATTGGGCGACACCGACGTACTAATTTTCGATGAGCCGGCAAATGGATTGGATCCGTTGGGCATCGAGAGTATATGGGCCCTTATCGGTCGATTGAATCGGGAGCAGGGCAAAACCATGCTTATCTCTAGCCACGACTTGGATGAGCTGGCATCGGTTGCAACAAGCTGCCTGTTTCTTCATGACGGTGAACTGCTAAAAAAGGAATCGATGGACGTCATAAGGGATGAGGCGCCATCCCTAAAAGAGTATTACAGGCGCTTGATGAAGGCGGTCTCGCTATGAAGCGGGCGATCCATCCCATAAAGGCAGATATGATGCGTTTGCACAGGATATTTCCGGCGAAGTTTGGTCTTGCGCTTATGCTGGCGTTCGGCCTTCTCTTCGGCATCTTTCTAAAAAACGGAACAACGTTGCCGCCTTTGGCTATGGCGTTTGTGGGGAGGATATTGGTTTCCTCTGGAATGCAATCGATCCTTCTGCGCCTGATGAGTCCCTTGCGCGCAGCGCTTTTGCCGGTACATCCCTGTTCGTTCCACTCATCGTTTGTTTGGTGCTTTTACAGGAGCATGGCTATAAAGAGGGGCACCGAATTTCTTCGGCAAGAGGTCTCAACCGCTTTTATGGGGCTCTAGCCCATGCATTTTCGTCTGCTTTAATAATTGGCGCAGCGTATAGCGCGCTTTGCCTTCTTCTTTTTGCAATAGCCATAATACGTGGAGGGCATAACTACTCGCACAACATACTAACTGTATTTTTGCCTGCAATGATAGTCAACGCCGTATTGGTGATATCGGTTGCGCTGGAGACGGTGACCATCTATCGGATAACGGGCAGCGCTGTATTGAGTGGGGCCGTGGTGATAGTCGGATTTGTCATGAGCTTGACGCTCTACGGAGCCTTCCTTCAGGCACCTATACCATCCTTGCGATGGATCTTCTTCCTTCCGGGGCCGTACCTTGGAGTCGGATGTGCCCTTGGGTATAGCGATATGGGGCAGCTGACGCTTCTGGGATATGGCGTGGCAGCCAGCTGTCTATCGGTATTGATTTACGCTCTCTTGAGCTTTCGCGCTGGGGGTGTGCTCAATGGCTCGTCAGATTAAAAGACTTCTCCAGTCAGAATTGAAGCATGTGAGCAAATGGGCGTACGCCTTAATCCTGGTAATTTATGCGTACATGGTGATATTGCAGCTTAATTCTTTCCCGATGTGGTTCTGTAGCCTCCGTGAGAACAGTTTCTTGGGTTTTTTCCCAGACCCGACGCTTCGGCTATCGGCGGAGGATGTCCTTCTATTTGGCAATGCAGAGGTTTTTCGCGGTCTGCTGTTCAACGTAGCCCCGTTGGCCCATGCATTGTTCTTTCCGTTCATCGCGGCTTGCATTGTGCCGCGCTTTGTCAGTTCGGGCTTTGTCGAGGAACCGTGGGGGTTGTCGGAGGCTCGGGGAGGGAAGCGTGTGTGCGCTATCGTTGCGCGAGTGGTGCTATCTTCTTTTGCCCTTTTGGGCGCGTTTGTCCTGTCGAGTGTCGTTTTGTACTGTCTTAACTGCGCAATCGTTTCGGATGCTCAGCAGTATTTCAACCTGCATGTATTTTGCTATCGACTTCTTCTGGCGAGTGCCGTCTGTCTTGCATATGTGGTCTCTTGCGTGATCGCTGTTTCCTATTTTGGGGCCGGCTTCGGTCCGATTGGCATGCTGCTGCTTGTCAACGTCGTAGCGATCTACATACAGATCGGGGCCAATTCCATGCTTCCGCTTCCAGCCTCGATGCTCATGTGGATTTGCGGCGTGACCCCGTTGGGGAATGGTCAATGCATTTCGATTTTAATTGACTGTCTCATAAACGTAGCAAGCGTTGTTGCCATTTGCTTTACTGTCGACCGATTGCGGTCGAGATTTCTCTGATTGTTTGTGAGGGATAATCATACCGAGCATATCAAATACAGGGGGGGGCGGCACCGTAGCTGGTGTCCGCCCCCCCTGGCATGGAGGTTTAAGCCTGTGTGATTCGCGAGCTAGCGAGCCCGCTTAACCTTGGCCGCTGCCTCGACAAACGACTTCCACAGGTCAAAGTCGGTCTCGAGCGTCTTCCACGTGTACTCAGGGTGCCATTGCACGCCCAGGCAGAACGGCTGGCCTTCGACTTCGATGCACTCGGGCACGCCGTCGGTTGCCTTGGCGACCAAGCGCGTGCTTTTACCCAGACGATCGACGCAGCAGTGGTGTGCGGAGTTGGTCTGGATCAGCCTGTGCCCGCCAACCGCGCGCTCCAGCAGCGAGCCCGGCACGACCTCGACAGGATGCACAGGGTCGTTGAGCACGTGGGTATGGCGCCACTGCGTGCGGCCCTCGCGCGCGCCCAGGCTCGGCACGTCCATGCACAGGGTGCCGCCGGTGGCGACGTTGAGCAGCTGCGTGCCGCGGCAGGTGGTAAAGAGCGGCTTTTTGGCGCGGAGTACCTCGTCGACCAGCTTAAACTCAAAACTATCGCGGATTTCGCAGCAGAGGGTGGGGTCGTAGGGTCGATCATCGCCCAACGTTTGGGATTGACATCGGGGCCGCCGGGGATGGCGATGCCGTCGGCGATGTCGACGTAATGACGGATGACCTCAATGTCCTCGGTGATGGACATCTGCAGCGGCAGGCCGCCGGCAGCAAGAATGGCATCGACAAAGACACTTGCGATTTCCTCGTTGGGGGAGAGTGTCTCGCTTAAAAACGGCTTTGCCTCTTCCCAGCGCGGCGCCACCAGGATGAGCGGACGGTCGGCGGGGTCGACGTTGACGTGCGGGGTGTATGACGATGAAGTGCGAGTTCCGATCATAGGTGTTGCTTTCGAGTTTGGATGGTCATGGCGAGCGGATATGGCAATTGGGCTAGTGGCCCTTGATGGAGTTGAGGAAGTCTTGGGCGCGCTTGGTCTGGGGATGGTCGAAGAACTCGTCGGGCGCGCCGGTTTCCACGATCTGGCCGTCGGCCATGAACACGACGCGGTCGGCAACGCGGCGGGCGAAGTTCATCTCGTGCGTAATGACGATCATCGTCATGCCCTGCTGGGCCAGGCGGACCATGACCTCGAGCACCTCGTTGATCATCTCGGGGTCAAGGGCACTCGTGGGCTCGTCGAAGAGCATGGCCTTGGGCTGCATGGCGAGCGAGCGGGCAATGGCCACGCGCTGCTGCTGGCCGCCCGAGAGCTGAGCGGGCACCTTGTCGGCCTGTTCGGCAACGCCCACGCGGCTCAGCAGGTCCATGGCGCGCTCACGAGCTTCCTCCTTGGACACGCCCAGCACGTCGACCGGCCCCAGCATGACGTTCTGCAGCACCGTCATATGCGCGAACAGGTTGAACTGCTGAAACACCATGCCCAGCTCGGCGCGCATGCGGGCAAGATCCTTGCCTTCCTGCGGCAGAGGCTCGCCCTCGATGAGGATCTCGCCCGAGTCGATGGTTTCCAGGCGGTTGATGGTTCGGCACATGGTCGACTTGCCCGAGCCCGAGGGGCCGATCACGACGACGACTTCGCCGCGGTCGACCGAGAGATTGATGTCGTTGAGGACGTGCAGATCGCCATAGTGCTTATCGACGTGCTTGAGCTCGATAAGCGGCTGGTTGCCGGTGGAAGAGGTGCTCTGTGCATGGTGCTCGGCTCCTTATGACTCGAAATGGTAAAGCGTTAGCGGATGATGGTCGCGCCGGTCTTGTGCGAAACGTAGACAGCGGCCTTGTTGATCGCGACGTTGATGAGGATGTAGATGACCGCGATCACCAGATAGACCGATACGAGCGCGTCGTAGTTGGTGATGAGCACGCGGGCATTTTGCATGAGGTCGGGGTAGCTCACCACATAGGCGACGGTGGTGTCTTTGACTACGACCACGAGCTGCGAAATCAACGACGGAATGATAAACCGAATCGCCTGGGGCAATACGATTTTAAAGGTGATTTTGGCCTTGGAGAGACCGAGCGCCTGGGCTGCCTCGACCTGACCACGCGGCACGGCGTTGACGCCGGCGCGGAAGATCTCGGCAAGTACGCCGGCTGCAGCGAGCGCGACGGGAAGCGTGAGCATCCAAAACGACGGCAGTGAAATCTTGTACTGAGGCAGCACCAAAAAGAAGAAGTAGATGAACAGCAGGCTCGGCACGCCACGGAAGAAATCGGTGAGCACGCGGCAGACCAGCTGCAGCGGCTTGATGTCGCTGGTACGGCCGAGCATGAGGCTAAGCCCAGTACCAGCGCGATGGCGCCGGCGGTGAGCGCGACCTTTACTGTGCCCTCAAAACCGGCAAGCAGGAACTTCCAGGTGGTGAGGTGCGTAAAGAAGTACCAGTAATGGACCGAAAGCTGGCCGGTCACATAAAAGCGCTGCAGTACCAGAGCGATGAGCGCGGCCACGGCAACAAGTGAGATGGCGGTGCCGACGCGAATCTTGGCGCGCATCTTGGGGCCGGGAGCCTCGTAGAGCGCATCGCGCATGGTGAGCGCGGAGGTGGAGCGCTTGCTCATCGGAGGATCCTCACCTTCTTATCGATATAGTTGCCAATGTGGCTCACCACAAAGGCCGTGCCCAGGTAGCCGAGCGCCGAGATAAAGAACGCGGCGACGCCGCCGAGCGAGCGCGTGTTGATGTAGCTCACCACGCCGGTGAGCTCCTGCGGTTTAAGCGGCACCTGACTGCCGAGCGCGGTGGTGAGCATGACGGCGATAAAGAGGTTGGTCATGGGCAGCACGCTCGAGCGCAGCGCCTGCGGAATCACGATCTTGGCGAGGATACGGCTGAAGCTCATGCCCAGCGAGCGGGCGGCTTCCACCTGGCCGACACCGACGGTGTTGATGCCGCTCATAAAGTTCTCGGAGCCAAAGGCAGAACCCAAGAGCACTGTGGCGACGATGACGCAGGTGCGGTAGGGCAGGACGACCTTGAGCGGGGGCAGCGCATAGACGACGATAATGAGCAGCGCGATGCCGGGGATGTTACGGAAGACCTGGACATACAGGTCGCCAAAGACGCGCAGCGGCTTGAGCGGCGACACGCGCATCACGGTGACGGCGACGGCCAGCACCATGGCGATGGCAAACGACTCAAGCGTCATGCCCCAGGTTGCTAGCAGCGCGTCGATATAGTTCTGGCCATAGAGCGACCAGAGCTCGGAGAGACTCATGCGGACCTCCCGCCGGTAAGGAAAGGGGCTCCCGTGTGTACGGAAGCCCCGACAACTCAGTGAGGAAACAGTTTAGCGCAATAAAGCGCATCGTGCGTTTCCGTATGGTTTCGTAGCGGCCGTTACTAGGCTCGCTGCCTAGGCGCCGATCTCGGGCAGCTCGGGAACATTGGTGTCGCCCGTACGGTCGCCAATGCAGATCTGCCACAGCTCGGTCCAGGTGCCATCGTCCTCGATCTTCTTAAGGAAGTCGTTGACAAAGGCGACACCGTCGGAATCGAGCGGCAGGCCGATGCCGTAGGGCTCCTTGCTGCCGAAGGGCTTGCCGGCAATCTTGTACTTGCCGGGCTCGCGGACCAGGGCGCTCTGCTGCATGTTGTTGTCGATGACGTAGGCGTCAACGCGGCCCTGCTGAAGTGCCTGGCGGGCCTCCTCGTCGGTCTTGAACTCCTGTTGGCTGGCCTTGGGGGAGAACTCCTCCAGGATGGCGGGGCCGTTGGAGCCGGACTGGACGGCGACGTTCTTGTCGGCCAGGTCGTCGACGCTCTTGATGTCGTCGTTGTCGGCGAGCACCAGGATAGCCTGCTGGGTGTAGTAGTAGGGACCGGCGAAGGAGACGAGCTTCTTGCGCTCGTCAGTGATGGTGTAGGTGGCAAAGACAGCGTCGACCTGGCCGTTCTGCAGGACGGACTCGCGCGTGTCCGAGGTCACCTGGGTGATCTCGACCTTGTTCTCGCCCAGAATGTAGTTGGACAGGAGCTGTGCGATACCGGCGTCGAAGCCGCGGGTCTGACCGTCTTTCTCGTTGAGGAGGGAGAAAAGTGTGGAGGTCTGAACGCCACCGATCTTAAAGACACCGGCGTCCTTGACGGCCGTGGCCCAGGTGCTGGCGGCGATGGCGTCGTCATCGGCCTTGGGGCCGTTGTCGACGAGTTTGTCGAATGCCTTGGCATCGAGTATGGTGGAAGCTCGGTATCTTCGGAGCTCTTGGAGGAGCCGACGGCGGAACCCTTGTCGGCCTCGGCGCTGGTGTCGGAGCAGCCGGCAAGACCAAGGCCGGCAACGGTTGCGAAGGTGGCGGCAACGAAGCCGCGGCGGTCGAGAACGACCTGCTGGGAGAGGTTCTTGCTCATGGTAGAACACCTTTCTCAATAAAATCCCTAGCGGTTGAGTAGAGTTATACCCTATCCCGCTCAAATGGGTCAACACGAAATAACTCAGAAACATACTTACCTTATGGGTTATTCTACCTACATAAAGGGACAGGCACCTTTGTGGTGGTTCTTGCAGATGTGGTGGCCTGTCTCGCTGCTTTGTCTCAATCTGTAACAGGTAGACGAGGAAATGGGTTCTAACTGTTACAGATTGAGATTTTCTCTTCAGGGGAATTCGAATGTCTCGATCTGTAACAGTTAGACGGCCAAAAGGTCTCTATCTGTTACAGATTGAGACAAAGGTCAGGGGCAAAGACGGTTTGTCTAGATCTGTAACAGTTAGACGGGAATTCGGGCCCTAGATGTTACAGATTGAGATAATCGCGCGCGAAAATAAAAACCTCCGCAGGGGTGCTTCCCTTGCGGAGGTTTTTTACTCGTTAAGTAGCCTAACGGCTTCGGCGGCCATGTTCTCGGCCGTCATGCCGTTCTGAGCGAGCAACTCGTTGGGGTCGTAGCGGTCGGGGAAGCCCTTGGCGATGCCAAAGGTGCGCGTGCGCACGGGCGTGCAGGCCAAGTAGCACGCGACGCGCTCGCCCCAGCCGCCGTCCAAGATGCCGTCTTCGAGGGTGACGACAACGCGATGCTTGGCGGCAAGGCTGTCGAGGAACTCGCGGTCGAGCTCGGTTGCATAGCGCGGGTTGACGAGCGTGGCCTCGATGCCGTACTCGGCAGTCAGACGGTTTGCCACGCGCTCGCCCAGCTCAAAGAAATCGCCAAGCGCGAGCACGGCCACGTCGCGACCCTGGCACACCACGTTGTAACGAACGGCGCCGTAATCGGCGTCCTCGGCAGGCGCAAGATCGGGGCGGCTTACCAAGCCAATGCCCGGCACGCGAATCGCCACGGGATGCTCGCGGTGGTCGAGCGACCAGCTCAGCATGGATAGGTATTCCTCCATGCAGGAAGGCGCCAGGTAACGCATATTGGGGAGAGCGCCCAGCATAGAAATATCAAAGAACGAAAGATGCGTCTCGGATGTGGTGCCAAAGATCGATGCGCCAAACACCAGGATGGTTGCGGGGACATCGTTGAGGCACAGGTCGTGCCACAGCTCGTCGTAGGCGCGCTGCAAAACGTGCCGTACACACCAAAGACTGGCTTGGCACCCGAGCGCGCAAGCGCGGTGGCAAAGGTCACGGCGTGCTCCTCGGCAATGCCACATCGACGAACTGTTTGCCGGCGGCGGCGCGAAGCTCGGGTGTAAAGCCCATGATGTAGGGCGTGGCGGCCGTGATGCCCACGACCTGCGGATCGTGCTCGATGGCGGCGCTGAGCGCCTCGCCCGTAATGTCGGCATAGGTGCGCGGCGCAGGCTCGCTCGGATGGCCCGGGCAGAGCTTGCGCCCAGTCGCCATGTCAAACGGACCCACATGATGCCAGCGCTCGGGGTCGCTCTGGGCTGGCTCAAAGCCCTTGCCCTTTGCGGTGGAGACGTGCAGCACGATGGGATGATCGATATCGCGCAGCTCCTGCAGCGTGTCGACCAGGGCCAACACATCGTTGCCGGTGTCCAGATAGCAGTAGTCGAGCCCCATCGCGCGGAAAACGTTGCGCTCACAGGTGCCGTTGCTGGCGCGTAGCTCGGCCAGATTGCGATACAGGCCACCGTGGTTTTCGGCGATGGACTGGTCGTTATCGTTGACGATGATGATCAGGTTGCTGTCGAGCTCGGCGGCATTGTTAAAGCCCTCAAACGCCAGACCGCCCGAAAGCGAACCGTCGCCAATGATGGTGATGACGTTGTACGCATCGCCCGCCAGGTCACGAGCGTGCGCCAAGCCGCAGCCCAGACTCACCGACGTGGAGGTGTGGCCCATGGCGAACAGGTCGTGCTCGGACTCGTCGGGATTGGCAAAGCCAGAAGCCTCACCATAACGCTCCGGATCGATATAAGTGTACGCGCGCCCGGTCAGCGCCTTGTGGGCGTAGGTCTGGTGCGAAACGTCAAAGACAATCTTGTCGATGGGGGAGTTAAATACGCGATGAAGCGCAACCGTAAGCTCAACGACGCCCAAGTTGGGGGCAACGTGCCCGCCGACGGCGGCGGAGCTTTCGAGGATGGCGTGGCGAATCTCGCCGCAGAGCTGCGGGAGCTCGGCGCGATTAAGAGCCTTGACGTCCTCGGGCGTTGTCGTTTGCGTAAGCAGCATCGTTGTGGGTTACTCCATGCGAATCGAGCGCCGGCGCTCCCTCGGCCGGCACAATTGCACAAGACAGTCTCGCACATTTTGGCGTTTGATATGTGACGGCGGCGCGGTAATTCGCCAACTGGCGGGGCAAAACGTTTTGTCCGATGCCATACTGATGTGTTCCATGATGTTTTTATCGATTGTGCACAGGCCATGGCTTGTCGCCGGGAGTTGCTGGAAGGAGACAGCATGTCCGATGTCGCTCGTGCCGAGAAAATCGCGTGCGAAGTAGACCATGCTGCCCGTCAACTGGCACAGGCGGGCCGTCTGGACCTGACGCGCGAGTTTATCCAGCATGGCGACGTGACGGTGTATACGCATGTGACTTCGGTAGCGCGGGCGAGCCTGTCCTTTGCCGAGCGCTTGGGCCGTGCTGGCATTTCGGTCGACCGCGCCTCGCTGCTGCGCGGAGCCTGTTACACGACTACTTTCTCTACGATTGGCACGACCCCGACCCGAGCCATCGACTGCACGGATTTCGGCATCCATTTTTTGCCTGGCGCGTGCCGAAGAGGATTTTGAGCTGACGCCGCGCGAGCGGAATATCATCGTGCGCCATATGTTTCCGCTGGTACCGGTTCCACCGACGTGTCGTGAGGCATGGATTGTGTGTTTGGCAGACAAATGGTGCGCGCTGCGCGAGACGGTCGCCGGTCGTCTGCGGCGCAAGGACGAGCCGGACGATGGCGTGAGCAGCGAATCGAGCGAGAAGAGGAGAGGGTAGACGGTGGGGACCGCGATCGACATGGCATTTGACGGCGCGACGCTTGCCGCCTGTCCGCTCTCGGCGCTGGTGCTCTCGTTTGCCTTCTACGGTTTTTGCGGCTGGGTGTGGGAGTCGACAGTCTGCGCCATGCTCAACCACGGACGATTTGCCAACAGTGGCTTTTTGCTGGGGCCGTGCTGCCCCATCTATGGTGCGGGCGGCATAGCCTGCTGGCTTTTGCTGCGCGGGATTCCGGATGCCTCGAGCCAGTTTGTTGCCGCGGCGCTCGTATGCAGCGTGATTGAGTACGGCGTAGGCGTTTTGTTGGAAAAAACAACAGGTGCGCGCTTTTGGGATTACTCGCACCTGCCGTTTAACCTGCACGGACGCATCTGCCTGTACTGGGCCTGCGCGTTTGGCTTGGGTGCGTTGTGCATTTGTCGCGTGCTGGAGCCGGCGGTGTTGGGCCTGCTTGCCATCTGCCGGTGCTGATTGTGCGGCTGTCCGCCTTTATCGTCGCTGTCGCGATGATGGGCGACGCAGTGTGTTCTTTGGCCAGCTGGCGCCGCCTGTCTGATGAGCTGGAGCGTGTGCGTGCCGACCTTGCCGACCGCATCAATGAGTCGCTTGCCGATGCCTCCGACTCTATGCTCGAACGTATTCCCGATTCGGCGATCGACTCGGTGGCGCAGACGCATATCCGCGGTCGCGCCGTTAACGCGTGGCTGGCCGAGCTGGGTGACGCCGCGCTCGATGCCCTGCGCGAGAAGGCTTCGATGCCGACGTTTATCTCGGATGGTGCTCGCGGCCTGGCACTTGCTGCCCGCCGCGTTGCCGATGCCGCGCCGAGCATGCCGCGTCCGTCGCTCAGTCGTCGCCTTGCCGGCAAGCGCATGAGCCGTCCGGTGCCGAGCGTGTCGCTCAGCCGTCGTGACCTGCGCTTCTTCAATGCTTTCCCGCGCTTGCGCATCAACCGCTATGAGGGCGTCATCCGAGCCACCGACCTCCGCGACCGAGCTCGCGAGCTGTTCCGGCGCTAGCCGGGACGGGCGCGCTCACGGCTCCCTTGCCCTCGCATTTCCCGTTCGTTTCGCGCCCGTTGCCGCGCCGTTTCCAAGATTGCGGCGCCGTTTCCATTCGACAACGCAGCGTTTAACAACGCCGTATCTGGTCTACACCAGTTGCCCCTCGGCCGCATTATGGGCGCCGACAACGTCCATGCGACCAAGGGGGAGCGAATGTACGATACGGGATCGACAACGTTTATGCTCATCTGCACCATGCTCGTGTTTTTAATGACACCGGGTCTGGCGTTTTTCTATGGCGGCCTGTCCAGGCGCAAAAATGTCATCAACACCATGCTCATGTGCTTTGGCGCCATTGGCCTGGTCGGTGTGCTGTGGATTGTTGCCGGCTGGTCGCTGGCCTACGGCGGCGACGGCTCGAGTCCGTTTACTGGAGGCCTTGACCAGCTTCTGTGCCTGCCGGTGCTCAACCAGGTGCTGCAGGCGGCCGAGGGCAACGCCGCGGACGGCGCCGTCTACCCCCAGATCATCAACATCGCCTTCCAGATGGCGTTTGCCATGATCACGGCCGCTATCGTCACGGGCAGCCTGGCCGGCCGCGTTAAGTTTGGTGCCATGACGGCCTTCCTGGGCATTTGGCTGCTCGTGGTCTATGCGCCACTCGCCCACATGGTCTGGGGCGGCGAGGGCTCCTTTATCGGCGACATGATCGGCGCGCTCGACTTTGCCGGCGGCGACGTAGTACACATTTCGTCCGGTCTCACGGGCCTGATTCTCTGCTTAATGCTTGGCCGTCGTCGCGGCTTTGGCATGGTGAGCTATCGCCCGCATAACGTGCCGTTTGTGGCGTTGGGCGCCGGCCTGCTTTGGTTTGGCTGGTTTGGCTTTAACGGCGGCAGCGAGTTCAAGGCCGACGCCGTGGCGGCACTCGCCATCCTCAACACCGTGACGGCCAGCGCGGCGGGTATGGTCTCGTGGCTTGCCGTCGAGCGCGTGCATACCGGCCGCCCCACGCTGGTGGGTGCCAGCACCGGTTTGGTTGCGGGCCTTGTGGTGGTCACGCCCGGCGCGGGCTTTGTCGAGCCGTGGGCGGCGCTGGTCATGGGCCTGATCGTATCGCCTGTCTGCTACCTGGCCATCAGCCATCTTAAGACCAAGTTTGGCTACGACGATGCGCTCGACGCGTTCGGTTGCCACGGCATCGGCGGCATTTTGGGCGGCGTGCTCACGGGCTTGTTTTGCGTGCCGGGGCTTTCGTGGACCGGTAAGGGCGGCCTGTTCTACACGGGCGACGTGTCGCTGCTCATCTCGCAGATCTTGGGCATTGTGGTGACGGTCGCTATTGTGCTGGTGCTCGATTTGGTGATCGCCGCGGTGGTCAAGACGCTGTTCCACGGCAGCCTGCGCGTGGACGAGGCAGACGAGGCGCTGGGCTTGGACGCGAGTCAGCACGGAGAGAGCGCATACCCTTCCTTCTCGGGACTCGATTAGCGGCACGGGTTTCCCAGGCACCCGACCTTGCCCCTCAAACCGTCGCTTGCGTACCGAAGTACGCGGCGCTCCTCTTTCGGGGCAATCTCGGGCACCTGGAAAACCCGTGCCATGTGAAGGTAAATCAATTTCTTTTATTGAAGAGAGGAATTCACTATGAAGAAGATTACAGCGATTGTTCGTGCCGAGAAGCTTGAGGTTCTTAAAGACGCGCTGTTTGCTGCTGATGTTCGCGGCATGACCATCAACCAGGTGCAGGGCTGCGGCGCACAGCATGGCTGGAAGGAATACGTACGCGGCAACGAGTTGCTTGTCAACACGATCCCTAAGGTGCAGTTCACCCTTATCTGCGCCGACGAGCATGTCGACGGCATTGTCGAGATTATCTGCAACGCTGCTCGCACCGGTGCCGTTGGAGACGGCAAGATTTGGGTCGAGCCGGTCGAGGAGGTTATCCGCATCCGTACCGGCGAACACGGCCCCGCCGCGGTGTAGAATCGACCGCCTACCATCCGCAACGTTAAAATGCTGCAATGAGGCACAAGACTTGCGTTGCGGATGGACGGATTATGGGTCGTAATAAATATCCCGAGGAGACGGTCGCGAAGATTCTCGACGCGGCGCTGGAGCTATTCTGCGCGCAGGGTTATGAGGGGACGAGCATTCAAGATATCGTCGACCGCCTCGATGGCATGACCAAGGGCGCTGTCTATCATCACTTTAAGAGCAAAGAGGGGATTTTCAACGCCGCATTTGATCGGGCAATGGCTCCGATTGTTGAGCGCCGCCGCTCAATGCTTGGTATCGGCAATATGACCGGAGCCCAAAAGCTCAAGCGGCTGTACGCGCCCGAGTCCGTCGTTCCACAAATTGAGCTATGGGCTCGCATGCATCCTGCGGCGGATCCGGTAAAAAGCTCGCGTCTACTGGCGATGCAGTACCAGGGCTCGTTTGACGAATCGGTCGATGGCTGTCTCTTGCCAGTGATCGAGGAGGGCATCGCCGACGGCTCCATTGTGTGCGAATGCCCGCGTGAAGCGGCGGAGGCCGTATCGATGTTGGCGAATCTTTGGCTGCTGCCGTTGTTCCGTCCGCTCGAGCCCAAGGAGCGAATGCTCGCTCGCGCACAATGTTTGGCGCAGATGGCGGCAGCGGTGGGGCTCGATTTGGGGGAAGAAGTGCTTCAGACAACGGCGCAGATTTGGGACGTATGGACCGCGCCGGGTGGTAATATAGATACCAACGGTATGTAATTGATTTGTGAGGGTAGCCACGGCTGCCCTTTTCAAGTCGATAAATACATACTGGCGGTATGTATAGGGGCAGGCTTATGGCTGGAATGCGGTGGAGTGGCGTCTCGTTGGCGCAAAAAACAGTGCGATCTATCAGGCTTTTCGGTCTTCTTGTTGCGCAGTTGTGCACGTATTCGATGCTGTCGGCGCTGTGCTTTGCGTATCCGCTTTACTTGTTCGATTGCAGTGGATCGTCAACGTTATATGGCGTCGTCGTGGCGATAGCGTTCATACCCGGCGTACTCGCAACTCCGGTTGGCGGAATCTTGGCGGATAGGGGAAGACATCGCGAGGTCCTCGTGGCCCTCGGCATTGCTCTGATGACCGCATCACTGCTGTCTATCCCCATGAAGTGCTCATTGCCTCTTGCGGTCGTCGTAGTAGCGATACTTTGTGCTCAATATGGCGTTCAATCGCTGCTAAAGCCAATACTCCAAATTGAGACGGTGCGCATGGCGGGTGAAAAGAAGGTCGAGCAGGCCACTGCATTGGTTTCGCAGGTGACCATGGTGAGCAATATCTTGGGTCCTGTGGTCGGGACGGCAGTCTATGGGTGCTTTGGCATCGATGCTCTCTGCACAACCGCGTCGGTGGCGTTTGCGATGTCAGCTCTGTTGTTTGGGGGCGCGCTCAAGCAAAATGCCTCATCTGAAACGATGGGAGACGGCGCGACTCGCATGACATGCCGAAACGATTTTCGGGAGTCGATTCGGTATCTGCTGCAAAATGCATCATTGGTCGCCGTGATTTTGCTTGCGGCCGTTTTAAACCTTGCGTTGGTTGGGCTAACGATTGGCGCTCCCATTATTGTTACAAAGCATCTCGGCATGCAATCGTCCTGCGTTGGGATGGTTGAGGTTGCTCTGGGCTTGGGTGGTCTTACCGGCAGTGGCTTGGTCGGCATTTGGCCGCATCGCTTTTCTTTCAATGGCATATGTCGATATGTTGCGATGATCTGTTTTGGAGTCGCACCGATCATTGTCACGCTACTGTTCGGCGCAGATGCATGCATGCTCACCGTGTTTGTGGTTGGTTCGGCATGGGTCATGGTGTGGGCGAGCATTGCGTCGGTTGAAATCATCGCGTTTGTTCAGCGGGCAGCGCCGACTGAGCTCTGCGGAAAAGTGCTTTCGGTCGTTTACATGGTCCTTTCCTGCGCAATACCTATCGGCCAATTGACGTACGGGGTTGCATATGATCGATGGACACCGGCGATTGTATTCGCAGCCATGTTGGCGGTGCTGACGTTGACGACGGCTCTGTTTTATCGGCTGAAAAATCGATTGCGGCGATTGTCTTAACGCGCTGGGGCACCGTGAATTTGTGAAGGCGGTGGTACGCCGCGCCGGGACGGCATTGTTTGGACATGCCTCTCCTTCGTCTACAATATCGGGCAGACGAAGGAGAGGCATGTCCATGATCAAGATGTTCGCGAGTGACTTAGACGGAACGCTGCTGAACGCCCTGCACGAGGCGGATGGGACCATCCGCCGCGCCATTCGCGAGCTGACTGAGGCTGGCCTGCACGTGTTCCCGCGACTGGACGCTCGACGTTGCCGATCGGCGAGCATGGCTTTACGGGCTTGGCGCTTGACGCCTGCTGCTCCAATGGATCCATCGTGCGCGACAGCCATGGCGAGGTGCTCAAGACTTGGACCATCGATCCGCAGGTCACTGAGGAACTGCTCAAGGCGTTCCCGGACATTTGCTTTGATTGTTCCACGCCCGATGGCATGTACTCGAGCGGTTCGTTCGAGATGCATCAGGCGGGCTTTAAAAAGGACAGTCCCATCAAGCGCATCGTGATGCGCGGCATGCGTGCGCGCGGCGGGTATCACGAGGAGCAGTATTTCGACCAGTCGATCGGTGACATCCTGCGCCACGATGTATGCAAGATCAATTGTCGCGTGACCTCGCCCGAGCTGGAGCGCGACCTTAAGGCGTATCTTGCCGAGCGCTCGGACCGTGTGGTCAACGCGCCGTTCGATCCGGTGATGTTCGAGATCACGGACGCGGCATGCAACAAGGGCGAGAGCGTGGCCTGGCTGGCGGGTTACTACGGCATTGCCGAGGACGAGGTCGCGGTCTATGGAGACGGCGGCAACGACATCGCCATGCTCAAGCGTTTCCACCACAGCTACGCGACCAAAAACGCAAGCGATGCAGCTAAGGCCGCCGCGAGCGTGACCATCGGCAGCTGCATGGTCCATGCCGTCCCCAAACACATGCTCGCCACCATGCATAAGCAGAGCTCCCGCACCATCATCGAATAATGTGACAAAGGGACTGCCCCCTCGTCACATTCCAAATATTGCCTTTACGTGTTGATGCACACGGTGTGCAATAATACTCGCACTGTGCAATAGCGCACAGGCTGAGTAACAAGGAGGACGCTTGTCCCAGCTCGAGAAATGCGATCGCCGGTCCCTTCGCTCGCAGCGTGCCCTTCGCCAGGCACTTGCCAGCGAGCTTGCCGAAAGCGGCGACCTTTCGCGCATTAATGTCGCGTCGCTCACCGAGCGCGCCGGCCTTACGCGCCGCACGTTCTATTCGCACTACCGCGATATCCCCGACTTCATCAATCAAATCGAGGACGGCTTGCTGACCGAGATCCGTGAACGCATTGAGCTCATCACCGCAGCTCAGCTGCCCGATCTCTACCACAACATCGATGAACTCGAGCCGGCGCCCGGTTCGGTTGAACTGCTGCGCTATCTTGCGGCCAACCGCGACTTAATCGGTGCGCTGCTGGGTCCGGGCGGCGACCAGGCCTCATTAAAAGGATCATCGACACCGCGCGTGAGGCTGTGGTGCCGCGTGCGCAGACGGGCATTTTGGGCCTGGCGCTGGGCACGTTCTTTGACTACTACGTCACCTACGTCGTGAGCGCCGAGGTCGGCATGATTCAGCGCTGGTTTGAGCGTGGGCTCACCGAATCGCCCGAGGCCATGGCGCGCATTATGACGGTGCTCGCTTTTGTGCGCCTGGTGACCTGTATGGCCAACCCATCGATATCAACGTGCCGGAATACGGCATGAAGCTATTGAACTTGCAGCTCGAGGACGCGGCCGACACCGCCGCAACCGTCGAGTCCAACAACTAAGAGGAGAGACAATGAGCAAACTCGTCGAGGGCATCAAGGATCGTATGGTCGCTGCCGCACGCGAGGCCGCGCCCGCCGTGGTGGACGCCGCGCAGAAGGCCGCGACCGCGGCTGCCGAGAAAGTTGCCGAGGCAGTTGCCGATGCCAAGAACGCGGCAGGGGAGACGTCCGTCGCTAGCGAGCCGCCACCGTCGCTAGCGAGCCGCCACCGCCGC
>JAQEDL010000042.1:0-18308 GCA_027669365.1 Coriobacteriaceae bacterium AM49-12 | reverse complement strand
GGCTGCCCTGCGCCCGGCGGCGATGTAGGGTGCGGGGCAGATCTTGCCGGTCACGTCGTAGTGGCGGATGACGCCGCCCTCGGAGATGCCGTAGCGCTTCATGAGGGTCTGCACGAGCCAGGCGAGCTTGCCCGCCTCGACCTCGCTGTAGTCCTCGCCGGCGCTCACGACCTCGATGCCAACGCTGCGGCAGTTCATGAGCCAGTTGCCGGCGTGCCAGGCGGTGTCGCCCTCGGCCACGCTCTGGTAGATCTCGTCGGTGATGTCGCCCACGAAGTAGTGGGCGGACGACCCTGCCGCTCGTTGCGCGAGAAGTAGATCGCGTTGTTGCGGGCCGACGTCAGGGTCGCCGTGTAGTGGATCACGATGCGGTCGATGGCGTGCGAGCGCCTGCGCGTCATGCGGTCGCTGCCGCACTGCTTGAACAGGATGCTATGCCCCATTGGCGCTGACCTCCTTGAATCCCGCGTCCTCGCCCTCCTCGGGCTTGAAGTCGCTGGGCGCGGCGGGCTCGTAGCCGGGCTCGCGCAACTCCTCCCAGCGCTCCTCCTCGCTTGCGTACTCACTCATCGGAATCGCCCGCCTTTCCCAGCTCGGCAATAACGGGCGAGAGCACGGCCATCACCATGGCCACGCACAGCACGCGCCACGTGGGATCGAGCACGGCCACGCCCATGAGCAGGTCGACGTTGGCCACCACGACGCCCAGGACGCCCTGGACGACCGTGCGCATAAGGTGCCACCGCCGCTCGTTGCTCGTCAGAAAACGGTTCATCTGCCGTTCCTCTCCTCAAGCGCGTCAACGTCGCGCCTGACCACGGCCATGTCCTGCTCGAGCTTGTAGGTGCGCTCGATGAGGCAGTTGTGCTTCTCAACGCGCCGCGTGAGCTCGTCAATCTTGAGCTCCATCACCGCGCGGCTTCGCGAGTTCGACGCGATCACCCCGACCAGCGTCACGATGCCGATGAGCGCCACCGCAATAGACTCCACAAGGACCTCCCAGCAGGACATGGACCAACTTCAACGGCCCCATCATCCGCTGCGGTCACAAATCAGCTGGTAGCTGAATTGCTGCTATAAAAAGCGAGGTAAAATAAGAAAAAGCACAGTAACGATTGTTCGAAAGAGTCGCTAACGGGAGGTAGAAATGGGAAGCCGGCTTTACGAGGAGGGGTACAACGAAAGTCTCTTGAGAGCTGTAGCGGCTCTTAACGAGACTCCTGCATCCACGGAAGCAATCCTGGGCCTGTTGCAAAAACACTGGGATTTGCCTCGAGGAGAAGCGGAGCAGCTGTTGTCACAGGAACGCTACGAAGGATTCTTCCAGCGTAATTTCGCAAGATACCTGACGATGTACGAAGGCTTTTCCGAAGAAAAAGCAAGGGCATATACGACAAGCCACATAAACCTTCTGGCTCTGCGAAAAATCGAAAGGCCGTGGGCTATCGAGTACAACAAGCTTTATCGCCAGATCGAAAAGCAGAAGCCTCAAATAAAGGGGAAGGTTCACCCATCTTCCGAAATCGAGGAGTAAAGCAGTTCTCGCTACACGCCGCCACATCCCATCGCCTAACCCACACCACAGGGGCGGCGCGCCCACCCCTGGCAGCAGCGCAGGAAGGGTGCCTGCGCTGCTGCCAGGGGTTCCATATGCTCAGTCCCAAGCCGCTACCCGGCAGTGAGGTAGCCCGCCTGCCCCTCGCGGTCGATGTGGCACATCGCGTACGACGTCTGCTTGGAGTCGTAGGTCGTGCCGTTGCCGCCCACGATGGCCTTGCAGTTGTAGAACGTGGAAGAGCCCGTGCGCCCGCTCGGCAGTTCCCAGTCGGCATCGACCAGGATGCGCTCAAGGGGTGCAAGCGCCGAACGTATAGAGCATGCTCAAAAGCGACGCCGGGCTCATGCCCCGCAGATCGAGCTCGGTGAGCGCGGAGCACGAGTTGAACGTACGGTTCATGTAGGCCATGCCGCGCAGGTTCGCCATGCCGGAGACCGAGGTCAGGGCGTTGCAGCTGTAGAACCAGTAGTTCAGGTTCACGTTGGCGACCCTCGATGTGTCGGCGGCGATGGTCACGCGCTTCACGCTCTTGCCGAACGAAGCCCAGGGCGTCGCCTGGATCGCAGTGTACTTGGCGTTGGCGCAAAGCGTGTCGGAGGCCAGCACCTCGCGACCTGTCGCATCGGCCTTGGCGAACCCGATCTTGAGCTCGCCGTCGGCGAACAGCATGGCGTTGAGCCAGGTGCGGACTTCGTACTCGAGGTCGGTCAGAACGCCGCCCGCCCCCAGCTTGAGGACGGAGGCGCCGGAGGTCTGAGACGGCACGAAGCCGTCGGTGCCGCCCACAAGCCTGCTGCACCTGTGGAGAACGCTCGTGTACTTCTTGATCTTGGAGTTGTCGAACGAGGTCGCGCTCACGGTGCGCAGCTCGCTGCACGAGGTGAAGCCCGTTGAGTTCGATTTGAGTTTCATGGGCTCCGAAACGGTCCCGCTTCGCCACCGGGAACAAAAACCGCGTGTCTACTCACTTGGGATAAATCCTTGCTCCCATTCCTCCGAATACCGCCCGGTGCTTTGCCATCTTGAAACACTGGGAGTAAATAGCGAAATCGCAGGCGAAAGGGAGTGAAAGACCAAAGAAAAGCCTCCGTCCCAACGCGGGAACGGAGGCTCGATGGTCGTTTTTACCCACCGCCGTCGCTGGCGGCTTTGCCGTGACTCACGTACGAAACGAAACTCAGCGGTACAGTGCGGCACTCAAAAGTACAGGTCAAATCCCTATCAACTACTCCCACTCGATGGTCGCGGGCGGCTTGGACGTGATGTCGTAGCACACGCGGTTGGCGCCGGGAACCTCGGCTACGATGCGGCCGGAGATGCGGGCCAGCACGTCGTAGGGCAGCTTGGCCCAGTCGGCGGTCATGGCGTCGCTGGACTCGACGGCGCGCAGGATGATCGGGCGCTGATAGGTGCGCTCGTCGCCCATAACGCCAACGGACTTAATATCGGGCAGGACCGCGAAATACTGCCAGCAGCTGTGCTCGGAGTTGCGCTCGCCGGTCTGCTCAAACAGGCGCTGGTTGTAGGCGTCGAGCTCCTCGCGCACGATAGCGTCGGCGTTCTTGAGGATCTCGAGCTTCTCTTTGTCGACCGCACCGATGATGCGGATGGCAAGACCCGGCCCGGAAAGGCTGACGGAACACGATGTGACCCGGCAGACCCAGCGCCAGACCAAGCGCGCGGACCTCGTCCTTAAAGAAGTGGTCGAGCGGCTCGATGAGGTCGAAGTGCACGCCCTCGGGGAACGGGATCAGGTTGTGATGGCTCTTGATGGTGGCCGTCTTGCCGCCCGTCTTGCGAGCGCCGGACTCGATGATGTCGGGGTAGATGGTGCCCTGAGCCAGGTACTTCACGGGTTTACCATCGGTCTCAAGCTGCTGAGCAACCGCGAAGAACTCTTTCCAGAACTGCGTACCGATGATGCGGCGCTTCTCCTCGGGCTCGGTCACGCCGGCCAGAAGCTCGGCATAACGGTCCTCGGCGTGGACGTGGATAAAGTCGACGTCAAACTGCTTGGTGAAGACCTCCTCCACCTGCTCGGGCTCGCCCTTGCGCAGCAGACCGTGGTTGATGAACACGCAGGTCATCTGCTTGCCTACGGCGCGGGCGCCCAGCGCAGCCACGACGGAGGAGTCGACGCCGCCGGACAGGGCCAGAATCACGCGGTCGTTGCCGACCTTCTCGCGGAACTCGGCCGTCATGGTCTCGACCAGGTTGTCCATGCTCCAGTTGGGCTCCAGGCCGCAGATCTCAAACAGGAAGTTGCTCAGCAGC
This sequence comes from Coriobacteriaceae bacterium AM49-12, assembly GCA_027669365.1. GTDB lineage: Bacteria > Actinomycetota > Coriobacteriia > Coriobacteriales > Coriobacteriaceae > Collinsella. The sequence continues at coordinate 14,476 of JAQEDL010000042.1, read as the reverse complement.
TGCTGACCGTACTCGGAATGCTTGACCTCGGGGTGGAACTGCGTGGTGAAGATCTTGCGCTCGACGCACTCCATGGCGGCAACCGGGCACACGTCGGTGCTGGCGGTAACGGTAAAGCCTCGGGCACCTCGGAGACGGCATCGCGGTGGCTCATCCACACGGTCTGCTCCATGGGCGTGGAGTTAAAGAGCTTGGCGCCTGCCGTGCGCGTGATGGTGGCGCGGCCATACTCGCCCACCTCGGAGTGGCCGACCTTGCCACCGAGCGTCACGGCCGTGATCTGATGGCCGTAGCAGAAGCCCAGGACGGGAAGGCCCAGGTCAAAGATGGCGGGGTCGATGGACGGAGCGTCCTCGGCATACACAGAAGCCGGGCCGCCGGAAAGGATGAGCGCAGAGGCGTTCATCTCGCGAATCTCGTCGGCCGAGATGTCGCAGGGAACGATCTCGGAATACACGTTGAGGTCGCGGACGCGACGGGCAATGAGCTGACCGTACTGCGCACCAAAGTCGAGTACGAGGACCTTTGCGGAAGCCTTTTGATCCATGGTTTCCCCCTCTTGTTGGCGGGGAGCCGATGCTCACCCGCGTGAATGAACGAAATAGCTTTCATAGTGTACACGTTATATGGGGTTTCTCGTCCCTCGCAACCATCAGCGCACGGCAAACGCACGACCGGGGCCCTATTTGACGGCGATTGAAGTATTACCAAACGTTACAGATGATGTAATACGTTTGAACTTTGGACGCCCTGTGCCACAATACTGCCGAACGACTCCGCCTCTGCGGCGGCAAATACGATAGGAATACCAGCATGAAGCGCATCCTTCTCATCGCCACGGGCGGCACCATCGCATCGACCGAGGACGGCAACGGCCTCTCCCCCGCCCTGACCGGTGAGGAGCTCGCCCAGAGCGTCCCCGAAATCTCGGGCCTCTGCGAGCTCGACGTCGTGCAGCCCATGAACATCGACAGCACCAATATGCGCCCCAGTGACTGGATGCGTATCCGCGACGTCATCGTCGAGGGTTATGCCGACCACGACGGCTTCGTGATTCTGCACGGCACTGACACCATGAGCTACACCGCGGCAGCGCTTTCCTACCTGATTCAGGACAGCCCCAAGCCCATCGTGCTCACCGGCTCGCAAAAGCCCATGGGCAATCCCTTTACCGACGCCAAGCTCAACCTGTACCAGAGCCTGCTCTATGCGCTCGACGAGCACTCGCACGATGTCTCGATTGTGTTTGGCGGCGTCGCCATTGCCGGCACGCGCGCCCGCAAGCAGCGTACCATGAGCTTTAACGCGTTCATTAGCGTCAACTATCCGCCCATCGCCTATATCCGCAACGACCGCATCGTTCGCAACGGACTCCATGGCACTCACCAGAACGAGAACCCGGTTCGTTTCTACGACAGCATCGACCCGAGCGTATTTGTACTCAAGCTTACACCCGGCGTAAACCCGGGTATCCTGGACGCCCTGGCCGATAGCTACGACGCCGTGATTCTGGAGACCTTTGGCATTGGCGGTATTCCCGAGTTTGGCGAGTCCGGCGAGTCGTTCCAAGAGGCGATTTTCCGCTGGGTCGATTCGGGCCGCACCGTCGTTATGACCACGCAGGTCCCCGAAGAGGGCCTTGACCTGGGTGTTTATGAGGTCGGCCGTGCCTACGCCGATCATCCGGGCATTTTGCGCGGCGATGACATGACCACCGAGACGCTCGTGGCCAAAACCATGTGGGCACTCGGCCAGTCACGCGATGCCGCCGAAATCCAGCGCCTGTTCTACAGCCAAGTCAACCACGACCGCGTCCCGATGGCGTAATACAGTTATCGACGGGTATCCCCTATTCGATCCCCTCGAGAAGCTCTGACACCGTCATGCCGAGTGCGGGCGCGATCTTAAATAGAACCTTGAGCGTGAAATTTGCCGTCCCATCTTCGATTCGGTCGAGGTAGGGTCGGCTGATTCCTGTCGCCACACAAAAATCAACCTTGGAGATACCAAGGTCTCTGCGTGTCTCTTCGACCCGCCTGCCAAGAATCTGTTTCGCACGTTCGTCCATGCAGCCGAGTTTGAAATGGAGCCGAACATAAACGTAAACTATAATTTACGTTTTGCCGAATACACAGGAGTTTTCTATGTCGGGTTCTTCGGTCCGAACGTACCGAGCCACGCTTCGCACAAACAGCGCACCGCCCAAGCTCGTCGTCGTTGAAGCAGAATATCTTTCGCCCGATGAGCGCACAGCATTTGCATTGCTATCAAGTCGCGTCGCCGCCGTTCTGGTCCCTTGTCCGGCGCAAGGTGCGCTTGCCATCCAATGCCAAGCGCACAGCCGCTCGCTCAATCAGGCTGCCGTAATCGTAACCAGCCAGCGTGGCCTGCCCCTTCTCCTGGAAGCCGGCGTCGCGCTCGCCCTTCGCGGTGCCGGATACGAAAACGAGGCCGCCGCCGACATGGTCTTTCAACCACGATCGAGCGGCGGCCTCGCAGCAGCCATCGAATATGCTTGCAGGCTCGTTGCCTAAAGGCGCAAGCTAAAAGCCCAGGCCAAAGCCCATACCGGTAATCGCCGAATACATAAAGTAGACGTTGATTACGTTGAGAAATACACCCGTGATGCAACCGTTGCGCAGGTAGCGCTCGCACACGATGCGTGCCATGGCGGCGGAGTCATCGTTGTTTTTTGCCTGGCGTCCCGCCGTAAAGTACGTCGCCACGCTCAGCAGCAGATTGAGCACCGGCAACGCCAGCAGCTCGTAGCTCTTGCCCCAGCGCGTCGCCTCGCCGGCAGCATTAAACTTTGTTGCCACCTCGGGACCAATGTTGGGGATAACACACGCTGCGACCACCAGCGGAATCACCGCAAGTACGAGCAGCGCAATACCCATGTAGCCAGCTTTTTTGCCATATTTAAACATATGCGTCGTCCTTACACGTTAAAGCGGAAGTGCACGACGTCGCCATCGGCCATAACATAGTCCTTGCCCTCAATACGCAGCTTGCCGGCAGCCTTGGCGCCCTGCTCGCCACCGAGCTCGATGTAATCGTCGTAGCCAATGACCTCGGCCTTAATAAAGCCGCGCTCAAAGTCGGTGTGGATGACGCCGGCGGCCTGCGGGGCGGTCGCGCCCTGACGCACCGTCCAGGCCTTGACCTCCATCTCGCCGGCCGTAAAGAACGACTGCAGGCCGAGCAGCTTGTAGGCTGCCTGCGCGAGCACGTCCAGGCCGGGCTGCTCCAGGCCCAGGCTCTCCAGGTAGTCGGCGGCGTCCTCGGGATCGAGCTCGGAAAGCTCGGCCTCGATTTTGGCGCAGATGGGCAACGGCTTGACACCGTCGATGGGCGCCAGGTCCTCGTTGAGCATATCCTCGTCTACGTTGGCCACATACAGAATGGGCTTCATGGTGAGCAAGAACAGGCCCTTGGCAGCGGCGCGCTCCTCGTCGGTCATCTCCATGGATGCGGCGCGCTTGCCCTCGTTGAGCCAGGCAAGCAGACGCTTGGCCACCTCGAACTTGGGCATGAGCTCCTTGTCGCGCTTGGCCTCCTTCTCGAGCTTGGGCAGCTGCTTCTCGAGCGTGCCCATGTCGGCCAAGATGAGCTCGGTCATGATAGTGTCGGCATCGCCGGCGGGATCGACGAACTCGCCCGTGCGGCCCACCTCGCGCATAACGTTGGGGTCCTTAAAGTAGCGCACGACCTCGCAGATGGCGTCGGTCTCGCGGATGTTTGCCAAGAACTGGTTGCCCAAGCCCTCGCCCTCGTTGGCACCCTTCACCAGGCCCGCGATGTCGACAAACTCGACCGTAGCCGGCACAATGCGGCCCGGGTTGACGATATCGGCGAGCTTTTGCAGGCGGTTATCGGGCACATCGACGATACCCACGTTGGGGTCGATCGTGGCAAACGGGTAGTTGGCGGCAAGGCCGGTTTTTTTGGTAAGCGCGGTGAACAGCGTCGACTTGCCCACGTTGGGCAGGCCCACGATACCGATGGAAAGGGACACGACAGCTCCTTTTGGTACAGGTACTTCAAACTGCATAAGTATAGCGCGCCGCAGCATCCAGGCGAACCCGGACGCCACGGCGGCGCAAATGAAGCAGAGATTGGGGTCGCCAGCTAGTCCGCGAGCTTTTCCACCTGGTCGAGCATCTTGTCGAGCTTGGCCTTTGCCTCGGCCTTGGCCTTCATCGCCTCTTCGTGGGCCTTGGCCTTCTGGGCAGCCTTTTCCTCGGCCTCGGGGTCGACGACAACCAGATTGGACGCGTCGTGTTGAACCAGCTTGAGCGCATGCTCGGGACAAACCTTGACACAGGCGCCACAGCCTAAACAATACGTGGACTCCAACGCAAAGCGGCCGCTTCCCACCAAATCGCAGGCAAACGTGGGGCACACGTTGACGCACTCGCCGCACGACGTGCACTTGTCAAAATCGCATTCCGGCGTGCTCACCTGCATGTTCTGGGCAAGCTCGGGATGGTTCTGCAGTGTCGAGAGCACCAGCTGCCGCCCGTGCGTGAGCGAACGGCGACGCTTGGTCGTCGTGGTGCCGCACATGGTGTTGAGCGTGCGCTCCAGCTGGGTAATCTGATGACGATGGGCTTTGAGCTTCTGCGTCACCGAGGCCAGCGCCGCCGTCGCCGGGTTGAGCTTGGTCACTGTCAGGCCCGTCGTGCGAGCGATCTTTTCCATGTACTCCTTGCGCTCGTACTCGCGAAGCTTATGGCACTTGAGGCTCTTGGGGTCGACCTCCAGGCCCATACCCGTGCCAGACCACTCCTCGGCCTTCGCAATCGCCTCGCCCAGAATGTCCTCACCACCGGTGTTGCGGCATTTATCGCACACGCCCAACGGCAGGTACACGCTCACGTTGGGATAGTCGGCCAGCACCGAGAACCAGGTCTCGGCCGTAATATCGCCCACGCAGGCAACGACGACCTCGTTTTCGCGCGGCATGCGCTTAAGGGCACGCGTGCAGGTAACGTAGGCAGTCTCGTGGCTCGTAGCAGCAGAGACGATATCGTCATACAGGTTTTTGGGCGCCAGGCGCGGCGAGATGATCGCCTCGGTCGGACAGGCAGCGGCGCACAGGCCGCACTTGCGACAGGAGTCGAGGATCTCAATGGCGTCTTCCTCGACCTCGATAGCGTTGACCGGGCACACGTCCATGCACGCGGTGCAGCCGCTCTTTTCGTTTTTGCAGGTCAGGCACGGAATGGTATTGCCGCGCGGGCGCTCCTTGTAGTCGGCAGGATTCCACTGCGGCGCCGACGGATCGAGTGCATCGGTCACACCGCCAAGCGGGTTTTTAAGAAAGTCGAAACCCTTACTGATCTCGATAATGTCATCAAACAGATCGTGTTCCTGCGCCATGCGCGGCCCCTCCCTGAGCAGTGCAAACAAGCAAGAGATAATGATACGCCATCGGCTCACGCCTCGGGCAAATTACACGCGGCGCATCTTTGCGGCAAATAGCCTATGCCCATCGCCGCCTCGATTGCACAAGGTCAATCAAGCGCCAAGCTATGCCTCGCACATGAGCTGCACGAGCTTCTGTTTGGTCACCTTGGTCTGCTCGTTGGCCATGTTGCGCTCGTTTCTAAAGACCGCATTTGCAACACCCTGCAGATCGGCATCGGAAATCTCACCAAGGCCCAGCTCCTCGAGCGTGGTCGGCAGACCGACGCGCTGGCAAAACTCGAGCACCTGATCAAGCTCGGGCGCACGCTCCAGGCGCAGCTGCACCACCAGGCCAAATGCCACGGCCTCGCCATGCATGGCCCTGCACTCGGGCAGAATCGTCAGACCGTTGGCGATGGCATGCGCCAACGCCAAGCCACCGCTCTCAAAGCCGACGCCCGAGAGCAGAATATTGCACTCGATCAGGCGCTCAACTGCCGGCGATGTACGGCCCTTTTTGAGATCGCGCTTGGCAGCGACGCCGCACTCCATGAGTGTGTCATAGCAGGCACGTGCCGCGACCAGAGCCAAGTGCCCCGGCGCGCCACCGTGCTCGTTGGTGCCGCGCACCGCGGCGCACGAACGCGCCTCGAAGTACGTTGCCAGCGCGTCGCCCATGCCAGCGACCGTCATACGCAGTGGGGCCGCCGCGACCACGTTGGTATCGACCACGACCAGGTCTGGATTCTTCTCGAGCATCAGGTAGCGGTCGAACGACCCGTCCTCGTGATACAGCACCGAAATCGCGCTGCACGGACCGTCCATCGAAGCCGCCGTGGGGCATACGCACAACGGCAACTCGGCATAAAACGCAACGGCCTTGGCGATATCGAGCATCTTTCCACCGCCAATACCCACCACCATGTCGCAATACTCTGCCTGGGCTTCCTTAGCCATTTCGACAACGGCCTCTTCCGTACACGGACCGTCATAAATCTTAAAGAACGGCTCGCTTAGATCTTCATCCAGAAATCCATCGACGATCTGTCTGCACAGCCGATCCTCGGTGCCCTGGTCAAACAAGACATAGGCAGCGCAGCCCAACCATGACAAATACCTGCCCTGACGCGAAAGTTCGCCCGACCCCTGAACATACCGGCCGGGACCGCCATAAACCATAGGAAGCGCCATACGAGAATCCGCCCTTCATCAAACAACGATTGGTGCAAAGCAACCTGACCCCCTTGCACCAACTTGGTGCGAAGGGGTCAGGGTAGTTTGCACCATAGCAAAAAGGGGCAAAGCCATCTGCTGGCTTTGCCCCTTCCTTAGCTTGATTTACTCATCCATGAGATAGTAGTGGCCCAGCGCGTCGGCACCCAGGATGGCGTTTGCGACCATCTCGGGCGTCACCTCAAACGGCATGTTGCACATGGTGTCATCGGGCGCGCAGGCGGCCTCGGCAACAATCATGGCCTGCTCGCGCGTAAGCCCGGCAACGCCAAGTTCCTTCATCGTGACCGGCAGGCCCAGCTCAATGCAGAAGCCCAAGACTTCCTCGAGCTTCTCGGTCGGGGCATCTTCGAGTACCAGCTGAACGATGGTGCCGAAGGCGACCTTCTCGCCGTGATACATGCCGTGGCACTCGGGCAGCATCGTCAGACCATTGTGGATGGCATGAGCAGCAGCAAGGCCCGAGCTCTCAAAGCCAATGCCCGAAAGCAGCGTATTGGCCTCGATGATATGCTCGACGGCAGGCGTGAGCGCACCCTTCTCCAGCGCGACCTTGGCCTTGACGCCATCGGCCATAAGCGTCTCGTAGCAGAGCTTGGCGAGCGCCAGGCCAGCCATTCCGCCCTTGCCGCCGGCGCAGGTGCCGCCGTCGGCATCATGCGTCGCCTGGGCCTCAAAGTAGGTTGCGAGCGCATCGCCCATACCGGAAACCGTCAGGCGCACCGGGCTCGCCGCGATAACCGTCGTATCCATCAGGACAATATTGGGGTTTGCCTTAAGGAAGAGGTACTTGTCGAACTGGCCGCCATCGGTATAGAGCACCGAAAGCGCCGAACACGGGGCATCGGTCGAAGCGATGGTGGGGCAAATGATAACCGGGGACTCCAGGTAGTAGGCAACGGCCTTCGCGGTGTCGAGGATCTTGCCGCCACCGACGCCGACGATGATGTCGCAACCGTTGTCGCGAGCGAGCGCAACCAGGCGATCGACCTCGCCCTTGGAGCACTCGCCGTTAAAGTCCTCAAACAGCAGCTCGGCCTTAGCCTCAGCAAAACCGCCCTCGATCTTAGCACCGACGCGCTTCTTGCCCGAGGCGTCACGATGACGAGGGCCTTAGCGCCGAGCGGCTCGACATAGGAACCGAGCTTGGCCAGCTCGTCCGGGCCCTGGATGTACTTGCTGGGGCTATTGAAAATTGCAGCCATAACTATCCCATTCTCTAAAATAAAAAAGAAAGGGGCTCCGTACAGATACGTGCGGAGCCCCTCGTTACGATAACAAGAGTCGATTAGAAATCGATGTCGGTGTCGTAGTAGCAGGCCTTGAGAATCTTCTCGAAGTCGGCAGCCTTGGTCTCACGCGGGTTCTCGGGCGTGCAGGCGTCCTGCTCGGCGTTCGCGGCGATCTCGGGGAGCTTCGCGAGGAACTCCTCCTCGGAAACCATCTGCGGGTTCTCGGCGTCGACCTTCACGCCACCATTCGCGTAATCCTTGATGGACTGCGGAATGTTGAGCTGGTCGTTGAGGTCGCGAATCTTCTGGACGAGCGCAGCGATGAGCTCCTCGTTGGTCTCGCCGGGAAGGTGCAGGATCTCCTTGGCCACGTAAGCGTAACGCTCGGCAGCGCGCGGGTCCTTGGAGTTCCACTGGATGACCTTGCCCAGGTACATGGCGTTAGCAGCACCGTGGATGATGTGGCCGTTCTCAAAAGCTGCACCGGTCTTGTGAGCCATGGAGTGAACGATGCCGAGCAGGCCCGAGGAGAAGGCGATACCGGCGATGCACTGAGCCTCGTGCATGTGCTGACGGGCCTCATGGTCGCCAGCATAGGACTTGGGCAGCCACTCGACGATCTCGCGGATGCCGTGCAGAGCGTTGGCGTCGGTGAACATGGAAGCGCAGGTGGAAACGTAGGCCTCCATGCAGTGGGTCAGAGCGTCCATGCCGGTATGAGCGCACAGCTTGGCGGGCATGGTGTAGGTAAGCTCGGGGTCGACGATGGCGACATCAGGGGTGATGTTGAAGTCGGCCAGCGGGTACTTGATGCCCTTGGCGTAGTCGGTGATGACGGAGAAGGCAGTGACCTCGGTAGCGGTACCGGAGGTAGAGGAGATGGCGCAGAAGTGAGCCTTCTGACGCAGCTCGGGGAGCTGAACGGCTGGATGATGTTATCGAAGGACTCCTCGGGATACTCGTAGAAGACCCACATGGCCTTAGCGGCATCGATGGGCGAGCCGCCGCCGATGGCGATAATCCAGTCGGGCTCGAACTCGCGCATGGCCTCGGCGCCCTTCATGACCGTCTCGATGGACGGGTCGGACTCGACGCCCTCGAACAGCTTGACCTCGAAGCCGCCTTCCTTAAGGTCGGCCTCAACGTCCTGCAGGAACCCACCGCGGCGCATAGAGCTGCCGCCAGAAACGATGATGGCCTTCTTGCCCTTGAGGTTCTTCACCTCGTGGCGAGCGCCCTCACCAAAGTACAGATCGCGAGGATTGGTAAAACGTCCCATACTGTGCCTCCTAAACAAGCCCCTCTTAGACTTGCGTATATAACGGAGCACCCGATTGGCTCCGTTAGGACCGTTTTGCGCGTTGCCGGCGATGACAATGCGCGATGTCTAAACGTCTAAACGTCTCAACGCTCAGACAAACACTATTTTACCGTTCTGGTTGGTCAGTTATTCACCTAAAGCCGACAATGATGAAACGTTTTTTCTATCCCTGAAAGCCCTTGTGGGGCATTCATACTCCCAAGCTGGGCAAACGTTTTATCAAGGTTGACCACATATCCCGGGTTGGACTGTGCCCCTCCAAAATGCGCCCCGTTCGCCGCCAAAAATCGACCGTTTGCGGCACCGTGATACCGCTCGGCCGTCCAAGGTGCCGACATTTGTGCGACATCCGTCTTCGTGGTGCAAAGGTGCAAGTCCAAGTGCGGCACCCCCGGTGTGCCACATGCGGGTAAACTAGAACCTTATATAGAGACATTTGAACCCTAACCGCAGCAAAGGAGGCCCCATGGCATTCGACCCCATTCAAGAGGATTGCCATCGCCTCGTTCTTGAGGCCTTGCGCCGCGACAATATCCCACTCACCGACGGTGCCGCCGTAGAGCGCCTGATGGAACAATTCACCCGTAACCCTGCGTCACTCATCGTGCACGACCGCGACCGTGCTGGTCACCTCATTGCCAAGGTGGTCGAGGCTGTCGACTACCGCATTCCCTTTATCCCTGACGATACCCAGGCAGAGCAAGAAGAGGCCGCAGCCGAGAACATGCTCCGCGAGGCAGCCGCGCTCGATCCGAGCAACTGGGATGCCCAGCGCATGCTGTGCGCCCTCACCGCCAACTCCAACGAGGAGTACGTACAGTACTTGGTATCCAAGCGCGATGAAGTCGAGCACGACCTGGCACTCAAGATCGCCTCGGCGCAGGACCCCTACGAGCGCGAGGCCGCAGGCGACCTTATGCGCCGTCCCTACCTGCGCTGGCTTGCCGCCCTTGCGTCACGCGCCCTCATTAGCGGCCGCTATCGCATGTCGCTCGAAGCTGCAAACTGCAGCCTCGACTTTGCCCCCAACGATCCGGCTGGCGTCCGCCACACCGCGATGCTCGCCATGGCAAAGCTCGAATACCCTGCCGAGGAGCTCAAGCGCTTTCGCTCTGCCCACTCCGTACCCTATCTCGCCAACACGCCGCTACGCCGTCGTCCCAAGGATGCGGAGCGTGACTTGGACCCGTGGACGCTCATCGCGCTGATGAGCGCTACCTGGCGCGAGCTGGACTACGAGGGTGCCGAGCACTACCTGCGCATCCTTGCACGCTCGTGTCCGCACGCAGCCGAGGCACTCTACTTCCAAACCGAGTTTCCCGATGGCGTCTATGCCCGCGTCAACGTGGGTGTGGGCTCCACCGACGAGCTTGTCCTTGCGCTGTCCGAGGCGACGCCGGTGCTGCAGGAGGGCCTGGGCGCCCCGACAACGCCAGCTTTGCCGCCTGGGTCGCCACCAGCGATATCGTGCGTTCCCAGATCGACGAACGAATCCTGCGGGCGGCCGAGCAGGGCTTGCCGTTTAAGGGAGGAGACCTCTAATGGATCCGAGCGTCTACATCCCCGCCTACCTGGAGCGCGCCTATGTTGCGTCGCACCCCGAACTCACCGATGCAGCACGCGAGCTTGTCCATAACGACGTGAGCGTCAACCCTCACAAGTATGCGCAGACCGAGCACGCCCAGGCGCTGCTGTCCTATGCCGGCGTTCACCGCCACCTGCTCGACGAGCTTCATCGCATCGAGGACATGGGAAGCGACGAGGAGTTTGAGCAGACGCGCAACCGCCTGTTCGATGACATGCGCGATGAGCTGCTCAAGATCGTCCGCATCGATGCGCATGTCCTCGATGCCCAGCTGCTCGCCATCATTTTGGCGGACACGCCCGTCGACGCCTGTCTAGGCGACTTGATGAAGCTCGAGGCGACCACGGCCGATTACTTGCAGCAAAGCGTGCCCGGGTTTGGCATGGAGGCCCCGCACTACTGGGCCAACAGAGTGCTGGCAGACGGCGTGACAGCTGCCGACCTCACCGTAAGCGAGCCGGCTTTAATCGGGTGGCTCCACACGCTCGAGGCCATCTCGCAGCTGTGCATGGCGAGCGCTCGTTACCGTGCTGCCGCCAACTATGCCCGCCGCGTCCTTAAGGCAGAAGGCTATCCCACCCGAGCTGCCGGCACCGTGTTGCTCGCTCTCGCTCGCCTGGAAGACCAGGACGGCTTTTTTGCCCTAGCCCACCAGCTCGAGGAACAGATGGGGGCAGACGCACTCGAAAACTCTCCTTGGTACCTGCTCGCCCGCACGATTCTGCTGTTCAAAACAAACAAGATGCGCCCGGCGACGCGCGCGCTGCGTGAGTTCGCTAACCGTTGCGAGGGCGGCGCGTTCTTTTTGCTGAACCCCATGTATCAGACACCGTACCTTCCCTGCCGGCCCGAACCGCACGACCCCTGGGACCTTTCGCATCAGGCAGTTTGGGAAGCCGACGGCATCATCTCGGACACCCCCGACTTTGCCCCCTGGGCCAACGCCTGCGAAGATGTATCGCAGCTTGCCCAGGAATTTGCGCGCCGTTACGGCTTTTAACGGCGCAAACGCCACGACCATGTCATTCACGTTAGGAACGGCTTCATGAACTTCCGCTCATCTCTCGCCTGTGCCTCGAGCGATATCGCCCGCTGGGGGCTGCGCTCCGTCCTTAAGCGCCAGGGCGGCGTACTCCCCGGCCGCATCGCCATGAAGATCGACCCCGAGCTGCTAAGCGACCTCGCGAGCCTGGTCGACCGCAGCGTGGTGATCACCGGCACCAACGGCAAGACCACCACCTCCAACCTCATCGCCGACGCCGTTGCTGCCAGCGGTGCTACCGTGGTGTGCAACCGTGCCGGCAACAATATGGAGCCTGGTGTGGTGGGCGCTCTGCTCGAGGCCCGCGGCAACCTTAAGCGAACCGCCAGCAGCAAGCGCGTAGGCGTTTTTGAATGCGATGAGCTCTACACTGTGCGCGTCCTGCCCAAGCTCAAGCCGACGTACTTCGTGCTGCTCAACCTGTTCCGTGACCAGCTAGATCGCTATGGCGAGATCGATCACACCCAGGAGGTCATCGCCCACGCGTTGGAGCTTTCGCCGGCAACGACGCTCATCTACAACGCCGACGACCCGCTGTGCGCCTCGATTGCCGCGCGCGTTCCCAACGCGAGTATTGCCTTTGGCATCGATGGCGCCACGGGCACCGAGTCCGACCGCATTAGCGACTCGCGCTTTTGCTCGCAGTGCAACGCCCCGTTGGAGTACGACTACGTACAGTATGGTCAACTCGGCGCCTACCATTGCCCCTCGTGCGGCTGGGCCCGCCCTGCGCTTGTCCGTCGCGTGACGGGCGTGGAACTCGGCTGCGACGGCTACGGCTTTGACCTTGTCTTTGGACCCGATACCGACGCACCCGCAACGCACATCGCCACGCGCTACAACGGTCTGTACATGGTCTATAACGTTGCCGCCGCCTTCTTTGCCACACACGAGTTGGGCGTGAACACGGCGCTTCTACAGCCTACGCTCGATGCCTATGTGCCTGCCGGCGGTCGTATGGGGCGCTGGGATATCGCCGGCCGCACCGTCGAGGCCAACCTGGCCAAGAATCCCGTAGGCTTCGATCGACAAATCCAGTCCATCAAGACGGCAGGCGGCAGACTCTGCGCTTTCTTCCTCAATGACAACGACGCCGACGGCCACGATGTCTCGTGGATCTACGACGTCGACTTCGAGCGCATCGCCGATACCCCGGGGCTTGTCGCCTTTGCCGGCGGCACGCGTGCACACGATATGCAGGTGCGCCTCAAGTACGCCGGCATCGACGCCGCCATTATCTCGGACGTCGCGCAGGCAATTGGCGCCATGGCAGACGAGGCCGCCGATGACACCTTCTACGCCGTCGCCAACTACACGGCCTTCCCGCCGCTGGTCAAAGAACTCGACGGGCTGAAGGGTGCCGATGCAGCCACGGTTGCCGCCCGCGCCGCAGTCCGCGCCGACGGCAGCGCTCTTCCTGTCGGTATCGCGCCAGTCGAGCTCTCGCGCCCGCTGCGCATCGTCTACCTGTATCCCGATGCCCTCAACCTCTATGGCGACGGCGGCAACGTCATCGCCCTCGAGCGCCGCTGCGCCTGGCGCGGCATCCCCGTTCGCGTGGATGAGGTCCGCATGGGCGAGGTGCTCGATCTGCATGATGCCGATATCGTCATGATGGGCGGCGGATCCGATCGCGACCAGCTAGCCGTGGCACACGAGCTGCTCGCCCAAAAAGACAAGGTCGCAGCCTATGTTGAGGACGGCGGTTCGCTGCTCGCCATCTGCGGCAGCTATCAGCTGCTCGGCCGTTCGTACTATATGGGCGAAAATCGCATCGAGGGCCTGGGCGTCATTGCCGCCGAGACCGTACGCGGCTCCGACCGCCTGATCGGCAACGTCGCCGTCAAGACCGACCTGGCACCCGAGCCCTTTGTGGGATTCGAGAACCACGGTGGCCGCACGCTTTTGGACGCCGATGCCACGCCGCTCGGAACGTCCGTCGTCACGGGCACCGGCAACAACGGCGACGATGGCTTTGAGGGTCTCATCTACAAGGGTGTCATCGGCACGTACCTGCATGGCCCGGCGCTGCCCAAGAACCCCGAACTCGCCGACTGGCTCATCGCCCACGCCCTCGAACGCCGTGGCGACGCACAGGCCGCCGCCCTGTTGCCGCTCAAACCCCTCGACGACGCCTACGAGCACGCCGCCCACGACGCCGCCATGAAGCTCCTCCCCTAGCACCCCACCACCACAAAGGGGACAGGTACCTTTGTGGGGTTGATTTTCAAGCCCACGACGCCGCCATGAAGCTCCTCCCCTAGCACCCCACCACCACAAAGGGGACAGGTACCTTTGTGGGGTTGATTTTCAATCTCAACGCAACAGCCTGAACGGGCCCCGCTCAACGCAACAGCCTGAACGGGCCCCGCGTTTCCGCAGCTAGCGCAACGCGGGAATAGCTCCCGGCACCTGGCCGTCGCATCGTTTCCGCAGGTGGAGAGGCTATGAAGGCCGGTGCCCCCATGCCGCCGCCGCATGCTCCGCCAGCCCGCCGCGCAGCCGTTCCGGACTCAGCGCAACGGGCCTCCGGCCATGTCCCGGCCCGCCGCCTCTCCGCCAGCCCGCCGCGCAGCCGTTCCGGACTCAGCGCAACGGGCCTCCGGCCATGTCCCGGCCCGCCGCCTATCCCGCCAGCGGCCCTCGCCCCTCGC
>JAQEDL010000041.1:0-20682 GCA_027669365.1 Coriobacteriaceae bacterium AM49-12 | reverse complement strand
AATCGAACCCGGCAGGGTGCGAAGCTGAGAAAATGCGTGAGCATTTTCCAGCGCAGCACGCAAGGGCCAATGGCCCGCAGCGAAACAAGGGTTTGCGAAGCAAACCCTTGGACTTCCCGTCGCCCGCTCCATAAGATAGATGAATGGCTCTGGTTCCTTTTGGGACCAGAGCTGTTTTCATATACATGTCGGGGACCCCACATCCCCTCCTAAGTTGCGGTGAAATACGGACTGTTTTTCGGCTTTTATGGCCCATGTAGTCCGTATTTCACCGCAACGATTTGTAAGGTTGGATTTTGATGCCGTTGGGAGGGTCGTAGCGACCGTCTACCGAGAGTGGAAATATTTTTTGAAGCTTTGACCTGCGGCGTCAAGCTTTTGGTCAGCTTTTGGCAAGGCCTGCGGACGGAAGCATGCGATAGCGTAATGGTATTCTCTCCGCCGTGATGGTTATGGGGTTGGCCATGCTCGATAAAGGCAAACATTTTCCGCAGTCATATGCAAGGATGCTATTCTCGGCCGTTGGAATTCATCAAGATGGACAGCTGCTTATAACAATTGATCCTTGGGATGAACGCCGTGCGCGTGAGCTTATGCAGGAAGAGCTCATGCTTCGTCTTTACAACCACGTGTATGCGGATCCGGTCTATTGGAACAATCTTGGGGTTGAAGATCGCATCTTTCAGCTGGCATCCGCTATTGCGGTCGTTGAACCGGATGCTGTGTTTTGCGGATCGACAGCAGCGCTGCTCTACGGCATCGGCTCGGCGTATACGCTTCTGGATAAAGTGCAAGTACTGCTGCCACGGTCTACAAGGCGTGATACGTACGAGTTCGTTGAATACAAGCGCTGGCGGGCGGGCGAAGTGTGGCGGCTAGGTCTGTTTACACTGACGGATCCGTGTCGAACGGTTGTTGATATCGCTCGAACGAGCGCCTTTCGCTATGCGCTGGGCTATGTCGATGGCTTGGCCCGTGAGTACGATGTCGAACGCGAAGAGCTGCGAGCATATGCGCAGGCAAATTGTCGAGGGTTACATGGCATCGCGCGTGCTTTTGACGTTTTTGAGTATATGGACGGCAGGTCAGACAATGGCGGCGAGTCTGAGGCGAGAGCAGCGATGATTCTCGCTGGGGTTGCCGCGCCCGAGCTTCAAGTTGAGATAACGCGACCGGGAAACGCTGGCTATTATCTAGCAGATTATGGCTGGCAGATGCCAGACGGCTCATGGACGCTGGCAGAGCTGCATGGGCTAGGCAAGTTTGAAGACGAGGCTCAAAATGATCCAGAGCGGGCGGCGGCAAAAACGTATCGAGCGGCCCTCATGCGCGACGCGAACCTTCGCGCCATGGGCCACAACGTCATTCATTTCAAACTCTCGGACACCTACGACGTAGAATCGTTCGGTGCCATGATGCGCGGTTACGGCATTCCGACAACAAAACCCTACGCCGAATCCCGATAGCGAAATCGTTCGCGGTCCACCTTCAATAAGTTGCGGTGAAATACGGACTGTTGAGCCTTTAAAGGCATAAATCAGTCCGTATTTCACCGCAACTTAGGAGGGGGATGGGGGTTAGTGGCGACCGTGGTGGCGGAGCTTGTCGATGGTGGCGTCGGTGCCGTGGCTGCGGGCTTCGGCGGCGCGGTCGCGGGCGTCGGCTGCGGTTTGGCGCTTGCGGCGGTAATCGATCATGCCTTGGATGATGGGCTTGCCAAAGCTCACGACATCATCGTTGTAGATGGCGGTTCGGGCTGCGAGGAGGCAGTCGGAAAAGTCCATATGGGTCTTGCCAAAGAGTTTGACGGCAAGGGCGACAACGGTGGGCTCGTCGACCATGACGTCATCGAGCAGCCTTTTCATGGCCGCAGCAATCTCAACGCGGGGAACCTTATAGACGTCGCGCAGTGTGACCACGACGCGCGTGATGATTTCGGGGTAGACACGAGCAGTGCGCGTGGCGATGACCTTGGCGGCGCGCGGTGACAGAACTTCGTCGTCGTCAAGCAGGTAGCGTAGGATGACGGTCTCGTCGATGATGGTGCTACTCATGGATATCTACTTCCTCGGGGCCCAAAATCGAATCGTCGCTTTCTGTAGCAAGGTACTCAATCCAGGCATTGCGCTCCTCGGAGCGGCGATTGGGTCCCCATATGCTTTGAGCGATCCATAGGCGGCGGTGCCGTCCTTTGAGCGCACGGCGACCGGCTGAAAGGGAAGCTTGCGCATCAAAATGCTCTGCGCGACAAAAAGGCGCACGGCCTCGGCGAGCGATGTGCCCATGGCGTCGTAGAGACGCTCGGCATGCTGCTTATCTTCCTCGCGAATGCGCACCTGCAGGATGGCTCGTTTTTGAGTCGATGACATCACTGGCCTCCCTTAATGAGCGTGCAATTTGAATAGCCAAATACAGCATCGGCTAATAATAGCCAATCTTACAACCACTACTTTATTGCACTAGAGTAATTGAGTGTAAACGATATTACAAACGTACTACATCCTTCAGAAATGAGCGTGAAATCTCCCCTGGATGTACGCATGTAATACACTCACCTTTATAGCTTCTAGAGAATAATTCCAACCTGCCAAAACCCCTGCAATACACCCGTATTGCAGGGCCTATGCTCAAGTTTGCCCCCTGCAACTGCGTATATTTAACCTGTATATCGTTGGAGGAATTCTATCGAAGTGCCTGTTTCGCCGCATGCACTCGATACGCCGATGCCGGACCACGGGCGGTCCGGGGCAACGTCGGCAGGGTCTCTCCGGCATGGGATTCAGGAGGGAGTGAACAACATGGGCAATAAACGAGTCGTGGCTGATTCTTCACGCTGCATTGGGTGCCAAACCTGTATGGCGGCGTGCATCGAGGCACACGATATTCCCGGCAACATCGCCGCACCTCGCTTGCGCGTAACGCGCACCTACGAGATCTCCGCGCCGGTGGCATGTCACCACTGCGAGGACGCTCCGTGCGCGAAGGCCTGTCCTACGGGCGCCTTGTTCTTTGATCCAAAGAACCATCGTATCGGCGTCAACGAGGACAACTGCATCGGCTGCAAGAGCTGCGTTATGGCATGCCCCTTTGGCGCCGTGAGCGTGGCGACCACGCAGGCCCCCGTCTTGATGGGTGACGTTCGCGTGGGTTCGCAGACTAAGAGCTTCGTGCTCAAGTGCGACCTGTGCGTGGACCGTCCCGGCGGTCCGGCGTGTGCCGAGGCGTGCCCGACCAAGGGCCTCACCCTGGTAGACGAGGAGCGTCTGGCAGAACTGACTGCCGAGCGTGCCCGCGCCACCATCGAAAACGAGGCGTAAGTGTTGGGGCGACAGGCCCAATGATTGTCAAATAAGTACCGAGTATTCGGTAGCAGAGAAAGGAAGGAGGGTGTCATGGAGAAGCATAAAGTGATCTGCCGTATTGCGGCGCCGGTTGCCAGTTTAACCTCTTGGTCCAAAACGGCCAGGTCGTGGGTACCGAACCGCTCAACGGCATCACCAACCAGAGCGAGCTATGCCTTAAGGGCATGAGCGGCTATGACTTCATCAACGACACCAAGATCTTGACTCCTCGCGTACTGCACCCGATGATCCGCCGCACTAAGGGCGCGGATCTTGAGCGCGTAAGCTGGGACGAGGCACTGGATTTCACCGCATCTAAGATGCAGGCCATAATTGACGAATATGGTCCTAACGCTGTCATGACCACCGGCTCTTCGCGAGGCGGCGGTAATGAGGCGAACTACGTCATGCAGAAGTTTACGCGTGCATGCATCGGCACCCACAGCGTGGACAACTGCGCCCGTACTTGACACGGCCCTACTGTCCTCGGTCTGATGGACACGGTTGGTTCAGGTTGCATGTCATGCTCCATCCCCGGTATGGAGGATGCGGGCTGCATTTTCCTCTTCGGCTATAACCCTGCCGATTCGCACCCCATCGTCGCAAGGCGTATCGTGCGAGCCAAAGAAAAGGGTTGCAAGATCATCGTCGCCGACCCGCGCCATATCGAAACCGCGCGTATCGCCGATCTCTACCTTCCGATCAAGAACGGTTGCAACGTTGCGTTCCTCAACGCCTTTGCCAACTGCTTGGTCAACGATGGCCTCTACGACAAGGAATTCGTCGCCGAGCACACGAACGGCTTTGACGAATGGTGGGAGACCATCAAGAACTACACTCCCGAATCCGTACAGGACATCACGGGTGTCGAGCCCGCGTTGATCCACCAAGCTGCCGAGATGTACGCCACGGCGAAGCCCTCTGCCATCATTGGCTGGGGTATGGGCGTATGCCAGCAGAAGCAGAACCTGAAGACGGTGCACACCATCGCCTCCATCGCCTGCGTTGCCGGCCAGATCGGCAAACCCAATTCCGGCCTCGCGCCCGTGCGTGGCCAGAACAACGTCCAGGGCTCCTGCGATATGGGCATGCTGCCCAACCTGTACCCTGGCTACCAGAAGGTCACCGACCCGGCAGTGCGTGCCAAGTTTGCCAAGGCTTGGGGCGTGCCCGAGGAAAAGCTCCCGCTCGAGGAGGGCTACAAGCTCACCGACCTGGGCCACCTGGTCGACGAGGGTAAGGTGCACTGCTTCTACAACTACGGCGAGGACCCGGTGCAGACCGAGCCCGATTCGGCCGGCATGCGCAAGACGCTCTCCGAGCTGGATCTGTTCATTTGCCAGGACATCTTTATGACGCAGACGACCATGCTCGCCGACGTCATCCTGCCCGCTACCTCTTGGGGCGAGCACGAGGGTGTCTTTACCGCATCCGACCGTAGCTTCCAGCACTTTGATGCGGCCGTTCCGCCCAAGGGCGAGTGCCGTCACGACTGGGAGATCTTCGCGGACCTGTCTACGCGCATGGGCTATCCCATGCACTACGACAACACCGAGCAGATCTGGAACGAGTGCATTAGCCTGTGCCCCAACTTTGTGGGCGCGACCTACGAGAAGATGGCTCCCGAGGGCGGCTACGCTCAGTGGCCCGTCAAGAGCACCGATGTGAACGACCACGGTACGCCCGACATGTTCGCTGGTGGCAAGTTCACCACCAAGGACGGCCGCGCCAACCTGATGGCGCACGACTGGGAGGCGCCCTCCGAGCTTCCCGACGATGAGTACCCGCTCATCCTGTGCACCGTCCGCGAGGTCGGCCACTACAGCTGCCGCTCGATGACCGGCAACTGCAAGACGCTGGCGCTGCTTGCCGACGAGCCCGGCTTTGTCCGCATGAATCCCGCGGACGCCCAGGCGCGCGGCATCAAGAACGGCGACATCGTCTCGATTCACAGCCGCCGCGGCCAGGTATACAGCCGCGCCGACGTGAGCGATCGCATCAACAAGGGCACGGTCTATATGACCTACCAGTGGTGGATCGGCAAGTGCAACGAGCTGACCATTCACAAGGTCGACCCGGTCTCGCATACGCCCGAGGACAAGTTCTCCGCCTGCCAGGTCGACGCTATCGCCGACCAGGTCTGGGCCGAGGGCGAGGTCGAGCGTCAGTACACCGAGCTCAAGCAGGCTCTGGTGGACGCCGCCGCTCCCCAGGACGTTGAGCCCGGCGCCGCCAAGTTCGACGATGAGACGCACGTGAACCAAATCGTGTAGTCCCGTTCTCGTTGGCTTTTTGGGCCGGGCGTCCCGTACGTTCGGGAGCCCGGCCCGTTATTTTGAAAGGAAGTGGGGATGAACCGCTTCATCGACATCAACCCGGAGAGGTGCATCGGCTGCGGAACATGCCAGTCCGCCTGTGCCGACGCCCACCGGATGCAGGGTCTTCAGGATACGCCGCGCCTGGCGCTCGTGAAGACCGGCGGTATTTCGGCCGCCCTTGCCTGCCACCATTGCGAGGGTGCCCCCTGCGCCGAGGTTTGCCCGGTGAATGCCATCGAGCACGATGGCGATCGCATCCACGTCAAGGAGCAGGAGTGCATCGGGTGTAGGCTGTGCGCCATTGCGTGCCCCTTCGGAGCCATCCATCCCGATGGCACGTCTATCGCCGGTGTCGCAGGCATGTGCGACCCGACGCCTTCGTATCCTAAGTCCCTGAGCAGCCTGCTTACGTGGGCTCCTGGCCAGTACACCTGCGCTGTCAAGTGCGACCTGTGTGCCTTCGATCCGGACGGCCCGCATTGTGTGGCGGCGTGCCCCACCAAGGCGCTGACCGTCATGGGCGGCGCGGCCGATCGCGAGCTCGACGAGGCCAAGCGCCTGCGCTCGATCGAAAACGGTCCGGCCGTCGACGTTACCGCTGTGGCCCAGGGCCTGTCCGAGAAAGCAGAAGGGAGCGTAAACAATGGATAGCATGACGCTGTTTATCGCATCGCTTGCCGTCTCGTGCATCGGTGCGCTCGCCTCGGTTCTGCTGATCAAGGCCGATAACGCCGCCAAGACCGCCGGCTGCCTTATCGGCGCCGTCGCCGCGGTGTTTTCGTTTGTGGCCGGTATCCAGGCCGTGCTGGGCGATGTCACGTCGGTCGACACCATCGTATTTTTCCCGTTTGCCCATTTCCAGCTGCTGCTCAATCAGCTTTCCGGCCTGTTCGTGGCGCTCATCTCGGTGCTTGCGTTTGCCGGTTCGATCTACGGTCTCAACTACTTTGATGAGTACCCTGGCAAAAAGGGCCGCGCTGGCTTCTTCTTTAACACCTTCGTGGCGTCCATGATGCTCGTCATCACCGCCGACAACGTGTTTTGGTTCCTGGTCGCCTTTGAGCTCATGTCGCTGACCTCGTACTTCCTGGTCGAGATCGAGGAGAACGAGAACTCCATCCATGGCGGTTGGCTCTACTTTGTGATCGCGCACGTGGGCTTTGTGCTCATCATGGCGAGCTTCCTCACCATGACCAACTTTGCCGGTGGCTCGTTTGCCTTTGCGGATTTCCGCGCCACGCAGTTTAGCCCCGCGGTCGCATCCGTGTGCTTCGTGCTCGCCTTCTTTGGCTTTGGCGCCAAGGCCGGTATTATCCCGCTGCACGGCTGGCTGCCCAAGGCACATCCCGAGGCGCCGTCCAACGTGTCGGCCCTCATGTCCGGCGGCATGATCAAGATCGGTATCTTCGGTATCCTCAAGGTTGGTCTCGACCTGCTCTCCGCCTCGGGCGTTCAGGTCTGGTGGGGCCTTATGGTCATGGTCTTCGGTGCGATCTCGTCGGTACTCGGCGTGGCCTTCGCCCTGCAGGAGCATGACATCAAGCGCCTCCTGGCCTATCACTCCGTCGAGAACATCGGCATCATTCTGCTCGGCGTCGGCGCTCCATGGCCGCCATGCGCTCAACTCTGTCGGCATCGCGTCCTGGCTCTGATGGCCGCCCTCTACCACACGTTTAACCACGCGATGTTTAAGGGCGAGCTGTTCTTGGGCGCCGGCGCGCTGCTGTACTCCACGGGTACGCGCAATATGGAGAAGATGGGCGGCCTGTTCCGTCGTATGCCGGCAACGGCCATCTGCTTCCTCGTTGGCGCACTTGCCATCTCGGCCATCCCGCCCTTCAACGGCTTTGTGTCCGAGTGGTTTACCTACCAGTCGCTCTTTAACGCCGCCATGCAGGGCGACAAGGCCGTCATGATTGTGGCCGTGTTCGCTGCCGTCGCGCTTGCCATTACCGGCGCTCTGGCCGTCACGTGCTTCGTCAAGGCTATGGCGTCTCCTTTGCCTCCGCGCCCCGCTCCGAGGCCGCGGCCAATGCCAAGGAGGTTCCCGCCTCTATGGTGTTTGCGCAGGGCCTGCTCGCGGCCATCTGCATCGTGCTGGGCATTGGCGCTCCCGTGATCGCGCCCGTGCTGGTCGATGTCGCCGCGTCCGTGCTGCATCCGTACGGTGGCGTGTTTGCCGCCGAGGGCATGGAGCTCATGAACCAGTACTCCGGCGCTGCCACCTCCACGCCCGCGATCGCCATTGCGCTCGTGGTGCTTGTCGGCCTTGCCTGCGGCTATCGCAAGCTCAGGACCGTCGGCAAGGTGCAGAAGTCCCAGCCGTGGGCATGCGGCTATGCTCCCAACGAGCATATGCCCGTCGTGGCCAGACCTTTGCCTCCGAGGTGTCCTGGTTTATGCAGCCGCTCTACACGCTGCGTGACCGCTGCACGGCCGTCTGCTGGTCCATCGCGCACTTCTTCCAGAAGCTCACCGGTGTGGCCGAGGCTGTGGAGCCCGTACCCGACAAGGTTCTCGTCGATGCCCCGCATAAGGGTGTCGAGAAGCTCGCCGACCTCGCGACTAAGCTCGAGGGCGGCAACTACAGCATCTATATCTGCTACATCGTCGCGGCACTCGTGGTGTTCCTCGTGCTCGCCGTGCAAATGGGTTAAGGAGGGGAGAGCATGAACAACATCGTACTTGCCGTTCTGCAGGGCGTGGTCGTCATGGCCGTCGCACCGTTCTTCTCCGGTCTCGGCCGCGTGATCCGCGCCAAGATGCACAACCGTCGCGGCCCCAGCATCATGCAGGACTACCGCGACCTGGCCAAGCTCTTTGCGCGCCCCGAGTCCCAGAGCGAGGATGCGAGCTTTGCGCTGCGCATCATGCCGCCGCTGTTCTTCGCTGTCGCCTTTATGCTCGCGATGGGTCTGCCGCTCTTTACGGCGCAAAGCCCCATCCCGGTCTTTGGCGACGCCATCACCATCATGTACAGCCTGGCGCTCGCCCGCTTCTTCTTCGCCCTCTGCGGTGTGGATTCGTCCAACGCCTACGCCGGTATTGGCGGCGTCCGCGAGCTGCTCATGAGCGTGCTCATCGAGCCGTCCATGCTGTTGGCGCTGTTTGCCGCCGCCCTGGTGTGCGGCTCCACCGACATCGCCACCATGGGTCAGCACATCATGACGGGCGCCATCGACGCGCCGGTCGCCGTGATCCTCGCCGGCATCGCCTTTGCGATCGCCTGCTACATGGAGCTCGGCAAGCTGCCGTTTGATCAGGCCGAGGCCGAGCAGGAGCTTCAGGAAGGTCCGCTCGCCGAGCTTTCCGGCCCGTCGCTCGCCATGGCCAAGCTTGCCATGTCCATGAAACAGGTCCTGGTCGTCGCCTGGTTCTGCGCGATCTTCGTCCCCTGGGGCGAGCCTGCGACCGTGGGCGCCGCCGCCGTTCTGGGCGCAGTCATCTTCCTGGTGAAGTGCCTGATCGACTTTGTCGTATGCGGCGTGATCGAGAACTCCTGCTCGCGCTCGCGTTTTAAGGTACTCGGTAATCAGACCTGGGCCGTCGTGGGCATCGCCGTTCTGGCGTTTGTCTTCGTGGTCGTCGGCGTGTAGGAGAAGGGAGAAACAATGTCATTTGCAGTCAGTCTGTCCCTTCTCGGCTTGGTCGCTATCGCGGCCCCGATGGTGGCCTCGGTGCTCGTCGCCCTGTTCCCCCGTCCGTACGCCAAGTGGTTCAGCGTTTTGGGTGCCGCCGTCTCGACGGCCTGCACCATCGCCCTCGCCGCGAATTTCGCTGGCGCCGGCATGCCCGACACGCAGGTCCCCCTGATCTCGTTTGGGCAGACCCTCGTTATGGGATTCACCTTCGATCGCATGAGCACGCTGCTCGCGCCCGCCTTTGTGGGTATCGGCCTGCTTGTCGTGATCTATTCGATCCCCTATATGAGCGAGAATAACCGTGAGCATCCCGATGCGCCGCGTCGTCGCTTCTACGCGTACCTCGCGACCTTCATCGGCGCCATGGCCGGCCTTGTGTACAGCTCGACCCTTTTGGGCCAGCTCGTGTTCTTTGAGATCACGGGTGCGTGCTCTTGGGGCCTCATTAGCTACTACATGACGCCTACGGCCAAGAAGGCCGGCATGAAGGCC
This sequence comes from Coriobacteriaceae bacterium AM49-12, assembly GCA_027669365.1. GTDB lineage: Bacteria > Actinomycetota > Coriobacteriia > Coriobacteriales > Coriobacteriaceae > Collinsella. The sequence goes on along the minus strand of JAQEDL010000041.1, from coordinate 10,890 downwards.
CTGATCATCACGCATATCGGTGCGCTCGGCCTGTATCTGGGCGCCGCCATCGTGTTTGCCCACACCGGCACCTTCGCCATTACCGCGATTGCCGGCCTCGATGCCAAGCTCAAGGCTATCGTCCTTCTGCTCGTGCTGTTTGCGGCCTGGGCCAAGTCCGCGCAGGTCCCCATGTACATGTGGCTGCCTTCGGCCATGGAGGCGCCGACGCCTGTTTCGGCCTACCTGCATGGCGCCTCGATGGTTAAGGTCGGCGTGTGCGTGTTCGCGCGTGCGCTCGTCTCTGCCGGCGAGATTCCTGAGATCGTGGGCTGGGTTGCCATTATCGACGCCATGGTCACCATGCTCTTTGGTTTCCTTATGTATCTGCCGCAAAAGGACATGAAGCGTCTGCTGGCCTTCTCCACGATCGCCCAGCTCTCCTATGTGTTCTTTGGTCTGGGCCTTTCGGTCTTTGGCAGCCAGCTGGCCTTTGATGGCGCCGTGTGCCACATCTTTAACCACGCCTTCGCCAAGACGCTGTTCTTCCTGATCGCCGGTTCGTTCTCCTTTACGCTCGGCACGCGTATGCTGCCCAAGCTTCGCGGCATCGTAAAGAAGTACCCGATTTCGGGCGTGGGCTTTGGTGTCGCTGCGCTCGCCATTGCCGGCGTGCCGCCCATGAACACATTCTTCTCGAAGTTCCAGATCATCGCCGGCGGCTTTTCTGTGGGTGCCGGCAACGTCGCGATCCTGGTGCTCGTGTGCATCATGGTCGCCGAGACCGTCGCCACCTTCGCCTGGTTTCTCAAGTGGATGGGCTATTGCCTGCCCGGCGAGCCGAGCGAAGAGGTCGCTGCGGGAGCCCCGCTTCCCCGCGCGATGGCGTTCGTGTTCATCGTGCTCATCATCATGGTTATCGTCAGCGGCCCGCTTTCGGCCAGCTGGATCGGTTAGGAGGTAGAACGACATGGGTTATTCGATCGTCAACATCCTTGGCGGCCTTCTGATCGTCACGTCCACCATGGTGGTCGTCTCAAAGAACATCAAGCACGCTATCCGCTGGTATGCGGTGCAGTCGCTGGTGCTCGTGGGACTGCTCACTACGCTCGGTGTCACCACCGGTGCGCAGGAGCTGCTTATGTGGGCTGGATCCGCCTTTATCACTAAGGTCGTCCTAGTCCCTTATATCCTCAACCGCGCATACAAGAAGATGGGCGAGCCGAGCGACGCATCGCTCAAGGCCGGCCTTAAGCCTGCGTGGGCCATTTGCATCATCGCCGTGGAGGTCGCGATCTGCTTTGCCGTCGTGACGCAGATCAGCCTGCCCACGGCCGAGGTCGCAACGCCTGCGCTCGCTATTAGCTTCGCTCACTTCTTTGTGGGCCTTACCTGCATCATCTCGCAGCGCAACATCATGAAGCAGATCTTTGGATACTGCCTTATGGAAAACGGCAGCCATGTGACGCTCGCGCTTTTGGCCCCCACCGCTCCCGAGATCATCGAGATCGGTATCGCCACCGATGCCATCTTTGCCGTCATCATCATGTCCATCGTCGTGCGTCGCATTTGGGACGACTCCCACTCGCTCGATGCGCGCGACCTGTCCGAGCTGAGGGGGTAGTCCATGGAAACGTTGATTCTCGCCCTGCTCGCGACTCCTTTGGTGTTCTCGCTGGTCATGGCGTTTTTGCCCAAGAACACGTCCTATAACGTGTTTGCCGGTCTCAACCTGGTCTCCGTCGCAGCCGTCCTGGTGCTGTCGATTGTGACGGCCGGTGACGTCCTTATGAGCGGCGACACCGCGAGCGCTCTTGGCCTGTGGTTCCACCTCGATTCGCTGGGCGCCATCTTTGTGCTGCTCATCGGCTTTATCGGTTTTCTTACGGGGCTGTTCTCGCTGCCCTATGTAAAGGCCGATATCGAGGAGGGCTCCATGCCCGCCGAGCGCGCCAAGCAGTATTTTGCGCTGTTTAGCCTGTTCGTGTTCACCATGCTGCTCGCGTGCCTGTCCAACAACATGATCCTTACGTGGGCCGCCGTGGAGGCAACCACGCTTTCCACCGTGTTCCTCGTGGGTATCTACAAGAACAAGATGGCCCTCGAGGCTTCTTGGAAGTATGCGATGGTCTGCACCGCCGGCGTGGCCTTCGGCCTGTTCGGTACGCTGCTGATCTACGCCAACGCCGCCGACGTGATTCCCAACGCCCACGAGGCCGCATTCCTGTCGTGCGTGCTGCCGTATGCCGACCAGTTCGACCCGACGCTCATGCGCCTCGCCTTTGCGTTTATCGTGATCGGCTTTGGCACCAAGGCCGGCCTGTTCCCCATGCACACTTGGCTGCCCGATGCCCACTCCCAGGCCCCGAGCCCTGTCTCGGCCCTGCTCTCGGGCGTGCTGCTTAAGTGCGCCATGCTTGTGATCATGCGCTTCTACGGCTTTATTATCCAGGCCGTGGGCGCCGAGTATCCGCAACTTTTGCTGCTGATCGTCGGCACGCTGTCCATTTTGGTGGCGGCACTCTCGATGTTTCGCCAGGACGACCTCAAGCGCCGCTTTGCGTACTCGTCTGTGGAGAACGTGGGCGTTATCGCCCTGTGCCTGGGTATCGGTGGCCCGCTGGGTATCGCCGCGGCCCTGCTGCACTGCGTGTTCCACGGCTTTACCAAGACGCTTGCCTTCTGCGTTTCCGGCAACATCCAGCACGCCTTTGGCACGCGTAGCCTGGCCAAGATCCAGGCGTCGTCGAGGTTGCACCCGCAACCGCCGCGCTCGCCATCCTGGCACTGCTCGGTCTTGCCGCCTTCCCGCCCTTTGGCATGTTTATTTCCGAGTTCCTGACTTTTGTCGCCGGTGTTACCGCCGGTCCCATGTGGCTGGTCGTCGTGGTTGCCCTCGGTCTTACCGTGGCCATCTCCGCGCTCACCCGCATCGCACTCAAGTCGGTATTCGGCCATGCGCCCCAGGGCATGGGCAAGCATGAGGCCCCGGCGCTCATGCTTATCCCCGAAATCATCCTGGCTGTCATGATCTTGTGGTTTGGCATCGCCACCCCGCTGCCTCTCGTGCACGGTGTGGAGACCGCGACCGGCATCGTGCTCGAGCAGAGCACCGAGGAACTTCACGCGACGCCGATGTACCGCGCTGTGTTCGGTACCGAGACCGCTCAGAGCGAGGTGGAGTAACGAATGATTGAAACTGAGAACAAGGTGTATGTCCGTCGCTGCGAGAGCCATGTCGAGGCCCTGCGCCGCGCCGTTCCGGGCTGCATCGAGAAGGTCGAGTGGCAGTGCGAGGACCAGCTGACGATTACCGTCAAGCAGGACCGTCTGCCCGAGGCCGTCCACTACCTGTATTACGAGCGCTACGGTTGGATTCCCGTGATCATCGGCAACGATGAGCGCAGTCTGTGCGGCCGTTACGCCGTGTACTACGTCATCTCCATGGAGGGGGAGGACCCCGGCTGGGTGACCGTGCGCACCGAGGTCGATCCCGCCAAGATGACGTTCCCGTCCGTGACGCCGTTCGTCCCCGCCTGCGTGTGGGGCGAGCGCGAGCTTCGCGACATGTTCGGCCTGATCCCCGAGGGTCTGCCCGATCGTCGTCGCCTGGTGCTGCCCGACGATTGGCCCAGCGGCCTGTACCCGCTGCGCAAGGACTCCATGGACTACCGCTTCCGTCCCGCTCCCGCGAGCGATATGGAAAACTACGAGTTCTTGGCCGATACCAAGGGCAAGGAGACGACGCTCGTCCCCATGGGCCCGTTGCACATTACCTCCGACGAGCCCGGCCACTTCCGTCTGTTCGTTGAGGGCGAGACGATCGTCGACGCCGACTACCGTCTGTTCTACGTGCACCGCGGCATGGAGAAGGTTGCCGAGACGCGCCTGAACTATGACGCCGTGACGTTCCTCGCCGACCGCATCTGCGGCATCTGCGGCTGCGCCCACTCGGTGGCCTATGCCGAGGCCGTCGAGCGCGCCCAGGGCATTCATGTCCCGCCGCGCGCCCAGTACATCCGCGCCATCATGCTCGAGGTCGAGCGCCTGCACTCGCATCTGCTCAACATTGGCCTGGCGTCGCACTACACCGGCTTCGACTCCGGCTTCCAGCAGTTCTTCCGCGTCCGCGAGAAGTCCATGGACCTGGCCGAGAAGCTCTCCGGTCACCGCAAGACCTACGGTCTCAATGTGATCGGTGGCGTGCGTCGCGATATCCTGGCCGAGCAGAAGCTTTCCACGCTCACGACCATCCACCAGCTGCGCTCCGAGGTTCAGGAGCTCGTCGACGTCTTGCTCTCCACGCCCAACTTTATTGAGCGTACGAGTGGCATCGGCATCTTGGACCGCAAGATCGCACGCGACTTCTCGCCGGTTGGCCCGCTCATGCGTGGCTCGGGTTATGCCCGCGACGTGCGCTTTGACCATCCCTTCGACGGCTACGCCGATCCGGATATTCAGAAGATGCATGCCGCCACGGCCGACACCTGCGATGCCTTCGGTCGTACCGCCGTCCGCATTCAGGAGGTCTACGATTCGATCGACATGATCGAGACCATGCTCGAGAACTGCCCGTCGGGCCCCATCCTCACCACGGATTGGGAGTACACCCCGCACAAGTACGCCATCGGCGCCACCGAGGCGCCGCGCGGCGAGGATGTGCACTGGGCGATGCTCGGCAACAACCAGAAGTGCTACCGCTGGCGCGCCAAGGCCGCCACGTACAGCAACTGGCCGGTCCTGCGCTACATGTTCCGCGGCAACACCGTGGGCGACGCGGCGCTGATCGTCGGCTCGCTCGACCCGTGCTACTCCTGCACCGACCGCGTGACGGTGACCGATGTCGCCGCCAAGCGCGACCACGTGCTCGACAAGGAGCAGTTCGAGAACGTCTGGCGCGACAAGTCGCCGCTTGCGGGCGAGGGCACCATGGCCGCTCCGCTCGATGAGGAGGCGCTCTAATATGCTGAAGCTTTGGAAGGTCAACGCCAAGGCCGGCGACGCAACGGTCAAGTACCCGTTTGCGCCGTTTCCCACCAACAAGGACATGCGCGGCAAGCCCGAGCACAACGCCGAGCTCTGCATCGCCTGCGGTGCCTGCGGCGTGGCGTGCCCGGCCGATGCCATTCGCATGGACACCGACCTTGCGGCCGATACCATCACCTGGTCGATCGACTACGGTCGCTGCATCTTTTGCGGCCGCTGCGAGGAAGCCTGCCCCATGGAGGCCATCAAGCTCACCGAAGAGTTTGAGCTGGCCGTCATGAGCAAGGATGACCTCACCAGCAAGAGCGTCTATACGCTCGAGCACTGCTCGTGCTGCGGCAAGCCGTTTGCCCCGCATAAGGAGATCGACTACGCCAAGCGCCTGCTGCAAAAGGTCGGCGGCATGGAGGCCATCCAGGCCGCCCGTACTGTCGGTATGTGCCAGGAGTGTAAGCGCGAGCTCGACGCCCTGCGCGCCGCCTCGGCCGTAAAGACCGGCAACGCGCGCGGCATGGCTGCCAACGAGACGCTTGCGTCCGGCGAGCCCCAGGGCCCCGGCATGGAGTATCTGGCGGCCACGGCGTGAACCCCGAGTATGTCGACCGCGAGCTCAACCCCGATGCGCCCGAGATTCCCGCCGGTCCTGCGCCGGTCGAGGGCATCATCATGGATTTTGATACGAAGGAGGAGTAACCATGGCCGAACCCACGCTTTTGCCCGAGCGGCTCCAGTACCGCCCGACCAAGATCGAGCTCGACGAGAGCATCGAGAAGGCCAAGGCGACCCTTCTTAAGAAGATCAAGCGCTCGGTGTACGTCTACCGTGTTGACTGCGGCGGCTGCAACGGCTGCGAGATCGAGATCTTCGGTTCCATCACGCCCGTCTTTGACGTCGAGCGTTTTGGCATCAAGGTCGTGCCCTCGCCCCGTCACGCCGATGTGCTGCTGTACACCGGCGCCGTAACACGTGCCATGCGCATGCCGGCCCTGCGCGCCTTTGAGGCCGCGCCCGATCCCAAGATCGTGGTGTCCTATGGCGCGTGCGGCTGCACCGGTGGCATCTTCTACGACAACTACTGCGTCTGGGGCGGCACGGACAAGATCCTGCCGGTCGATGTCTACATCCCCGGCTGCCCGCCCAGCCCCGCGCAGACCGTCTACGGCTTTGCCATGGCGCTTGGTCTGCTGGACCAAAAGCTCCATGCCGAGACCACGGTGGAGGCCGCCGGCGAGCAGGCCGATATCCTGCACCCCGGCGTGCCGTACAAGCTGCGCGTTGCCATCGAGCGCGAGGCTCGCGCCATGAGCGGCTACCGTTACGGCCGCGACCTGGCCAACGAGTTTATGGATACGCTCGAGGGCGCACCCAAGGGCGATATCCGCGGTGCCATGGCGCTGCTCATCGACAAGCAAGATGATCCTCGCCGCGTTGAGGTCTACTCGGCGCTGCAGGATCTGGTGCTGGCCGGGGGTCGCTAGATGGAACTCACGGACCGCTCTGGTTACTTTGCGGGCCCCGGTATGCTCGGTGGCTCCTTTGGCGATGCCTCGCGCGCAAGCGACGAGGCTGCGAGGGGGTCGCCGACCCCTGCCTGGGCCATGCGCCCGACCAGGTGGTCTTTTACGAGCTCACGCGTAAGTTTGTGGAGACCGAGGAAGACGTTCCCCAGGAGGCCTGCGACGTGCTGTACTACACACTCGCCGTGGGCCACCACACTGGCGTGCTCGACTGCTTTGAGCCGCGCCTGTCGGTGCCGGTGGATGTGTTCTATACGCTTATCGACGCGCTGCCGGAGGGGGAGGCCAAAACCAAGTTTGAGGCCATCCGCTCCTTTGGTGAGTGCCAGCTCGACAAGGCGGCGGTACCGTCGCTGCTCGAGGCCTGCGACACGCTGCTTGACGAGCGCGGTTTTCGCGGGTCGGCCAAGGCTGGCATCTCGGTGTTCGACGACGACTTTGGTCTGCATGCCCAGCAAGTTGCGTTCTTAATGAAGTTCCGCGATCTGGTTGAACGCGTGCGCGATGTGTCGGGCGTGTATCTGACGGGAAGGTTGCAGTAATGGGTCGCGTTGTGGATGGACGTGTGAACGGTGCCCCGTTTGCGGGTATCGTGCTCACAGCGGGAAGCGTGCTGCGTGCCGACGATGCCGCCGGCCCCGTGCTCTCCAAAAAGATGGAGGACGCACCCATCGCCGGTTGGTACACCATCGACGGCGGTCAGACGCCCGAGGACGACATCATCGAAGTCAAGCGCGAGCGTCCGCCGCGTCTGGTTTTGGTCGATGCCGCCGACATGGCGCTGCCCGTCGGGTCCATCCGTTTGCTCGACAAGCGCGATGTGGCCCGCAAGTCGATGTTCACCACGCATTCGCTTCCTTTGTCGATTCTGATCGAAGAGATTGAGCAATCGTGCGATGATATCGTCTTCGTCGGGATTCAGCCGGGCGACACGGAGTTCTACAACCCCATGTCCCCGGAAGTCTTTGACGCCGTCGACGCCGTGTACGACGCCGTGGCCGCCAACGACTTTTTCCACTTTGTCCGCTTGGGGCAAGAGCAATAGGAGCGCTTGTCCCTGCTGATTAGGAAAGAAGTGATTGACATGGCAGATTCCAAGGTGGAGTACCCCGCTCCCGATTGCTTGGCGCCCGCCGCGATCGAGGCCAAGACCGAGGCCGCCGGCGTGACCAAGGCCAACCTGCCGGTCGCAAAGGCCTTTCTGTTGGCAATGTTCGCCGGTGCGTTTATTGCCTTCGGCGGCCTGTTCTTTACGGTGTTCTTGAGCGATAGCACGCTGGCTGGGGCGCTCAGCGCGTCGTGGGCGGCCTGTGCTTTTGCCTGGGCCTGGTGCTCGTGCTGGTGTGCGGCGCCGAGCTGTTTACCGGTAATTCGCTTATGGTCTGCGCGCTCAAGAGCAAAAAGATCACCCTGGTCCAGATGCTCAAGGCTTGGGTCGTCGTATGGGTCGGTAACTTTGTCGGTGCCCTGTTCATCGTCTTTTTGGTGTACATGGCCGGCATTTACAAGCTCAACGGCGAGGCGGTCGCCAACTCCATGGTGAGCGTCGCCGCCGGCAAGGTGACGATTGACTGGGTGACGATCTTCTTCCGCGGCATCCTGTGCAACATCTTTGTGTGCCTGGCCGTGTGGATCGGTACCGCCGGCAAGACCGTGGTCGATAAGGTTGTGGGCATTCTGCTGCCCATCGCCGCCTTTGTGGCCTGCGGTTTTGAGCACTGCGTTGCCAACATGTATTTTTTGCCATGGGTGCCGTGATGCACGCGTGCGGCTATGGCGCCGACGTCGCCGGCGCTGATGCGCTCAACGCCGCGGGCATTGCGTTTAACCTGTCCGCCGCCACGCTGGGCAACATCGTGGGCGGCGCGGTTCTGGTCGCGCTCGGCTACTGGTTTATCTACGCCAAGAAGTCCGAGGCGTAAGGTGCCGTCTGTTTGACGTCGGGCCTCCCGCGGGGCGTTGCCGTGCGGGAGGCTTTTTGGGTCTGGGGCCCGGTGCCGGGCTGTTGGCCTGTTGTGTTTGGCTGATGAAAGGGGTAATCGAGATGGCATCTGCTGTGAAGCGTGACGGTCGCGCCGTGGTGACCACATGCGGGGGATGCTATGCCGATTGCGCCTTTGCGGCCCATGTTGAGGATGGGCGTGTGGTGGCCGAGCTGCCGGTTGTGGGGCATCCGTGCGCGGCGCGTGCCTGTGCGCCGCGGCGCCATCGCCTGGACATGGCGTTTGACGAGCGCGATCGCATCGTGCACCCCATGCGCCGACGAGCTGATGGCTCGGGGTTCGATGTAATTTCGTGGGACGAGGCGTTTGCTCAGATTGCCGAGCGTCTTTTGGGGATTGTTGACGAGTGCGGGCCTCGTGCGCTGGGCATGACGCTCGGCGTGCCCTCGTTCGACCGCTACTGGGGCTATCGTCTTATGCACGCGCTGGGTTCGCCCAACGTGTACGGTGCCGATGGCGCCTGCGAGGTAAGCCGACTTACCGGTTGGGAGCACAGCCTGGGCCATAGTCCCGCTTCCGACCTGGTGCATACCGACTGCATCATGTACCTGGGGCGTTCCATTGTTGATTCGTCGACGATGGGGGCCGTCGATGCGCTCAACGATGCCCGTCGCCGTGGGGCGAAGATTATCGTGGTCGACCCCCGGCGCAGCGGCTCGGCTGCGCTTGCCGACCGCTGGCTGCGCGTGCGCCCGGGCTGCGACCTGGCCTTGCTGCTGGGCATCGCGCATGTCTTGATTGCCGAGGACCTGTATGACCACGAGTTCGTGACCCGCTATACCACGGGTTTTGACGAGCTGACGCAGGCGGCTGCTGTTTGGACGCCTGAGTGGGCCGAGTCGATGTGCGACGTGCCGGCGTACGATATCCGTGCGACTGCGCGTGATTTGGCTGCCGCCGCGCCTGCCGCTGTGGTGGATGCGGGCTTTCATGGTGGCATCGGTATCGCGTATGCCAATAGCACCCAGACCGCGCGCGCTATCTGCTTGGTCGATGTGCTGCTGGGCTGCATCGGGCATGTAGGCGGCGCGCTCAATCCGCCCACGCCGCCTGTGTTGGGCGACCTCGATCCCGCGCGCTTTGCGACGCCGCCGGTGCCTCGCGGGCCCAAGCTGGGGTCCGAGCGCTATCCACTGGTCGATCCGGTGCGCGGCCTGTGCACGACCATCGGTCAGTCGATACTGGCCGGCGATTTGCGTGGGCTCATCGTCTATGCTAGCAATCCCGGGGCAGGCTATGGCAACGCCGGAGCGTGGTTGGGTATTTTGCAGCAGCTCGACTTGCTCGTGACGATTGATATCCGCTGGTCCGAGACAGCGCGTGCTTCTGACTTCGTGCTGCCCGATGTGACGTATCTGGAGGCCGACCGCGGTGTGGGCACAGTCGTGGGTGCCAACGATTCGCGGGTGTTCTACCGCAACGCCGTGCTGCCTGTGCAGCATGACGACACACGTCCCGGTCGGGAGATTTTTGCCGGTCTGGCGCAGGCGTGTGGCGCGGGCGAGTACTTCCAGTTTACGTCTGACGATCTGGCGGCTGCCAGGTGGCGCCTTTTGGGGTCAATCTGGACGAGCTCAAGAAGCGCGGCTGGGCCGACACGGGTGTTGTGTTGCCGTCGCGTACGGGCGAGCCGGCGATTCCCCTGGATGGCGGCAAAATTGCGCTGGCAAGCGACGTATGGGAACGAGCCGGCCTGGGTCGTGTGCCCGACTGGATCGCGCCCATGGTGGAGCCTGGCCCGGGGATGTTTCGTCTCATTAGCGGCAATCGACCCTTTGAGTCGCATACCTCGCGCAGGCTCGCGGCCCAAGGTGCCGCCGAGGCTGGGTCGGACCTGGATGCCGTGCAGATGAATGCCGATGCTGCTGTGCACATGGGCATCGCCGACGGCGAGGTCGTCGAGCTTGTGAGCGATATGGGCCGCGACCGCGTGCGCGTGGAGACGACGCCGTACCTGCATCCGGCGTGCATCTTTACGTCGGCCGCCCCCGGCGGGCGTTCGTTTGGTGCCGATGCCGGTGGCGCTCAAGCCTTGGGCGTGGGCCCGCTCGACCATACGCCGTTACGTTGGGACCCGTTGACGGGTGCTGCGCTCACCCAGGAAAACGCCGTTCGCGTGGAAAAGATCGCGGCGCGCGGGGATAATGACGAGTAATTGACTCAGCTGATGTATTTGACTGATCCACGTTTCTTTTGAAAGGCCGCACATGAGCGATAGCCAGAACATGTCCGATGAGGTGCGCGCCCGCCTGCGCGCCATTCCTTCCGTCAACGAGCTGCTTGCCGAGTGGCCGGTGGTGAAGGCGGCGGGGGAGACCTGCGACGCGGTGGTCCATGCTGCCGTGACGGCCGAGCTCGACGAGGCGCGCCGCGATCGCGCCGGTGCCGCCCGCGTCCAGCGCGAG
>JAQEDL010000040.1:0-20722 GCA_027669365.1 Coriobacteriaceae bacterium AM49-12 | reverse complement strand
GCAAGTGTCCGGCGAGGGGGCGGCTTTGTAAAGCCGGTTGTCCCCACCCGCATAGCGGGTGGTTTCTGATGCGGCGCGCTGCGCGCCCCGCACAGGCTAAAGCCTTTAACCAGATTGGCGTCTACGACCCCAACTCGGCCAGCCGCAGCGCCCGCCGCTGGGGCGTGGTGGAGGTCCTCAACGAAATCGAAGCCATGTGGGCCTACTGCTAGTCATTGGGGACAGACTTAAATGAGTAGTCGTTGGAGACGTTCTTGTTTAACTAGTCGTTTAAGAACGTCCCCAATGACTACCCGGAATGAGAATGGATAATCTCCCACTTTTGGCCTGTACGCAGGCTCAAAGTGGGAGATTATCCACTCTCGTGATTTGGGCGCGGCGCGCAGCACTCCTCATGAACAGCGACCTCAATAGCAAAAGCCCCGCAGTCGGAGCGGACTGCAGGGCTCATGAAGAGAGGCTAGTTTGTGGGCGCTTTGCCTGGCGCCCACGGGAGAGGCAACGGAGTAGGGACTACTCGTGGATGCGGGTACCGGAGAGGCCGGCCATGGTCTCGGCGGCCTTGTCCAGGGCGCCGATGATGCAGGTGCGGCCCTTGCGGGAGCGGGCGAACTTGATGGCGGCGCGGACCTTGGGCTCCATGGAGCCCTTGCCGAACTGACCCTCGTCGGCCAGACGCTCGGCCTCGTCGGCGGTGAGGTCCTCGAGCTCCTCCTGGTTGGGCTTGCCAAAGTTGATGGCGACATGCTCAACGGCGGTCAGCAGGAACAGAACGTCGGCGTCGCAGTCCTCAGCCAGCAGCTCGCCGCCCAGGTCCTTGTCGATGACGGCGGGAACGCCCTTGTAGCAGCCCTTGTTCTCGTAGTCGCGGACGACGGGGATGCCGCCGCCACCGCAGGCGATGACGATGAACTCGTTGTCGAGCAGGTTGAGGATGGAGTCGGCCTCGACGATCTTCTTGGGATCGGGGGAGGCGACGACGCGACGCCAGCCGCGGCCGGAATCCTCGACGAAGACCTTGGAGGGATCCTCGGCCATGAACTCCTTGGCCTGCTCCTCGGTGTAGAAGGGGCCGATCGGCTTGGTCGGGTTCTTGAACGCGGGATCGTCGGGATCGCACTCGATCTGGGTGACGACGGTGGCGGCGTGCCAACGCTTATAGCGCTTGTGCATCTCGCGGCCGATGCCCTGCTGCAGGTGGTAGCCGATGTAGCCCTGGGACATGGCGCCGCACTCGGGCAGCGGCATCTCGGGGGTGCCGATGGCATCGTGGGCAGCAGCGAAGGCGTTCTGGATCATGCCGACCTGCGGGCCGTTGCCGTGGGTGATGATGATCTCGTTGCCCTGCTCGATAAGACCAAGGAGAGCGTGGGCGGTGTTGCTCACGGCCTCGATCTGCTCGACGGGGTTGTTGCCGAGGGCGTTGCCGCCGAGGGCGACGACAATACGATCGGGCTTGCCAAGAGGCTTAGACATTGCTGGAATCCTTTCTGTAAAAGGCCTACAACCCATTAATAACCCGCGTCCGTGCGATACGCGAGTTTATTAAGGTTTATATTCTCTTTATCGCTCATTTTATTCATTTTGAAAATACCTAAGCGGCGAACGGTCGATTTTACCCGCTCAGCGTAAAGAAGCCCAGTTCAGGCATATCTACGCCATTTACGTGCAACTTTATTTAAATAGAGCAGGGATTAGACCAGATTATGCAAACTATATCTTTGCTAAACACAAAACGGACAGCGCAATATCTTACTCGCACTATACGCGATTCTATACATTAATTTGACGAGTATGCACCCCTGCAAAAACATGGGGCTTTTCATCCAACATAAGGGATAGCCGATCGCGCTTCACCCCGCGGCAAGCGACTGCGAGTTCGCAGTATGGAACTTTACCGTCGGCTTCTGCATGAACGCTGCCGACGCCCTTTCGCTCCTGCGCGCCCAAGCAGCCGAGAACGCTAACGGCGCCACTGTCAACCTGGCCACCCTCAACAACGGCGCCGCCAGCCTTTTCGCAAAGTACCGTGCTGGTTCGCTGGCTTTGAGGCCTAAGTGAGCTTTGCTATTTGCCAATTTTTGTATGATTTGGGTCAAATCTATTTGTCAATTTTTGTATGATTAGGGGCAAATCTATTTGCCAATTTTTGTCAATGAGGTGTTTTAATGCTACGCCGCAAGGTCACTGATAGGCTTTTGAGCTGGAAGAATAACTCCCATAAGGCCCTGCTTGTTACCGGTGCGCGTCAGATTGGCAAGAGCTATGCGATTCGCGCGTTTGGAAAGAGCAACTACGCTTCGTATTATGAGGTCAATCTGCTACTTGATGCCGAGGCAAGAGACGTACTTGTTGGCGCTAAGAACTCCATTGACTTCATCAACCGTGTGGCCCTTCTTGCGGATGCACCGCTTGTTGAAGGAGACACGCTTATCTTCGTCGATGAGATTCAGGAGTATCCGCAGATCGTTACACTTATGAAGGCGCTGGTCGAGGACGGACGCTTTAGCTATGTCTTCTCGGGGTCTATGCTTGGGACTGAGTTTAAGGGGATCTCTTCTTTCCCGGTGGGGTATGTCGAGCACATTGTTATGCGGCCAATGGATTTTGAAGAGTTTTGTTGGGCAAACAGCATCAGCGAGAATGTGCTTGCAGACATCCGCAGCTGCCTTGTCGAGAGGCGTCCCGTCGAAAATTTTATTCATGAGGCGATGCTCAAAAACTTTAGAGCTTATATCGTTTGCGGCGGCATGCCGGAGGTCGTTCAGAACTATATCGATTCGGGCTATTCGCTCGTGAGAACGCGTGAGCTTCAAATTCAGCTAGTCGATCAGTACAAAAGCGATATCTCTAAATATGCATCGACTCGAGCGTTTAACGTTCGCTCCATTTTCGAGCAAATTCCCGTTCAGCTTGAGGCGGAGTCCCATCGCTTTATCGTCTCGTCTCTAGGCGAGGGAGCTCGTCTTCAAAAATACGAGCAGGATTTCCTATGGCTGGTGAACGCAGGCGTTGGATTGATGGTCCCCCAGGTGACGGAGGCACGAAGTCCTCTCAAGAGGACGGAGAAAACGACGGCCTTTAAACTATACGAGTCCGATACAGGTATGCTCGCATCGCGGTATCCCGGCAGCACGGCACGCGCCGTCTACCTTGACATGAAAACCCCCAACCTCGGCGGCCTCTATGAGAACGTGGTCGCACAGGAACTCGTTGCCCTCGGAGCAGATACGTGGTACTACCAAACGCGTGAGGTCGGTGAAGTCGACTTTGTAATCGAGGTGCCCGCGGGCATGTTGTCCCAATCGAAGTCAAATCGGGCAAGAAAGTTCGAGCACATGCAGCCCTCGACCGTTTGATGAGTGTGGGCGAGTACAAAATTCCCGAGGCCGTTGTGCTGAGCCACGAAAACCTTTGCAAAGAGGGCAAGATCCTTTACGTTCCAATCTATATGACATTCTGTCTCGATGAGTTTATGGAAAAGGACGACCCCAACAACGATTTCTCGTTTGCACCCATATCTCTCTAGGTCATCTGAGTCCGCAAGCCAGCCCCCACGCCCAAAGTACTGCGCCTTTCGCGCCAAAGGCGCGAAACAGCAAGGGGATAGAAGGCAGCGACAACCAACTCCCCCACTATGCCCAAAGTGCTGCGATGTTTCGCGCAAAGCGCGAAACAGCACTGGGGCAGCAGAAGGCCACAATCAGCTAGCCCTCCATGCCCAAAGTGGCGCGTGGTTTCGCGGCCACGCCGCGAAACAGCGACCGGGACAAGGCACCCCCACAGCCACGTCCTTCATTCAGCCCCACAATCCGAGGACGTAGTCGTAGCAGGATCTGAGGGCTAACCTTCGCGGACACTCCGCAGGACGAAAGAACCCCCGTCGCACGTAGTGCGCAGCGGGGGTTCTTTCATGTCCGAGGACGTCCGCGAAGGTCAGCCCTCAGATCCTGCGGTGGGAGACTTAAGCCTCGTTGTACACCGTCTTGAGCTTCAGCAGGTGCTGATAGCGGTCCATAGCGGCCTGCTCGTTCTCCTTGAAGAGCTCCTCGGCGCGCTCGGGGAAGGAACGCGTCAGCGAAGCGTAACGGGCCTCGTTCATCAGGAACTCCTGATAACCGCCCGCGGCTCCTTGGAATCGAGCGAGAACTTCTTGCCGGCAGCAGCCTCGGGGTTGAAGCGGAAGAGGTTCCAGTAACCGCACTCGACAGCCTTCTTCATCTCGGCTTGGCAGTTCTGCATGCCGCCCTTCTTGATGGAGTGCATCTCGCAGGGGCTGTAGCCGATGATGAGGGACGGGCCGTCGTAGGCCTCGGCCTCGTGAATGGCCTTGAGGGTCTGAGCCGGGTTGGCGCCCATGGCAACCTGTGCCACGTAGACGTAGCCGTAGCTCATGGCGATCTCGGCCAGAGACTTCTTCTTGGTCACCTTACCGGCAGCGGCGAACTGAGCGACCTGGCCCAGGTTCGAGGCCTTGGAGGCCTGACCGCCGGTGTTGGAGTAGACCTCGGTGTCGAAGACGAAGACGTTGACGTTGTGGCCGGAAGCCAGGACGTGGTCCAGGCCACCGAAGCCGATGTCGTAGGCCCAGCCGTCGCCGCCGAAGATCCAGAAGGACTTCTTGGTGAGGTAAGCCTTGTCGGCGAGGATTGCCTTGGAAGCGTCGCAGCCGCACTTCTCGAGCTCGGCAACGTAGGCAGCGGCAGCGGTCTTGGAGGCCTCGGCGTCGTTGACGGAGTCGATCCAAGCCTGACCGGCGGCCTTGAGCTCATCGGACGGACCATCGGCAGCGATGATGTCCTGGGTAGCGGCGATCAGCTTGTGCTGAACGGCCTCATAGCCAACGGCCATGCCCAGACCGTGCTCGGCATTGTCCTCGAACAGGGAGTTGTTCCACGCCGGGCCGTGACCGTCCTTGTCCTTGCAGTAAGGAGCGGTGGCAGCGGGGTTGCCCCAAATGGAGGAGCAGCCGGTGGCGTTGGAGATGAACATGCGGTCGCCGGCGACCTGGGTCACCAGACGTGCATAGGCGGTCTCGGCGCAGCGGCGCAGGAGCCAGAGAACTCCAGGTAGGGCTGCTTAAACTGGCTGCCCTTGACGTTGGCCGCGATGAGTTCCTTCTTCTCGGAGACGTTCTCGACCATGTAGTCCCAAACGGGCTGCTGGTCCATCTCCTGCTCGGTGGGAACCATCTCGAGGGCGCCCTTGGGGCAGACCTTGACGCAGTTGGTGCAGCCCATGCAGTCGAGCGGGGACACGGCCATGGTGAACTTCATGCCCTTGGCCTTGGGGCCCATAGCGTCGAGCGTGCGGGTAGCCTCGGGCGCGGCGGCAGCCTCGTCCTCGGTCATCGCGAACGGACGGATGGTGGCATGCGGGCACACATAGGCGCACTGGTTGCACTGAATGCACTTGGTCTCGTCCCAGTGGGGAACGACCACGGCGACGCCGCGCTTCTCGTATGCGGAGGCGCCCAGCTCAAACTGGCCGTCGGCACAATCGACGAAGGCGGAAACAGGCAGGCTGTCGCCATCCATGCGATCGATGGGCTCGAGCAGGTTCTTGACCTGCTGGGCGATGGCAGACTTGGTCTCCTCGGAGAGCTCGATGGGGGCAGCATCCTCGGCAGTTGCCCAGTCGGCCGGAACCTCGAACTTACGGAAGGCGGTAGCGCCGGCATCGATAGCCTTGTGGTTGGCGTCGACGATGGCCTGGCCCTTCTTCATGTAGGACTTGGTAGCCGCGTCCTTCATGTACTGCAGGGCGTCCTCGGCGGGCAGGACCTTGGCCAGCGCGAAGAAGGCGGACTGGAGCACCGTGTTGGTGCGCTTGCCCATGCCGACCTTGGCGGCCAGGTCGATAGCGTCGATCAGGTAGACGTTGACGTTGTTGTTCGCAATGTAGCGCTTGGCCACAGCGGGCATGTGCTCGGCGAACTCCTCGTCGCTCCACTGGCAGTTGACCAGGAAGGTACCGCCCGGCTTGACGTCGCGGACCATCTTGAAGCCCTTGACGATATAGCTGGGGTTGTGGCAAGCGACAAAGTCGGCCTTGGTCACGTAGTACGGCGAACGGATCGGGGAATCACCAAAGCGCAGGTGCGAGACGGTGACGCCGCCGGTCTTCTTGGAGTCGTACTGGAAGTAGGCCTGGACGTACTTGTCGGTGTGGTCGCCGATGATCTTGATCGAGTTCTTGTTGGCGCCGACGGTACCGTCGCCACCCAGACCCCAGAACTTGCACTCGATGGTGCCGGGGGCTGCGGTGTTGGGCGCATCCTCGGCCTCGGGCAGGCTCAGGTTGGTCACGTCATCGACGATGCCGATGGTGAACTCGCGCTTGGGCTCGTCCTTCTTGAGCTCCTCGAAGACAGCGAACGCGGACGCGGGAGGCGTGTCCTTGCTGCCCAGGCCGTAACGGCCGCCGACGACCTTGATGCCCGTCTTGCCGGCCTCGTAGAGAGCAGAAACGACGTCCTGGTAGAGCGGCTCGCCGATGGAACCCGGCTCCTTGGTGCGGTCCATGACGGCAATCTTCTGGACGGTCTCGGGGAGAACGTCGACAAAGTGCTTGATGGAGAACGGACGGAACAGGCGAACCTTGACCAGGCCGACCTTCTCGCCGTGAGCGTTGAGGTAGTCGATGACTTCCTCGAGCACGTCGCAGAAGGAGCCCATGCACACGACGACGCGGTCGGCATCGGGAGCGCCGTAGTAGTTGAACAGGCCGTAATCGGTGCCGAGCTTCTCGTTGATCTTCTTCATGTAGCCCTCGACGACGGCGGGAAGCTCGTCGTAGACCTTGTTGCAGGCCTCACGGTTCTGGAAGAAGATATCGCCGTTCTCGTGGCTGCCGCGGGTGTGCGGGT
Source organism: Coriobacteriaceae bacterium AM49-12 (assembly GCA_027669365.1). Classification (GTDB taxonomy): domain Bacteria; phylum Actinomycetota; class Coriobacteriia; order Coriobacteriales; family Coriobacteriaceae; genus Collinsella. Next base: position 13,854 of record JAQEDL010000040.1, on the reverse strand, counting down.
GCTCAGGGTTGAGCGCGTGGTCGCGGAAAGCCTGGACGGCGTCCATGTCGCACATCTCGGCCAGATCCTTGTAGTCCCACATGGCGACCTTCTGGATCTCGTGGCTGGTGCGGAAGCCGTCGAAGAAGTTAAGGAACGGGGTCTTACCCTCGATGGCGGCAAGGTGAGCCACCGGCGAGAGGTCCATGACCTCCTGGACGTTGCCCTCGGCGAGCATGGCGAAACCGGTCTGGCGGCAGGCCATGACGTCGGAGTGATCGCCAAAGATGTTCAGGGCGTGGGAAGCGACGCAACGCGCGGAGACGTGGAAGACGCCCGGGAGCTGCTCGCCCGCGATCTTGTACATGTTCGGGATCATCAGGAGCAGACCCTGAGAAGCCGTGTAGGTGGTGGTCAGAGCACCGGCGCCCAGCGAACCGTGAACGGTACCGGCTGCACCTGCCTCGGACTCCATCTCGACGACCTTGACCGGGGTGCCGAAGATATTCTTGCGACCCTGGGCCGCCCACTGGTCGACATGGTCGGCCATCGGGCTGGACGGCGTAATGGGATAGATTCCCGCTACCTCGGTGTACGCATACGAAACATATGCGGCCGCCTCGTTGCCGTCCATAGACTTAAACTTACGCGCCATATACCCCTCTCCTCTCATATAGGTATACAGGCCCCGGCGATCGCCGGGATGTTGGCGTGATGGGATTTTCGCTGTTGCTTCCAATCATCTGGCAGGCAGGCTCAGCAGCAGGTACATGGCGTGGAGAGAAGGCATGCCGAGGCGAGGAGGGCTGCACGCGCTCCACAAGCCCAGCTACCCGTCTTGCACATGACCGAGCGCCGCAAAGGCCGCATGCCGGATGCTCCCGGGCACGCCCCGGCGATGGGAAGCGCCCGCAACGGAAATCCGCATGCGGGTTTATTGTACCCCGCCGTCAAGTGTAATTTCGGCAAATATAGGCGGGCGGTAAAGGTTTACCTTGGGTGACCATCAAGGGCAAAATTGATCCTTCCGTCACCGAGGGACCAAATGGCAGCTGCGGTGAAATAGGAACTGTTTTTGCCGGCCGTAGCCTTAAACAGCCCCTATTTCACCGCAACTTATTTAGGAGATGAGTCAGAGGGCGCCGAGGAGGATGGCGTAGGTTGTGGATTCTCCGAGCTTGAGCTCGTCACCGGGGTTGAGCTGGGCGGAGCGGCCGGGCTCGACCTGGGTGCAGACGTTCGTCGCGTCGTTTACCACCACGGTTCCGTTGGTGGACGACAGGTCCTCAACGTACCAGACATTTTGGTCATCGCACCACACGTGGGCATGGCGAGCCGAAACGTCATCGCCCACATCGGTGATGCCGCCCTCCCCCGTTGCCAGCGCGCCGATCTCGACGCCTTCCTCACTCGGCTGAATCCAGCGCGGGACGCTCACCGCGTAGCCGTTTTGCACGCGCAGCAGTCCCAGCGGATGCGCCGGCGCGACCTCGTGCTCGCCCGACTTGGAACCAAGGCGGGCGTGAGAGCAAACGGCATAGGGAACGAATCTTGCGGATGTACTCCTCGACGTCAGGCAGGTAAGCCCCACGAAGTCACCGGGGAGGCCCAAGCGGCCCGGCACCACTTCCAGATTCTGACCAGGGCGAGTCGTTCGCCGGTGGCTGAAGGCTCGCTCCCACCCAAAAGGGGAGATTCGCGTTGTTCCCCAATCGCTCTCGCATCTTTCATTTTGCTCGAGGTGGGCTATAAAAACTTTCCTGGTGAAAGGCGGCGATTGGTTTCCTTTCTTTCTAGAGGAGCGCGCCTGTAATCTGTTTTCATCCTAAATCAAGTTGAGATCGGACCTTCCAGAGGCAAGTCGACTCAAACTGCGAGGCTCCATGTTGGAATAAAGAGCGCTGTCGAAGTGCCAACAACACAAAGCTTGCCAGTCTCAAATAGAACCTTTTGGGAGTCCGATTGGGCCGCACACCGAATCCCCGCTGGTGGTTTTTTATAGCTGCGTAACAATAAACAAGGTTAGTGCCAGTCCAGCATGAAATTGAGGAACGTATGCATTTTTTCTCAGTAAGTGATCGTCGTTACTGCTTCGATGAGGTCACTCGCAATTGCTTTCAGGTTGACCAAGCATCAGAAGATGCGCTTCGCATATTTGAAGCATCGGGAAGAACGGTCAACTCGAAGTTGCTAACAAAGTCACTTGCTGCGAAAGGCTACGACCAAACGACCATAGCAGAACTTGAAGACGACATTGATGAGTATCAACGATTGTCTGAGCGGACTTTCTTAACAAAAGACACGCCTCGAAAACTTAGATCCATCGAACTCCACGTTTCACATGCATGCAACCTTGGTTGTAGTTACTGTTTTGCCGGTAAAGGAGATTATGGAACGTCTCCTCTGCTGATGACAGACGAGATAGCCTTCAAGGCGGTCGACTACCTCGTCGCAAGTTCATCGGAAAACGAAACGCTTGCAATCGTCTTTTTTGGTGGGGAACCCATGATTAACGAGCCGCTGATATGGAAAACGGTCGACTATTCAAAAAGAATATACCCCAATAGAAACTTTACCTATTCTATTACGACCAACGGAACGCTTTTGAATGACACTGCTGTGAATTCTTTCAAGGAGCACGGGTTTTCTGTTCTGATTAGTCTCGATGGTACAGGATGCAAGCACGATGCATCGCGCCCGTACAAGACGGGAGGCGGCTCTTTCTCCGATATCGACAAAAACGTTCGTCGTTTTTCCGAGTCGTTCCCCTTCGGCGCAAGAGCGACCTTAACAAATAATAACTGTAACCTTGTTGAAGACTATCTTCAGTTTAAAGAGATGGGCTTCAGAAGGATTTACTTCTCGCCCGTGAGCTCATTCGATGAGAATATCAAACTCGACGAACACTCATTAAACAAAATCAGGGCGGGCCTAATAGATTTGGCGGATCAATATCTCAAACAGATTGATCAAGGGGAAAAGCCCTTGTTTAGAACATTGAAAACTGCAGTTGATTTGATTATGAGCAACAGGATCGCCTTTGTCGGATGCGGGGCTGGCAGGCGTTTTATTTCCGTGACTCCCGAAGGGGACGTATACCCCTGTCACAGGTTTGTCGGGATGATGCGATTCAAAATGGGCAACATCGTCACCGGAATTGACGAAACTAGGTATATTGAAAACTGGAGTCAGGGTGTCGAAAAAAGAATTGACTGTACGGACTGTTGGGCTCGGTCTTTCTGTGGTGGGGGCTGTAGCTGGGAGGCTGCAGACGAGCACGGCTACTTGCCCAAGAGTCTACACCCTGCATCATGTGAATATAGAAAAATGTGCTACGAGATGGCTTTTGACCTTATTTCCCGCCACTCATCTTCGCAGGAGAAAAATCAACGAGAAGCTACTGTATCGGAATAAGCGGTTCAGCGCATTGCTGTCACCATTGTGGAGGTGTTCGTTCTTCTGATTACCGTCTGCGAAGCTTATTGCTACGTTCGCCGAAACCATTCTAGAAATATGGTGAACTAGACATCTTGGTTTGTTATACACAATATTGAGGTTTTTCTGCACTCAAAGGGAGGTAGTCGTGAAGCATATTCATCCGATTAATCCAGGAAGTGGCGACGAGGCAGGCGTGAAGCCGATGTCTTTTGACTGCCTCTTGGGCATTACTGACATCTGTACTGTTTATGATAAAGCAGATGGCTGTGGTGCATACGATTACTGCGACTATGACATGGATGGCGGCAGCATCTGCGTTGTAGATCACTGTGGCATTGATCAAACGTAGTCTCTAATTGGATTAAGGTGAGGAGCTGTTATGAAGCATATCCATCCTGTTGGTTCAAATGAACATACTCCCGTTGAGCCTTGTTGTCTTGGAGTTGATATATGCAATTTTTACGACATCGCCGAGTGCCCTGTTGCGGATTGGTGCTATGTCGATAAAGAATCAAGCTGTGTTTTGCCAGCAGATTGGTGCGATCCAGTTGACGAGTAGTTTTTGTGTCTAGGAACTATTTGGTCAAATTCAAAATAAGATGGGGACAAATACCAAAATCTCGTGTCTGGGAGGAATTATGCCATTATTGCAAGGTCTCGTTGGATTAACCTTTGTACTTGCTTTATATCTGGCACCTTTTTTATTGTTATTCTTCATTATCCGATTCTTTCTTCGGAAAAAATAGGAGTATCACGCAAACATTAGCGTAGCTTTCTTCCAATATGAGCCGAGCATTGGCAAGTGGAATAAGAAGCCCGACCGTTCGTCACATGAAAGTGATCGGACGGGCCTCTCAATTTAACCCGGGCCGCCACCCATAGCGGCTTTCCGGGCGTATTTTCGGTGCAAAGCAATCGTCAGTTTAATCCTATGCGTCGATACCGCATTTCATTTGTTCGGCTCGTATTCTACGGCCTTGTAACCCTCGCACTCTCCGGCAAACGGATTGAACACGAAGGCAGAGATGATGTGTGCGTGGACATCGAGGCTGCTGTAGGCAACATACTGGGGCATGGACCCCCGCTGCGCGTGGCATGCGGCCCGGCATATTCATTGCCGTCCAACCCCGTGTAGTTGCAGCAAAGGGTGGAACCTCAATGCTCAGCTCATGTTGTCCGTGGGACACGAGAATTGTAAGTACACTTTGGTGTGATTCTCACGATGATACTGAGCCACCTGGAATAAGATACGTCGCGACAACACTTCGCTTCACCTCTGTCTCGACAAGACAACGTAGACTAAAGTTTCCTTTAGTAAGAGAATGAGAACTATATCTGAAAGCGTTGCGATGGCGTGAAGGCACCGAGTCCGAACCGACTGAATGCTACGTGCATCTGCATCGCTTTTTTGTTATCTCTGTCAGTTGGGTAGCACTACACTTGTCAGCATTTACCCCGGTACATGCTGCCTAAATCCACTACCCCTTCTACCGCGCCGACCATCTCGTCATCGTGAGAGACAATGATGATCAGCTGGCTTTGCTTGTTGCGCTTAACATAGGCCGCAAGCTCGGCGCGGCTTACAGCGTCTAACCCAGTCGTGGGCTCGTCGAGTACCAAAACTGACGACTTGCGTGAAATCGCCGACCATAAGTACACTCGGCGCAGCTCACCGCCCGAAAGCGCGGAGCAACGTTTCCCGAGCAACTCCTTCACGCTGTTTTCCAGCGAAAGTAGGCCATCTACACCCCGGTGATAGGAAGAAAAGGGCGTGTCGAAATACTCTAACAGCTCTTTCACCGTTTCGTCCGGCGCGAAGCACGACTGTGGGCAGCACGATATCTCTCTCGCACGTATGTAATCCAAGTCGCATTCTTCGATTGGCACGCCGTTGTATTTTACTTTGCCTTTCGATGAGTATAGCCCGAGCATCAAGTAAAGAAGTGACGTCTTGCCTCTTCCGTTTTCCCCAACTATGCAATATGTACCAGGACCGGAAAACTTGAAAGAAAACCCGCCGAGGACCTCTCGGACAGATCCGTCTGGAAGGCAACCGAGAATTCCAAATCAGATACCGAAATGTCATTTATTTCATCGAGTTTAGCTAAATCGGTCCGATTCCACCCCGATCTCTCCTTTTCTCTCGTCGCGATAGCCGTCCTATCCCATGATGCTTTGGCATCTTGATAGGATTTGAACAATGACATCATACTTTTCAAAGTCTTAAAGAGAACCGCGAAGTATGTACCGATGATAGTGTACTCGCCTATTGACATAGTTCCGTTAATGATTCGTACTCCGGAAACAACAAGTATCACCGCTTGAAACAACGCTGCGAAAAGACCATCGAGCGATGTCAGAGAATATGATAGCTTTCCGGAGCGCAAAACTTTGGGAAAATAGCTCTTAAACCCAGCGTCGAGCGCTTGTTCGCTCTTGCCGTACGAAGATGTCAGTTGAATGTTGAGAATCTGATTAAGCTGCGATGCAATTGCGGCGTAAAAGGCGCTGTCCGCCTCTTTCTTCTCATACGTGACCCTATACAAAAGTTTCCTCAACCCAGTAATTACACAGAAATACACGATGAGGAGAATGATGGAAAACACCGCGAGAGTTGAATCAATTGACCATATGATAAGCAATACGATGGGAATGGCTACAATGGACAGCGGCGCACTGATAAAATTCGCCAAAACGAAGGATGAGACCACGCTAGAGTCGGAAATAATCCGTTGCGTTGTATAGGCTGGATCGATGGTCCGACTCACCAAGTAATCGTCTCTTTCAAAACGCAAGACGGCCTCCCTGAGAAGATCAAAGGAAAGTCTCGTGGTTATGCGAATGGAAAGTGTTCCTGCAAAATAAGTAAAGAGGGTGGAGAAAACTCCTATTGACGCAACCAGGAGCGCGAAGAGTACGGCGTCTCTTTCGCTGCGGTTACCGAGAAGAAAATCTAAGAATTTCCCGTTCACGTATGGCATGGCATAGGAGAGAGCGGTTCCAATCACCGTGATAGCAATGAAGACGAAAGCCCCTTTTGCTCTGATGAACCTCGAGAGAACGCATCGAATCAAGGAAGGCCCCAATCTACCCGCCACAAAACATCAATCACTGATACCTTACACCTCAACACAACAGGAGCGAAGATTTGCCAATGAGACTGCTTTAAGATTGCCTTGGGCCAATACGATCTCAAGCTCTTCCTACAAGAGAGTCGGAATCGGACATCTCCTCCGACGAACCTGGCAATCGGGCGTTGAAATATCTTTTTCAACCGCCCGATTGCCACAATAGATTTGAGCATCCGCCCACAAACGTCCGCGTTTTATACCCATCAAATCCTTTGCCTTTTGTCGTCTAGACTAGAAAAATCGCTCGAAATAACGCAACCGGCCTGCTCGCTTGAAGAAACCTAAGCCCGTAACGTAGGTGTGCAAACTTCCGAAACGCCTTGCGCGGCATTGTGCGTATAAACTTCGTCAACCGCCTCAGAAATATCTGAGTATCGCGCCGGGTCAAAAGCATACGATGTCGCAGCTATACCCTGCACCCATTCGGAACGCGGATTAATTGAATAGCCACACAGCATCATCATACATGCATCTAGACCTGATTTCCCAAGTATCCGACGTATTGATGAGAGCATCGCGGGTCGCCCCCGCACCATCGTCGTCACCCCTATTAGCAGTATTTACCGTTTTTCTCTAAATGCGTATCGCCACCCTTAAGAATACGAAGTGTTTTATCCAGACCCGATTGTCCTCCATCTCAAACGAAGGGATAAGGAATCTCATCCGGAATCGGCAGTAACGGAGGATTCACAACGACAAGCGAAAAACATGAGTCATCTCTCAGAGGGGAGTAAAGGCTCCCCTCAAGCACCCTAGTTTCGTCATCCAAAGAGTTGATGGCAGTGTTTTTCTTACAAAGGTCGACAACAAAAGGGTTGATTTCTACAGATGTTACATCCATGCCACAGTTGGTAAGTATCAGGCCCTGTATTCTGGGGCCAGAACACAAATCGAGAGCCTTCCGTGCGCTCTGCGGTGTAAGGCGCCAATCTCAGCAAATCTGTCCCACAATACTGCGCTGAAGAACAACACGGAACCCCTGAGCCAAACTCCCCTATACCTTATTAAGGCTAAGACAGGCAAGTTCACGCACCCGGCATATTCCAGAATAACATCCTATTGTTTTAGATGCTCTACAAGCATGAACAGCCGCGAATCGGAAAGATCTTCTAGTTTCGCCCCGACTGACCGCCAAGGGCCAAAATGGCCTCTCCATCCCCAGGCGACCGGCTCTGGCGCGCCGAGGAGTGTCCCCAAGTGCCGGCAGAAAAGGAACGTCCTTAACTGCCGGCTAGAGGGCACCGAAGAGGATGGCATAGGTAGTGGATTCGCCGAGCTTGAGCTCGTCGCCGGGATTGAGCTGGGCGGAACGGCCGGGCTCGACCTGAATGCAAACGCGCGTGGCCCCGTTTACCACCACGGTTCCGTTGGTGGACGACAAGTCCTCGACGTGCCAGATATTTTGAGCATCGCACCAGATATGGGCATGGCGGGCCGAGACATCGTCGCCGACGTCGGTAATATCGCCCTCACCAGTGGCCAGCGCGCCAATCTCAACACCCTGCTCACTCGGCTGAATCCAGCGCGGGGCGCTCACGACAAAACTGTTTTGCACGCGCAGCAAGCCCAAAGGGTGCGCCGGGGCGGGTTCGCGTTCGCCGCAGTCAGCGACATGCCAAGCGAACGCGGCGTGGATGTGCCTCCGCCGCAGGTCGCGTTCGCGTAGTCGATGGCATAGTTCACCGAGGACCGCACATCCGCCGAACAACCGACGGCGACAAACAGCACCAGCACGACCTCGGCGCGCTCGGCGGGCATGAGTTCCGCCGCCTGGGACAGGCGATCGAGCGCGTTGCGATAGAGATTCGTGTCCTGGTGGCACTCTTCGAGCGCGCGTACCATCGGTTCACCTGCAGGACCGCACACCATATTGATTACAGCCGTGGAGTCCATGGGATTGCGCTGGCGCAGGGCCAGTTGCGACATAATACGCGCAGCCGAGGTACCGTATTCGGCAAAGTAGCGCTGCTGAAGCGTGCCGACCGGCGCGCGAACGATAAAGCGGGAAACCCAAGAGCGATCGGCGGCTCGGCTCTGCGGGCTGCGGCCGTCGGCGAGCGGACGGGACGAAAGCACCAAGCCGCACAGCTCGATATGGCTCAGATGCGCTGCGCGCTTAAAGATGTCAAACATGGCCCCGCATGGGGTGAGCTCAACTTGAGATGCCATGACCTAGGCCTCCTTGGTCGTAGAAATAGAATCGGACGATACTTCGACAGGTCCGCCAAAAGTACGGACAGCTGCGGCTCCACCGGCAAGCGGAGTCGCCATCTGGGCTTTTGTGCGTCGCGGTGCCGAAACGGGAAGTTCAAAGGCAAAGCCCATCGCAAGCAAAAACCACGTAAGCGTATAGGTTGCAACCAGAGCGGCAACAAGGCCGCCCATCACGGCGCGTTGGGAAAATACGCTACATGCAGCCACAACCAGCACCGGAACCTCGCAGGCAGAAAGCGCAAGCACACCCTGCAGGAAGCCCGAGCGCCGATCGCGCGCAAGTGCCCCCGCGGCAACGCCGGCTATGCCTGGCAGCGCCAACGCCAGTGCGGCAATAATACCCGGTAGCGACCCAGACCACACGAGCGATCCCAAAGTCGCCGTCACGCGAGCGCCCGACGCCAGCAGCGCGGCCGAAACCACGACCACAGCCCAAACCACGCCACAGACGACCGTCGCGCCGACCATCAGCGCGCGACGAACCGCGCGGCCAGACGCATCCATGGGGCACGGCGTGAGCGGCTCGCCGCGGAGCGAACGACCGACATTTTGCGCATAGTGGTCACAAAACGCCGAGAGCGCCGCCTCGACCGCCGCCGGCTCGGGACGATCTTTTTGATGGCTGGACAGACAGGCCATCACCACGTCGAACAGCTGGGCATCGACAAACGCCAGCGCATCGCGTAGCTCCTCGGAATCCGGCTCAAGCCCCAGCTGCTGGGCCTGCTCGGCCGCAGCGAGCGCCACATCGGGCTCACGACGAAGCAGCTGAGTCAAATCGCAACCGGGCGCATGGGCACCAATGGGATAGTCGGGCAGCGTGTCCATCTTGAGACGGTAGGGGCTGGCGATGTCGCGCGTCTTTTTGCGCGAACCCGAGGTGCCCGAAGTGCTCGGCGCGGCTTCGTATGGCGCGGCGCCGGCAATGAGCTCGTAAACCGTGCTTGCTGCGGCATAGACGTCGATCGCCGGCGACATACGCAAAGCGCGCAGGTCGGGAATATCGTCGGTGAGCATCTCGGGCGGGGCATAGGCAACCGTCGCGCGACGCAGCGTGGCATAGCGCTCCGTAAACGACGCCTTGCCGCCGGTACCGGCCACGGCCGACGCAGGCTCAAGCGCCAGCGACGAGCCAAAGTCGATCAGGCACAGGTCAAAGGTGCCCTCGGCAAGCTGCCGGTCAAGCGGTAGACGCGCCGTACGCACCATAATATTAGCGGGCGAGATATCGCGATGGACAAAGCCCTCGCCCACCAGGCTCATACGGCAGAGCAGATCGAACAGGTCGCGACCCAGACGCGCCGCCACAAGCGGCGATAGGCGGCCGGCATCGTCCACGGCAAAGCGCGAGCGCAAGCGGGCGAGCGTCTCGCCCTCGACCCATTCCATGACAATTGCAGGCACACCGTCGACCTCGCCCCAGCCATAGAGGCGGGGAAAGCCCTTAAGGCCCGAAAGGGCGCGATGGCATTCGTATTCCTCGCGAAACGCCGCTTTGAACTTGGCGACCAGCGCCTCATGGGCGGCGGCATCGTCAAACTCATCGCACGTTGGCAAGATGAGCTGCTTGAGTGCCACGGCCTCGCCTTGGGCGTTGACGGCACGCGTCACGCGGCCGATACCGCCACGGCGCATGGTGGCATCGTCGGCAAACAGTATCGTAAAACGACGCAGATAGGCAGGCAGTTCGTCCTGACCGAGCGCAATGGCCGGCTCAAACCCGTCGACACGCGCCAGGCGCAGGCCGACCATGGGATCGCGACCGAGCGATTGTGGTGTGGTGGATGCAAGATCGGTCATCATAGGGCAAGCGCCGCCACGTTATTGTTGAAGTTACCGAGCGCGACGTCATCATCGCCGTAATGGCCGACCCATTGACATAGGTTGGTGTAACAGCCCCACAGATTGGCATACTGCTGATACCACTTTGACCGGGGCGAGAATGTCTGACGACCGAACTCGGCTCGAATGACAAACATCTCCCCGACCAGGCTGTCGCACGGCCTGGGATCTCCCGTAGAGTTATAGGTCGAGACCACGTCATTGGCACGAGAAACATAGCCGTCGAGCATGTTGTACTTGGTCACAAGCCAGCTGTGAATGCTCTCTTCCTCAGCAGCGGAAAGGCCACCGGAGTTTGCATCGTTGTCAGTGTTGCCGCCCGTCGAGCCGCCGTTTCCAGACCCTCCGGCAGAGGAACCCGACCCAGAGCCACCGCCCGAACTCGACGAATCCGAGCCGGAGCCAGAAGTATCCGAGCTACCGGGCTTTCCGGACTGCTGGGCGTCCTGCTCCTTCTGCTGCTCGACCTTATTCACCGTTGCCGCCACGCTATTGTTGGACAACCGATCGATGATCTTGGTGTTGGTGAGCACGATGGTTTTGCCATTGGCAAGCGTGACTTCGTTGTCCGGGGCCTCGGCGCCGTCCGCGTCGCCGGTGCCAAACACAATATGCGCGACCACACTTGCCCAAGCATATCCAGTCGTGGTCCCCAGGTCACTTTTGACCTCATGCCCCACGCGCGGTTCGCGTGCGGCATGTGCCTGCATCATGGACGGCACGGTCATGCCATAGGCAGAAACGCCAGCTATGACCAGCACCAGCGAGCAAGACAGCAGTGCGTACGCCCGCGGCGCCAAGCCCAGTCGGCGTCGCATGCGCACCGCGGCGCCGCGCTTTGTCTGAGTGCCACCGGGCCGCATGCGTTCTCCTCCAACAAAAACACGCCGCTCGGGAGCGGCGCATTCATTCGAATCCATATTTGAGTGTATCAGCGAACCCAAAAGGTTCCGCAACGAATGGGCAAATTAAGGATGCGAGTGGAAGCATCCATGCGATAAGCGGATACAAAGCATCTTTGTTGCACAACAAACTTACAGTCGCACGGGGAAATTATGGCTACCCCGTGCGTCGCGATGAAGACATACGGCAGGAGCAGGCTCGCCACCTAAATCGTGCGACGGGCCTCGATGGCGCGCCCAAGCGTAAGCTCGTCGGCATACTCCAGGTCGCCGCCCACGGGAAGGCCGCTCGCCAGACGCGACACCTCAACGCCCAGCGGCTTGATAGTGCGGGCCAGGTAGCTCGCCGTGGTCTCGCCCTCGATATTGGGGTTGGTGGCGATGATGACCTCGTGGATGTCCTCGTGGCCCAAGCGTGCCAGCAGCTCACGAATGTGCAACTGCTCGGGACCAATCTTGTCCATGGGACTGATCACGCCGCCCAATACGTGGTAGAGACCGTGGTAGCTGCCCGTGCGCTCAATCGCCTGGACATCGCGCGGCTCGCCCACCACGCAAATGCGAGTGGTATCGCGCATCGAATCCTGGCAGATGGAGCACTCGTCGGCCGTGGCGTAGTTAAAGCAGCGGCTGCAAAAGTGAACCTCCTGCTTAACCTCCAGGATAGCCTCGGCCAGGCGGCGCGCCTCCTCGGCATCGGCCTCGAGCAGGTAATAGGCGATGCGCTGGGCCGACTTGGGACCAATGCCCGGCAGACGGCCCAGCTCATCGAGCAATTTTTGCAGACTATGGTTGGCACTCATATATATGCGTGTCTTAGAACGGCATGCCCGGGATGTTGAGGCCGCCGGTGATGGCGCCCATCTGCTTGTTGGCGAGCTCGTTGACACCGCGGACGGCCTCGTTGACGGCAGCCATGATCATGTCCTGCAGCATATCGACGTCCTCGGGATCGAGGGCATCGGGGTCGATGGTGAGGTTGACGAGCTCCATCTCGCCGTTAACGGTCACCTTGACCATGCCGCCGCCGGCAGAGGCGTCGACGGTCTGGGACTTAAGGTTTTCCTGCGCGGCGGCAAGCTGCTCCTGCATCTTGCGAGCCTGCTTCATCATTTGCTGCATGTTCATACCGGCCATGATGGCTCCTTTACGTGCGGCCGCGCGACAAGCTGCAAGGGCAGCCGGAGCGCGACGGGACTTTCAAACTCAAAAATCGTACCACGGCGCGGGGCAAGCAAGCGGGGCGGACACGCTACCTCAGTCGATATACATGTCCTTGAGCGTGACGCACGCCCAAGATTATGCAAGGTCGAATTATGCAAGGTTGCATAATTATCTCAAGCTACATCTAGCAGAGCTGGAACCAGGCAGTTTATGCGTAGGGCTACAAGGCTACATGGCAAAATGCCGAGCCGCTGCTCGAGGCGGCACGCATGGCGGCTGGGTATAATTTGATTGTCATAGATGACGATTTGGAGGTGCCCTCGTGAATGTCCCAGCCGTACTCCAAAACATCCGCTCAAAACACCCCGTTGCATATGTGGTTCTCTATCTCTTTGTCGTCTGGGTATTACTGGTTATCATCACCCATGCCATAGCTTTTGGAGCAGAACTGCTGATAGCCAGCTCGGACCAGCCCGTCGTCAAATGGGAGACGACCGATGAATGCACCGACGGAACCCGAACCATTTACTACAACAGCCCGTCCCTCTACCAAGAGTTCAAGGTCAAGATAAAGGACTCCAAGATTGTCGATGCCGAACTGGGCTCTTTATTTACAATCGGAGCAACCGTCAACGCCGAGCAAGTCGAGTACACGGACAGCCATGCGACGTATCGTATCGACCTCAGCATCCTAGGCCGACCGTCACGCGCCTGTCTGCTCGAATGCGATATACGCGGCACCACGTTGCACATGTCCGAAATACAGATGCGCCCGGGCAAGGGGTTCTCTTCTTGAGCAGTATACCCGCCTGCGCAGCTACTCCACCGGCTTGAAGATGGTGGACTGGCCGAAGACGCTGCGGATGAGGCTTTGGCCTCGTCCTCGGTCTGCGGGATGCTCGGGGCTGCACCCTGATGGCCGAAGGGGCCGCCCGCACCGGAGTTGGACTCCCAGGGAGCTGCAGGAGCGTCCTCCTCTTTGGGGGCAGTTGCAGCGGACTTGGGCGCGGACGCCGCACCCGGCACGTCGAACGGAGGCAGATCGTCCCCACCAGCATCGGCAACAAAACCGCCAACCATGGCATCGTCGTAGGGAACCTGCTCGGATTCCCATGGCGCAGACGGCGCGGCGGGCTGAGCCTTGGGAGCGGACGCGCGCTCGGGCGCTCGGGGCGCGGGCTCGG
>JAQEDL010000004.1:0-80086 GCA_027669365.1 Coriobacteriaceae bacterium AM49-12 | reverse complement strand
GTCAGTTCGCCGCCGCCCAGGCTGCCGAGGAGGCCGCCCGTGCCGAGGCCGAGGCCAAGAAGAAGGCCGAGCAGGAGCGTCTTGCTCGCGAGAAGGAGGAGGCCGCCCGCGAGGCCCAGCGCCGCGCCGTTCCCGCTTCCGACTCCGGTTCGCGTTTCCGCTCTCTGCTCGACCAGATCGCCGCACAGGAGACCGTGCTCAAGGAGAAGAAGGACGCCGAGCAGAAGGCCAAGGCCGAGCGCGCTGCCGAGCGCGGCAACCGTCGTGGCGGCAACAACGACCGTCGCGGTGGCCGTCGTAACGATCGCAACGCCTCCGACAACAACTCCGAGCGCAACGCCTCCGAGAACCGCCCGCACAGCCATCGCACCAATGCCAGCAACAACGTCGCTGCCGGTATGGACTTCCCCAACCCCGACAAGCAGGGCAAGGGCAAGAAGCGCAAGGGCGGTCACAACAACGAAGAGGACCACTACAGCCGCATGGCTCGCGAGGCCGAGGAGTACAGCCGTGAGAAGGTGCTCGAGGAGGCTCGTGCCGCCGTCGAGGAGGCCTCTCGCGAGTCCACTGGTCGTCGCAAAAAGCGCAAGGAGAAGCGCGAGCGCGAGGCCGCAAAGGCTCAGGAAGAGCGCAAGATTGAGGAGGCGCTGGCCCAGGGCGTGAACCCCGAGGACCTCGACGCCATCAAGGTCTCCCAGGCGTTACCGTCCAGGAGCTCGCCGAGGCGCTCGACGTTCCGGCCAACGACATCATCAAGCGCCTGTTCCTGCTGGGTACGCCGCTTACCATGACGCAGTCCATGTCCGACGACCTTGTCGAGCTCGTTGCCGACGACTTGGGCCGTCAGATCAAGATCATCACCCCCGAGGAGGAGAACACCTTCTCGTTCTACGACGATCCCGCCGACCTTAAGCCGCGCGCCCCGGTCGTCACCGTCATGGGTCACGTCGACCACGGCAAGACGAGCCTGCTCGACGCCATCCGTCACACCGGCGTCGCTGCCGGCGAGGCGGGCGGCATTACGCAGGCCATCGGCGCTTCGCAGGTCATGATCAATGACCGCAAGATCACCTTCATCGACACCCCCGGCCACGCCACCTTTACGGCCATGCGTGCCCGCGGCGCCAAGGTGACCGACATCGTCATTCTGATCGTGGCTGCCGACGACGGCGTCATGCCCCAGACCATCGAGTCGATCAACCACGCCAAGGCCGCCGGTGTTCCCATCGTCGTCGCCGTCAACAAGATCGATAAGCCGGGTGCCAACCCCGACCGCGTGCGCCAGGAGCTCACCGAGTACGGCATCATCCCCGAGGAGTGGGGCGGACAGAACATGTTCGTCAACATCTCGGCCAAGCAGAAGATCGGTATCGACGACCTGCTCGAGACCGTCCTGCTCCAGGCCGACGTGCTCGAGCTCAAGGCCAACCCCGATACGTTCGCTTCGGGCAACGTCCTTGAGGCTAAGCTCGACAAGGGCCGCGGCTCGGTTGCACGGTGCTCGTGACCCGCGGTACCCTGCACGTGGGCGATACGCTGGTCGCCGGCCTTACCTACGGCCGCGTCCGCGCCATGCTCGACCCCAAGGGCAACGCCGTCACCGAGGCCGGTCCCTCCGACGCCGTCGAGATTCTGGGCCTGCAGTCCGTCCCCAACGCCGGCGATGAGTTCCGCGTGTTCGAGGACGAGCGCGAGGCTCGCGCCCTGGCCGACGAGCGTTCGCTCAAGGCCCGCATCGAGGAGCAGAGCCGCGTGAAGCATGTGACGCTCGAGAACCTCTTCGAGACCATCGCCGACGCCGAGGTCAAGGAGCTCAACCTGATCATCAAGGCCGACGTCCAGGTTCTATTGAGGCCCTTCAGGACTCCCTCGACAAGATGGACCAGTCCGAGGTGCGCATCAACACGATCCACTCCGCCGTTGGTGCCATCAACGAGACCGACGTCGTTCTGGCCGACGCCTCCAACGCCATCATCATCGGCTTTGGCGTCCGTCCCGACGGCAAGGCCCGCTCCGCCGCCGAGCGCGAGGGCGTCGAGATCCGTTGCTACGACGTCATCTACAAGTGCCTCGAGGACCTCGACGCAGCCCGTATCGGTATGCTCAAGCCCACCGAGGTCGAGGTTTCCACGGGTACCGCGACCGTTCTGGACACCTTCAAGGTGCCCAAGGTCGGTATCGCCGCCGGTGTCCGCGTCGAAGAGGGCGAGATCGCCGCGACCGATTCCGTGCGCCTGGTGCGCGACGGCATCGTGGTCTTCAACGGTAAAATCGCCTCGATGCGCCACTACAAGGACGAGGCCAAGAGCCTCAAGAGCGGCTCCGAGGGCGGTATTGGCTTGGAGAACTTCCAGGACATCAAGCCTGGCGACACCATTGAGGGCTACCGCATCGACCAGGTTGCCCGTACCGAGTAGGGGGTAGCGCTATGAAGCAAACGCAGGCAACCCGCCGTTTGGGCGAGCAGCTTCGCGAGAAGCTCGGTTATATCCTGCTCTTTGAGGTTTCCGATCCGCGTCTCGACCTGGTCACCCTGACCGCGGTCGAGGTCGCGGTGGACCGTTCGTTCGCGCGTGTGTATGTGTCGTGCGACGCGAGCCGCTACGACGAGGTCATGGAGGCGCTCGCCAGCGCCAAGGGCCGCATCCGTAGCCTGCTGGCCCGCTCGCTCGATTGGCGCGTCACGCCCGAGCTCGATTTTCGCATCGATCGCTCGACCGATGAGGCCGAGCGCATCACGCGTGCGCTGGAAAACGTTCCCGCCACGCTTGCGATCGAAAAGGACGAGGACGGCTATCCAATTGCGGATGCCGCCCAGGAGGCAGCTTTAGATGAGTAATTCCGCCGACCTTGCATCGTGCGAGTCTGCAGATATTCAGCGACGCATCCTTGAGCTCATCGAGGGTGCGTCCTCCATTGCGATTTCGGGACATACGTCTCCCGATGGCGACGCCTGGGCTCCGTGCTGGGTCTGGGCCTCTCGCTTATGAAGTTTTTTCCCAACAAGGACATTGCCCTGCTGCTGGCAGACGATGACCCGGTTCCGCGCATCTACCGCTTTATGGAGGGCGCCGACCGTCTGGTGCCGGCATCTGCGTATGCCGGCAATCCGGACCTGTTCATCTCGGTGGACGTGCCGGTCGTCGAGCGTCTGAACAACTCCGCCGAGGTGCTCCGCCGCTCGTCGCATGTGGTGTGCTTCGATCACCACCCGGCGCGCGAGGAATTTGCCGAGCTGAGTCTGAGGTGCGTCGATGCCGCGGCCTGTGCCATGATCATCGACCGCTTTTTGGACAATTGCGGCATTGTGGCTCGCGATGGTGTCGCGACCTGCCTGTTGTGCGGCCTGGTGACCGATACCGGTCGTTTTCAGTATCAAAACGCCGATGCCGCTGCGTTTCACGCCGCCTCGCGCCTGGTCGCGCACGGTGCCGATCCGGCGCGCGTTGCGCTCGAGGTCTACCAGAGCATGCGCGTAGAGTTCTTGCATCTCAAGTCCATCGTTATGGGCCGCATCAAGACAGTGGCGCACGGACGCGTGGCATATAGCTATGCGTATCAGAGCGACCTCGAGGCCTGCGGCGTCACTTCGGACGAGTGCGACGGCCTGGTCGATGTGGTGCGTTCGGTGATGGGTGTGGAGGTCTGCCTGTTCCTGAAGGGCATTGAGGGCGATACCAAGGTGCGCGGCAACCTGCGCTCCAAGGGCGACCTCAATGTTTCCGAGATCGCTGCTGCTTTTGGCGGTGGCGGACATCCCGCGGCCTCTGGTTTCTCTAACAACGGAACGATTCTCGAGACGCTCACCGCGGCACTCCCCATGCTGGCCGAGCTGGTAGGGGAGGATCCCGCTTCGGTGACCGTCGAGCTCTAACATTTTGGATGGTACATGGCTCGTCGTACGCCTTCTCAATTGAATATGCTGCTCGCCGTCGATAAGCCGGTGGGCTGTACGTCCCACGACGTGGTATCGCAGTGCCGACGCGCCCTCCATGAGCGACGCGTCGGCCATGCCGGTACGCTCGACCCCATGGCCTCGGGTGTCATGGTGGTGGGCGTGGGCCAGGCGACCCGGCTGCTGGGCATGCTAACCCTCGATACCAAAAGTTATGTCGCCGACATTTCGTTTGGCGTCGAGACCAATACCGATGACGCGGAGGGCGAGGCCGTCCGCACGGTGCCCGTTGTCCCCGAGCTGCGCGATCTCGCTTACGCCCGTGAGCGGCTGGCCGCTATGCTTGGCCCGCAGATGCAGGTGCCGCCGGCGTTTTCGGCCATCTCGGTCAATGGCGTTCGCGCCTATAAGAGTGCTCGCGAGGGCAATGCGGTGGACCTACCTCCGCGCCCTGTCGAGGTCTATGCCGCCGACCTGATCGCCGTGTGCGGCGAAGGCGATACGTGCGTCTGGACCGTGGCGTTTTCGGTAAGCAGGGCACCTACATTCGCGCGCTTGCTCGCGATCTGGGTCGCGCCTGCGATAGCGCTGCGCATATTTCCGCGCTGCGCCGCACGGCCTCCGGCGTGGTTTCCATTGGCGCCTGTCATGCGGTTGAGGAGCTTTCTCCCGAGTCCGCGGCTGGCTTTGCTCTGGATCCCATCGCCGCCCTTGGTGCCACGCGTGTCGATTTGCCGGGCAATCTTGCAGACGACCTGCTTTGTGGTCGCCGCATTCCCATTGAACGCGCGCTTGTGGACTTCGATACGGCGAAGGCGCCGTTCGCGCTCGTGCTTGATGGGGGGCTCAAGGCGCTGGCCCGCATCGAGGGTGGCCGCTTTGTGATGGAGCACGTCTTTCCGCAGGCGATCGGCGGTGTTCGATGATGCTGGCGCCCCACGAGCTCGCGCGTGTCTTTTTCGCGGGTGAGTTGGATGAGGCCCGTATCGTTTCTGCCGATGTATTTGATGGGTGCGAGTTCTTGGGTGCCGCGTCGATCGCCATTGGCGTGTTTGATGGCGTGCATCGTGGACACCAAGAGCTGATCGACGCGGTTATTCGCGATGCGCATGGTCACGGCAGCAAAGCGGTCGTGGTCACCTTCGATCCTGATCCGGACGTCGTGGTGAGTCCTTCGCCCGCTCAAAAATTGATGACGACGGCCGACCGCCTGCACGCCCTGGCTCAAACCGGGGTCGATGCGGTGGTGGCCGTTCCCTTTACACCCGCCGTGGCGGCACTCGACCATGTCGGGTTCCTGGCGCTGTTGTCGCGCGTTGTCGACATTCGCTCCATTCGTGTAGGCAGCGACTTTAGGCTCGGCCGTGGCGGCGCTTCGGGCGTTGCCGAGATGCGCGCCTGGGGTGTTGAGCGTGGGGTTGACGTTTACGGTCACGACCTGCTCTGCGTTAACGGGCAGACCATCTGTGCCACGCGCATCCGCCATGAGCTGGCCCAGGGTCATGTGGAGCTGGCTGCCGAGCTTCTCGGCCGTCCCTATATGGTGCGCGGCGTTGTGGCGGCTGGCCGTCACGAGGGCTCCGACATGGGATTTCCCACGGCAAACATCCAGGTGCCCGACGGCATCCAAGTGCCTGCCGATGGCGTCTATGAGGGTCTGGTGCTGGTCGACGATACCGTATGGCCTGCTGCCGTTAACGTCGGTCTGCCGCCGACCTATGCCGATGATGCCGCCTCGGCGCATCTCGAGGCCAACTTGATCGGCTATGCGGGCGACCTGTATGGCGCTTCCGTGTCGCTGGCGTTTACGCGCTGGCTGCGTCCGTCTCGCGTGTTCGATTCCCTGGACGACCTGATCGCGACCGTCGAGGGTAATATCGACGATATCCGTCATAACTTGGGTGAGCAGGGGGTGAGTATCCGTGATTAGCGATGAGGAAAAAGATCAGGTACGCGCGGCGTCGGACCTGGTTGCCATCGTGCAGGAAACGGTTGAGCTCAAGCCCCGCGGCCATGAGTTTTGGGGATGCTGCCCGTTTCATGGCGAAAAGACCCATCGTTTCACATTATCCCTGCTACGCAGGTGTGGCATTGCTTTGGCTGCGGCGAGGGCGGCGACGTCTTTACCTATATCATGAAGCGCGAGAACCTGAGTTTTCCCGAGTCGATTCGCTATTTGGCCGATCGTGCGGGCATTGAGCTGCACGATACCGGTGCGCAGCGCGATCGCGGCACCAAGCGCGCCCGCATCTACGATCTGTGCGCCGAGACGGCTCAGTTCTACCACACCATGCTTATGCGCGGTAAGGACAGCCGTCCGCGCGAGTACTTTGCCAGTCGCGGTATGGGTGGCGATGTCTGCCGACGCTACTGCCTGGGTTTTGCGCCTGGTCGCAACGCGCTAGTTTCGCACCTGTCTCAGGCGGGCTTTACCCCGCAGGAGATGATCGACGCCAACGTGGCCGTAAGCCGTGGGCGCGGACAGCTCGCAGACCGCTTTTACGACCGTGTGATGTTTCCCATCTTTGATGAACAGGGTCACAATATCGCCTTTGGCGGGCGCATCATGGGCGATGGTCAGCCCAAGTACCTCAACACCGCCGAGACGAGCGTGTTTCATAAAAAGCGAAACCTCTATGGCTTTAACTGGGCCAAGGAGTTTATCGTTGCTCAGGATACTGCCATCGTGGTGGAGGGCTATACCGATTGCATCGCCTGCTGGGAGGCGGGGATCAAAAATGTCGTCGCCACGCTGGGCACGGCGCTGACGGAACATCACGTTAAGACGCTCACCCGTTTTGCCAAGCGCATTGTATATATGTTCGATGGCGACGCCGCCGGTCAAAAGGCCGCTCGCCGCGCGATTCAGTTTATCGAGCAGGATTCGATGGACCTGCGCTGTGTGGTGCTGCCCGACGGCAACGACCCCATGGAGTTCATCACGGCGCATGGCGGCCAGGAGCTTCAGGCGCGCATTGACGCGGCCGAGCCCCTCATGGACTTTGTGTACCGCTCGCTGCAGGAGTCGAGCGACATTACCACACCGGGCGGTCGCGCCAAGCGCTCGAGGATGCGCTGACGCTCATCTATCCGCTGCGCGACAGTTATATGATCGACACGTACTTTATCCAGATTGCCGATCTGCTTGGCTTGGACTTGGAGACCGTGCGCGCGAGTTCGGGCCGTGTGTTTCGCGATGTCGCCAAGCGCGAGGATGCCGAGCGCCGGCGTGAGCAGAGCTATGAGCGTCAACGCGCGCAAGCTGAGCGCGCGGGCGGTTCGCAGGGACGAAGCTCGGGCGGTGGTGCGACTGGTGCGCGCAGTGCCGGTCGCGGTGCCTGGGCCGCGGGTGCGACGCCGCCGGTGTCCGCACCGGTCGAGGAGGACCCGTACGACTACGTTCCGCTTGATGCCTATGGGGCCGCGCCGGTGGAGGTCGACGAGGACCTGCCGCCAATTGATGTGCCAGCGGAGATGGAAAGCGCTGCGACCGTTGCCGGTAGTTCAAGCGCGGCGGCAGCTCCGTCGATGCCGATTGTTTTGACCGATCTGGAGCGGAAATCCCTGGCGGGGGAGCGTGAGCTGCTGACGATGCTCACGAGCTACCCCGATCTGTTCCGCACGTATGCCGATCGCATTTGTTCTATCGAGTGGGTCGACCCGCGTCACGAGTCCATTGCGTGGGCCGTGCTGGCGACGCCGCCGGGCACCGATCCTGCGGCCTGCATGGATGCGGCGCGCGCGGTGTGTCCCGAGGCGGCGTCGCTTGTCAGCGCCGGGCGCATCTCGGCAACGAGTAAGCACCCGACCGAGACGAACATCGTCTTTATGCTCGATACGCTCGAGCTCTACACCATCAAACGTCGCATGCGGGCCGCGCAGGCCAAGTTGCGTCAGGACCGGTCGCTCGACGATGAGGCCCGTCGCGTGCTGACGATGCAGGCGGTGCAAGACTCACAGCGCCAGCGGGAGCTCCAAAAGTCGATCGGCGGCGTGGCCGACCCGTTCCGTTTGATCGGTTTGGAGACCGCAGGTGCCGATCAGGCCTAGATGTTGTGGTCAACCAGCGTATTCTCGCCTATATCCTGTCTTTATTTTGGGTATAGACGTCTACGTGTGTGCTAAAGTATTGAGTCCTGTGGACTACGAAGGGAGAATCTGTGCCAAAAAAGACTGAGAGCACGGGTACTGGGCTGGAATCCTACGTTGCAAAGCTCATGGGCAACGGCTCAAACAGGACTTCGGTAACCGAGGACGAGATTCAGGTCGCCCTGAAGGATATCGATGTCTCTGATGAGCAGCTCAACGCGGTGTATTCCGCGCTACGCAACAGCGGCATCCAGATTATCTCCGCGAGCGGAAACGACGACGCCCCGATGGGCGTCGACGATGACGATAACGATACCGACGATTTCGATGACGACGACGAGCACGATTCCGGCTCGCTTGACGATCACGAGCTTAAGATGGCCCGCCAGGCCGATGCCGAGATGGGCTCTTCCAAGAGCAAGAAGAAGCGCACCGTGCGCACGTCTCGTTCGCGTTCGCGCGTGCGCGGCATCGATGCCTCCACGGTGATGCTGACCGGCGACCCGGTTCGTATGTACCTCAAAGAGATCGGTAAGGTTGACCTGCTGACCGCATCTGAAGAGGTCGATTTGGCCATGAAGATCGAGGCCGGTCTCGAGCTACCGAGAAGCTCGAGGCTGCCGAGGCAGGCGAGATCGAGCTCACGCGCGCCGAGATGCGTCGTCTTACGCGTATCGAGAACGTCGGTCTTGAGGCCAAGCAGGCGCTCATCAGCGCAAACCTGCGTCTGGTCGTCTCCATCGCCAAGCGCTATGTCGGTCGTGGCATGCTGTTCCTGGATCTGATTCAGGAGGGCAATCTCGGTTTGATTCGCGCCGTCGAGAAGTTCGACTATCAGAAGGGCTTCAAGTTCTCCACGTACGCCACGTGGTGGATCCGTCAGGCCATTACGCGCGCTATTGCCGACCAGGCCCGTACCATCCGTATCCCCGTGCACATGGTCGAGACCATCAACAAGCTCGTCCGCGTGCAGCGCCAGCTCCTCCAGGACCTGGGTCGCGACCCGACCCCCGAGGAGATCGGTGCCGAGATGGACATGAGCGCCGACCGCGTCCGCGAGATCCAGAAGATCTCGCAGGAGCCCGTGTCGCTCGAGACCCCGATCGGCGAGGAAGAGGATTCCCAGCTGCGACTTTATCGAGGACTCCCAGGCTATCGTCCCGCCCGATGCCGCCAGCTTCTCTATGCTGCAGGAGCAGCTCACCCAGGTGCTCGATTCGCTTGCCGATCGCGAGCGCAAGGTTATCGAGCTGCGCTTTGGTCTCGTTGACGGACATCCCCGCACGCTCGAGGAAGTCGGTCGCGAGTTTGGCGTCACGCGCGAGCGCATCCGCCAGATCGAGTCCAAGACCCTGGCCAAGCTCCGCCATCCGAGCCGCTCTAGCAAGTTGAAGGACTACATCGAGTCTTAGTAGTTACGGCGTTTTACCAAACGCCGTAACTGGCCGACGCTGCGCGGACACCAGAGCGACAACTTGTCATTCAAAGAGGACGGCATGACCAGAAGGTCTATGCCGTCCTCTTTTCATGCCAATTTGTTCGCTCTGGTGCCCGCTCGCTGGCATTGTCAAAACATCGGCGTTTCCGTTGCCGGTGCCGGCAGTTAGCCCGTCCCCAAGGGATCAAGGCGAGAAAATTTCTTAAAAAAGTTCTTGCCCTTCGCCCAATCGTCCGTATAATAACTTCGTTGCTTGAGAGCACGCACCTATTCCTCGGTAGCTCAATGGTAGAGCACGCGGCTGTTAACCGCGCTGTTGTAGGTTCGAGTCCTACCCGGGGAGCCAAGTTGTAAAACCCGTCGCATAAGCGGCGGGTTTTTTCATGCCGCGATCGCCTGTGGCGAACGTTACCGTATCAACATTTCGTGTCGAGGATGTAATCGTGAACCCCGCCGCCTTAACATGGCGCGGTCGTTGTAAAATGTTGGAATGATTGCTCCCACGACATGGTGCCGCGAGCACCAGAAAAGGAGATTCTTGTGTCTGAGACCATTAACGGCAGCCTGAGCGTCTCGAACGACGTTATTGCCGATATTGCCGGTTATGCCGCGATGACGTGCTACGGCGTCGTCGGTATGGCCGAACAGCTCCAGGCGCCGAGAGCGTTCGCCTGCTTGCCGGCCAGCGCCTTCGCAAGGGTGTGCTTGTTTCCGCCGACGAGAACGGCCTTACGGTCGACCTTCACGTCGTGCTCGAGAACGGCGTCAACATGAAGTCCGTCTGCCACAATCTTTCGAGCTCCGTCGCCTTCACCCTTCAGGAGATCGCCCAGATCGATCCCGCCAGCCTTAAGATCGGCATTCACATCGACGCGCTCAAGAGCCGTCTGAACTAGCATCCGAATACGGAGATTTCACCACTCATGATTGCAAAGACCATTCGCACCTGTTTTCCGATCGCTGCGGCTGCCGTTTCCGAAAAGGCCGAGGAGATCAACAAGCTCAACGTCTTCCCCGTACCCGACGGCGACACCGGCACCAACATGTCGCTCACGCTCGCTTCGGTGACCAAGGAGCTTTCCGCCCTTCCCGCCGATGCCGACATGGAGGCCATTGCCGGCGCCATCACCCACGGCTCCCTGATGGCGCCCGCGGCAACTCCGGTGTCATCACCTCGCAGATTCTGCGTGGTGTGGCCGAGGGCCTTGTCTCTGCCGATGAGCCCATTACGTCCGCCAATATCGCCTTCGCCTTCCGCCGTGCCGTCAAGGTCGCCTTCCAGGCTGTTCGTAAGCCCATCGAGGGCACGATCCTCACGGTTCTGCGTGATGTTTCGACCAAGGCAGACGAGTGCGAGAAGAAGAAGTTCTCTGCCGAGGATGCGCTCGACGCCATCGTCGTCGAGGCCTACCAGTCCGTCGCCCGCACGCCCGACCTGCTGCCCGTCCTCAAGGAGAACGGCGTGGTCGACTCCGGTGCCTTTGGCTTTGCCATCTTCTTGGAGAACTTTGTTGCCGCCGCTCTTGGCCGCAGCACCGTGGTCGAGGATTTCTCCGCTACGTTCGATTCCGCTGGTTCTGCACGCGACGCGGCCCTCGATCGCGTCGAAATCGAGGCCAACGACGACTGGGAGGGCTCGGAGTTCCGTTACTGCAACGAGTTCCTCTTTAAGGCCGACGCCCCGTTTGACGAGGACGAGTGCCTTAAGTTCCTGGGCTCCATGGGCGACTGCGAGCTTCTCGTGGGTGCCTATCCCGACTACAAGATCCATGTGCACTCCAACACCCCCAACCTGGTGCTCGAGCACATGCTGCAGCTTGGTCAGATCTACGAGGTCTTTATCCACAACATGGAGATGGAGGCCCACGACCGTACCGCTAAGATCCATGAGGACCAGGAGAAGGCCGCCGAGCCCGCGAAGGCCCTGGGCTTTGTCGCCGTTGCGGCCGGCTCTGGCGAGGCCGACATCCTCAAGTCCCTCGGCGTCGACGTGATCGTGTCGGGCGGCCAAACCATGAACCCCTCGACCGCCGACCTGCTGGGCGCCGTCGACCAGGTCAACGCGACCTCGGTCATCATCCTGCCCAATAACGGCAACATCCGCATGGCCGCCGAGGCCGCTGCCTCCGCCTGCACCGACAAGAAGGTCGCCGTCGTTCCCACCAAGACCGTCCCGCAGGCCTTCTCTGCGCTGTTCGCGGTCCTGCCCGATTCCGAGCTCGAGGACGCCGTTGCCGCCATGGTCGACGCCATCAGCGAGGTCCGCGATGGCGAGGTCACCCGCGCCGTACGCGACTCCAGCGCGTCCGACGGCTCACCGATTCACTCCGGTGACGTCATGGGTATCATCGCCGGCTCCATTGATGTGGTCGGCTCCGACGTGAAGCAGGTCACGCTCGACTGCATCAACCGCATGCAGGAGGAAGAGGAGGGCGACGCGTTGACGATTTTGGCCGGCGAGGAGCTGTCCGACGAGGCCTTCCAGGAGATCGTCGACGCTATCGAGGAGGCTCAGCCCGATCTGGAGGTCGACGCCCATCGTGGCGAGCAGCCGCTCTATCCCGTGATCTTCTCGATCGAGTAGGCTCTGCCTATGTCCGAGCTGTGCTCCGTGCCGCGCGTCTCGGAGCGTTTTGCCCAGAGCAATGCGCTCGTCGAGGATATCGCGCGACTCAAATATGTTTCTGGTAAACGTGAGGAGGCCCTTCGCCGTCTGGGAATTCGGACGGTGGGGGACCTCCTTCTCCATATTCCCCATCGCTACCTGGACTTCACTCGCTCGTGGTCCATCGAGATGGCGCCCATCGGTACCGTGTGCACCATCATCGCCACGGTCGATCGTATTGTCCAAAAGCAGCCCCGTCCGCGTATGCCGGTGACTGAGGTCTCGCTCGTGGACGAGACGGGCGTGCTGCAGGTTGCCTTTTTCCGTCAGCCTTGGATTGCCCAACAGCTTAAGCAGGGCGACCGCCTGGCCGTGATGGGCAAGGTCGAGTTTGCCTCGGTTTTAAGCAGATGGCCTCGCCCCACTTTGAAAAGCTCGAGGACGGGCGTGCCGCGGGTACCATTTTGCCGGTCCACTACGTGAGTGATGGCGTGAGCCAGGCATGGATGCGCCGTATCGTGAGCGGTGCGCTCGAAGTGGCTGCCAATCCGTTCGATCCCATTCCCGCTCCGCTGCGCGCAAAGCGGAAGCTCATGAGCAATGCCCGTGCGCTGCGCTCGATCCACTTTCCCTCGAGCATGGCCGAGCGTGACATCGCACGCCGGCGTCTTGCCTATGAGGAGTGTCTCTGCTTGCAGCTCGCGCTGCGTCTGCGCAATGATGGCGGTATGGTCGACGTGGTGCCTTATGCGCATGCCGCAGGCGGGCACCTGGCGGCGCTCAAGGAGGCCCTGCCGTTTTCGCTGAGCGACGAGCAGGAGGCCGCGTTCCAAGACATCCTGCACGACATGTGCGATGACGGGCGCGTGATGAACCGCCTACTGTTGGGCGACGTCGGTACCGGTAAGACCGCCGTTGCCGCCTGCGCGTTGGCAGTTGCGGCCGATAGCGGCACCCAGGCCTGCGTTATGGCGCCCACGGGCGTGCTGGCGCGTCAATATGCCGATAAGACCGGCCCCTTGCTCTCGCAAGCTGGCATGACCTGGGCGCTCCTGACGGGCGCCACGCCGGCGGCCGAACGTGAACAGATTCATGCTCGGCTCCAGTCTGGCGAGCTCGACGTGCTCTTTGGTACCCATGCGGTGCTTTCGGATAACGTTACGTTCAGGCATTTGTCGCTTGTGGTGATCGACGAGCAGCACCGCTTTGGCGTGGGCCAGCGTAACGCCCTGCGCGCAAAAGGCCCGGGTGCCGACTTGCTGGTCATGACTGCCACGCCGATCCCGCGCACGCTGGCGCTTTCGGTGTACGGTGACCTTGATACGAGCATCATCCGCCATCGTCCCGTTCCGGGTGCCGGCGTGACGACGCGCGTCCTTACCGAGTCGAGTCGCGACCTGGCCTATGGCGCCATTCGCGAGGCGCACGAAAAGGGACAACAAGCCTACGTGATCTGTCCGCTCGTGGAGCCGAGCGATTCGGCCGATGAGCTCGAAGACGTACCCGGCATCGCTCGCGACGACGAAGGCCGCGTGACCGTGCCCGTGCCGTTGCATGACACGGCGACCGAGTTCGATCGCCTTCGTCTGGCATTACCGGGGCTTACCATCGAGCGTCTTCATGGTCGCATGCCGGCGGGGGAGAAGGACCGGGTCATCGATGCCTTTAAGCGTGGCGAGATCGATGTGCTCGTCTCGACTACGGTGGTCGAGGTGGGCGTCGACGTGCCCAACGCCACCGTCATGGTCATCGAGAATGGCGAGCGCTTTGGGTTGGCGGCCTTGCACCAGCTGCGCGGGCGCGTGGGCCGCGGCAGTGTGTCGGGTACGTGCCTGGTCATGACGCACTCCAAGGGCAACGGCGGCGCGTCGGTGGCACAAGAACGCCTCCAGTCGCTCGAGAAGACCTCGGACGCTTTACGCTCGCCCAGATGGACTTGCGTCTGCGCCACGAGGGTGAAATCCTGGGTTACCGCCAGCATGGCGGCGTGACCTTGCGCTTTGTGGACCTGGACGCCGACGAGGAATTGATCGAGTGGGCCCATTTGGACGCGGTCGAGCTCTTGCGGTATGCTTGCAACCTTGACTCCGTGGCGACGCGTCCCTTGCGCGATGCGGTCGCCACGCGGTATCGACACATCTTTAAGGAGGTCAGCGGAGGATGAGAATCATCGGCGGCGAATGGCGCGGTCGTAAGATCGAGGAGCCCCGTGGTCGCGATGTCACCCGCCCCACGACCGATCGCGTGCGCGAGGCGTGCGCATCTATGGTCATGTCGGCATTCGACTTCGATCTGGACGAGGTCCGCGTGCTGGATGCCTTTGGCGGCTCCGGTGCCTTGGGCATTGAGATGCTCTCGCGTGGTGCCCGCTCGCTCACCACGTTCGAGATCGATCGCAACGCTGCTCGTCTGATTACCAAGAATATCGAGTCGCTGTGCCGCGACCGTGCGCGTTGGCGCGTGGTGAGCGGCGACGTGCTGGCAAGCGCTTCGCGCGGCCGCGTGCCGGGCGGTCCCTTTGACCTGGTCCTGCTCGACCCGCCCTATGCTTATGGCGCCGAGCCGGTCGAGGGGCTGCTGCAGAACTTGGCCCAGCAGGACTTGCTGGCGCAGGGTGCCTATGCGCTGTTCGAGCACGCTGCCGCCGATGCGGGTGCGCATCCGGCAGGCTTTGAGATCGTGCGTGAGAAGCGTTACGGCATTACCTCGGTCGACCTGCTTCGTTGGGTTGGCAACGGCGAGGATGATGGCAACGATAGCGACGCACCCACGGAGGATGCTCATGAGTGACACCATTAACCGTGTAATCGTCCCGGGTACCTTCGATCCCATCACGTTTGGCCACATCGACGTGATTCGCCGTGCCCGCCGCATCTTCCCCAGCGTGATCGTGGCCGTTGCCGAGTCGCAGGGAAAAAACGGCGTGGGCACCACCTTTATGCTCGATGAGCGCGTGGCGCTGGCCCGTGAGGCGCTCGGTGATATTGACGGCGTCGAGGTGCTACCCTTCACCGGCCTCTTGGTCGATTTTGCCCGCGAACAGGGAGCAGGAGCCGTGGTCAAGGGTCTGCGTGCTATGACCGACTTTGAGTACGAGCTGCAGCAGGCCGACCTCAACTACCGCCTGGATAACGAGCTGGAGTCCATCTTTGTCATGAGCGCGCCGCAGTACGGCTATATCTCGAGCTCGGTGGTTCGCCAGATTGCCTCGCTCGGTAGTGACGTCTCTAATTTTGTTCCGCCCAATGTGGTCAAGGCGCTCAAACATCGCTTTTCGTGACGTTTTTTAATGCCTGGTGGCATGTGGTAAACTAACACGATGATATGTTACCTATGAAAGGAGACCGGATGCCGGGCGAGAATTTTCCTGGCGACAGGATCGTGAGTCTTGTCGACGAGCTCGAGGGGCTCATCGAAGAGGCTAAGACGCCGTTCGGCAAGAACGCCCAGATGAAGGTTATCGATGCCGACGTCTTCTTTAACATCCTCGACGAGATCCGCATGAGCTATCCCGAGGAATGGCAGAAGTCCCGCCGTATCCTCAAGGAGCGCGAGGAGCTTATGGCTTCCGCCGCCGCTCAGGCCGATTCCATCATCGCCGATGCTCAGCAGCAGGCCCTCACCATTGCCGGTGAGCAGGAGATCGTTCGCTTAGCGCAGCAGCAGGCCGACGATATTCGCGACCGTGCCCAGCAGTATGAGCGCGAGACGCGCTATGCCGCCGAGGACTACGCCGAGCAGGTCTTTACGCACCTCGAGGAGAACCTCAAGAGCCTGACCGGCACCGTCACCCGTTGCCGTCAGCAGCTCAACGAGGGTGCCGCCCAGCAGAATGGTCAGTGGTAATGGCTGAGTTCCCGAGCGTTACCGTCGATCTTTCCGAGCAGCTCGAGTTTCCCGGAGACTCGTATCCGCTGACCGGCAAGGTCGATGTCGCCACCTATACGGTGGGCGAGAAGGAGTACCAGCTGCAGGACGGCATTGATTATGATGTGGTCTTTACCAATGCCGGCACCGGTGTTCTGCTTACGGGCATGGTCCGCGCGCACGCTACCGGTGAGTGCGACCGTTGCCTGGAGCCCGCTTCGTTTGATATTGCCGGTGAGATCGAGGAATTCTATCTCTTTAACGAGCCCGAGGACCCCGAGGCCTACGAAGATGGCTACGAGCTGCTGGGTGAGGATCGCATCGTCGATTTGGGTGAGCCCATCAACGACGCGGTCGTCATGGACACGCCGTTCGTTGTCCTGTGCAAGCCCGATTGTCGCGGCCTATGCCCCACTTGCGGCATCAATCTCAACGTCGAGCAATGCGATTGCGCCGCTCAAGTAGAGGCCGAATGGGCCGCTGCCACGGAAAATCCATTTGCAGCATTGAAGAATCTCAAGCTTGACGAGTAAAACTGTGGTAGTATCGCTACTTGCGCGTAATCGCCACACTGGATAGTTCATAAGGAAGGTCACTATGCCCGTACCTAAACAAAAGCAGGGTCGTATCCGCACTCACACCCGCCGTTCCGCCAACATGAAGATCTCGGCTGCGGCTCAGTCCACGTGCCCCCGTTGCGGTGCTGTCAAGCTCCCGCACCACGTGTGCCCCAGCTGCGGTTTCTACAAGGACCGCGAGGTTATCGTTACCGAGTAACTGTATACTCTGGATGCGATGCCGTTCCAACTGGAACCACAATGGCCGGCTCAATGAGTCGGCCATTTTTGTATAAGGAGTATGTATATGAGTAACGTTCGCGTTTGTGTAGACGTTGTGGGTGGAGACGAGAAGCCACAGGTTGTCCTCGACGGTATCGAGGCGGCGCTTGCGGCTGATCCCGATATCGAGGTCTTGGCCGTCGGTCCCGCAGAGATCGTGAACCCCTTTGCCGCGGCTCACGCTCGCGTTGAGGCCTTGGAGGCGCCCGATGTCATCGCCATGGATGACGATCCCATTCGAGCCGTGATGACCAAGCGCAAGTCCTCGATCGTGCTTGCCTGCCGCGCTATCAAGAAGGGTAACGCGGACGCGTTCTTCTCTGCCGGCTCCACCGGCGCCATGACCGCTGCCGCTACCGCCTACGTGACGCCGTTTCGCTATCAGGCCGAGGGTAAGAAGCAGCCGGTGCGTCCATGCCTCACCAATGCACTGCCCAACCGCGCCGGCGGCCTAACGGTTCTGTGCGACATGGGCGCCAACCCCGATGTCACGGTGGACGATATGGTGCGTTTTGCCCAGATGGGTAGCGCCTATGCGCGCGTCGTCTTGGGTATTGAGCATCCTCGCGTGGGCCTGCTTGCCAACGGCACCGAGGATGAGAAGGGCTCCAACTTTACCAAGTCGTGCTTCCCGGCCATGAAGGCCGCTGTTCCCGGTTTTGTGGGCAACTGCGAGG
The DNA here is from genome assembly GCA_027669365.1 of Coriobacteriaceae bacterium AM49-12. GTDB lineage: Bacteria > Actinomycetota > Coriobacteriia > Coriobacteriales > Coriobacteriaceae > Collinsella. Next base: position 62,676 of record JAQEDL010000004.1, on the reverse strand, counting down.
GCACCGATCTTACGTCGGGCAATTTTGACGTCGTGGTCGCCGACGGCATGTCGGGCAACATCGCGCTCAAAGCCACCGAGGGCGCGGCCAAGTTTTTGCTGCAGGAGCTCAAGGGTGTCTTTATGTCTTCGCTCGGCACCAAGATTGCCGCGCTGCTCATCAAAAAGCAGATGCGCGAGATCAAGGCAAAGCTCTCGGGCGATGCTAAAGGCGGCGCCATTCTGCTGGGCCTGCGTGGCGTGGTCCTGATCGGCCATGGTGCCACCTCGGTCGAGGCCGTCAAAAACGGTACGCTCGCCGCGGCGGAGGCCGTGCGCGCCGGGCTTGTCGAGAACGTCGCCAGCTCTATGGACGGTATCGTTTTGTAAGAGCGAGTTAGAGCGCTGTTATGTGCCTCGCGGCCTGCGTCGTGGGGTAGAATCAAAACCGTGTCTTGGCGCTGCGCTTGCGGCGCCAGCGCGTCGATATTCACACAATACGAGAGGAAGCGCTATGGACCGCTCCGAAATCTTCGATAAGATCGCCGAAGTCGCCGCTGACGTTCTGGGCGTCGATGTCGCCGAGATTAGCGACGAGACCACCTTCGACGATCTCGATGCCGATTCGCTCGAGCGTCTGCAGCTGGTGACGGCTATCGAGGACGAGTTCGACCTCGAGATCGATGACGAGACCCTGTTGTCGCTCAACTCTGTCGCCGACGCTGTCGACGCTATTGAAAACGCCAAGGAGGCCTAAGTCTTGGCTTTATCTCAACGACTCGCGCGCGCCCAGGAAATCCTGGGCCACGAGTTCAATAACAAGGTGCTGCTGCGCGCGGCGCTCACGCACCCCTCTGCCGTGGAAGGTCAGCCCGTCTCGGCGAGCTATGAGCGCCTTGAGTTTTTGGGCGATTCCATTTTGGGCGCCGTGGTTGCCCGCTCGCTCTTTGAATCCTATCCGGAGTTTGACGAGGGCAAGCTTACGCGCCTGAAGGTGTCCCTTGTCTCGGGTGCTACCCTGTCCGAGGTGTCCCATGAGCTGGGCATCGACGACATCATCATCTTTGGTGCCTCCGAGACCGGTACCGGCGCGCGCGGCTTGCACTCGGCGCTCGAGAACGTCTATGAGTCGCTCGTGGGCGCGCTGTATCTGGATGCTGGCTGGGATGCGGCGGCGGAGTTCATCCACCGTACGCTTAAGCCGCACCTGGCCTCCGAGCGTGCCGAGCACCCCGCGAACCCCAAGTCGTTCTTGCAGGAGTGCGTGCAGGCCGACGGCCACGAGCCTCCGGCGTACAAGCTCGTTGGCTCTGAGGGCCCGGCGCACGCACCGACCTTTACCGCCGTGGTGCTCATCGACGGTATTCGCCAGGGCCGCGGCACCGGTTCCTCCAAGAAGGAGGCCGAGGGAGCCGCTGCGCTCGAGGCGCTCGACCGCATGGGTTACACCACTAACGGCGTGATTCTCAACAAGAAGCCTGTTTAAGCGAGGAACCGTGCATCTCAAGTCCCTCACGCTCAAAGGGTTCAAGTCGTTTGCCGACCGCGCCCATATGACGTTTGAGCCGGGCCTAACCGTCATCGTCGGTCCCAACGGCTCGGGAAAATCGAACATCTCCGACTCGATTCTGTGGGTCCTGGGCGAGCAGAGCGCCAAGCAGCTGCGCGGCCAGGCCATGGAGGACGTCATCTTCTCGGGCTCGTCGGCGCGCAAGCCGGTGGGTGTGGCCGAGGTCACGCTGGTGCTCGATAATTCGGACCATATGCTGCCTGTCGACTTTGACGAGGTGGCTATCACCCGCCGCATGTATCGCTCGGGCGAAAGCGAGTACCTCATCAACTCGAGCCCGTGCCGCCTGATGGACATCCAGGACATCCTGCACGATTCGGGACTGGGCAAGGATACGCATTCCATCATCAGCCAGGGCAAGCTCGATGCCATTTTGCAGAGCCGCCCTGAGGAGCGCCGTGCCCTCATTGAGGAGGCCGCCGGCATCTCCAAGCACAAGCGTCGCAAGGAGCGTGCGCTTAATAAGATCAAGTCGATGGACGAGCACCTAACACGTGCCCGCGATATCAACAAGGAAATCGCCCGTCAGTTGCGACCGCTGGAGCGTCAGGTCGATCGCGCGCGCAAGTACAAAGAGCTGTCCTCGCGCGCGAACGAGCTTACGCAGATGCTGGCCGTCGACGAGCTTCGTTCGCTGCAGTCGCAGTGGAACGACCTGGAAAGCCGCTCCAAAGAGGGCGCTGCCGAGCTTGAGCTTGCGCAATACCGCTTGGGCGAAAAGGAGCGCGAGCTCGAGAAGCTCCAAGTTATGCTCGAGGAAAAGGGCCTGTTTGTGGGCGACTTGGGCGAGCAGCGCCGCCATATGCAAGATGTGGTCGGTCGCATTAACTCCGACATGCGTCTGCTCGAGGAAAAGGGCCATAACATGGTGTTGCGCCTGTCCGACATGCGCGGCCAGATTTCGAGCTCCGAGCATCAGCGCCGTCGCGTGGTCGAGGAGCTCGAGGATGCGCGTGCCCGGCTTGAGGAAGTGACCGGTGCGCATATGCAGGCCCAGGAGGACGTTGACGCCGCCGGTCCTGCCGCCGCCGAGCTCCACGAGCGTCGCGTTGCGCTCGACAATCAGATTTCGCAGCTTACGCGCGAGCAGCGCGATGTGCAGCGCGTTGCCGATGATGCTGCGCTCGAGCTCGCCAAGGTGAAGGATTCGCTTTCTAATGCCGAGGTTGAGGACAACATGTATGCCTCGCGCCTGGAGCAGATCGACGAGCAGCTCGAGGAGGTCACGGCATCGCTTGAGAGCCGCCGCAACCGTGCTGAGGAGCTTGAGAGCGCCCTCGAGGCGGCTCGTCAGGCCCAGAGCGATGCGCGCGAGGCCACCGAGACGGCGCGCGCTGCCCTCAAGGACCTGCGTGCCCGCGAGAGCGAGGCGCGCAACAAGCTGTCCGAGGCGCGCTCAGAGCTTGCGAGCCAAAAGAAGCTCGATGCTCGCATGGCCGACAGCTCGCCGCTCGTAAGCCGTCTGGTTGGCGCGCTTGGCGACGATGTTTCGGGCCGTCTGGGCGATGTGCTCGAGGCGCCGCGTGAGCTTGAGGGCCTGGTTGAGCAGCTGCTCGCCGGCGATATCGATGCCCTGTTGTTCGATAACGCTGCCGCACTTGAGCGTGCCGGTCGCGCTGCCCTGGACCAGAAGAAGGCCTCGGGTGAGGCGCTTCTGGTGGCGCGCAGTGTGAGCGGCTCTGCGGCCGCCGAGGGTGCCGCCGGTACCCGTCTTGTTGATCGCTTGTCCGTGCGTGCGGGCTACGGTCCGGTCGTCGAGGCATTGCTCGGCGGCTATTACGTGCTCGATGACTTGGCCGCCGCGCTGTCCGCGCCGGTCGTTGATGGCGTGACCTATGTGACTCCCGATGGTGCGCGCGTTGCCTGCGGCGGCCTGGTTCGCGTGGGGCTTGATGCCGGCGAGGCTTCGGGCGCTCTGGAGCGCAAGCGTCGCATCCGCGAGCTGGAAGGCCTGGAGCCCGATCTTGCTGCAGCGTTTGAGCATGTTTCGGATCAGGTCGTCGAGGCCAATGCGGCCGTTGAAAAGGCCCGTGCTGCCGAGGCGATGCTGCCGGCGAGATCGCCCGCCTTGAGGGCGAGCGCCGCTCGCTGCTCTCCGAGATCGGCCGCCTGGAGCAGAGTGCCAACAACGCCGAGGTCGAGCGCGTGCGTATTTCCAAGCGCCGCGAGCAGGCTGCCGAGGCCGTTCGTGCCGCACGTCCGCGCGTGGATGAACTTACCCGTTCGCGTGACGAGGCCCGTGCGCAGGCGAGCGACTTAGGCTTGCAGATTGCCGAGGCCAACGACGAGCTCGATCGCGTTCGGCGCGACGATTCCGAGGCCGCCGGTAAGCTCGCCGACGCTAAGGTGCGCCTGGCTCAGACGAGCGAACGCCTGCGTTCGCTGAAGGGCCGCGTGCCCGATCTTGAGCATCGCCTGGAGGGTATCGACCGTCGTATCCGCGGGACGCGTCAGGCCTCGCGCTCGCTCGAGCTGCTGCGCCTTCGCGTCGATCCCATGCACGAGCGCTATTCTGCCCTGCTGGAGCGCGCCTCGGACTGGGCTGCGCGCCTGCGCGATCAGGCAACGCTTGAGGAGGCGGACTCGGCTTCGCTTAAGAAGACCATCGAGGACGCCAAGACCGAGGTTGCCCGCGCCAAGGAGCGGGTCGATGCTGCTTCTGCGACGCAAAATGAGTTCAAGGTGGCGCGCGGCAAGCTCGAGGTGCAGGTCGAGGCTGCCATCAAGCCATCACCGCCGACGGCACCACGGTGCTCGAGGAAGCGCTCATGCTGCCGGCACCCACCGATCGCGACGCCGCCGAGCGCGAGCTTAACCAACTCGTGCGCCAGATCAACAACCTGGGTCCTGTGAACCAGGTCGCCATGGAGGAGTATGAGCAGCTCAAGCGCCGTGCCGATTACATCGAGGAGCAACTGGCCGATCTGGAGAGCGCGCGCAAAGCGCTCACCAAGATCACCGTGGCGATCGACCGCAAGATGCGCAAGGCGTTCCTGGTGACGTTTGAGAAGGTTGACTCGAATTTCCGCGAGATTTTCGCCATGCTCTTCCCGGGCGGTCAGGCTCACCTAGAGATGACCGATCCCGAGCATCCGGCCGAGACGGGCATCGAGGTCGTGGCGCAGCCGCGCGGCAAGCGCATCACCAAGATGATGCTCATGTCGGGCGGCGAGAAGAGCCTGACGGCGCTCGCCCTGCTCTTTGCCGTGTATCGCACGCGTACGGTGCCGTTCTATGTGCTGGACGAGGTCGAGGCGGCGCTCGACGACGCCAACCTGTCCAAGCTCATCGGCGCCCTCGATGTGCTGCGTTCCGCTACGCAGCTCTTGGTAATCTCGCATCAGCGCCGTACTATGGAGGACGCTGACGTCCTCTATGGCGTCTCGATGCAAGCCGACGGCGTCAGTCGCGTCGTCTCGCAAAAACTCGATCGCGAAACCGGAAAGGTCGTGAATGCATAATGGGATTCTTTGACGCACTCTCGCGCGGACTCGAGCGCAGCCGCGAGGCCCTCAACGAGGTCTTTTACTTTGGCGGCGAGGTCGACGAGGATTTTTGGGAGGACCTTGAGGACACCCTCGTTATGGGTGACATGGGTGCCGAGGTCGCCATTCAGGTCTCCGATGACCTGCGCGACGCCGCCGCCAAGAAGAACCTCAAGACCGCCCCGCAGCTTCGCCGCGCCCTGGCCGAGCAGCTCGAGGGCCATTTTGTGCCCGTCGAGCGCGATCCGTTTTCCGATACGCCGAGCTGCGTGCTGTTTGTCGGCATCAACGGTGCCGGCAAGACCACCACGGTCGGCAAGATTGCGAGCGCCATGGCCGCCCGCGGCAAGAACGTGGTGATCGGTTCGGCCGACACCTTCCGCGCCGCTGCCATCGAGCAGCTCGATGTGTGGGGTCAGCGTGCCGGCGTACCGGTTATCAAGCGTGACCGTGGCTCCGATCCGGCGAGCGTGTGCTATGACGTGCTCGACGAGGCCGATAAGCGCGGCAGCGACCTGGTGCTCATCGATACCGCCGGCCGTCTGCACACGAGTCCCGAGCTCATGCGCGAGCTCGCCAAGGTGGTCAATGTGACCCGTAAGCGCGCCGCCAATATGGCCGCCGGTCCCATGCCGGTCTCGGTCGTGCTTGTGATCGATGCCGCCACTGGTCAGAACGGTCTGAACCAGGCGCTCGAGTTTAACGAGGCGCTGGGTCTGGACGGTATTATCATGACTAAGCTCGACGGCACGGCTAAGGGCGGTATCGCCATGGCCGTGGCCGAGAAGCTCAAGCTCCCGATCCTTCGCATCGGCGTGGGCGAGCAGGTCGATGACCTGCAGGAGTTTAACGCCAAAGATTTCTGCCGCGCCTGGTGGGCGAGTCCAACTAAGGAGTAACCAGTGTTTGATTCCCTGAGCGATCGCCTCAACGACACATTTGACCGCCTGCGCGGCAAGGGTAAGCTGACCGAGGCCGATATTACTTCTGCCATGCGCGACATTCGCATGGCGTTGCTCGAGGCCGACGTTAACTTTAAGGTCGTCAAGGAGTTCGTTGCCAAGACCAAGGAGCGCTGCATGACCGCCGAGGTCATGGAGTCGCTGTCGCCGGCGCAAAACGTCGTCAAGATCGTGCTCGACGAGCTCACCGAAATGCTCGGCTCCACCGAGAGCAAGCTCGTCTTTAGCAACCGCATCCCCAATGTCATCATGCTCGTGGGCCTGCAGGGCTCCGGTAAGACCACGGCTGCCGTAAAGCTGGCCTACCTGCTCAAGAAGCAGGGCCGTTCGCCGCTGCTCGCCGCGTGCGACGTCTATCGTCCCGCCGCCGCCGACCAGCTGGCCACGCTCGGTGGCGAGATCGGCGTACCGGTTTTCCGCGGCGATGGCGCGCACCCGGTCGACATCGCCAAGGGCGCCATCCAGGAGGCCGTCGACCACCTGCGCGACGTGGTCATTGTCGATACCGCCGGTCGTCTTCAGATCGACGAGCAGATGATGCAGGAGGCCGTCGACATCAAGAAGGCCGTCAAGCCCGACCAGGTACTGATGGTCGTCGATGCCATGACCGGCCAGGATATCGTCAACGTCGTCTCGACCTTCGCCGATCGCACCGACTTTGACGGTGTGATTATCTCCAAGCTCGACGGCGCGCCCGTGGCGGTGGCGCACTTTCGGTGCGTCAGGTGACCGGCAAGCCCATCAAGTTTGTGAGCATGGGCGAGAAGCCCGATTCGCTTGAGCCGTTCTATCCCGATCGCATGGCCAAGCGCATTCTGGGCATGGGCGACGTCGTCGGCATCATCGAGAAGGCCCAGGAGGCAGCTGATGCCGAGCAGCTCGAGGCTGCCGAGCGTATGCTGCGCGAGGGCTTTACCATGAACGATATGCTCGACCAGATGAAAGCCGTCAAGAAGATGGGCGGCATGAAGGGTATCCTGGGCATGCTTCCCGGTGGCCAGCGTGCACTCAACCAGATGGGCGGCAACCTGGACGAGGCATCTTCGATAAGAACGAGGCCATCATCATGTCGATGACCAAGGAGGAGCGCCTGCGTCCCTCCATCATCAACGGCCAGCGCCGTGCCCGCATTGCCAAGGGAGCCGGCGTAACCCCCACCGAGGTCAACAGCCTTATGAAGCAGTGGGGCGAGATGAACAAGATGATGGGCCGCATGCGCACGATGGCCAATCAAGCGCAGGCCGGCGGCAAGAAGGGCAAAAAGGGTAAGAAGGGCAAGAAGATGCGCATGCCCAATATCCCTGGCCTGGACGCTATGGGTCTGGGCGGTATGGGCGGCCTGGGCACGGGCGGTCCCAAGTCCGATATGGAGCTGCTGCGCCAGATGGAAGCGCAGATGCGCAATAAGAAATAGGGCTTTAATTTCAGCTTGATATGGCAAAGGCCACTCGGAAGCTACCGGGTGGCCTTTGTTGTTGACTTTGATTGTTGGGCTGCGTTCGGCGTCGCGCCCCGAGCTCGCGGTGCCGTGCCGTTAGTGGCAGCCGCAGCCCTCGTGGCCCTCGTGCTCGTGATGGCCGTGGCAGCTGCAGGACTCGCCATGTTCGTGGCCATGGCCGCGGCAGCCGCACGTGGCCTCGCCGTTCTGAGCGAGGACTCGCCATGTTCGTGGCCATGGCCGCGGCAGCCGCACGTGGCCTCGCCGTTCTGAGCGAGCGTGCCGGCGATAAGGGCCTCGACACAAGCGTCGCAGCTGCCTGGCTCCTGCGTACACCGTGATGCCGGCTTGGGCAAGCGCGTTGATAGCGCCACCGCCGATGCCGCCGCAGATGAGCGTGTCCACGCCGCCGTTGGCGAGCAGGCCCGCCAGGGCGCCGTGGCCGGTGCCGCCGGTGCCCATGACCTGCTCGTTGAGCACCTTGCCGTCCTGAATGTCGTAGATCTTGAACTGCTCGCTGCGGCCAAAGTGCATAAAGATGTTGCCGTTGTCGTACGTGGTTGCCACCCTCATGGTGCCGATCTCCTTTGCTGGCCATGCGGCCGTTGTCGTGGTAATGGGGGAGTACGCGATGTTGCCGCCTTCGATGACGATCGCCCGTCCATTGACCAGCGCGTTTGCCACCTTACGATGCGCGCGGCTGCAGATTGCCGCTACCGTGGCGCGGGCAATGCCCATGTGCTGGGCGACGGCCTCCTGATTGAGGCCCTCCAGGTCGCACAGCCGCAGGACTTCGAGCTCGTCGACCGTCATATCGATGGCGTCTCCGCTGGCAAGGCCGTCGGGGGTAAAGCCGCGGTATTCGGGGATGATCCCAACACGGCGCAATTTTTCGCGTCTTCCTGCCATACCTGCTCCTTATCTGACATATGTCAACAATAGGATAGCGAACGTGTAGATTTGCGCAAGGAATTTCTGGCATATGTCAGAAAACGAGGGCTTATGTTTGGGCTGTGGGGCCGCGTGCGCCTGGGCTACAATGAATCTCGCTTGTAGGCGACTGACAGGAGGGTCAATGAGCAAAGCTGATCAACAGTTTGTAACCATGTGCCGCGATATCTTGGACCATGGCACCACGACCGAGGGCCAAAAGGTCCGCCCGGTGTGGGAGGACGGCACCCCTGCCTATACCATTAAAAACTTTGGCGTTACGGCGCGCTATGACCTGCGCGAGGAGTTCCCCGCGCTTACGCTGCGTCGTACGGCGCTCAAGTCCGCTATGGACGAGATTCTGTGGATCTATCAGAAGAAGTCCAATAACGTGCATGATCTCAACAGCCATATTTGGGATGAGTGGGCCGACGAGACCGGCTCCATCGGCAAGGCCTACGGGTATCAGATTGGGCAGAAGAGCCATTATGTCGAGGGTGACTTTGACCAGATGGACCGCGTGCTGTACGACCTTAAGAACACGCCGTACAGCCGCCGCATTATGACGAACACCTATGTGTTTAGCGATCTGTCCGAGATGCACCTGTATCCGTGCGCCTACAGCGTGACGTATAACGTGACGCAGCGCCCGCAGGATGACAAACCGACGCTCAACATGATTCTCAACCAGCGCAGCCAGGACATTTTGGCTGCGAACAACTGGAATGTGTGCCAGTACGCCATTTTGCTGATGATGGTCGCGCAGTCGGTCGATATGATTCCCGGCGAGTTGCTGCATGTGATCGCCGATGCCCACATTTACGACCGTCATGTCGATATCGTCCGCGAGCTTATCGAGCGTCCGCAGTTTGCCGCGCCTAAGGTATCGCTTAACCCCGATGTGCATGACTTCTATGCGTTTACGACCGACGACCTGATTGTCGAGGGCTATGAGCACGGCCCGCAGGTCAAGAACATCCCCATTGCGGTGTAGGTGACGCGCATGACGTGTAAGCTTTCTGCCATTGTCGCCGTGTGCGATGACTGGGGTATTGGGTGCGAGGGCGACATGGTGGTGTCCAACCGTGCCGACATGCGTCATTTTGTGGCATGCACCAAGGGTTGCCCGGTCATTATGGGACGCAAGACGCTGCTGAGTTTTCCCGGCGGACGACCGCTCAAGAATCGCCGCAATATTGTGCTCACCCGCGACCAAGGCTTTGCGCCCGAGGGTGTCGACGTGGTGCACAGTGTTGATGAGGCCTTGGCCGCCGTGGCCGATGAACCCGTTGCGTGGGTGATTGGCGGCGGCGAGGTATATCGGCAGTTTTTGCCGTATTGCGCCGAGGCCGAGGTTACGCATAACCATTGCGTGCATGACGTGGATACGTACTTTCCCGATTTGGATGCCGATCCCTCGTGGGAGATTGCGCAGCGTAGCGGGGTCGCGATGATTGCCGCCGGCGAGGGCGACGAGGGTCTCGATTATGAGTTCGTGACGTATCGTCGCGTTGTTGCGTAAATCGTCTGGCCTGAACGGTATCATCGGGTTGTTTGAACGCATGGGGCGGCGCTTAGCGTCGCCTCGTTTGGTATAGATGTGCTGTAAAGAAGGGTGCGGGCTGGCTGCTATGACTGATGCCGTTGAGGTGCTGCGAATTGATTCGCTCGAGGACGAGCGGCTCGATGCCTACGTGCGACTGACCGAGCGCGAGCTGCGCTGCGTGCTGGAGCCGCAAAAGGGCATCTTTATCGCCGAGAGTGCCAAGGTCATCGAGCGCGCGGTGCGCGCCGGATACCAGCCGGTGAGCTTTCTTTTGGGCGAACGCTGGCTCGATCAGATGATGCCGCTGTTTGAGCGCCTAGCGGTACGCGAAGGTTCGGACCCGGTTCCCGTGTTCGTGGCCTCGATGGAGCTTATGGAGCAGCTGACGGGCTTTAACGTGACGCGCGGTGCGCTCGCGGCATTCCGTCGTCCACGTCAGATTCCGGTTGATGAGTTCTTGGGCGGCGTCGTCGAGGCGGCGGGAGAGCGCCCGGTGCGCGTGTGCGTCCTCGAGGGCATTGTCGACCACACCAACGTCGGCGCGATTTTCCGCTCGGCGGCTGCGTTGAATGTCGATGGCATTTTGGTGAGCCCCACGTGCTGTGACCCGCTGTACCGTCGCTCGGCCCGCGTGAGCATGGGCACGGTGTTCCAGGTGCCTGGACGCGCATTGGCAGCGAGGCGCGCGTATGGCCGCATGATGGGCTGGCGGCGCTGCACGATGCCGGCTTCTCGTGTGCCGCCATGGCGTTGACGGATGATTCGGTGTCGTTGGACGATCCCGCGCTGCAGGAGATTGACCGCCTGGCAATCTTTATGGGCACCGAGGGTGCTGGCTTGGGCGCCAAGACCATTGCAGGCTGCGACCGCGCCGTGCGTATTCCGATGGCGCATGGGGTCGATTCGCTCAACGTGGCCGCGGCAAGTGCTGTCGCCTTTTGGCAGCTGTGCCCGCATGTGAGCAACGAGTACCACTACCAGCCGGGGCTGTATCACTAGACAGATATTTCGCACCGGGCTCTGGTTCGGGGCGTTTCGGGCGACGCCGGTCGGTGCTAAGCTGGTATTGGCTTTGGTCTTAAAGTGCCGTTTTGCTGTATGACGTACGCTAGTGGGGAGGGCGTGTGGCTAAGAAATCTACGGCTATCGATGTAACGCAGGGTGTCATTTGGCAGCAGCTGCTGTCGCTGTGCGTCCCCATCTTCTTTAGTTCGTTCTTTCAGCAGGCTTACACGCTTATCGGTACCTATATCGTCGGTCAGTTTGGCGGCAAGCTCGCGCTGGGTGGCATTCAGGCCACGATGGTGCTTACGGAGCTCTGCATTGGTTTTTGCGTCGGTGTTGGTGCTGGATGTGCCGTTATTACCGGCCAGTTTTTTGGTCAGCACGATGACGAGCGCTTGAGCCGATCGGTCCATACGGCCATGACGCTCGCGCTGGTGGGCGGCATTGTCATTTCCATTCTGGGCATGGTGTTTGTCGAGCCGATGCTTGTGCTGATGAATACACCGCATGAGCTGCTGGCCGAGGGCGTGGCCTATGCTCGTTGTTATTTTGCCGCCATGGTTGCGGCGCTGCTGCTCAATATGGGAACGGCATTGCTGCGCGCCGTGGGCGACACGCGCGGGCCTGCTGTGATCATCGCTTCCGGCTGTCTTGTTAATGCGGTGCTGGATGTCATCTTCGTTGCCGTGCTTCATATGGAGGCTCTGGGCTGCGGCATCGCGGTGGCGCTGACCATTTGCTCCAACGCCACGATGATCGTGATTCGCATGATGCACGCACCGGGTGCGTGGCGGCTTTCACTGTCCAAACTCGGCATTGATCCTGGCATTTGTAAGAGCATGATCTCGTGTGGTCTGCCGCTTGGCTTTCAGTCTGCTGCGTATTCGATTTCCAACGTTTTGATTCAGGTGTCGGTCAACTCGTTTGGTGCCGATGTCACCACCGCGTGGGGTCTTTCGGGCCGTTTGGATGGCATTGTCTGGATGGTTACTGAGGCGCTTGGCGTGTCGATCACCACGTTCTCGGCGCAGAACTTTGGTGCGCGCAACTACGAGCGCATGCGCAAGGGGTACCATACGTCGCTCGTGCTGTCGTTTATGCTCATTGGTGGCCTGTCTGCCGTGCTGCTGGTGTTCTCGGGCCCGTTGTCGCGTCTGTTTGTCGACGACGCTTCGATTTCGGCGTATACCACGACGATTCTTCATTTCATTGCGCCGTTCTACGCGATCTTCTCGATTATCGAAAACGCGTCGGGCTCCATTCGCGGTGCCGGCGTGAGCTTGCAGCCCATGCTGCTCACGATTTTTGGCACCGTCGTGCTCAGGGTGATCTGGGTGTTTGCGATCATGCCGTTCGATCCGTCGCTTGAGCACCTGCTGCTGGTCTACCCCGTAACCTGGGTAATCACTGCCATGATGTTCACCGTCTACCATCACAGCGGCAACTGGCTAGGCCGCGCCACTGCCTAGCCATTGGGGACGTCCGTAATGGCTAGTATTCGATGCCTTGGCGGGCTAGGAGGCCTTCGTCGAAGTAGTGTTTGACGGGGCGCATTTCGGTGACTAGGTCCGCGAGGTCGGCCAGTGGCAGCAGTCCACGGCCGGTGAGTACGAGCTCCGTGGTGGCGGGCTTTATCGCAATCAATGCTTCGATATCCTCGCGTGTCACAAAGCCGCGACGCATCGCTTCGCCGAGTTCGTCCAGAATGAGCACGTCGACCTGGCTAATCTGCTCGCTCGCCAGCTCCATGATCTGTGCGGCACAGGCTTCGGGTGTGTCGCGGTCGGCTTGTACGATGCGTAGCCCCAATCGAGGTGCTGCGTCATGTTCGGCGCAGTGCAGCTTCTTGGCAAACTGAAGCATGAGCGCGTTAAGTCCATAGCCCGTGGCGCGCAGCGCGAGTCCCAGCGCAGCCGTCGTCTTGCCCTTGCCGTCGCCCGTATAGATTTGAACCTTGCCGACTTCCAGTGATGCCATCTCTGTCCTTTCGTGCCCGGCGTCGGTTTATCGCCGTCCGGGTTGGGTATTCTAGAAAACATTATCAACCCCAGTAGATGGAGTTCAAGCAGATGGAGATGGATGACAACAAACGTAGACGGAATATGATCCTCTACGTGCTCATCGCCTTCGTCGTCTACCTCGTGCTCTCGACCGTTCTGTTCCCCAACATCGGTCACACGCAGCAGATTACGAAGACCGATTATTCGACGTTTGTCAAAGCGCTCGATAAGAAGAGCGTCGACAAGGTCGAGTACAACACAGACGATTACACGATTTATTACACCAAGAAGGGCGAGGACGAGAACATCGCCTACAAGACGACCGGCGTGCCGAATGACGCGGGCTTTACCGATCGCGTGCTTGAATCTGGCGCCTCGCTTGAGTCGGTCGTTCCCGATAAGAACTCCGGTTTGATGACCTACTACCTGCTCACCCTCATTCTTCCCATGGCGATTTTCTTCCTCATCGGTTGGTGGCTCAACCGCCGCATGAAGAAGGCTATGGGCGATGACGGCCCGTCGATGAACTTTGGTGGCGGCGGTTTTGGCGGCGGCGGACTGGGTAAGTCCGGCGCGCGCGTGATCGCCTCCAAGGACGTGGGCGTGACCTTTAAGGATGTCGCCGGCCAGGAAGAGGCCAAGGAGTCTCTCAAGGAGGTCGTCGACTTTCTGGAGAAGCCGCAGCGCTACGAGGAGATCGGCGCCAAGCTGCCGCGCGGTGCTCTCCTTGTTGGCCCTCCGGGTACCGGTAAGACCCTGCTTGCCAAGGCTGTTGCCGGCGAGGCCGGTGTTCCGTTCTTTAGCATTTCGGGCTCTGAGTTCGTTGAGATGTTTGTTGGTCGCGGCGCTGCTAAGGTTCGTGACCTGTTTAAGCAGGCCAAGGAAAAGGCCCCGTGTATCGTTTTTATTGATGAGATCGATACCATCGGTAAGAAGCGCGATGGCGGCGGCTTTAGCGGCAACGACGAGCGCGAGCAGACGCTCAATCAGTTGCTGACCGAGATGGATGGCTTCGATAACCACAAAGGTATCGTTGTCCTTGCCGCAACCAACCGCCCCGACAGCCTCGATCCGGCGCTGCTGCGCCTGGTCGTTTTGACCGCCGCATCCCCGTCGAGTTGCCTGATCTGACCGGACGTAAGAACATCCTCGAGCTCCACGCCAAGAGTGTGAAGACCGAGCCGCCGATCGATCTGACCGCGATTGCCCGCGCCACGCCCGGTGCCTCGGGTGCCGACCTGGCCAATATCATCAACGAGGGCGCCCTGCGCGCCGTTCGCGAGGGTCGCAAGCGTGCAACCCAGGACGACTTCGAGGAGTCGGTGGAGGTCGTCATTGCCGGCCAACAGCGTAAGTCCACGGTGCTTTCCGACCACGAGAAGCAGGTCGTTTCCTACCACGAGATCGGCCATGCTATCGTCGCTGCCCGCCAAAAGGGTTCCGCGCCGGTCACCAAGATCACCATCGTGCCGCGCACGAGTGGCGCTCTGGGCTACACCATGCAGGTCGAGGAGGACGAACGCTTCCTGACGACGCGCCGGGAGGTCTTGGACAAGCTCGCCGTCTACTGCGGTGGCCGCGCGGCCGAGGAGCTCATCTTTGGCGAGATGACGACCGGCGCCGCCAACGATATCGAGCAGGCCACCAAGCTCGCCCGCAACATGGTGACGCGCTTTGGTATGTCCGACGAGTTTGGCATGATGGCGCTCGGTACCGTGCAGAACGCGTACCTCAACCAGGATACGTCGCTCACCTGCGCTCCCGGTACGGCCGAGCGCGTGGACGCGATTGTCGCTAAGCTGATCGAGGACGCGCACGATCGCGCCCTGCAGATCCTCAAGGAGAACAAGTTCAAGCTCCATGAGCTGGCTCGTTATCTGTACAAGAAGGAGACGATCACGGGCGAGGAGTTCATGAACCTCCTCACGCGCGAGAATCCGTTGATGCCAAAGCAGCAGTAATACTAGTTGCGCAGTGTCAATCGCCCATTTGAGTGTCCATCTCAAATGGGGCGATTTGCGTGGGGAGAGTTGTATATGAAGATCGTGGTGAGCGCCTGCTTGATGGGCGAGAGCTGCAAGTATAACGGGCTCGACAACTACCATCGCGAGCTAATCGAGGCTTGCGAGCGCACGGGGACCGAGGTCCTGTTGGTATGCCCCGAGGTTTTTGGTGGCTTACCCACGCCGCGCAAGCCATCCGAGATTGTGAGCGGCGAGGTCCGTACCTGCGAGGGCGCCTCGGTCGATCGCGAGTTTCGCCTGGGCGCAGAGCGCGCGCTCGATATGTGCGAGCTGGCGGGCGGGCCGGAAGATATCGCCGCGTGCATTCTTCAAGATCGTAGCCCCTCGTGCGGTTCGGGTCGCATCTACGACGGAACGTTCAGCGGCAAACTCACAACGGGCAACGGTGTCTTCGTCGAGCTTCTGCTCCGCCACGGCTACCGTGTGATTCCGGCTAGCGAGTTCGATCCCAGCATGCTGGAACATTGTCCACAGCACTCGAACCCAACACTTCCTCACGGGTGACCGTTTTGGCGTCATCCGTGAAGTTGATATTGAGTACGACCTGGTCATCAAAGACGTAGACCGAGTTGACAGGCGCCGTACCCAGGCAGCCCCTCCCGCAGCCCTCGCGCAGGAACGCGTACGCGGCCCTCCCGTCTCTTGCGCCCCTCCTGCCCCAAACCCTGCTAGGAACGAGTACAGCAAACTGGAATTTTCAAATTAGTCTTTGCAAATTACCTTTGAACCTTCACCATCAATTACAATTCCCTGACGGTTGTTAATTGGGCATAGATCCAAATCCGAAAACTCAGTCATTATTTTCTCGGTAACTTTCTTAAATGGTGCTGTAAGATAATGCGGAAGAACATAGAAATCAATCAAATTAAGCCCTGCATCATCTTCTTGTGAGTAGTCCTTCGGCTTTTCATCCATTTGCTCGATATATTGGATGCTTGGAGTGCATACAATCGCACCTGCCGATTCACCAATCATCAGTTTTCCCTTTGCCAATTCTTTCTTCAACAGCTCATCCGTTCCCGTTTTACGGAGCTGGTCTATAAGGAAAAAAGAATTTCCGCCGGTAAAATAGATCACATCCGCATCTTCAAAAAGAGACTGTATCGTTGAATAAGCCTCCGTTGAAATATCAATTTCAGTTACGATTGCTCCCAACTTTTTGAATAATTTTCGAGCCGAGCCGACATAACCGGTGTAGCCTTCACGCAGCGAAGCTGTTGGAATAAATGCGACTTTTTTATTTTCAATTTCTTCCTTTATTAGACTTCCTACACTTGAAAAGTGAGAACATAAAAACAGTTTCATCAATATTCTCCTTTATATATAAATTCTTATTTGTTGAACTAAGCCGTGTATACCATACTCTCCAATGAAAGAACGCCCTGATATAGCGAAATTTTGCCGTTTTCCTGCGCACGGAAGTACACACTCCACAGGAATTCTAAGGGGCCTGCCCCCCTTAGCACACGGACTTTGGAACAAAGTCTAGTGTGTTACGCCTTGCCAGAGGTGTACAGGCTCCCGGTATGCACGTACGCAGCAATTGCCATCAATGCGCCATATAAGTGGCGATCAAGTTCGCATAAAGCGACCTTGATCCCGCAAAACAAAAGGCAGGATACCATCACCACGATGATACCCTGCCTCTGTTCGTTCCTGTTTACCGTTCCGAGTAGTCCTTCCGCAGAATTTCCGATAAACAAAAAACGTACCCGAACCCTTTCTCGTAAAGAATCGGGTTCAAGTACGAACTGAATGCCGGAGCAATAAACAACCACCAGAAAGGTGCCTGTCTCCTTTGTGGTTGTTTTGGGCCAGTCCTAGAGCGTGTGGCCGTAAGCGTCGGCGCCTTGATGGCGGCGGCGAACTTCTCGTCGGTGAAGGGCTCCGGGTTGCCCTGCTTCCATTCGTTGGTGGCGTGCGCGTACTCGCACAGGCAGGTATGTCGGCCTCGGAAAGCCCGACCTGCTCAAGCGTCACGGGCAGGCCCATCTGCTTGTTGAAGGCGGCGTAGCGCTTAAGGTTCTCGGTGTCGCCCGTGTAGGCGAACAGCACCAGCACGCCCAGGCTCACGACCTCACCGTGCAGGTAGGAGCCCTCGCGCGGAATGCTGCAAGAAGCGTTGTAGAACGCGTGCGCCACGCTCGAGTTGTAGTAGTAATCGTTTTGGTTGGTCAGGTTCGAGACATAGCCCGTGTTGACCACGATGTCGAGCGCGATCTGCTTGACGGCTTCGGTCGACTGGTCCTGGCGCACGTCCTCAAGACCCTGCACGCCATAGGTAAACAGCGGCTCGGAACAGGTGTGCGCGAGTGCCAGGCCAAGACCGGCGGTGTGCTCCAGGTTACCGGCGCTCGTGGCGTACTCGACCTCGGGCTGCTTGGACAGGGCATCGCCCACGCCGGCCCAGAAGTACTCTGCCGGTGCCTCAGCGATGATCTTGGGGTTGATGAAGATGTGCGCGGGGCGGTTGGGGTACGAATAGCCCTCGAGCGAGCCGTCGTCGTTGTAGACGACGGCAATGGCGGTCGCGGCCGAGCAGTTGGAGCAGATCGTCGGCACCGTAAAGACGATCTTCTTGAGCTCGATGGCCGCCGTCTTGACGGTGTCGAGTGCCTTGCCGCCGCCGCAGGCGATGAGTACGTCGGCTTCCTGGCAGGCAGGGGAGTTCACGACCTTGGCGATATTGGCACGTGTACTGTTGGTGCCATAGACGCGCGTCTCCAGAATCTCGACGTCGGTACCTGCCAGCGCAGCTTCGATACCGGGAAGTGCTGCGGCCAGTGCCCGCTTGCCACCGATGATTGCGACCTTGGTCGCTCCGTATTCGGCCAGCGCTCCGGGCAGCTCGTCAAAGCAGTCTTCGCCGACGGTATAGTCGCTCATTCCAATTGTGCGCATAGGTACCTTCTTTCGTTCGATAAAGTGCTTACAGGTATTTTGCTCCAAGAGAAGGTCCACGGCCGCAAGAAATTTTGAACGTATAAAACCAGTGCTGAGGGTTTTTCGCCGGCACGGAACGTGCTAGCATACTCCGCATAAGCGTTGATGGGGACGAGTAGTCGGCCATCCGCATGCTACAGAGAGCGGGGAGTGCTGAGAACCCGCGCATGCGACCGATGAAAATCACCCCGGAGCTGCGGTCCCAACGGACGTGCCGCGCAGGTTCGTCTTAGTAGACATCGCCGATATGGTCGTCGATACAGGCTAGCCGAGTAACGGATGCGAGCGCGCTATCACGCGGGCGAGGGCATCTAAGCTGGGTGGTTAAGCGAAGAGCTTTTACGGGCATGCGGCCCGTTTTGTGGCGCTTCGTCCCAGCTTGCAGGGACGGGCGCTTTTTTTGGTGCCCAACGGGCGTGCGCGCCCACGACATGAAAGGGGTACCGTGGCAAACGAGTACAAGCAGACGATGAATCTGCCCAAAACCGGTTTCCCATGCGTGCCGGTCTTTCCAAGTCCGAGCCCAAGCGACTCAAGGACTGGCAGGACAACAAGGTCTACGAGCAAGTTCTGAAGAAGAACGAGGGTCACAAGAAGTTCGTGCTGCACGACGGCCCTCCGTATGCCAACGGTCCGATCCACATCGGCCACGCCATGAACAAGATCTCCAAGGACATGATCAACCGCTACTGGATGATGCAGGGCTATGAGGTTCCCTATGTCCCCGGTTGGGACTGCCACGGTCAGCCGATTGAGCACAAGGTCGAGGAGAAGCTCGGCACCGAGAAGTTCAACCAGACTTCCACGGCCAAGATCCGTGAGCTCTGCAACAAGTTCGCTGTCGAGAACATCGAGCTGCAGAAGGCCGGCTTCCGTCGTCTGGGCGTGCTCGGCGACTGGGACAACCCCTACCTGACGCTCTATCACCAGCATGACGCTGCCGACATCGAGGTCTTTAAGGCCATGTTCGACAAGGGCATGATCTATCGCGGCCACAAGCCGGTTCACTGGTGCAAGCACTGTCACACCGCACTCGCCGAGGCCGAGATCGAGTACTCCGATGAGACGAGTTCCTCCATCTTTGTTCGCTTTGAGATGACCTCCAAGCCCGCCGGCCTCGAGAACTTCGACGGCCCGGTCGACTTCATCATCTGGACGACCACCCCGTGGACCATCCCCTCCGACCAAGCCGTTTCCCTTAAGCCCGGCGCCGCCTATGTCGCCGTTGAGCACGAGGGTCGTGCCGAGGTCATGCTCGAGGACCTGGCTCCCAAGTGCTGTGAGGAGTTTGGCTGGGAGTACACCCCGGTCATGGTCGACGGCAAGCCCTACGTGGTTCCCGCCGAGTCCTTCCACCACATCCACTACAAGCAGCCGATCTTTGACGGCGTTGAGGGCGTGGCGCTGCTGGCCGATTACGTCGGTGTCGATGACGGTACCGGTATCGTCCACAACTCGCCCGGTCACGGCGTCGATGACTACTTCGCCTGCCTCAAGGAGGGCATCACCGACATCTGCATGCCGGTCGATGACGACGGCAAGTTCTACACCGGCGAGGAGTTTGGTACCGGTGGCCCCTTCAGCGGTATGGACACCGATGAGGCCAACCCGCACATCATCGAGTTCCTGCGCGAGCGCGGCACCCTGGTCCTCGAGAAGAAGATCACGCACAGTTATCCGCACTGCTGGCGCTGCAAGCACCCGGTGCTCTTCCGTGCTACCGACCAGTGGTTTGTCTCGATGGACAAGACCGGTTTGCGCGAGCAGGCTGGCAAGGAGGTCCGTGAGAACGTCAAGTGGTATCCGGCTCACGCCGCCAACCGCATTGGCGCCATGGTCGAGCAGCGTCCTGACTGGTGCATCAGCCGTCAGCGCAACTGGGGCGTGCCTATCCCCAGCTACACCTGCGCCGACTGCGGCGAGAAGGTCATGAACGACGCTACGCTCGACGCCGTCATCAAGCTCTTCCACGAGAAGGGCTCCGACGCCTGGTTCACCGACGCTCCCGAGAGCTACCTGGGCGAGGCCTGCGTCTGCCCCAAGTGCGGCGGCCATCACCTCAAGGCCGATAAGGACATCCTCGACGTGTGGTGGGACTCCGGCGTCTCCTGGAAGGCTGTCTGCGAGTATCGCCCCGAGCTTGAGTACCCGGCGGACGTGTATCTCGAGGGCTCCGACCAGCACCGCGGTTGGTTCCAGAGCTCGCTGCTCACCTCGGTGGGCGCCAACGGCCACGCTCCGTACAAGGCGGTCGTCTCGCAGGGCTTCACGCTCGACGGCCAGGGCCGCAAGATGTCCAAGTCGCTCGGCAACGTCATCGACCCCAACAAGGTCTGCGACGAGATGGGCGCCGATATTATCCGCCTGTGGGTTGCTTCCGTTGACACCAGCTCCGACGTGTCCATCGACCACGAGATTCTTGCCCGTACGTCCGATGCCTACCGTCGTTTCCGCAACACGCTGCGCTTCCTGCTCTCCGAGCTCGAGGGTCAGTTTGAGCCCGAGACCGACGGCGTCGCCTTTGCCGACCTGCTGCCGCTCGACAAGCTCATGGTTGCCCGTCTGACCCAGGTCCAGGCCGAGGTCGACGACGCTTACTCTTGCTACGAGTTCCCGCGCGCCTACCGTGCGCTTTACGACTTCGTGGTTACCGAGCTTTCCAACGTGTACCTCGATGCCCTGAAGGACCGTCTGTACTGCGACAAGCCCGGCTCGCTCGAGCGCCGCAGCGCCCAGACCGTGCTGGCTGAGCTCTTCTCGATGCTCATGCGCGACCTGCAGCCGATCTTGTCTTACACCGTCGACGAAGCCATGGCCTATGCGCCCGCTGGCTGCGTCGATCACCAGAAGTACGCCGCGCTGCTCGATTGGTACAAGTCGCCCATCACGGTTGACGAGGCCAATGAGTTTGAGGGCGTGCTCGAGGCTTCTCTCGAGCTCCGTAGCGCCGTGACCAAGGCCCTTGAGGATGCCCGCTCCGCCGGCACCTTCACTAAGAGCCAGCAGGTCCGCGTCAAGGCGGTCGTTCCCGCCGAGATGTATACGCTGCTGACCGGCGACAAGGCCGTCGACCTGGCCGAGTTCTACATCGTCTCCGATGTTGAGCTGACCCAGGGCGAGGAGCTCTCCGTTGCCATCGAGGCTGCTGAGGGCGAGTGCTGCGACCGTTGCTGGAACTACCGCACCACCGTCGGCGAGTACAACGGCCACGCGCATATTTGCAAGAGGTGTGCGGAAGCCCTTTAGGTTCCGCCGTTCTACCGAACGGCGGACCTGCCGACGCTGCGCGGGCCGCATTTGGACAACCTGACGTTCAATTTCAAGGGCGCGACCGAAAGGTCAGCGCCCTTTCATTTCACGTCACCTTGTCTCAAATGCGACCCGCTCGCTCATTTATGCTCTACCTGCGGTGTTTCCGTTCTTGGGAGATTTGTCGCTTCTTGCTTGCGTCAATGTATGATTATCTACTGCGTTAAACGGAATTCGATTGTTTTGAGGGTAGGGGATTTCTTTGGGTCGTGGTGCGGATATGACGCCGCCTTTGCGTTGGCGGTTGAGTGTTGCTGGTGGGGTGGCGCTCGTTGTGCTGCTTGTTGACCAGCTGACCAAGCTTGCGGTTCGTGCCGTGGGCGACGCCTTGCATGTGACCGTCATCCCCGGTGTTATCGACTTTATGTTTGTCCGCAATATCGGTGCCGCCTTTAGCATGGGCGAGGGGCATGGCATCGCGTTTGCCGTGCTGGCGTTGGCGGTCATTATCGCTATTTTTGTGTACCTCGTTCGTGCACCCCAGCTTGCCCATCTTGAGGTTGTGGGCATGGCGATGGTTGCGGGCGGTGCTATCGGTAACGCAATCGATCGTTTGGCCTTTGGCTTCGTGACCGATTTTATTGCCACCACCTTCATCGACTTCCCCGTCTTCAATGTGGCCGATATCGGCATTACGGTCGGTGTAGTGCTCGCCCTCTTCGGTTACATGTTCTTGAGCCCCGCTGCCCGTGAGGTCGATGCGACCGCTGAGCTTAACGCTCGTGACGAGGCCCGCGCCAAGCGCAAGGCTAAACAACGTGGGGAGCGTGCCCGCAAGATTCGCGAAAGGAATGAGCGCTAATGGCCGACATCCATATCCTTGTTGCCGACGATGCCGCTGGTCAGCGTCTTGACGCCTATCTGGGTGCCAATGACGGCTGCCCTACACGCTCTGCCTGCGCGCATCTGATTGAGGGCGGTGCCGTTGCCGTCAACGGTGAGACCTGCCTATCCAAAAAGTATGCCGTGCGCTCCGGCGACCGCATCTCGGTCGACCTGCCCGAGCCGCACGACCCGACCGATGTGATTCCCGAGGCCATTCCCCTGGATATCCGCTATGAGGATGACTATCTCATCGTGCTCTCCAAGCAGCGCGGCCTGGTGTGCCATCCTGCGCATGGTCATGAGAGCGGTACGCTCGCGAATGCCCTGGTCTATCACTGCGGTATCGACCATCTGGGCACCGTGCAGGGCGAGGACCGCCCCGGTATCGTGCATCGTTTGGATCGCGATACCTCGGGTCTCATGCTTGCGGCCAAGGACGACGACACCCAGCGCGCGCTCCAAAATCTTATTCGTACGCGCACGCTCGACCGCCGCTACATTACGCTCGTTCATGGTCATATCGCCATGGACGAGGGCACCATCAACACCGGCATTGCCCGTTCGACGCGTGACCGTGTCAAGATGGCGGTTTCCGATGATCCTTTTGCGCGCCAGGCCATTACGACCTTTAAGGTCCTTGAGCGCTTCGATTCCACGCGTTTTGACGACGGCTATACGCTCGTCGAGTGTCATCTGTTTACGGGCCGCACACATCAGATTCGCGTGCATATGCGCCATATCAACCACGCCTGCGTGGGCGATCCGCTCTACGGCAAGTGCGATGCACGCGCCGATCAGGGTCTGACCAGGCAATTCCTTCATTCCTGGCGTGTCGCATTCGACCATCCCGTGACGGGGGAGCGCATTGAGTGCCGCGACGAGCTGCCGTGGGATCTCGCTGCGGTTCTTGACGACCTGGCCCCGCGCTCGCTTGGCCGCACTACCGCTGGCGATGAAATCGTCCCGCAGCTCGGCCTGCTCGAAGTCTAGCCAGTATTAGGTGGTTTCTTGAACTCGGCAAGCCTGCGGTAAGATATACGGTTGTTTTAAGTAACGCGTTCCTGGGAGCCTGCATGCTCGCCTTTTTACAAACCAACACACCCATCGTGATTTTCAACCAGATTGTCGTCACGCTGCTCACGGTCTGCTTTCTGTACCAGGTTGTCTTCTTTTTCATTGGCGCTCTCCGTGGCGAGGTCGCGCCTCCCAAGGCCAAAAAACTCCACCGTTATGCCTTCTTTATCGCGGCGCATAACGAGGAGGCCGTAATTGCCAATCTCGTGCGCTCCATCAAAGACCAGGACTATCCGTCCGAGCTCATTGAGGTCTTTGTCGTTGCCGACGCGTGCACCGACAACACCGCGCAGCTCGCGCGCGAGGCCGGTGCCATTGTTTACGAGCGCAACGACCTGGCCCGCAAGGGCAAGAGCTGGGTCATGGACTTTGGTTTCGATCGCATTCTCAACGAGTATCCCGACACGTTTGAGGGCTATTTTATTTTCGATGCCGATAACGTCATTGCCCGAGATTACGTGTCCAAGATGAACGATGCCTTTGACCAGGGCTTCCATGTGGTCACGAGCTATCGCAACTCTAAGAACTTCGGCAGCTCGTGGATCTCGGCGGCCAACGCCACGTGGTATCTGCGCGAGGCGCGCTTTCTCAACAACGCGCGCAACATCTGCAAGACGTCCTGCGCCGTATCGGGTTCGGGCTACCTCATCTCCGCCAGTGTTATCGAGGGTATGCACGGCTGGCAGTTCCACACGCTGACCGAGGATATTCAGTTCACCACGTTCTGCGCCATTCACGGCATTCGCATTGGCTATGCGCCGGCGGAGTTTTTTGACGAGCAACCCGTGACGTTTAAGGCGTCCTGGAAGCAGCGTATGCGCTGGACCAAGGGCTTCTACCAGGTGTTCTTTACCTACGGTAAGCATCTGTCAAGTCGACCTTCCGTTATCACCGCTTTGCCGCCTACGACATGTTTATGACGATTGCTCCGGGTATGCTGCTGTCCCTGATCTCCATGCTCGCCAACGCGACCTTCCTCATTGTGGGCGGGCTTTCGCACGGCTTCTTGGCCACCGAGGTTGAGATGCAGGCTTGTGCCGCCTCGCTCATTATGACCTTCGCGATGATGTATCAGACCTTCTTTATCCTGGCGCTGCTCACGACTATCTTCGAGTACAAGCACATCCATTGCGCGCAAAAGTGGCGCCTGGTGACCAACCTGTTTACCTTCCCGATCTTTATGTTCAGCTATATCCCCATTACGGTGGCTGCGTTGTTCCTGAGGTCGACTGGGTCCCGACGCAACACGCCGTCAACGTTACCCTCGACGAGGTCATGCAAGGCGCTAAATAACCACCACCAAAACCACCACAAAGGGGACAGGCACCTTTTTGGTGGTTTTTGCTTTTGAGCAGCTGTTCATGGAGGTGCACGATGGTCTATATCCCGTTTTGGATTTGTATCTTTGCCGGCGCGGTGATTGATGCCCGTGAGCGGCGGTTTCCCAATGAGCTTGCCGGCGTGTGTGCGGTGGCGGCGCTTGCAGGCGTTTGGCTCGACAGAGGTGTTAACACGGCGCTTGACCACGCCGGTCTTGCGGTCATCGTCTACCTTGCCCTTGTGCTCACTGAGTCGCTCTGGCGTCGTGTTCGCCAAGCCTCCGGCATCGGCATGGGGGATGCCAAGGCGCTCTTCGCGCTTTGCACGCTCGACCCTCTGGGGGGCATCGTGGCATTTGCCGTCGCGCTCCTGGTCCTGGCCCTCTCCTGCCTCTTCACAAAATCGCGCTCCCTGCCATTGCTCCCGTTTTTGGTGCCGATATTTGCCATAATCGAGGTCGTGGGCTGCACATTGTAACCGTTTGCGCATCCTTTTTAAGGAGCATGCCATGGCAACTAATCAAGAAACGGCCGTCATTAAGGCGCGCATGGACCGCATTCCCGCGGCGTTGTCGCCCGAGCTGGTCGAGCGTATCGCCGCCGACCGTGCCTCGGGTGTCGTTAATCCTTATCGATGCGGCGATGACCAGGTCATTCGTCGTATTGATCGCACTGCCGACAAAGGCACGCTCATGCGACCGGCATTTATGCGCGACACCGAAAAGATTCTTCATCTTCCTGCGTACACGCGTTATGCAGGCAAAACGCAGGTCTTTAGCTTTCGCAGCAACGACGATCTGTCGCGGCGCGGCCTTCATGTGCAGCTCGTCTCGCGCATTGCCCGCGATATCGGCCGCGCTCTGGGCCTCAACTGCGATTTGATCGAGGCGATTGGCCTGGGCCACGATTTGGGCCACACGCCCTTTGGCCATGCCGGCGAGCGTTTCCTCAACGATATCTATCACGAGCGTACGGGTCGTTATTTTTTCCATAACGTGCAGTCCGTCCGCGTGCTCGACGAGCTGTACGGCCGCAACGTGTCGCTCCAGGCGCTCGACGGCGTGCTGTGCCATAACGGCGAGTACGAGCAGCGTGTCTTTGAACTCTCGGACATGGCGTCGTTTGACCAGTTCGACCGTACCGTCGAGGACTGCATTGCCACGGGCTATGGCGCGATCGAGCACCTGCGCCCCATGACGCTCGAGGGCTGTGTGGTCCGCATTTCGGATATCCTCGCCTACGTTGGGCGCGATCGCCAAGACGCCATTGCGGCGGGCCTATTGTCACCCGACGCTTTTGACGATGGCCTGGGCGGGGCTTACAACAGCTGGATCCTCACGCACGCTTCTATCGATATCGTTGAGCATAGCTACGGCAAACCGCGTATCGAGATGAGCGAGGACCTGTTTGAGGAGATCCGCCGGGCTAAGCGCGAGAACTACGAGAAGATCTATAGCAAGGGCGGTATCGAAGGCGACTCCGAAGCGGAACTGCGCGAGGCCTTCGAAAAGCTCTACGACCGTTGCCTGCAGGATATAAACGAGGGTGACGAGTCCTCCTACATCTTTAAGCACCACATTTCGCGTGTTGAGCAGCAGCTTTCCTATTATGGCCGCACCTATGTTTGGCAGGACGACAAGGATCAGGCCGTCGTCGATTACATCGCAAGCATGACGGATGGTTATTTTTGTGAGCTGACGAGCAAACTGTTCCCGGGATTAGAGTTTCCGCATCGTACCTATATTAACGAACGGTAGTTCGTATATATTCGGTATACTGTTAGTGGATAACGACTTTGATTGACGCACGGGATGGCTATGGACGACCTTTTTTCTGCTTCGACGCGCGAGCGTTCCTTTCAGAATGCGCCGCTTGCGGTGCGTATGCGCCCCATTTCGCTCGACGAGTATGTGGGCCAGCAAAAGGCCGTCGGTAAGGGCTCGTGGCTGCGCGCCGCGATTGAGCATGACGTGCTGTCGAGCGTGATTCTGTACGGCCCGGCTGGCACGGGCAAGACGACGCTGGCCCACATTATCGCCAACCATACCAAGAGCGAGTTTGTCGAGGTCAGCGCCGTGACGGGCACTGTGAAGGACCTGCGCCGCGTAATCGATGAGGCTAAGACCCGTCTGAACACCTACGACCGCCGCACCATTCTGTTTATCGATGAGATCCATCGCTTTTCGAAGTCGCAACAAGATGCCCTGCTGCATGCGGTCGAGAACCGCACCGTCATTATGATTGGCGCCACGACGGAAAACCCGTACTTTGAGGTCAACTCGGCATTGCTCTCGCGTGGGCGTGTGGTAGAGCTTGAGCACCTGAAGGACGAGGATATCGCCACGCTCATTGAGCGTGCGCTCGAGGCGCCGCAGGGTTTAAACGGTAAGTTCTCGGCCGATAAGGATACAGTCAAGACCATTTGCACGCTGGCCGCGGGTGATGCGCGCTCGGCGCTCACGACGCTCGAGCTTGCGAGTGAGATTGCCGTTACGCGTCCCGATACTGAGGGAACGCCAGCGCCGGCGGCGGGGGAACGCTATCCCATTACCGTGGACGACGTGAAGATCGCCAATCCGCGTCGTGGGTTTTCGTATGACAAAAACGGTGACATGCACTACGACATTATCAGTGCGTTTATTAAATCTATGCGCGGCAGCGACCCCGATGCCACGATCTATTGGCTCGCGCGCATGATCGATGCGGGGGAGGATCCCAAGTTTATCGCTCGCCGCATTATGATTCAGGCTTCCGAGGATGTTGGCAACGCCGACCCGCAGGCGCTTTTGGTGGCACATGCCGCATTTAAATCTGCCGAGGTCATTGGCTATCCCGAGTGTCGCATCAACCTGGCTCAGGCTGCGCTCTATGTGTGCCTGGCGCCTAAGTCCAACGCGTGCGAGGCTTCGATCGATGCGGCGCTGGCCGATATCCACAGCAGTGGTCTTCGCGAGGTGCCCAGCTACCTGCGCGATCGTCACCGTCCCGGCAGCGACGAGTACGGTGTATACAAGTACCCGCATGACTATCCCGAAGGCTGGGTCGATCAGCGCTATTTGCCCGAGGGGCTGGAGCGCGGCGCGTTCTGGCAGCCTGCGGGCCGCGGTTGGGAAGAGTGGCGTGTGGAGCAAAGCGAACGCGACCGTAGCGGGAATGCTCCGAAGTAACTGCTGATTATTTTGTCCCAGGATCTCACGCTTGGCATGTTCGGTCCCCTTTGGGGTACCATGAACAGCGTCTGTATTTCGATTCCTTTGGGAGGCTTGTATGAGTCCCATTCAAATCGCCCTGCTGCTGCTTGCTGTTGTCGGCGTGTGGGCCGTCGTTGAGCTTGCACTCACACTGCGTAAGACTCGCACCGTCGTTGACTCGCTCGATAAGACCGTGAGCGACCTTAACAATACGCTTGCCGAGGCACAGCCCGTGGTGGCAAAGCTCGATGGCGCTGTCGATGAGCTCACCCCCGCGCTGGCACAGGTTGAGCCGCTCCTCAAGTCGAGCAAGACTGCCGTTGATGCTCTGACGTCTAACCTCGTTGAGGTTGAGGCGGTCGTTCGCGACATCTCCGAGGTCACGGGCAGCGTGGCTGAGGCCAGCAATGCCGTATCGAGCGTAACTGATTCTGCTGCTGGCGCCGTGCAGAAGCTCTTCAATAAGGTGAAGGCTCCTGCAGCCGACGCCGATCGCAAGCTCGCCGCTGCCGCCGCCGAGGCCGAGCAGCCCACTGAGCGCGTTCTGATTGGCGACGACGATGCCGCTGCTGACGACGATGATGTTCAGAAGCCCGCTACTAAGCCTGCTCAGTATTACACCTATACGCCTGCCGAGACCTCCGAGGAGTCCTGCG
The DNA here is from genome assembly GCA_027669365.1 of Coriobacteriaceae bacterium AM49-12. GTDB lineage: Bacteria > Actinomycetota > Coriobacteriia > Coriobacteriales > Coriobacteriaceae > Collinsella. The sequence continues at coordinate 34,421 of JAQEDL010000004.1, read as the reverse complement.
ATGAGTAGCGAAGCAACCTGCCCCATTACGCTGAGCGTTGCCGGTGATCCGCGTCTCGCGCGCTTGGTGCGCATGACGGCCGCCAACGTCGGCGCCCTGTGCTCTATGTCCGTCGATCGCATCGAGGACATTCGTATGGCTGCCGAAGAAGCCTTCATCTTTGGCTGCACGGCTGTTGATTCCGACGATATCTCGATCAAATTCGATGTCGACGAATCGCATGTGGGCATGACCTTTACCTTTGGCGACCAGGCGACTGTCGATGAGGATGACCAGGCTGCCGTGTATGCCGAGCTCATTTTGGCGAGTGTGTGCGACTCCTACGAAAAGACTACAGCGCCCCTAACGCTTTCCCTCGACCTCAAGGCGGATATCTAATATGACCGAACGCTCCCGGAGCGGCAAGACCGCTTGGGACAAGGAGAAAACCCGCGAGCTGTTTCGTCGTTATAAGGAGACCGGTGATCCGGATGCTCGCGAGCAGCTCGTCATGTCCCATATGAACCTGGTAAGGTTTCTTGCCAACAAATTCAAGAACCGCGGCGAGCCGCTCGATGACCTTTTGCAGGTCGGGTACTTGGGCTTGCTCAAGGCTATCGATCGCTTTGATCCCGAGCGCGGACTCGAGTTCACGACGTTTGCCACGCCCACCATCTTGGGCGAGATTAAGCGCCACTTCCGCGACAAGGGCTGGAGTGTGCGCGTGCCGCGTCGTCTGCAGGAGCTCTCTGCCAAGGTTAACCAGGCCACCGATAAGCTCACCAACGAGCTTCAGCGCTCGCCCAAGGTTGAGGAAATCGCCGATTACCTTGGCGTGACCGTCGACGAGGTGCTCGAAGCCATGGAATCGTCCTCGGCCTACACCTCGGTGCCCATCGAGGCCCCCGGTGCGTCCGATTCCGATGATGCGCCTTCGATTCTCGATCGCTATGCCGACGACGACAACGAGCTCGACTTTACCGATGACCGCCTGGTAATCGAGGAAGCCATCCGCGATTTCTCGCCGCGCGAGCGCGAGGTTATCGAGCTGCGCTTCGTTAAGGGCATGACCCAGATCGAGATTGCCAAGAAGCTGGGCATCTCGCAGGTGCAGGTCTCGCGTCTGCTGCGCCGTACCCTTAAGAAGATTCAAGATAAGATCGACCCCGACGGAGTGATGGTTCGTTCATGAGTGAGCACCCCCAACAAATCGACCGCACGCTGCGTGATACCCGTATTCTGACGCTGCGCATTTGGGGCGTCGTCGGCTGCATTGTCATCGCTGCCGTCATCTTTAACCTTATGGGCATCCTGGCGCCGGTTATCGAGTTTTTGGCAGTCGGTTCCATCATCGCTTTTGTCATGTCGCCGATCACCAACTGGCTCGAGCATCACGGCGTGAATCGCGGCATCGGTTCGCTTATCGCGCTTATTGTGGTCGTGGCGGTGCTCGTTGGTGTTGTCTGCATCCTCTCGCCTATTTTGCTCGGTCAAATCATGGAAGTCCTGAGCCGCCTGCCCGAGCAGCTTCGTGTTGCGGGTGGCGATCTCAACGAGATGCTCTCGCACGCCAAGACGCTCAACAACACGCCGCTCAAGGAGTATCTGGACGACAATCTTTCTTCGCTGGTTACCGTAGCGTCCAAGTACGTCTCGCAAATCGCTGCCGAGCTCGGTCGCGGTGTATTCCCGCTCATTACCAATACGGCCTCGCAGCTGTTCGTCATCTTCCTGGGCTTGGTGCTTGCCTATTGGTTGGCCTGCGACTATCCCCGTATGCACCACGAGGTCTGCACCATCATCGGACAGGAAAAAGAGACCTCGTACCGCTTTATGGTTGCCATCCTTTCACGCTCGGTCGGCGGCTATATGCGCGGCATGGTCGTGACGTCCATCTGCGGTGGCTTTTTGGCTTTTATCGGCTTTACGCTCATTGGTCATCCATACGCAGCACTTATGGCCATCTTCACCGGCATTATGCACTTGGTTCCGGTTGTCGGTCCCTGGGTGAGCGCGGCGATCGCCACGGTGCTCGGGTTTATGTTCAGCCCTATGCTGGCGTTATGGACGCTTGTCGTGACCATGGTGGCTCAAAACGTCACCGATAATGTCATTTCGCCTAAGGTCATGCAGAGCTCGGTGCAGGTGCATCCCGTTATGAGCCTGACAGCTCTCGTTATCGGTTCGGCACTCATGGGTCCCATCGGCATGGTTATCGCCATTCCGCTGTGCGCGGCCCTCAAGGGCATTTTCGTCTATTACTTTGAGAACGAGACCGGTCGCCAGCTCGTGGCATACGATGGCGCCGTGTTTAAGGGCACGCCGTATCGCGATACCGAGGCAACCCGGTCGCCGCCTACGACGCGCTTGGAGACGATACGTTCATCTATGAGTCCGAGCTCATCGGCAACGAGACCGCGCCCGAGGCCAAGGCCATGCCCAAGCCCGAACTCGATAATCCCTGGATCAAGCTCTCAGGTCTTCAGCCCGACGCGACAGGCTTTTTCAAGAACCCCTTCGCCAAGGATGACGATTCCAATACGGACGACGACACCAAAACCGGCATCGACGGTTCCATGGACGATTCGGATTCTAAATAGGTCTCATTAACGTTTCTTGAAGTTGTAAATGGCAAGAAACGCGAGCAAAGCGATTGATAAGGGGCCGGCTACATAGAAAAAGAGAACGTCAATTGCGCGTGGGGTGTAATAAGCCTTATCGCCGGACATTACTGCATACAATACGTAGCCAAATGCTGGTTGGTTTGCGTACCAGCAGGAGAAGGCCAAGAGCGCCAAAAGTGCTACTACCAGAAGTGCATTCAGGACAAATCGTTTGGTATTCATTGGGCGCTCCTTCCGGATGATCTTGTATGGTATTTTACTAAAACCATTTTTTAAAGGATTGCTTAGTCCTAAATAACATGCACTTTCGCTGGAGGGTCGCCGTTTGGCGGCCCTCTTTTTTGCACAGGCGCGGTGGGATGGTAATATCGTTACGTTTGAACTGTTTCGATGTGAAACCGAGGAGATTCCCTCTATGAGTGCTGACTACCCGTCAATGACTACGGCCGAGATCCGCTCTAAGTTCCTCAACTTCTTTGAGGAGCGCGGTCTTAAGCTCTATCCTTCTTCGTCCCTCGTCCCCGACGACCCTTCGCTGCTGCTTGCCAACGCCGGTATGAACCAGTTTAAGGAGTACTACCAGGGCAAGAAGACCATGAAGGAGATCGGCGCGATCTCCTGCCAGAAGTGCGTCCGCACCAACGACATCGATTGCATCGGCGAAGACGGCCGTCACCTGTCCTTCTTCGAGATGCTCGGCGACTTCTCCTTTGGCGGCGTCTCCAAGCAGCAGGCCTGCGCTTGGGCCTTTGAGCTCATTACCAAGGAGTTCAAGCTGCCGCTCGATCGCCTGTACTTCACCGTCTTTACCGAGGACGACGAGACCCATGACGTGTGGCGCTCCCTGGGCGTTGCCGAGGATCACATCTCGCGTCTGGGCGAGGACGACAACTTCTGGGCCGCTGGCCCCACCGGCCCCTGCGGTCCGTGCTCCGAGATCTACTTTGACATGGGCGAAGAGGTCGGTTGTGGCAGCCCCGACTGCAAGCCCGGCTGCGACTGCGACCGCTTCCTTGAGTTCTGGAACCTCGTGTTTACCCAGTACGACCGCCAGGAGGACGGCTCCATGCCGGAGCTGCCGCACCGCAACCTCGATACGGGTATGGGTCTGGAGCGCATGGCCGCTATCATGCAGCACAAGACCGCTAACTACGACGGCGATCTGATGCAGCACCTCATCAAGCTCGGTGAGAAGATCAGCGGCAAGACCTATGACGCCGACGATTACTCCGGTGCCAGCCGCTCCCTGCGCATCATCGCCGACCACTCCCGTGCCGTCGACTTTATGATCTCCGACGGCATCCTGCCCGGCAACGAGGGTCGCGAGTACGTCCTTCGCCGCCTGCTCCGCCGTGCCGTGTTCCACGGTCGTCTGCTGGGCATCGAGGGCGCCTTCCTGACCAAGTTTATCGACGAGGTCAACGCTCAGATGGGCGAGGCCTATCCCGAGCTGCTCAAGAACGTCGCGCTCGTTAAGGGCATCGTCGCCTCCGAGGAGGAGCGTTTCTCCACGACGCTCGACAACGGCCGTGTTTACCTGGACGAGGCCCTGGCCGCGCTTGCCGAGGGCGCTGTCCTTCCGGGCGACGTCGCCTTTAAGCTGCATGACACCTTTGGTTTCCCCATCGACCTGACCGTCGAGATCGCCGGCACTGCCGGTCACGACGTCGACATGGACGGCTTTACCGCTTGCATGGAGGACCAGAAGGCCCGCGCCCGCGCCAACGCCAAGGGCGATGCCTGGGGCAGCTTCAACGACGTGTGGGTCGAGCTTTCCGACAAGGTTGCCGCGACCGAGTTCGACGGCTATGACAACGACGTCATCGAGGGCGCCAAGGTTGTCGCCATCGTTCGCAACGGCGAGTCCGTCGAGTCTGCTTCCGCCGGTGAGGACGTCGAGGTCGTGCTCGACCGCACCCCGTTCTACGCCGAGATGGGTGGCCAGCAGGGCGATGCCGGTGAGCTTTCCGCCGAGGACGTTGCGCTGACTGTTGCCGACACCAAGAACCACAATGGCCTGTATGCTCACGTCGCGCACGTTGCCGAGGGCACACTGACCGTCGGTGCTACCGTGACCGCCGCGCTCGACGCCGAGCGCCGTGGCTTCCTGCGCCGCAACCACACTGCCACGCACCTGCTCGACGCCGCGCTTAAGCAGGTCCTGGGCGAGCATGTCTCCCAGGCTGGCTCGTTGGTGACGCCCGAGCACCTGCGCTTTGACTTCACGCACTTCGAGGCCCTGTCCTCCGAGCAGCTCAAGGCTGTCGAGGACCTGGTCAACCAGCAGATCTTCGCTTCCAAACCGGTCGTGACCCGCGTCATGGGCGTCGACGAGGCCAAGGCCGCCGGTGCTGTCGCCCTCTTTGGCGAGAAGTACGGCGACGTCGTCCGCGTCGTCTCCGTGGGCGCCGAGGATCAGCCGTTCTCCCGTGAGCTCTGCGGCGGTACGCATGCCGCCAACACTGCCGAGATTGGCCTGTTCAAGATCATTTCCGAGTCCTCTACGGGCTCCAACGTCCGCCGTATCGAGGCCGTGACCTCCAAGGGCGCTCTCGACTACATGGCCGACCGCCTGGCGCTCGTTGACGCCGCTGCCGCTGCGCTCAAGTGCCGTGTTGACGAGGTTCCCGCCCGCGTGGAGAACCTGCAGGCCGAGCTGCGCGAGACGTCCAACAAGCTCAAGAAGGCACTCACCGGTGGCTCCTCCGACGCTATCTCTGGCGCCATCGAGGGCGCTGTCGAGCTGAACGGCTACAAGCTCGTCGTTGCTGAGCTTCAGGGTCTTGAGGCTGCTGACCTGCGCAATGTGTGGGATACCGTGCACCAGAAGGTTGCCGGCCCCGTCGCCTGCGTCGTTGCCAGCGTTACCGAGAAGGGCACCCCGGCCCTGCTCGCCGCCGGCTCCGATGACGCCGTGAAGGCCGGTTTCCACGCCGGCAACGTGATCAAGCAGATCGCGGGCCTGGTCGATGGTCGCGGTGGCGGTCGTCCCAACATGGCCCAGGCCGGTGGCAAGAACGCCGCCGGTATCGCCGATGCCCTCGCGGCCGCCAAGACCGCGCTCGGCGCCTAAGAACCTAAGTAGTCGCTGTGGTCGCGCTTGCACTGGACATAGGGGAGACCAGGATTGGCATTGCCGTCTCGAGCCGTGATGGCAAGATGGCGATGCCTGTCAAGGTGCTTCCGGCTGCCGAGGTCACTGGCATGGCAAAGACGTTTCGCTACCTGGTCGAGGACTATGAGCCCGATATCCTGGTAAGCGGACGTCCCTTGACCATGGCCGGTGAGCCCGGCCCCCAGGCCGAGCGCGTCGCCGCCGTGGCCCAAAAGATTGCCGACGAGCTCGATCTTCCGCTGGAGTTTGAGGACGAGCGTCTGTCCTCGCAGGAGGCCAAGCGAATCCTGCGAGAGCAGGGGCTCAACGAAAAGCAGATGAGGGCAAGATTGACATGATCGCCGCCAGCCTGTTCTTGCAGACATGGCTCGATCGTAAAAACGAGGAGGTTTCGCATGCCTAGCGCTTCCGATCCGCGCCAGCAGAATCGTACACGGCAGCCCGTGCCGCGCCCTGCTCAGCCTGGCCAGCGCCCGGCGCAGCCGATGCAGCGTTCGGCCCAGCCTACTCAGCGTGCTTCTCAACAGCCCGCAGCTCGTCCCGCGCAGCCCGCTGGCGGCGCTCGTTTTAAGCAGCAGGCTCCTGCCCAGCGCACGCAGGGGCAGGCTCGGCAATCAGGCTCACACGCACATCATGCTCATGGCTCGCACGGCGTTGCTCCGGTCACGCGCTCGAGCTATAACACGCGCGCCCGCCGTGGTGCCCAAAAGAAAAGCTCCCCGGTGCCTATGATTATCGGTGGCGTCGTCGCCGTGCTTGCGCTTGTCGCGATCGTTTTCTTTGTCGTGCCAGCCGTCAAGGGCTTCTTTGCCGGCGAGGATGCGAAAGTCGCTGCTGGCCAGCAAGTTACTATCACGATTCCCGATGGCGCCTCGGGTGATACCATCGCTTCGATTCTCTCCGAGAACCATATCGTCGAAGACCCCAAGGATTATTATGCGGCGGTCAAAAAGCTCAATGCCGATATGTCGCTTAAGCCTGGCGCCTACTCGTTTACCACGCTCATGGACGCGACCAAGGTCGTTCAGCAGCTCATGGAAGGCCCCAATGCGGGCTCCGATGCGCTGACTATCCCTGAGGGCCTAACGGTCGACCAGGTCGCCGATCGCGTGGCCGCGGCATACGACAGCATCTCCAAGGAAGACTTCCTTAACCAGGCCAAGGCGAGCAATTATGTGAATGATTACGCTTTCCTTAAAGATGCCGCAAACGATTCACTCGAGGGCTTCCTATTCCCCAAGACCTATTCGTTGGGTAAGGACCCGTCTGCCGATGATGTGATTCGCGCCATGCTTGACCAGTTCAACGCCGAGTATAAGTCGCTTGACTTTGCCAGCTGCGAGGCCAAGATCAAGGAGCGCTATGGCGTGGAGATGTCCGATTACGACATCGTTAACCTTGCCTCGATCGTCGAGCGCGAGGGCCTCAACGCCGATCAGCGCGCGCATGTGGCTTCGGTTTTCTATAACCGTCTGGCGGGCAAGCTCGATGGCCTGCGTTACCTCAATAGCGATGCGACCATGATGTATGTCACCGGCGGCGAGGTTACCGCCGACGACCTGCAGAGCGATAGTCCGTATAACACCTATAAGCATGAGGCCTGCCGCCCACGCCCATCTGCTCTCCGTCGCTCGAGGCGCTCAAGGCTACCCTTGAGCCGACCGACTCTGATGACCTGTATTTCTACATTACACAGGACGAGGAGTATTTCTCGAAGACCTACGAAGAGCACCAACAGTCTTGGAATTGATCATGAGGATTTTTAGCCCCAAACGTTATGTTGCCTCAGTTGACCGCATCGACCTCGATACCCTCTGGGCCGACGGCAAGCGCGCCATTCTACTCGACCGCGATAACACTCTGGTGCCGCGCGATACCGAGCAGGTTCCCGCTGCGGTTTCAGCTTGGCTCGAAGCCGCCCATGCCAAGGGCTTTAAGCTGTGTATGGTGTCCAATAACTGGCATCGCGACCAGGTCATGGCGTCCGCGCGCGAGCTGGGTCTCGAGGCCATTAGCCATGCCATGAAGCCGGCGCCATTTGCCCTCAAAGCGGGTCTTAAACGTCTGGGCGCCACGGCCGACGAGGCCGTGCTGATCGGCGATCAGCTGTACACGGATGTGTGGAGCGGTAACTTTGCCGGCGTTGACACGATTCTGGTCAAGCCGCAGGCAACCCAGGACCTGTGGTACACGCAGATCTTCCGTATCTTTGAGCGCCGGGCCCTGCGCGACCTTCCCTGCGAGGAATAGGTTTCGCCATGTCTCAGCACATCAAACACGGCTGCGACCATATCTTCTTTATCGGCTTTTTGGGCGCGGGCAAGTCGACGCTTGCGCGCAATGTGGGCACTATGTTCAAGCGTCGATTCATCGATACCGATCGTTTGGTTGTGCGTCGATGCGGTAAGTCGGTGACCGAGATATTTGAGACCGAGGGCGAGGATCGTTTTCGCGAGCTCGAGACCTCGGCACTCCGTTCGCTTCAAAGCGAGCGCAGTCTGCTGGTATCGTGCGGGGGTGGCATCGTCGAGACGCCGGTGAATATTGAACTGATGCACGAGATGGGTACCTGTGTGTACCTCGAAGGCGACTTTGAGGACTCGTTGCGCCAGATTCGCCGTTCCGACACGCGCCTGATTTCCGCTCGCCCGAGCATGCGGCACAGCTCTTTGAGCATCGCCGTCCGCTGTATCGCCAGGCCGCCGATATTACCCTTGATATTCGCAACAAGTCCTTCGAGGACGTTCCTACCTTTGTGCCGAGAAGCTTTTGGAGCGTGGACTGCTATGATTCGCCGTCAACTTATCAATTTCCAAAACCGCAGTGTCGATGTCCGCGTCGGATTGGGCGCGTTCGAGGAGCTGCCGCGCATGTTTGCCTCGGCTGTGGGCAAGCCTAAGCGCGCGATGGTGGTTTGGAACGACGCTACATCCGAGCGTTTTGGCGAGGTCGTCGAGCATGCGCTGGTCGACGCCGGCTTTGCCGTGTCGCCGCTCGTCCTCGAGGTTTCGCCTGTCGGTGCTACGCTGGCCGATGCCGATACCGTCTTTGGCGCCCTGTCGGCTAACGGTATTACCTGCGACGATCTCGTTGTCGCTGTCGGCGACACGGCGACCTGCTCGGTCGTTTGCTGGTGTGCCAATCAGTGGTGCGGTCGCACCGAGTGCGCCTTGCTGCCGACGACGTTCGACGCCATGCTCACGGTCGCGACTACCATGAAGCCGCTCGTCGCCTCGTCGGCGCATGCGCTTCCCGCTATCGCGTTCCGTCCCGAGCCGGGCTTGGTCGTGTGTGACCTCGACCTTGTTCGCGAGGCGGCCCCCGAGGACCTCAAGCTCGGCTATGCGGTGCTTGTTGGCACCATGCTTTCGAGCAGCAAGTCCCGCTGGAATCAGTTTACTGAGACCGTCCCCGAGATTCTCTCGGGCGAGGAGGTCGCGCTCGTCAATGCCGTTCAGTGGTCTCAGACTGCCCGCAAGGACGTACTGATGGCCACGAACCCGAGCGCCCGCCATGCGCTCGATTTTGGCAAGACGGGGGAGCGTACCCTGCACGCCTGCTTGGGCGATGCCGCTTCGCAGGTCCCTTTCTACCAGCTGTTGTCCGAGGGCATGCGCTTTGAGGCGCGCCTTGCCCATGATGCCTGCGACTTCGATATCGATTACGTCTTTGAGGTCGATGACTGCCTGGAGGACTTTGGCATCGAGGAGCTTGCCTTCGATCTGGAGCCTTCAACATATATCGGGGAGTTTCGCAGACAGCAGTTTGTTCGCTCGAACCGCAGCATGTTGCCGCTGCCCGCGGCACTCGGCGCCATTCGTCTAACGAGCGTTGAGGACGAGGTTCTTGAGCGCCATGCTCACGCCTACTTGGCTTCTCGCAAAGAACTTCTCTGAGATTATTGATCATCCATCGTCTTTCGTATCATGTTGAGGGGCGGGTTTCCAATCGGTTGCGAATCGCGCGCGATTTCGTCGTTCGGTTGAGACCCGTCCCGCACTTTTAGAGACAATAAGAAAGGAATCTGCATGTCTGAGTTTGCTGCCGGTCCTGCCGGTCGTATCGAGCGTGTCCGTACCCTGATGGCTGAGCGCGGCTACGACGCTATCGTCGTGCGCGACGAGGCCAACCTCGTTGGCTTACGGGCGTGAAGGGCGTCTTCGATTACACCTTCGAGTTCCCGCACGCGGCGTTTATTACGGCTGACCAGTGCCTGTTCCATACCGACTCGCGCTACCTCAACAGCTTTGAGGAGAACACGCCCGCTGGCAGCCCCTGGGTCTACGACATGGACGAGGGCACCATCCCCGGTTGGGTCGCTGGCAAGATCGCGGCCAACAAGTGCCGCGTCTGCGCTGTCGAGGACGATATGCAGATCAACTTCTACCAGGGTATTCAGCGTGGCCTGGAGGATTGTTCCGTCGCCTGCATGCTGCCGCTGATGCATGACGACATTCGCAAGATGCGCGCCATCAAGGACGCCGAGGAGATCGAGCTCATGCGCCATGCGCAGTCGATTACCGACGCCGCCTTCCAGCACATGCTCGGATTTATTAAACCCGGCATGACCGAGAAGCAGGTTCGCAACGAGCTCGAGAACTTTATGTTCGCCAACGGAGCAGACAGCCTGGCCTTCGGCTCCATCGTGGCGAGCGGCCCCAATACCGCCAACCCGCATGCCGTCCCGAGCGACCGCGTGATCGAGAAGGGCGACTTCGTTCTCATGGATTATGGCGCGGGCTACTGCGACTATCGCTCCGATATGACGCGTACCGTCGTGATGGGCGAGCCCACGCCCGAACAGCTCGACCTGTACGCGCTCGTGCGCCGCACCCACGAGGAGTGCGTCGCCGCCATCCATCCGGGCGTCGAGGGCAACGACATTTTCAAGCTTTCGAAGAAGATCATTGGCGATGCCGGCTATGGCGATTACTACAACCATGGTCTGGGCCACGGCGTGGGCATTGACATCCACGAGCTGCCCAACTTCAACCGCAGCAAGAATATCATCGAGGTTGGCTCGGTTATCACCATGGAGCCCGGCGTGTACCTGCCCGGTGTGGGTGGCGTGCGCCTGGAGGACTACGGTGTGGTCACCGAGAACGGCTACGAGCCCTTCACCAAGACGCCGCATGACCTTCACGTCATCGATTGTTAGCCCATTTCGATAGTTTTTTGGGGCGGGGCGTCCGGATCGATTCGGATGCCCCGCGTTCTCTTTTTATGCGCTCGCTGCAGGCGCCGTCTGCAAGTGTATAATTTCGCTCGTATGTAATTTGGACGCTTGTGCGTTCTGCCCATAACAAGAAAGGTCGCTATGCCTACCATTTCTACCGCCGACTTCAAGAACGGCCTCGGTCTCCGCATCAAGGACAAGGTCTACACCATCGTCGAGTTCCAGCATGTCAAGCCGGGCAAGGGCGGCGCGTTTGTGCGCTACAAGACCCGCGACATCAAGAGCGGCCGCGTCGTCGAGAACACCTGCAACGCCGGCACCAAGTTCGAGAGCGTCATGCTCACCACCCGTGAGTTCCAGTACCTCTACAACGACGGCACCGACTACATCTTCATGGACAATGAGTCCTATGAGCAGGTTCCCGTTCCCGAGGACATGGTGGGAGAGAACTCCAAGTGGCTGCGCGAGAACGACATCTGCCAGCTGCTCTTCGCCGACGATGAGCTCATGGGCGTGACCCCGCCGATGTTCATCGAGACCACCATCGTCCAAACTGACCCGGGCTTTAAGGGCGACACCGTCCAGGGTTCCACCAAGCCGGCCACGATTGACACCGGCGCTGTCATCCAGGTACCCATGTACCTCAACGAGGGCGAGGTCATCAAGGTTGACACCCGCGACGGCAAGTTCGTCTCCCGCGTCTAGCAACCAACTCTTCTAGGAGGACTCATGCCCCAGGAAATCAAGATTGACGGCATCGGCATTTCGCCCGATGTTCTGACCGCCATCGTCTCGCGCGCCGTGTCGGATGTCGAGGGCATCGCCTCCGTTGGCGTCAAGGACCTTGCCACCAACCTTGTCTCCATGATGCTCTCGTCCAAGGCCCCGGCTTCCGAGCCGGCGGTCGAGGCCGAGGTCGTCGGCGACAAGCTCGCACTCACCGTGCGTGTCGTGGTGTTCTTTGGCTATCCGTTCAAGAAACTCGCCGAGGCCGTTCGCGCAGCCGTGGTTGCCGCCATCGATGCCCAGGTGGGCGTCGAGGTCGAGCGCGTTGACGTTTGCATCGACGGCCTCGTTTTCCCCAAGGAGTAACCTTTGAGCCTTAAGGTTTATCGCGGGCGTACGCTTGCCCGCAGTCAGGCGCTGCAGCTGCTGTTCCAGGCCGAGGCCACGGACAGCCCGCTCGAGCGCGTCCTCGAGGGCGATTTCCTGATCTCGAAGGGTCCCCTCGACCCCTATGCGCTGGAGCTTTGTCGCGGTGCCTACGAGCATATCGATCGCATCGACTGTGCCTGCGTGCCGTCGCCAAGAACTGGGATCTTATGCGCATGCCCGGCGCCGACCGCAATCTGCTGCGTATCGCCGTCTACGAGATGCGCTTCCTCACCGACGAAGAGGTCTCGGACGCTATCGTGATCAACGAGGCTGTCGAGATTGCCAAGCTTATGGTACCGACCAGTCCGCATCGTTTGTCAACGGCGTGCTGGGCAAGATCGCTCGCAGCGAGGAGCTGCCGGGCGAGGACCTGTACCAAGAGCTGCTGGCCGAGGATCGCGCTCGCGAGGAGGCACAGGCTGCCGAGGCGGCCGCCAAGGTCGCTGCCGCTCAGGCTGCCGCCGGTGTACTTGCCGAGGATGCGGACGCTGCTGAGGCCGTCGAGGCCGACTCCGTCGAGGAGTAGCCATGCCAGAGGGTTCCGTCCGCAACTTCGATGAGATCTCGGATCGCCTGGACCAGATCATCGCCACCGTTCGTTCCAAGGATACGTCCCTGGAGCGTTCGCTCGATTTGTTTGACGAGGCGATTGAGCTTGGCTCCCGTGCGGTCGATATGGTCGACAAGTTTGAGCTGACGCCGCGTGAGGCCGACAAGCTCGAGCAGGAATACGATGAGGATGCGGCAAACGAGTCCCAAGATAGGCAGGCTGCATCCCCGGATACGAATGGTTGATGGCATTCATGAAACGCGTGCGTCTCGATGACGAACTGATTTCACAGGGCATCTGCGCCGATCGCGCGGATGCCTTCGCACTCTTATGGCCGGGTTGGTTTCGAGCGGCGGTGAGCGTTTGACCTCTCCGGGGCTCAAGGTGACGCCGGGCCTGCCGCTGCACGTTAAGGGGCGCATTCCGTACGTTGGGCGCGGCGGCCTTAAGCTTGAGGGTGCGCTCGATGCGTTTTGTATCGATCCCACGGGCCTTGCCTGCCTGGACGTAGGCTGCTCTACCGGCGGCTTTACCGATTGCCTGCTCAAGCGCGGTGCCGCCACGGTCGTTTCGGTCGACGTGGGTCGTGCCCAGTTTGATTGGTCGCTGCGCCAAGACGATCGCGTGACGCTCCATGAGCGCACCAACGTGACGCAGCTGCCCGAGCTTGGCTACGGCGGCGTTATCGACCTGGCCGTGTGCGATGTGTCGTTTACGAGTATCGCGAATATCATCGACGCGGTGCTGGCGTGCCTGGCGCCTTCGGGCTCGTTTTGCACGCTCGTAAAGCCGCAGTTTGAGGCTCCGGCAGCGCTGGTGGGCGAGGGCGGTATCGTGACAGATCCTGCCGTCCGCCGCGATACGCTCGTGGCGGCGATTGAGCTCTTTGCCGCCAAGGGCCTGTTCCCACTTGACGTGTGCGTGTCGCCCATCCATGGTGCCAAGGGCAACGTGGAGTTTTTCCTGTACGGCACGAGGTTTGCCCCCGGCGAGCGCTCGAATGACGAGCTGCAAGCCCAGGTATCGGCTTTGAGCGAGAAAGCGGCAACGCTATGAAGGTCTTTCTGGTTCCCAATTACTACAAGCAAGAGGCGGTCGAGAGCGGCCTGATGCTCGAGCTCTGGCTGACGCGCCAGGCTACGAGGTCGCATGGGCGGCCGATCAGCGCTCGAAGATTCAGAGCACGCCCGATGTCGACGATGCCGGCCTGGTCATTACGCTCGGCGGCGACGGCACGCTGCTGCGCGCCGCCCGCATTCTCAACTACCGTGAGATTCCCATTTTGGGTCTTTCCTATGGTCATTTGGGTTTTTTGACCGCAGCGAGTCCCGAGGAACGCGATATTTTGCAGGTTGTGAGCGATGCCCTGTCCGGTGAGCTCCATGTGAGCCGCCGCGCCACCATCGCCGCAGACATCGTTTCCGTGCGTGAGGACGGCACGAAGGACGTCGTGCGTTCGTTCGCCCTCAACGACATGGCGCTCACACGTGGGCCCTTGTCCGATATGGTCGAGTTCGACATCACCGTGTCGGGCCACCATATCGATCGCTTGCGCGGTGACGGTGTCGTCGTGTCGACGGCGACCGGCTCTACGGGCTATGCGCTTTCAGCCGGTGGTCCCATCGTAAGCCCCGATTACACGGGTATGGTTTGCGTGCCTATCGCGCCGCATACTATTCAGGCCCGTGCCTTTTTGACCTCGCCGAGCGATGTCGTCGAGATCTTTATGTCCGATGACCGCCCGAGTGTGCCGGCTATTGCCATCGACGGGCAGTTTATTACCTGCGATGGCACCGTCGAGAGCGTGGCCGTGCGCCGCGGTCCCGGCGATGTGCTGCTGCTCGACTATGGCCCTGAGAGCTTCTACAACTCGGTAAGCCGCGTGTTCTACGGAGTTCGCCATGATCGATGAGCTGCAGGTTTCCAACATCGCGCTCATTCGCGAGGCGACGTTGGTGCCGAGTGCCGGCTTGACTGTCCTGACCGGCGAGACCGGCGCCGGCAAGACTGCGCTGCTCTCGGCGCTTAAGCTCATTTTGGGCGAACGCGCGGATTCTTCGACCGTGCGCGAGGGCGAGGCGCTTGCGAGCGTCGAGGCGCGCCTGTTCGATGGCCCGCACGACGAGGAGGGCTTCACCGTGCAGCGCAGCCTTTCTGCCGAGGGCCGCAGCCGCGTCAAGATTGATGGTCGCATTGCCAGCGTGCGCGAGCTTTCCGAGCGCGTCGGCGTGATGATGGATCTGTGCGGCCAGCATGAACACCAGCGCCTGCTCGATCCGTCACATCATGTTGCCATGGTCGATGCCTGGGCTGGGCGCGCGGCGCTCGAGGCGCTGGAAAAGTACCGTGCCTGCTTTAAGGCGTCGCGTGCGGCTGCCAAGGAGGTCCGTCGCGTAGAGGAGGCGTCGCGTGCGCAGGGGAGTCGCGTCGAGGAGGCGCGCTTCGCTCTGGAGCGTATCGCCGAGGTCGACCCCAAGCCGGGTGAGTATGAGGAGCTCGAGGAGCTGCTGCCGCGCTCCGAGCATGCCGAGGTGCTGGTGGCGACGGCCAACGACGCCCATGCATCGCTTACTTCCGAAGGGGGAGCGCTCGATGCCGTGAACGGCGCTGTGGCAGAACTGTCGCGCATGGCGACCGTCGATCGCAAACTGGGTGACATCGCCGACGCACTTTCGGACACCTGCATCTCACTCGAGGATTGCGCCAATGAGCTGCGTGCTTATCGCGATGGTGTTGCGTTCGATCCTCGCGAGCTCGCTCGCATGCGAGAGCGGTATTCCGACCTTAAGGGACTTCTGCGGCAGTGGGGTCCCACCATGGACGATGTATTTGCCATGCGTGACCGCTCGCGGGAGTTGTTATCGCTGGTGGACGATGGTGACGAGCAGATTAGGAAGGCACGCGAGGCACTCGGCGCGGCGGAGCACGAACTGTTCGCCGCTGCCAAGGCGCTTAAGCGCGCACGCAATACGGCAGCCCCGCGTTTTTGTCACGAGGTGGGTCGTCAGATGGCACGCCTCGAGATGGGCGGCGCTGAGCTGGTCTGGGAGTCCCGCGATCTCCCTCGCGCTGAGTGGACACCCGCGGGCCCTTCGAGCTACGAGCTTCTGTATCGCAGCGGTGCCGGCCTCACACCGCGCCTCTGCGCCGCATCGCCTCGGGCGGTGAGCTGAGCCGCGTTATGCTGGCGAGCAAGGTGGTTTTGGGTAATGCCGATGGTGTCGATACGCTCGTGTTTGATGAGGTCGATGCCGGTGTCGGTGGTTCCACAGCTCGTGCTCTTGCTGGTGTGCTGGCCGATCTTGCCGCCACGCATCAGGTCATCGTCGTAACCCACCTGGCGCAGGTCGCCGTTATGGCCGACAAACACTACGTGGTGAGCAAGGAATCCGGCAACGTTCCTCAGACGCATCTGGACGAGGTGACTGGGGACGCCCGTACCGCCGAGATTGCCCGCATGCTCAGCGGCGATCAGTCCGAGGCAAGCTTGGCCCACGCAAAGCAGATGCTCGAAGAAGTTCGAGGCTAGGTCGTATCAGCGGTGTTGGTGGGACAAAATAGACTGAAATTTTTGTCCCACTACGCGTTTTACTCAACGACCTTGTCCGGCTGGATGAGCTCCTCGTAGTAGCTGATATGTTCGCGAGCGTCTTCAATCTCGGGCAGCAGGAAGTTGTAGATAACTTCGATGATCATCGTGGCGCTGATCTTGGAGAACGCAAAGTCACCCGTCGTCAGCAGCGCCTCGTGGTTGACGGTATTAAAAGTGTAGTCTGCCAGGCGCGCGAGTGGAGACTTGCTGTCGCTGCTGATGACGACTACGGTGGCACCGCAGTCGCGAGCCGCTTTTGCCATGCGATTCAGTCGGCGCGACTTGCCGGAGTTTGAGATGAGCACGATGACGTCACCCGGGCGCAACGTGAGCGCAAAGCCGATTGATGTCTCGCTAATGGTGCTCGCCATGCAGCGCAGGCCCAGCTGCGAAAACTTAAACGTCGCATCGAGCGCGACCGCGTTCGTATTGCCCACAGCCGCAAACTCAATAACCCCTGCATGCTTAAGGGCATGCACAACAGCCGCCAACGTATCGTGGTCGATCCCGTCGATGGTCGCATTAAGCTCGCTCACCTTGGCAGCCAGGATGTTCTTAAGGCTCTGCTCCATATTGTCGAGCGAGACTTCGTCAGTCAGGCCCTCGTTGCGCTGGCTTTCCAAATCCCTCGCCAACGAAAACTGAAAGCTGCGGAAGCTACCAAAGCCAAGTTTGCGGCAGAAGCGCGAAACGGTCGCCTCGGACGTGGCGGCGGCGCGTGAGAGCTGAGCCGCCGTGAGGCGTGGCGCCTCGGACTGGTGCTCCAATATATAGTCGACAATGCGCTGCTCGGACTCGCTGTATCCCTGATGGGTACTAATGAGGGAAAGTGCGCTCTTGCTACTATCGGTCATGGATGGCTCCTGGTTGGCATGAAAATCGGAATCGTTTTGTAATGTCATAGTATAGGGGGATTTTCAATAACAAGATACACCTTGCCGTTTCAGTGTTGATGGTAAACTTTCACCTACCGTTTACGGTTATGAAAGAACCTTTCACCGGAGAATTGCACCTTGTCTCTTCTCACGCGGACGGTAGGTTGGTATCTTTCAGTTGTGGAAAAGCGCGCAAGGACGCGCGTGTAGGGGAGCGCCTGCGGGCGCAAAACTTTAAAAGGAGGGACACATGGCTAAGTTTGACATCATAGCCGCCACCGGTTGCCGACCGGCATTGCGCACACCTTCATGGCTAAGGAGGCGCTGGAGAAGGCAGCTGCCGAGCGCGGTCTGACCATTAAGGTCGAGACTCATGGCCAGGTCGGTGTCGAGAACGAGCTCACCAAGAGTGAGATCGCTGGTGCCAAGGCCGTCGTCGTCGCAGCCGACAAGGATGTCCAGGCTGAGCGTTTCGCCGGTAAGCCCATGGTTTCCGTTGGTGTTTCCAAGGCCCTGTCCGTTGAGGCCGCCGGTAAGCTGATTGACCGCGCGCTCGCCGCCAAGGGCGACAACACGGTTGCAGCCGCTGCCGATGTCGAGGACGAGGTCGAGGAGAAGGAGTCCATCGGTCACGTCATCTACAAGCACCTCATGAACGGCGTCAGCCACATGCTGGTCTTCGTCGTCGCCGGTGGTGTTCTGACCGCCGTCTCGTTCCTGTGGGGCATCACATCCTTCGATTCGACGGCTGCTGACTACAACAGCTTCGCCGCCATGCTCAAGATCATCGGCGGCATCGCCATGAACCTCATGGTTCCGGTGCTTTCCGCCTACATCGCCGAGTCCATCGGTAAGCGCCCGGCGCTCGTCCCTGGTTTTGTTGCCGGTATGATCGCCATTCAGGGCCTGCCTGTTAACGCCGAGACCGGCATGATCGACGCCGGTGGCGCCGGCGTGGGCTTCGGCTTCCTGGGCGGCATCGTCGGCGGCTTCCTCGCTGGCTATGTCATCCTGCTGCTCGAGAAGGTCTTTGCCGGTCTGCCCAAGAACCTGGACGGCCTCAAGGCTATCTTCCTGTACCCGCTGTTCTCGACCGCCATCGTCGGTCTGGTCATGCTCGGCATCTCCGGCCCCATGGCTGCCATCAACACCGCCATGATGGACTTCCTCAAGGGCCTGTCCGCCTCTGGCGCCGTTGTCCTGGGTCTTGCCATCGGCTGCATGTGCGCCTTTGACATGGGTGGCCCGGTCAACAAGGCTGCTTACGTTACCGGTACCGCCATGCTCACCGAGGCACTGGCTGCCGGCGTTGGCACCGATACCTACAATTTCGGCACCAACTTCATGGCTGCCGTCTCCGCAGCTTGCATCGTTCCACCGCTGATCACCACCTTCGCCGTCGTTGTCGGCAAGAAGTACTTCAGCCAGGAGGATCACGACGCCGGTATCGTCAACCTCATTCTTGGTTGCACCCACATCACCGAGGGCGCCATTCCGTTCATGACCAAGAACATCTGGCCGGTCATGCCCATCATGATGCTCGGTTCCTCTATCGCTTCGATCCTGACCATTATGTTCAACGTTCACGATCCGGCGCCTCACGGTGGCTTCCTGGTCCTGCCCGTTGTCGAGAACGGTCCGCTTTGGGTCCTCGCGATCCTCATCGGTGCTGTTGTCGGTGGCATCCTGTTCGTGGCCTTCAAGAAGTACGACTTCGAGAAGAATCAGAAGGCCGCTCCTGTAGCCAAGCCGGTTGAGGCTTCCAAGGCCGCTGCCGTTGAGGCCCCTAAGGCCGAGGCTGCCGACTTCGTGAAGGTTGAGAATGTCTTTGTCGCCGAGGACTTCGCTTCTCGTGACGAGGCTCTGAGCTTCGTTTCCAAACAGGCTGTCAAGGCCGGTATCGCCAGCGACGCCGACGCCGTGATGAACGCCTTCCTGGCCCGCGAGGCCGAGGGCACCACGGGCATGATGGAGCTTCGCCATCCCGCATGCCAAGTCCGACGCCATTACCGAGGCTGCCGTCATCGTCGTCAAGGACGAATCCGGCGTGACCGGTTGGGACACCATGGACGGCGCTCCCGTCAACGTGGCTATCGCCCTGCTCATCCCCGGTGCACAGGCTGGCACCACGCACCTCAAGATCCTGTCCAAGGTCGCCGAGGCGCTCATGGACGAGGACTTCCGTGGCACCGTCAAGGGTTCCACCGACGCCGCCGAGATCGCCAAGACGATCAACGCTCGCCTGGTCTAATTCCACAGTACGCGAATAACATCGCCCCCTGTAACAAAGGCGAGGACTCCCTACGGGTCCTCGCCTTTTTTCATGCCACCTGGCACTTAGGGACGTTCCTTTCCTGCCGGCACCCCGGGACACTCCTTAGTCCCCAACAGGGCATTAATAGCCCTCATCGACTGAATCACCCACGCGAACAATAATTCAGCCAGAATTCCGTTCGCACGATATTACTTTGGACCGACCGAGTTTCCGCAGCTTGCTCGCCCCGGACCCCGCGCGCGGGGGCCATGAGATTTATCGCGAGTTCCGCACGAGCCGAAGAGCACTTAATGTGCTCTTCGTGCGAGCAGGACTGTAGAGCAGGAAATCTCATGGGTCCGCGCGCGGGGTCCGGGGCGAGCAAGCAGACAGAACAGACATCTGTCCAACAATTCGTGCGAAACACAATGAAAAACCGTTTGATGTGAGTTAATATAAACAACGTCGTGAATCTGACTCCTGCCACATGCATGACAGGGGTTAAACACAAAAAAGGAGTCAATTATGGTTTCTGAGAAGGCTACCCTCGTTAATCCTCAGGGTCTGCACATGCGTCCGGCTGGTCTGTTCGCCTCCACCATGGGCAAGTACGCCTGTGACGTGACGGTCGTCACCCCCGAGAAGGAGGTCAACGGCAAGTCCCCGATGGCCCTCATGGCTGCTGGTATCCCCTGCGGTACCGAGGTCGAGGTCAAGTGCGACGGCGCCGATGAGGCCGAGGCTCTGGCTGCTGCCATTGAGCTCATCAAGAGCGGTCTTGGCGAGTAGAACTCAAACGGGTCGCATGTTGAACAACTAAGTTCATATTTGGGGGCGCAGTGACCTGTTGTAAGGAAGCTGCGCTCTTTTGTCATGGATATGGCAAAACGCTTTATCACATGACACGGAGAGAGGAATGGGAATGTATCAGGGAGTCAACGCTTCCGAGGGTATCGGTATCGGCACCGTCATGGTCGCCGTCGATCCCGACTTGACGTTTGAGCCGCACGAGGTTGCCGATTCGGCAGCAGAGAAGGAGCGCTATCAGACCGCTCTTTCGGTCTTCTGCGAGAAGACCCAGGCTCAGGCCGACCACATGAAGGAGACGGTGGGCGAGGCCGAGGCCGAGATCATGAGCGGACACATTGTCCTGGCTCAGGATCCGGGCATGACCGACGCCATCAACGCCGCCATTGACGGCGGCACCTGCGCCGAGCAGGCGCTCATGGACACCTCGACCATGTTCGAGAACATGTTCCTGTCCATGGACGACGAGATGTTCCGTCTGCGCGCGGCCGACATCGCCGACATCCGTACCGGCATTCTGGCCGAGTTGCTGGGTAAGGAGGTCGTCGACCTCTCCGTCCTGCCCGAGAACACCGTCGTTGTCGTGCACGACCTCACGCCGTCCATGACCGCCACGATCGATAAGGCGCACGTTGCCGGTATCGTCACCGAGACTGGTGGCCGCACGTCGCACTCCGCAATCATTGCGCGCGCCCTCGAGATCCCGGCTGTCCTTTCGGTTTCCAACAGCTGCACCGCACTGCGCAACGGCATGACCGTTGTCGTCGACGGTGGCAAGGGTATCGTCGAGGCCGATCCCGACGAGGAGACGCTCGCTGCCTACACTGCCAAGGCCGAGGCTTTCGCTGCCGAGAAGGCGGCTCTCGAGGCCTTCCGCGGCAAGCCGTCCGTGACTGCCGACGGCATCAAGAAGATCATTGCCTGCAACATCGGCAACCCCGATGACGTGCCCAACGCGCTCGATCACGATGCCGAGGCTATCGGCCTGTTCCGTTCCGAGTTCCTGTTCATGGACTCTGCTGAGCTTCCTTCCGAGGAGGAGCAGTTCAACGCTTACCGTAAGGTCGCCAGCGCGCTCAAGGGCGCTCCGGTCATCATCCGCACGCTCGATGTGGGTGGCGACAAGGAGATTCCGTACCTGCACATGGTCAAGGAAGAGAACCCCTTCATGGGCTTCCGCGCCGTGCGTTACTGCCTGGCCAACCCCGACCAGTACAAGGTCCAGCTCCGCGCCCTGCTGCGCGCCAGCGCCTTCGGCGACGTCAAGATTATGATCCCGCTCGTCACCTGCGTCGAGGAAGTCTTGGCTGTCAAGGAGCTCGTCGAGCAGTGCAAGACCGAACTGGCCGAAGAGGGTCGCAAGTTCAACGAGAACATCGAGGTCGGCATCATGGTCGAGACGCCTGCCGCCTCGCTGCTCGCTGACCGCCTGGCCGAGGTCGCCGACTTCTTCTCCATCGGCACCAACGACCTGATCGGCTACACCATGTGTGCCGACCGTGGCAACGACACCATCTCCAACCTGTACCAGGTTTACTATCCCGCCGTGCTCCGCTCGCTCAAGAACATCATCGAGAGCGGCGTGAAGGCCGGCATCATGGTCGGTATGTGCGGCGAGGCCGCTGCCGATCCGTTGCTCGAGCCGCTGCTGATCAGCTGGGGCCTGGAGGAGTTCTCGATGAGCGCTCCGTCCATCCTGCGCGCCCGCAAGACCATCAGCCAGTGGGCCAAGGCCGAGTGCGACGAGCTCGCCGA
The DNA here is from genome assembly GCA_027669365.1 of Coriobacteriaceae bacterium AM49-12. GTDB lineage: Bacteria > Actinomycetota > Coriobacteriia > Coriobacteriales > Coriobacteriaceae > Collinsella. The sequence continues at coordinate 12,539 of JAQEDL010000004.1, read as the reverse complement.
GAAGGCGCTCGCCTGCAACACCGCTGCCGAGGTCAAGGCACTGCTCGAGTCCGCAGCTCGCTAATTTGGTATCAGAGGTAACCGCGTGGTTGGAATGGGCCGGCCACGCGGCCCTCACATATACAGGGGGTACTGTAAATGTTCTACACGCTAACCGCTAACCCGGCTGTCGACATGACGGTTTCGAGCTCTCCGCTCGAGCCGACGAGAACGTCCGCACCGGCTCGGCCAGCTACACGGCTAACGGCAAGGGCCTCGACGTGTCCTTCGCCTTTAAGAAGATGGGCGTCGACACCGTCGCGCTCGGTTTCTTCGCCGGCTTCACGGGCAAGTTCATCGTCGAGGAGGTCATGAACCTGGGTTGCCTCTGCCGCCCGGTCTGGACCGACGGTATCACGCGCATTAACACCTACGTCAACGATGGCCAGCACGAGTACGGCATCCTCAACCCCGGTGCTCCGATCACGCCTCAGCACCAGGAGGAGCTCTACAACATCCTGGACACCGCGGGCGACCTTGAGTGCCTGATCGTCTCCGGCTCCGTGCCTCCCAAAGCTACGCCTGACTTCCTGGCTCAGGTCATGGAGCACGCTCAGGCCCGTGGCGCCGACGTCGTCCTGGACCTGTCCTCCGACAAGCTCAAGGAGCTCGCTCACAAGAAGCCGCTGCTCATTAAGCCGAACCATCACGAGATGAAGGCTATCTTCGGCGTGCCGGTCGACACCGACGACGAGGTCCGCGTTGCCATGAAGCTGGCTCACGAGGCCGGCGTCCAGAACGTGCTGCTCACCCGTGGTAGCCGCGGTGACGCTTACTTCTCCAACGGCGAGGACATCTGGTATGCCAAGCGTGAGTTCAACATCAAGCTTGTCTCTTCCGTCTGCGCCGGCGACTGCACCCTCGCTGCGTTCCTGCACAAGTGTACAGGGATCGCGACAACGTCGAGGAGGCCATGAAGCTCGCTATGGCCACCGGCGCCAACGTTGCTGAGTCCGTCGGCATCGGCGACTTCGGTCACGTTGACGAGTACAGCAAGCGCGTTGCCGTCCGTAAGCTTGATCGCAAGTAAGCGAAACGCGACAAACTCGTGCGCATACGGCGTCCCGGTTTCGACCGGGGCGCCGTTTTTTTGTCCCACTCGAACCTCGGAGCCGCGCTTCACGCGTTCCACACCGTTCACCGAGTTGTTGTAGCCTTTTGCCGAAGCGTGGAATATACTTTCATTAACACGTTGCTTCGTGAAAGGAACATTCATGATTTACACGCTTACTGCAAATCCCGCTATTGACTACAACATCTCCTGCGATGGCCTGTCCGCCAACACCGTTACCCGCACCCGTAACGCTGTCTACACCCCCAACGGCAAGGGTCTCAACGTTTCGTTTACGCTCGACCACTACGGCGTCGACACCACGATCCTGGGCTTCTTCGCCGGCTTCTCGGGTGAGTATATCGTTAAGGGCGCCGAGGCCCTGGGCGTGCCCGTCAAGCCCGTGTGGACTGACGGCATCACGCGTGTTAACGTGTTCCTCAACGCCGGTCCCGACACCGAGTACAACATGGTCAACGCCGGCGCCGCCATCAACGAAGCCAACGAGCAGGAGATGTTTGAGCTTATCGATTCGCTCGATGACATGACCTGCCTGGTTATCAGCGGCTCGCTGCCCCCCAACACCTCCGAGAGCTTCCTGGCAGAGGTCCTGCGTCGCGTGAAGGCGAAGGGCGCCGAGTTCGTGCTCGATATCTCGAGCCATCAGCTGGCCGACCTCATTGCTATGGAGCCGTTGCTCATTAAGCCTAACGACGACGAGCTGCTCGACATCTTTGGCATTAAGGTGAGCGGTGGCGACGACGAGTCCGTCAAGGGCGCCATGGCCGAGCTGCACGCCAAGGGCGCTAAGAATGTACTGCTGACGCTCGGCGGCGACGGCGCGTACTTCTCCAACGGCGAGCACATCTGGTTTGCCAACCGCACCTTCGACGTCAAGCTGCTGTCGACCGTCTGCGCGGGCGACTCCTCGCTGGCCGCCTTCCTGTCCGTGTGGCACGACGCCCCCGAGCGCGTCGAGGATGCCCTGCGCCTCTCGATGGCCACCGGCGCCAACGTGGTCGAGTGCCCGGGTCTGGGCGATTTTGCCAAGGTCGATGAGTATCAGAAGGGTATTGCAATCCGTCAGGTTTGCTAGTTCCGGCACCTTGCCTGAATAGTTCAATTATTTCGCATCCGTCTTAGACCAGGACGGATGCGTTTTTTGTTTATCGGACTTGCGTGTGCAGTGGAGGCTGTTTCTTGCTAGACTTCTTGCAGACGCAATCGATAGCCAATTTGATAGTCGCAGGAGGCCATAGGCATGTGCAATGTTTCGCTCAACGGTACGCAGCCGACCGATGCCTCTATCCGTGTCCTGCGTGCGCTTGAGGCAGCAGGTCTTGAGGCTTGGTACGTGGGCGGTTGGGTACGTGATGCCCTGATGGGACGCCCCAGCCACGATGTTGACATGTGCTGCAGCGGCCTGTGGCAGGAGTCCAAAGAGGCGCTCGAAGCGGCTGATATTGCCGTGGTTGAGTCGGGCATAAAATTTGGCGGCATCACGGCTATTTGCGATGATGAGCGCATTGAGGTCACCACCTACCGCCTAGACGGCTTTTACACCGACGGCCGCCATCCCCAGAGTGTGGAGCGTGCGGCGTCGCTTGAGGACGATCTGGCGCGTCGTGACTTTACCGTTAACGCTATGGCCTGGCATCCCGAGCGTGGTCTTGTCGACCGCTACGATGGTCAGGGCGACCTAGACCGCAAGCTCATCCGCGCCGTTGGAGATCCCAAGCGTCGTTTTAACGAGGACGCGCTTCGCATGCTGCGCGCGGTGCGTTTTGCCTGCCGTCTGGATTTTATGATCGAGCCTAAGACTAAACAGGCGCTTGCCGAGTGCGCGCCGCTGCTCGATGCTGTGGCGCGCGAGCGCGTGGGCATTGAGCTCGAGGGTATCCTTTCGACCGGCCACGGGGGAGACGCCATGCTGCGCTACCCCGAGCTCATCTGCGCCGCCGTGCCCGAGTTGGCAGCGGGTCGCGGGTTTGATCAGCGCAGCGTCTATCATGCGTTTAACGTTTACGAGCATATCGCCCGTGTGCTGACGGTGGCGGGGGAGTTGGCGCTGTGCGATGGCTTTACACCCTCAATGAGCCTAATGTGGGCGGCGTTTTTGCACGACGTTTCCAAGCCCGATTGCTTTACGGTCGACCATGCGGGCAGCGGCCACTTTTACGGTCACCCGAGCTCGGGGCCAAGAAGGCGCGCGCCATCATGGATCGCTTGGCGCTTTCGCACGACTTGGTCCGCGACGTGTGCCTGCTCATTAAGTACCACGACAAGCCGCTGCGCCCCGAGCGCTCCTGCTTGCTCAATATGATGCGCTTGCTTTCGGGCGAGGGCGTCGATACGCCGCGCCTGATGGACGAGCTTATGGACCTTAAGCGTGCCGACACGCTGGGCAAGGCGCCGTCGTGCTTCTATTACGTCGAGACGATCGAAGAGATGCGCTCACTCGCCCATGATTTGTTGGAGGCGGGGGAGCCCTATTCGCTCAAGATGCTTGCTATCAACGGCGGCGACTTGATTCGTGCCGGTGTGAAGCCGGGGCCCGAGCTAGGCCAGCTACTCAACGCCGCCCTCGAAGCCGTTATCGAGGACAACATCCCCAACGATCGCGAAACCCTTTTGGTTCATCTCAACTTGAATTAGCTAATTAGTTGACCTGCGCGTTCCATAACCTGTCGACAATTTTTCGGCAATTTGGAATTTCTTCTTGCGCTGATGTTTTTTGTCCCGTAATATATTTTCTCGCAGCACGGCAGTGCAGATGTCATGTGGCCCGTTCGTCTAGCGGTTTAGGACGCCGCCCTCTCAAGGCGGAGATCACCAGTTCGAATCTGGTACGGGCTACCACGCATCTGATACCCGGTCTTCCCACGGAAGGCCGGGTTTTTTATTATCAAATAACCGTCTGCAATTCCCGTTTGAACAAGAGCTTTGCGTTCTGCTTATGGCCCTTACGGGTACAATAACCAAGATATTTTGACTGTTAGAAGGAGTCTCATGACGGAGTCCTCTCAGCATACGTCCAAGCCCCAGGTCGAGGTTGAGCCTCGGGCGGCGATGACAATAAGAGCGCACGCCGCGGCGCAATCTTTATCGGCGTTGTGCTGGTGGGTTATATCGTCTATCTGGTGGTAACCGGGCAGATGGGGCAGTTCTGGGCCGCTATGTCGAGCGTCCAGGCGCCATGGCTCGTTATCGCGTGTCTTTGCATGTTCATGTATCTGTTCTTTGGCATTGTGGCCTATGCGATCGCCGTTTGGCTCGACCCTTATTCGCCCGTCGGCATTCGCGACCTGATCTCGGTCGAGGCGAGCGGTATCTTCTTTGGCAACCTGACGCCCATGATGATGGGCTCTACGCCCGCCCAGATTTACCGCCTGACCAAGGCAGGCCAAAATGTCGGCGAGGCCGGTGCCACGCAGTTCACGCGCTTTATCGTGTATCAGTTTGGCCTTGTTGCCTGGGGCGCTATCCTATTGCTTGCTCGCATGCCGTTTTTTGCCGAGCGCTATGGCGACATGACGCTGCTGTGCGTCTTTAGTTTTGGCGGCCACTGCTGCATCTTGCTTGGTATCTTCGCCGTCGCGCTCATGCCTAAGACCGTCACGCGCGTCGCCCATTGCATCATCAATTGGCTCGAGCGCATAGGTGTCTCGGCCACTAAGATCGAGGGATGGCGCACGTTTGTCGACGGCGAGATCTACTCCTTCTCCGAGAAGTTCAAGCTTTCAGCCGGCCACTTTTCGTCCATGCTGCTCACGGTGGTCATCACCATGATGCAGCTCGCGTTTTTCTACCTCGTGCCGTATTTCCTGATGCTTGCCTTTGGCCACCACGAGGTCGACTTTTTCTCGGTCATGGCCGCGAGCGCCTTTGTCCAGCTGTTGAGCTCTGCGGTCCCCTTGCCCGGTGGAACTGGTGGCGCTGAGGGCGGCTTTGCATTGTTCTTGGGTCATTTCTTTGGGTCGGCTTCGACCGCCGGCTATCTGCTGTGGCGCCTCATTACGTTTATTGCGCCGACCATTTTGGCTGCGCCCCTGTTGGGCCTTAAGAGCGCCCACAACGAGAGCATCCATGCGCGCTGGGATCGCGTGATGCGCAAACTCGGCCGCACGCCTCAGACGCCCTCTGCGCCCACTAAGCCGCACCCCACGAATGCTGTTACCGTTGATCCCAAGAAGCACGCTCAGAAGGCTTCTGGGACCGCTAAGCCGGCTCATAAAGCCTATGTGCGCCAGACAGGCGACGGTATTCGCGTATCTCCGTCGGCACTCAATAAGAAGAAGCACCCTAAGTCGCAGTAGGGCAGTCGTGCGTTCTTCATATTGCCGGGCTTTTTTGTGCCGGATGGGGGATAATCCTCTTACGTAGATTATCTCTCATCTGTTGATGAATGCCCGCATATCGAAGGGACACGCCCATGGCCACCAGCAAACCGCGTATTGATCGCCGCATCGTTCGCAGCCGCAATGCCATCCTTTCCGCTTTCGAGCGCCTGCTCATGGAAAAGCCGCTGGCAGACATTACGGTGAGTGCCATCGCGCGCGAGGCCAATGTCGACCGCAAGACCTTTTACGTTCACTTTGGTACGGTCGACGGCCTGCTCGATGCCATTGCCGTCGATGTGGTGGAGATGATTGTCGACTCGGTCGAGAAAACGCTTGCTTCAATGGACGGTGACACCAACGAGCGCGCCCTGGGAGCGGCGGCGACCTTCTTTAAAACCGTTAACGAGGCGTTATGCAACAACCTGGTGCTCAATCGTCAGCTGATCGAGAACATTCCGCTCGATGATTTTATGGCTCGTCTTCGTGCACCTCTCGAGCACGAGATTGCCGAGCGCAATCTGCTGCCCCAAGGCCTTAAGGATGAGATGTTCGACTACTATCTGGCGTTTTTGCTGTCAGGCATTATCGGTATCTATCGCACGTGGGCGCTGTCTGACGGCTCGGTTCCTATTGAGCGCGTCTCTGAGGTCGCCAACGACCTGACTCTCAATGGCCTGTCGAGTCTGGAATCTCGCTTGGATTAGGCCTAATTGGGCTCGTCGGCGTGGAAATTCCTGTTCATGAAGTTCTCCGGCGCCTTGTAGACCTCGCCGCGTAGGAGCTGTAGCCTGAGGATCCTTAAAAGAAAGTCCAGTTTATCCTTCCCACTCCAATTGGGAATCCTCCGATGCGCCTTCGCACGCTTGCATGACCTCGATACCATGCGATCGTGCGAACTCGACGAGCTCTACGTTGCGGGCGTTTATGGTGCCGAAGGCGGCGGGGCACACGATAAGACGCGCGCAGTGGACGAGGAGCTCTTTGGCGCGGGCTATGGTTTTATCCCCGATCGGCTCGAAGGCGCGCTCGGCCACGCATTCCGCCGCTAGGTCGCGCGCAAGCTCGCAGTCGATGTCCCCTTCGTGCAGAACGCCCGCGTAGAACGCCTTGCCCTGCCGGATGAGCTGGCGAAACACAGCCGACCCCGTACCTGCGCCGGCGATGACGAACGTGTGCGCATCGCCGTGCGGGCGTCCAATTTCCACGCTGCCGAAGCGCTCGTTGAAGGTGCCATGTTGAGGCCGTAGAGCTCGCCAATCGTCTCGCGCGTGAATATGTCCTCGGGTGCGCCGGCGCGGAAGACCCGGCCGTCCTTCACGCAAATCACCTTGTCGGCGCTTTTCTGCGCGAGCTCGAGTTCGTGGATGGACATGATGACAGCCACATTCCGCGATTTCGCAAGGTGGCGAAGTATTCGCAGCAGGTCGATCTGGTAGCGGATATCGAGATACGACGTGGGCTCGTCGAGCACGAGCACACGCGGATCCTGTGCGATGGCGCGTGCGAGCATGACGCGCTGGCGTTGCCCGTCGCTTATCTGCATGAAGTCGCACTCGGCGAGCTCTTCCATATGTGCGGTTTTCATGGCCTCGTCGACCCGACTATGGTCGTTAGGCGAGAGTGCGCCCATTCGCCCGGTGTAGGGATGTCTTCCCGCCTCTACGATATCGCGGCAGGTGAGGAGCTCGGTCCGGGGGCGATCTGTCAGCATAACGGCAAGGTTCCTTGCGAACTCCGCCGTCTTCCATCGGGAAATCTCCCGCCCGTCGAGCTCGACCGCGCCGGCAAGCGGTGCCAGATGGCGTGTGATGGTTTTCAAGATGGTCGACTTGCCCGAGCCGTTCGGCCCGATGAGCGCCACGACATCGCCCGGGCGAACCTCCAGATCGACGCCTTCGACTACGACCTTCTTGTCGTAGCCCGCCGACAGGTCGCTTATGCGGAAAAGCGGCGCTCCGTCAGCCTGCGTTTCGACCGGAGTTTCGAGGTTCGGCTCCGCTCGGAGGAGGCGTTCCTCGCGCAGTTCCGCACGAGCCGAAAGTGCCTTCTGGCGCTTTCGTGCGAGCTCAGGACTGTCTAAGCATGGAATGTCCCCTCCGAGCGTTTTGGGCCGCGGCGCGAATTCCCCCATCTACCTCACCCGCTTCTTCAACATGAGCGCGATAACCACCGGCGCGCCGAAGATGGCGGTGACAGCGCTGATGGAAAGTTCGACAGGAGAGAACAGTGTGCGCGCGATCAAATCGCAGCCCGCGCAGAAGATGGCGCCTCCCAAGAAGCACGCAGGAATCACGCGGATGGGCTTCGACGACTTTAGCACCGACTTCACGAGATGCGGAACCGCAATGCCTACGAACGACACCGGACCAGCGAACGCGGTCACGCAGGCGGAGAGCATGCTCGCTAGAAGGACGAGCGCCACGCGGAAGCGTGCGACGTTCACGCCGACGCTTTTCGCGTAGGCTTCTCCCAGCTGGAAGGCGGAAAGGGGCTTCGATATCGCGAATACGCATGCGCTTACGGTGATCACCACGACCGTGATGACCGCGACGTCGTCCCAGCTCGAACCCGAGAAGCTACCCAAAGACCAGTTGTGCAGGTTCACGATGGACTGGTCGTCGGCGAAGGCGATGAGGAAGTTCGTCGCCGCCGAGCAGATGTATCCCACCATGACGCCCGCCACGATGAGCATGGCCATGGAACTTATGCGCCGTGCAATGAGGAGCACGAAACCGATGGTGATAAGCGAGCCCAGAAACGCTGCGGCCACCATGGCCGGCGAGGACATGGCCTGGTTTGCGCCCAGAAGTACGATCATCGTAAGCGCGACGACGAACTTTGCGCCCGAGGAGACGCCCAAGATGAACGGGTCGGCGATGGGGTTGTTGAAAAACGTCTGCAGCAGGAACCCGGAGAGCGAAAGTGCCCGCCGAGAAGCACGGCTGAAAGTACGCGCGGCAGTCGAATCTCCCAGATGACCTGGCTTTCCATGGAATTGGCCGCGCCGCCCGAAAGGATGCCGGGGATGTGGTCTGCGGGCACGAGCACGCTCCCGATGCACAGGTTGGTCCCGATGAGCACGATGAGGGCAACAGCGAGCAGCGCCGTCACGACGCGACACCGCGCGGCGCGCCCCGATTCGTCGTATGCCATGGAAAGTCGGCTTCTCATGGTGCTAGCCGAGCTTCCTCAGATAATGGAAGTCGCTCGTGTCATCGCCGGTGAACGCCCCGTGCAGCTCGTCGATAATGTCGGCGGTAGAAGTCATCTGCTGGTACATGTCGGCGCTTGTGACCCAGACGTTGCCGTTCCTCACGGCTTTGAACTGCGACAATAGCGCGTTTTTGCCTACGAAGTCGTTCAAGGTGGCAACCGATTCGTCGATGGTGCCGTTGTAGACGATGATGTCGGCATCCTTCGCTGTCGCGTAGAAGCGCTCCATTTCGAGCGTTACTGACGAACCTGACGTCGACGCCGTCTGCGCGTCATCGAGCGCGTAGCTGCCGCCTGCAAGCTCGATCATCTGCGCCACGTAGTCGCCCGCCCGCCGCGTGACGGCGGCCCCGTTCGAGTTAATGTAGAAATACGCCACGGTTTTACCTGACGACGCGAGCCCCGACGTTTGCTCGACGCGGGCCTTCTGCTCGTTGAACAGGTGCGCGGCCTCGTCTTCCTTGTCGAACAGGACGCCGAAAAGCTTAATCCACTCGACGCGCCCGAGTGCTTCGGGCTCGCTCGACGACTGTTCGGTGAGCACGACGAGCCCGAGCTTCTGCAGCTTTTCCTTCACATCGGGCGTGTGGTTGATCATGGTGTTCTCGATGGCGAGCGTGCAGCCCGAGGCCGATATTCGCTCGTAGTCGGGCGCGCTGTACTTGCCGCCGTAGGCGATCGCCCCACTTTCGAGCGCGCTTTTGAAGCCTGCGACCGAGCAATCGTCGGCCTTCGTGCCCGACATGATGATATTGTCGTTCGCATCGAGCGCGTCGACCAGGCACATCGTCGCCGACGACACGAGGTACACCTTGTCGGCGGGGCGCCTTATGACCGCGATGTCGGAGCTCAACCCATCAGGTACCTTCGCATCTTGCGGCACCACGAGGAAACGCTCCCCATTCGAAACGCAGATAAGCCGCAGACCGCCTTCGAACTCGTCGACAGTGAAGTGCTCGGCGTATTCAAGCTGAAGCGCCCCCGTCGGCTCCCAGCCGCAGCCCAAATCGGCGTTGTGGAAGTCGGCCGCGGCGCTTGAAGCCGTTCCTGCAGGGGAGCCGCCGCTTGCATCGTCGCCCGATTTCTCCTTCATGGTGGATGAGTCGAAGTGGATCGTGTAGTCGATGGTGTGCGGCGTCGACATGGCGACGGTCTCGGCCGACACGGCGATGTCCTCGTCGAGCGTGACGGGTATCTCGAACGTGGAGTTGCCGCCGTCGTTTACGGGCGCGTAGTCCACGCCGCCGACGGTCATCTTGTCGTAGTTCGAACTCGACCAGGTGATGGTCGCGGTGTAGGTGTCGCCATCCTTCACAATTGTGGTGGGTGAGGCGATGCTTGCGCGCCCTGACCCACCGGAAAGCGAGACACTCACAGTGTATTCCTGAGAGCCCGCCGTGCCACCGGTCGCGTTCGGGCTCGCACTGCACCCCGCGAAGGGAAGCGCGAGCAGGGCGACGAGAACGCAGGTGATCGCGCGCGCCGCGATGCTGTGGCGCTTCCTGTTTTCCCCCTTGGGGAGAATCGACCGCATGGCGTTACTTCAGTGCGTCGGCGCGCAGATCGACGCCGGCGGATTCGAACACGAGCGTGCGGTCGTACCACTGCTCTTTTCTAATACTCCACGCGGCACAGGCGGTGTCCTCGTCGAGCGCATCAACGGGCACGTCGTAGGTGTACTTGCCTTCCGCGTTTTCCACATAGGGGATGAAGTCGGCCTCGCTCGCGGCGGCAGCCTCGTCGCCCGTGCCCATGAAGAGCTTGCCGTAGCCCGTGCCGGAAAGCGTCATCACGCAGTGCATGGAGCCGTTTTCCACGATGAGCTGGGCGTCCACAATCCTGAACATGTTCGAGCTGGAATCTACGGTGATCGGATAGGTGCCGTCGGCCACCTTGTCGGCGGTGATGGGGGCAGCGCTTGCACCCTCGGTCGCATCGGCCGCCTGCTCGGTCTTTTCCTGGGAATCGGCATCGCTTGCCTTTGCGCTGTCGATTGAATTTCCGCCGCAGCCGGCGAGCGAGAACGCGAAAAGCGCCGCCGACAGGGCGAAGACGAGGGTTTTCTTCAACATGGAGGGGTTCCTTTCAATCGCTTCGACCGCCCGCGCCGTGCGGTGGGCGGGCGGGATGCGAATGCAACGGGCATGCGCCGTCGGTCGGGGAAGGCGCATGCCCGTTGCACGGGGACGCGACCGGCGCCCCCGTGCGCGGCGAGTTTACAGCTTGGCGATGGCGTCGTCCACGTGCGAGACGTAGATGTCGTCGACCGCGGCGTTCTGTCCCAGACCCTGGAGCAGGCACGTCACTTCGAAGCCGGCGGCCACGAACTTCGCAGCCCAGCTGTCGGGGTCAGTCTCGTCTGCCATGTCGTTGTTCGCGTGGTCGCCCGCGACCACCATGAACGGCGCGAGCACGGCCTTCTTGTACCCTGCGGCGCTCGCGGCGGCGATAACATCCTCGCAGGTCGGTTCAGCCTCGACGGTGCCGACGAAGAACTGCGTCAAGCCCTCGTTCTTGAACACTTCCTGCATCTTGGCATAGTCGGCGTTGGAATCGGCTTCGGTGCCGTGGCCCATGAGGCACAGCGCCGTCTTGCCGTCGTCGAAGGACGCCATGTTCTCCTTAATGGCTGCGGCCACCTTCTTGTAGTCGTCGTCGGAGGTGAGCAGCGGGTCGCCGAGCGAGATCTTGTCGAACTTGTCGGCGTACTTGTCGAGCTCGTCTTTCACGTCGGCGTATTCCAGGCCAGCCATGAGATGCGTCGGCTGCACGACGATTTCCTTCACGCCGTCTTCCACGCAGCGGTCGAGCGCCTCGGTCATGTTGTCGATCGTGATGCCGTCGCGCTTCTTCAGCTTGTCGATGATGATCTGCGCGGTGAAGGCGCGGCGGATGTCGTAGTCCTGCCAGTACTTCTCGCGGATAGCGTCTTCGATGGCGCCGATGGTGATGTGGCGCGAGTCGTTGTAGCTCGTGCCGAAGCTCGTGACGAGGATGACCGGCTTCACGGCCTTCTCCTTTTCGCTCGATTTCTCGGAACTTGCGGAGGTGCTGGAGCAGCCCGCGAGCGTGATTCCGGCGAGCGCGACGGCTCCGGTTGCTGCGGCGCCCATGAAGCTGCGGCGTGACATCTGGTCGGACATGGTTTTTCCTTTCCTCGGTTTGCCGGTCCCCCGGCGACAGTTGCTTGTCGGCACAAGCGAAAGAAAAGCGCACCCTCGGGGTTCACAAGGAGCTAACGCCACGGCGATGCCGTGAGGAAAAGGCGAAGCAGTCTGGCTTGGGGCGCGAGGCGGTTCGCCCGCGCGTCCTATACAGTAATGTCCCTTGCCCAGGATTCCCACCTGGTTCCCTCCGCAAGCCAGCGCGGGCTGTGCGGACGCCGCGCCGGTCATTTCCTTTTATCCGATTGTCATATGCTCGTTGCCGAATCTTTTACTATGATAGTGGGCACTTGTGAACGTGTCAAAGCCAGGGCGGGCGGCATTGCGCCTCCTGCCTGCGTATTTGCGCCGATTGCCGCTTCGGGCGCCGTGTTTTGCCCGCTGCGCGAATGGCGGCGTAAACGGTTGCGATGAGAAACGGGAAGGGAAGGCTCGGATGATTCATATCGTTGGCGCAGGCTCGGGCGCCGCCGACCTTATCACGCTGCGCGGGGCTCGTCTTCTGCGCGCGGCCGACGTGGTCGTTTGGGCGGGGAGCCTTGTGAACCCCGAGCTGCTCGCCGAGTGCAAGGAATCCTGCGTCTCTACGACAGCGCGCACATGACCTTGGAGGAAGTGCTCGACGTGATGCGCGCGGCAGATGCGCGGGGCGAGGAAGTGGTGCGCCTGCACACGGGCGACCCGTGCTGTACGGGCGCCATCCAGGAGCAGATGGACGCGCTCGACGCGCGC
>JAQEDL010000039.1:0-21695 GCA_027669365.1 Coriobacteriaceae bacterium AM49-12 | reverse complement strand
CCAGAGTCACAAAGTCCACCGACTCGACGCCCACACCGTAGTCAAGAACGATATCAGTGTGCTCCTTGATGGGCGCCTCGACGTTTGCCGTGAGCGCAACTGCTGCCATATCGTGTGCACGCATGTAATCGAGCGCTGCAATCGTATTGGTCGAATAGCCACTCTGCGAGACGGCGATGTTGAGCGCATGCTGCGGATAGGTGTGTTCAAAATCGACGAAGGCCTCGGGCGTCACAACGGACACCTGCATCTGCAGCGCATCTTGCAGGTAATCTCGGGCACAATCGGCGGCATGGCGCGACGAACCCGAAGCAACGATGCGCAGCGCGTCAAAAGAACCGGACTGGATAATATCAACGAGCTGCGCTACCAGCTCAGACGAACGCTCGAGGTTCGCTCCCATACGCACATGGGCAAGCTGAACGTAATCGAGCATCTTCATCGTCTCACCTCGTAACAAATCATTAGTATTTGATACCAATCACAGTTATAGGTTACGGCTTTTTGATACCTCTTTGTCGATTAATTTATCCCCATCGGCGAACGGTCGATTTTGAGCCATGTAAGGTTGTATATGTAGTCTGCTCAACGAATCAAAATTCCGTCAGTTTTTCAGCCCGTTATGCAAAAAACCAGCTAGTACGTATAGGTATATCCACCCGCATCGCCGCGGTTAAACGACTTGACGTACTCGATCGCCTGGCCGCTCGCATCGAAGCTCACGCACTCCAGCGTCAAGGCAAGATCGCCCTGCTCCAGTCCAAGCAGGCCGGCATCTCGCGCGCCCAGCGCTTCGATATCGAGCTTTTCCTGCGCCATGACCGGCTTTCGGCCCAACATCTCATAGGTCTCGTACAAACTGAAGACCGACACGTCAATATCTTCGATTGTGGGAAACAGTAGGCACGGGATGAACGCCGTCTCAATCGATACGGGATCGCCGTTGACGCAGTTCAAACGCCGAATCGAATACAGCAAATCATCCTCGGCAATGCCAAACAGGTTGGCATAATATGGGCCCGCATAACGCTTGGAACGCGCGAGGATACGAACGGACGGCTCGCCGCCCGAAGCACGAACCGATTCGCGAAAGCCTCCCGTTCGCTCGTAGGCAACGGGCACCTTCTGTGCCACAAACGCGCCTTTTCCGCGGACGCGTCGAATCTGCCCACGCCGAACCAGCTCATCGACAGCACTTCGGATGGTCAAGCGTGTCGTACCGAATTCCTCGGCGAGGTCTTTTTCGGACGGAATCATGGAACCCGTGGGATATATACCGCGCTCGATACGCTCCTCGATGCGGCGTCGAATGCGCATATAAACCGGGGTGGCATCTACTGTTTCAGCCATTGTTCACCTGCCACGCTCCTCATGCCGTTCTTTTCGCCGTTATCGGCAAAGCGGAACTTTGTGGGCAAAATCACCGATTTGCAATGCTCCACAAAACACATGTCCTTATCAAATTCCATCGTGCTCTCATAGAACACCGGCGTTCCCTCTTCTTGTTGGAGCAGCTCGGCCTCTTCGGCGTTCAAACGCGAGATGGAGATATGCTCACGTCCATGCTCAACACGCACGCCACCTTCTTTGAGCAAGACATCGTAAAGGCTCTCGCACTCAAAATCGTGCTCGGGAAGCGATGGGCACAGGGACAGATTAACGTGAGCCGTCTCGATTGACGCCGGCTCGCCCTCAATAAGTCGAACGCGCTGCATGCGGAGCAAAGGAGCGCCTATAGCCACCCCAAGCTTGTCGGCAAGCGTCTTATCCGCCTCGATGGTCTCGGTGGAAACCAGACGAGAAGAGGGATGCAGGCCGGCAGTCCGCACGGCATCGGAAAAGTTATACGTTTCCTGGAAGATGTTCAGCGGCTTAGGAGGACACACATACGTACCCGATCCGCGACGGCTCTCGAGCGTTCCGCACGAGATGAGCCGCGTGATACCGGCGCGCAACGCCGTACGCGAAACGCCGATCTCTTCGCACAGCACGCGCTCGGCCGGCAGGCGATCGCCGCCGGCAAGCTGATGGTGCTGGATATACCATAGAATTCCCTCAACAGCACGATCTTTAGGGGGAATTGCATAAGATTCGCCTGCCATTGCACAGACTCCTCATTCAGAAACGTATGCCGCCAAAATTAGACCAGCCCTCCCATGGCATCAAATTCGGCCTTGATCTTCTCGGCGACATTCCGATACGACTTATATAGGCTTGAATCGCGTTTGACTTCGTCGGTCATAACGGGAATCTCTAATTTGGAAACCTCGTCTTTTCCCGTCTGAACCGCCACAACAACGCCCATACCAAGACACATATTACGCTTGGCAGCGTTCATTTTTGCCGCCTTAGCGGGATTTGCCAGAATACGCTGGGCAAATTCCTGTTTAGAGACCGCTTCATCGGCCTCCGGATCGCCCGCCTCGGCCACTTCGCACTGCAACACGTCCGCATAGTCAAAAATCTTCGGCTCGCCGCCGCGCTGATGCACGGCCACTTGCGGCGCGTGGCATCCTGGTAGATGGCCGGCAAAAACGTAAACCGCGGCGGGTCCAAAATCGTATACGTGATGGTAAACACATCGGGATCAAAGGCATCCTGCGGGTTTTTCTTCTTGAACAGCCCCATATCAGACTCCCGTACTAACACTTAACAACTCGATCTAAATATAGCACCAATTTCAAGCCGTCACTTTAGCACATCGGTGCGCGGCGTCTACGGCTCGCCCAGCGGGGAATACGTACGGACGAGGGCCGGGGTGCCTGCTTTTGTTTTGAGAAGTGGCTCCGTCGAACTTCTCACAAGCAGCACCCCGGCCCCGGCGATGTATCACTGGCTGACCAAAGTTACATGTACAGCTTCCAAGGCAGCATCAGCAAAGTCCCTATTTCATTAAAAAATATCAGCCCCCGCATATCGAAACGGTCGAGAGGGCCTTGCCCGGCGGGGTGGCCTTGCTCCGGGAAGTTCGCGAAGCCACTTCCGAGCAAGCACCCCGCCCGGAGGCGGCCCCAGCGCGAGGCCGTCCCGGATGCCTACCTACTCGTTGTCGCCTGCGGTCATCTGCGTTGCGGAGAGCGTGCCGTCGGCAGCAGTTGCAGCCGCAGCGTCGGGCCAGACCCAGTCGGTAAAGGCCGGGTGATCGAAGCCTTCGTCGCAGGCGAACTCAAAGGCCTCAGTGCGGAAGGCCTCCCACTCATCAATCTGCTCGGCAAACTTGTCGGCGTCGACCATGCGCAGCACGTCAGCGGCCAGGGCCCAGCGGTCCATGTTGTTCAGGCGCAGCATGTCGAACGGCGTGGTCGTGGAGCCCTTCTCCTCATAGCCGTGAACGCAGAAGGCGTCGTGGCCGGGGCGGTTCCAGATCAGGCGGCGAATCGTGCCGGCATAAGCGTGGAATGCGAAGAGCACGGGCTTCTCACCGCGGCCAAACAGCTCGGCCCAGCGCTCATCGCTGATGGCTTGGTCGTTCTCGCAGACGTTCTGGATCTTGAGCAGATCGACCACGTTGACGAACCATACCTTGATGCCCAGCTCGCGCAGCATGTCGGTTGCAGCCAGGGCCTCGAGCGTCGGCACGTCGCCGCAGGTGGCGACCACGACATCGGCCTCGGCGAGCGAATCGGCGGTCGATGCCCACTCCCAGGTCGCAACGCCCTCGGCGAGCTCCGCCTTGGCCTCGTCGACCGTCTGGAAGGTCGGAGCAGGCTGCTTGCCGCAGAAGATGGCGTTGACGCAGTCGGTGGACTGGTAGACGCGCTCGGCAACGGCAAGGGCCATGTTGGCGTCGGCCGGATAGTAGGCATTCACGATGTGCGTGTCGTTGGCCTTGTTGAGCAGCAGGTCGATAAAGCCGGGGTCCTGGTGCGAGAAGCCGTTGTGGTCCTGACGCCAGACGTGGCTCGACAGCAAAATGTTAAGGCCGCTGATGGGGGCACGCCACGGAATCTCGCGCTTGGTAGCCTCGAGCCACTTGCAGTGCTGGTTGACCATGGAGTCGACCACATGGACAAAGCTCTCGTAGGAGCTCCACACGCCGGAGCGGCCGGTGAGCACGTAGGCCTCGAGGAAGCCCTCGCACTGGTGCTCGGACAGCTGCTCGACGACCTTACCGGAGCCTGCCAGCAGCTCGTCGTTGGCCTCGTCCTCGTAGAAGCCGGCGTCCCACTGCTTCTTGGTCACCTTGTAGGCAGCCTGCAGGCGGTTGGACGCGGTCTCGTCGGGACCGAAGATGCGGAAGTCATCCATGTTCTTGGCCAGAACGTCGGCAGTGTACTCACCAAAGACGCGGGCGGCCTCGGTGGAGCCCCAGCCATGACCATTAGTGTCGACGGGGACCTCGTGGGCATGAATATCGGGCAGCTCGAGCTCGCGACGCACCTTACCGCCGTTCGCGTTGGGGTTGGCGCCGATGCGCAGCTCGCCGGTCGGCATAAAGGCCGTCACCTCGGGGCGCACCTGGCCCTCGGGCGTAAAGAGCTCCTCGGGCTTGTAGGAACGCAGCCACTCGCGCAGCACGCGGAAGTGCTCGTGGGTGTCCTTGGCACTCGCCAGCGGCACCTGATGCGCGCGCCAGGAGTCCTCGGTCTTCTTGCCGTCGATCTGCTTGGGGCAGGTCCAGCCCTTGGGCGTGCGGAACACAATCATGGGGTAGCCGGGCGGACCACGGTCTCGCCTGCGGCGGCCTGGGCCTGCGCGGTTGCCTTGATGTCACAGATCTCATCGAAGACCTGCTCAAACAGGGCAGCGAAACGCGCATGAATGCTTGCGTGGCTCTCGTCGTCAAAGCCGGCGACAAAGAAGTGCGGCTTATAGCCCATGCCCTCAAAGAACTTGGTGAGCTCTTCGTCGGACACGCGGGCGAGGATGGTGGGGTTGGCGATCTTGTAGCCGTTGAGGTGCAGGATCGGCAAAACGATACCGTCGGTTGCCGGGTTCACGAGCTTGTTGGATTGCCAAGAGGTCGCGAGCGGGCCGGTCTCGGACTCGCCGTCGCCCACCACGGCCACGGCCAACAGGCTCGGGTTGTCCATGACGGCACCGTAAGCGTGGCTGAGCGTGTAGCCGAGCTCGCCGCCCTCGTGGATGGAACCGGGCGTCTCGGGCGCAAAGTGGCTCGGGATGCCGCCGGGATAGGAGAACTGGCGGAAGAACTTCTGCAGGCCTGCCTCGTCATTGGTGATGTCGGGGCGAATCTCGCGGTAGGTGCCGTCGAGCAGCGACTGAGCAGTACCGGCGGGGCCACCGTGACCAGGGCCCATCAAGAAGATAGCATTCTGGTTGTGGTCGGCGATCAGTCGATTGACGTGACCGAACAGGAAGTTGATGCCGGGCGTGGTGCCCCAGTGGCCAACCAGGCGGTGCTTAACGTCCGGACGACCGAAGTCGCGCACCTCACCGGTTTTCTCGTCGACAAAGTCGGGGCGCATTAGCGGGTTAGAGCGAAGGTAGATCTGACCGACGGACAGATAGTTCGATGCGCGCCAATACAGGTCGACGCCCTCGAGCTCGGAAGCCGGCACCTCGTGGCCCAGCTTTTGCCACGGCGTCCCCAGTGTTTTAGCCATTGTTTATGTCCCTTCGCTGTGCGGTCACCCTCCAATACGGCAACCTTTCGTTGGGACCAGTATATTTGCTAAAACGTTTTATCATGGTGAAAAAACGTTTTACCACCCTTATCAATCCCATCGATTAGCAAAACGCGACATTCACCTGCGGCGTTGATTGTCACAGGTGCTCCACATTCGGTCTCTGCAAATTGGTAAACGTGTTTAGTTGTGTTTAGTAAGCTCGAGCACGCTGTCCTTAACGATAAGCTCCGGCTCCAGAACGACCTCTTCGGCACGCCTGCCGCCCCTACCGGCAAGACGCTTGGATATGCAGCCAAAAGCATGCTCCGCAAGGACACCAGGGTCCTGCTCAATCGCGGTCAGTGCCGGCTCAAAGAGAACGTCGGCCGCCGAGTTGTCATAGCTCACCACCGAGATATCGCCCGGGATGCTCTTCCCCATCTCGTGCAAGCGCTTGAGCAAACCGAGGGCAATGTTATCCGAGCTTGCGAACACGGCAGTGGCGTCAGTTGCGAGCACTGCCTCCGAGGCCTCGTATGCGCTCGGAATGTAGTACTCGCTCTCAAACTCCAAACGCGCGTCGATCGGCAGGCCAACCTCGCGCAGCGCGCGCTCATAGCCGGCAAGTCGCTTGCGACCCGTATTGGAACGGCGGGCATTAACCAGGCAGGCAATACGGCGGTGGCCTTGCTCGATCAGATAGCGGGTGGCCATATAGCCGCCCATCTCGTGGTCGAACATCACCTTGTCGCACTCGAGCCCCTCAATGGCACGGTCGACCATTACGGCCGGGATGGCAGGTGGCTGACCTCTTCGCGCAGGCGCGGTCATCGGAGAACTCGTCACCCACCACCAGGAAGACGCCATCAACGCCGCGCGTCACCAGCTGGCGCAGCAGCTCCAGATCGTCATCGGCGCTTCCGCCCGAGCTGGTAATAAAGAGCGCATAGCCGTCCTCGCGGCAGCGCTTTTCCAGGCTACCGGCGAGCGAGGCAAAAAAGCGGCTCTCGATGTTAGGGACGATAAGGCCCAGCGTGCGCGACTCGCGCATGACCAGGCTGCGCGCAATCTGGTTGGGAACATAGTGGTTGCGCGCCGCGACCTCTTTGATGAGCTTGCGGTTTTCTTCCGAGATGCGACAGGGCCG
Source organism: Coriobacteriaceae bacterium AM49-12 (assembly GCA_027669365.1). Lineage (GTDB taxonomy): Bacteria > Actinomycetota > Coriobacteriia > Coriobacteriales > Coriobacteriaceae > Collinsella. Next base: position 14,978 of record JAQEDL010000039.1, on the reverse strand, counting down.
ATTATTGAGAACAAGCGAGACCGACGAGGGGGAAAGCCCCACCTCCTGGGCGATCTGCTTGAGGGTGACTTTGTTGGCCATCTCGCTCCTTCCGGGTTTACGCGCAATCTCTTGAAAGTATAGCGACTACCCCTCTACCTCGGTGATAAACACTTTACCAATCCGGTGGACGGCTGTTTTATCGCCGCCAGCGCACCAAATCCGTCCGGGTGGGGTATATTGCAATCGATTGATGACAACGACCACCAAAAGGCGGATATTCGTATGCACGAGAACGATTTTTTTAACGAGGACCTGCTGTGCGCGCTCGCTGGCGTTGCCGGCGAGGACAACGTGCTGATGAGCGAGCCCATGCGCGAGCACACCACGTTTAAGATCGGCGGTCCGGCCGACGTCTTTGTCACGCCCGATACTGAGCAGGGCCTCGTCGCCACGCTCGATACCTGCTATCGCTGCAATCTACCACTCACCATCGTGGGCAACGGCTCCGACTTGCTCGTCGGCGACAAGGGCATCCGCGGCGTCGTCGTAGCGCTGGGCGAGGGCCTCTCCGACATTACGGTCGACGGCACGCACGTCACGGCGGCAGCCGGCGCCTTGCTTTCCGATGTCGCAGCCGCGGCAGCCGAGGCCGGCCTTACCGGCATGGAGCCCATCTCGGGCATTCCCGGATCGGTCGGCGGTGCCTGCTACATGAACGCCGGAGCATACGGCGCTTGCATGGCCGATGTGCTGGAGTCCGTGCGCGTCTACAAGCCCGCCCGCATGCTCGACGACGGCACCCGCGGTAGCGGCAGCATTATTGAGTTCGATGTCGATGAGCTCAACCTGGGCTATCGCAAGAGCCGCATTGCCGACGACGGTTTCGTCGTGCTTTCGGCCACTTTCAATCTCGCCCCGGGCAACGCCGCGATGATCAAGGCCGACATGGACGACTACCGCCAGCGCCGCGAGGACAAGCAGCCGCTCGACATGCCGAGTGCCGGCTCCACCTTCAAGCGCCCCGAGGCTACTTTGCCGGCAAGCTCATCATGGACGCCGGCCTGCGAGGACACGCCATCGGCGGCGCGCAGGTGAGCGAAAAGCACTGCGGCTTCATCGTCAACGCCGACCACGCCACCGCCGCCGATGTCGACGAACTCATCCGCCACATCCAAACAACCGTCAAAGACCAATTCGACGTAGACCTCGAACCCGAAGTCCACCGAGTCGGCGAATTCCTCTAAAAAAGAAGGCCCCGAAAGGGGCCTTCACTTTCTTTTATTCAGACAACCAATCCGGTGCGTAGCGCCCCGAACCCGAGAGGGCCGCGTGCCCGCCCGCAATATATTTGACTGATCGCGAGTTCCGCACGCAAAGAAGGCCACTTAATGTGGCCTTCTTCTTGCGCAGGACTGCCTGAGCAGGCAATCAAATATATTGCGGGCGGGCACGCGGCCCAGTCGGCTTTACGACAGCGCAATACCGCCGAGCCAGCCCCAGCGCACGCCAGAGCCAGTACCGTAGAACCGAATAAACGCATCAAGTGACTTAGACGTAATGGAGCCCTCGTTGCTCATAACGATGCCGCCACCAACATAGATGCCCACGTGTCCGTACAGCAGGCCCGGCGTACCGGTACCACTGTGCGACGAGTCGGCCACGATCATGCCCACCTGCAGCGCCGAACGATCGGAGCTGTAGCACCAGGCGTTAAACATGTCGCACGCGTTGCCGCCAAAGTAGCCCACGCCGGCGTTGCGGAATACGTTGGTAACCCAAGCGGCGCACCAGTTCAGGCCAGGCGAAGGGGTGGAGTAGCATGCGTTGACGACGGCCTGCTGCTTGCCCGAGCCGGCATTCTGTTGCGGAGTTCCGGGCGCATACGATCCACCGCCCGAGCTCGAACCACCCGAGTAGGAATTGTTCTTGTTTGCGGCAGCCGCGGCAGCGGCAGCCTTCCTGGCAGCCTCCTCTGCCTGGGCGGCAGCGAGAATCTCGGAATCACGCTGGGCCATGAGTTCCTTGACATCGTCGGAGAGGCCGTTCAGAACCGTCTGGACCTCCTGCTGCTTGGCCTGCATGTCCTGCATCTGAGCAGTCTGCTGGTCCTTGAGCTTCTCCAGGTCGGCCTTCTGCGACTCGAGCTCGGACTTTTGCGTGTCGAGCTCCCTTTGGATGGTCTGAATGTCCTCGATGGCGTCGCGGTCGCTCTTGTTGATCTTCTCAACGTAATGCGCGTTGGCGACGAGTTCCTCAAACGAGCCAGAGGCCAGCAGCAGCGACAGGATGTTCGTACCGCCGGACTTGTAGCTGGCGGCCACGCGATCGGAAAGGTCGTTGCGCTTCTTCTTGAGCTCGGCCTTCTTTTCATCGATCTGGGCCTGCGTGTCGTCAATCTTGCCCTGGACATTCTCGATGTCGTTGAGGGTCTGGGCATTCTTGTTGGCCAGCGCCGCATACTCATTTGCGATGCTGTCGAGCTGGGCCTGAACCTCGTCGAGTTGGGCCTGGGCGGCATTCAATTTATCGGTGGTTTCTTTGGAAGCCTCCGCCGCATGGGCGCGAGTGGGCAGGCCAAAAAGAACTGCCGCAGAAGCGGCGCCGAACAGGGCCTTAAGGGCAGTGCGGCGCGAGAGCTCCTGGGAAAGGATGGAATCGCTGTTTGGTGACATATGTACTCCGTTACATGCTTATTTATATGTCGCTCAACTCATACATATTAGCGTACATATGGCGCGTCCCAACGATTTCCACGAACGGCAGGAAACTACAAGGTCGGCGGCTCGTAAGCAATTGTCAAATTTGAGGTAACAATTGAGCAAGCTCTTATATGAGTACGTTAACATAATCCTCTGCTTTTCCTACAGTGCACCATTTGGGCGTCCCCGCCTGCGCTATACTCCCCTCTAGAAGTGTTCCTGATTCGATAGGAGACTACATGTCCAAAGCACTCGACCCCATAGACACCTGCGTCCTCGTTACCGGTGGCGCCGGCTTTATCGGCTCGCACACCGTCGTTCAGCTGCTCGAGGGTGGCTACCAGGTCGTCATCGTCGATGATCTCTCCAACTCCAGCGCCGTCGCCGTCGACCGCGTCAAAACCATCGTGGGCGACGAAGCCGCCAAGAACCTCACCTTCTACAAGGCCAACGTGCTCGACCGCGATGCGATGAACAAGATCTTCGATACCCATCAGATCGACCGTGTCATCCACTTTGCCGGCTTTAAGGCCGTCGGCGAGTCGGTGAGCAAGCCCGTCGAGTACTACCACAACAACATCGAGAACACCCTGGTGCTCATCGACGTCATGCGCAACCATGGCTGCAAGTCCATCATCTTCTCGAGCTCCTCGACCGTCTACGGCGACCCGGACAACCCGCCCGTCACCGAGGAAGACCCCAAGAAGCCCGCAACCAACCCCTATGGCTGGACCAAGTGGATGATCGAGCAGATCCTTATGGACGTCCACACCGCCGACCCCGAGTGGGACGTCGTGCTGCTCCGTTACTTCAACCCCATCGGCGCTCATCCGTCGGGCCTGATCGGCGAGGACCCCAAGGGCATCCCCAACAACCTGGTGCCCTACGTCGCCCAGGTCGCCGTCGGTAAGCTCGAGGCCGTTCAGGTCTTTGGCAACGACTACCCCACCCCCGACGGCACCGGCGTGCGCGACTACATCCACGTGTGCGACCTGGCATCCGGTCACGTTGCCGCCCTCAACTGGATGAACGGCAAGACCGGCGTCGAGATCTTTAACCTGGGCACCGGCACCGGCACCTCGGTACTCGAGGTCGTCGCCGCCTTCTCCAAGGCCTGCGGCAAGGAGCTGCCCTACGTGATTCGCGAGCGCCGTGCCGGCGATATCGCCGCCAACTGGTGCGATGCCTCCAAGGCCGAACGCATGATGGGCTGGAAGGCCCAGTACGACATCGCGGACATGTGCCGCGACAGCTGGAATTGGCAGAGCCATAACCCCAACGGCTTCGCCGACGCCGAGTAGCCACTCCCCCGTGCTAGGTTTTGTGGCATGCCTCAAAACCTAGCACGCGACATGCTCGGCACATGCCGCTTCCTGCATGGGTAGATTTCTAGACATGTCCCAAAAATCTACTGGCCCCGGCCTCCAATGTGAGGTCGGGGCTTTTTAGGAACTCGTTCTCGAGCTCGAGCTCGCGCATGCACTTGCGGCCGCCGCGACCGGGTGGTTGGTCAGCTCCTTCTTCCTGACCGTCACCCATCTTCCCAGGGTCTTCTCGTTGATGCCGAGGTCGGCTGCCACTTGGGCGATGGGCTTCCCCGACGCGGCGGCGAAGTCTGCGGCCTCGGCGCGGTACCCCGCTGTGTAGGAGGGCCCGTCTGCCATGACTGACACTCCTTTCTTTTTGGCGCTGAAACGATTATCGCCGCTCAACGCCATTCCTCTAAGTCAAGTGTCCTTGAATACGATACAGTTCAAATGGACGAGGAGAATCTGGCGCTCCTCTCGATGAGCCCGGAGAGGTCCCTGGTCGTCACCTTCCCCCGCGCGAACGCGAAGCGGACGGCGGCGAGCCATGTCCTCACCGCGCGTTCCATTTAGGGAGTCCTCGAGAAGTCGATCTCTCTGTGCGATAATCGAGCTATTGAGTCTCGCGAGTTTAGAGCTGGTGATATGCATTGAAAATCAAGATGAAAAACATCGGCAGGGTCGCTGAGGCCGATATCGAGATTAATGGTATTGCCGTGATCGCCGGGGAGAACGGGACGGGGAAAAGCACGGTTGGAAAAGCGCTTTATGCGGCCTTCAACAGCATGTCCGATTCGGAGAACAAAATCGACCGCATGAGGCGCAATAGTGTTGAGCGCGCCATCAGGAAGGCATATGTGGGAAGCCCTCTCGACTCCACGTCTCGCCACAGGCGAACTGCTGGAAGAATGAATAGTTTCATCGACAGGGTTTTTTCGGGCGAGTGCACGAGGGACGAGCTTATTGATGAGATAAAGGAGTATTACGGGGAGGAGATCTCCCGTGAGATCGAATCCGATTTCACGAATGGCGTAGCAGGAGTTGCCGATCAGATTATCGAGATCATGGATATCTCCGATGATGAGGTATTTCGTGCGATTGCGACAAACAGGTTCCGAAGCGAGTTCAACGGCCAGATCAATTCGGTTTTCGGCGAAGAGCCCGGGAAGGTCGAACTCCAGATAAAGGACGCATCTACGGTTTTCTCGGTTGCAAGTGACGAGGTGGCGGAGGTGCACGATAGGAGGGTTTTGCGATTCAGGGCGCATTATCTGGACGACCCGTTCCTGATCGATTCTCTCGGAGGACCCTACGGCCCCGCTTTTCGGTTCAAGCCCCTCCTTGGACACCAGGAGGAGCTGCGGCAAGATTTGATTCAGGCGACCATCCGTAACGATGACAGCGAGTCCTCGCTGTTCGAAGAGATCGCGAAGGAGCGACACCTGAAGGTTCTCATGGACAAGGTTTCCTCCTTATGTCCGGGGCATTTCGAGAGGAGCGAAAGTCGCGGTCACCTTACGTATCTCGAAGAGGGCTTCGCTCGGGGGTTGGAGCCTGGGAACCTTTCTGCTGGCTTGAAGACGTTCGCCATCATGAAGGTGCTCTTGAAGTCCGGCGCGCTAGATGCCGGAGGGACTATTATCCTCGATGAACCCGAGATTCATCTTCATCCTGCATGGCAGCTGGCCTTCGCGAGATAATCGTGCTGCTCCAGAAAGAGCTCGGGATGCACGTCTTAATGAGCACCCATAGTCCATATTTCCTGAATGCGATCGAAGTGTATTCTAAGAAGCACGCTGTTGATGGATTGTGCTCATATTATCTTGCGGAGACCTGCACTGATGGACGCTCTCGCTTTGCCGATATAACCGGCTCGACTGAGGTCGCCTACGAGAAGCTGGCGGCTCCTTTTGATACGCTTGAGAGGGAGGAGTACGGCCTTGAGTAGCGACCTGTGCGCCTCCTGCCCTCATCCGAACTCTCCCGCGGTGCCAGATGGCAGCGATGGTTGCTCCCGTTGCAGGACCTGTATCCTAAGGGACTGCACGTCGACCATCTCCAAAACATCCAGAGACGGGAGCGTCTCTCTTGTGGATGACGATTTGCCTGTTGTCAATTTTGACTCTGTTAAAGAATGCTACTGCAAGAAGGTCAATAGGTGGATGCAACTCCCGCGCTCCGCCGATGCGCTGTATTGCGATCGGGAAACGTTATATCTAGTCGAATTTAAAAACGGCAGTCTGAAGGAGACGCTGGGGAAGAGGCTCAATCCCAAGGATGACGAAGAGCTTGGTATCAATCTTGGCCAAAGGGACGCCCTCATCGAGAAGTGCAAGGACAGCGTTTTGATCTGCTCGGACCTGTGGGGAAAGAGGACGAGATGGTTTCGCGAGCACTGCGTCTTTGTTTTGGTATACAACGAGGACAAGAACAAGACCGCGTTGAAGCGGGTTGCCAGCTCGATTAGGAAAAAAGCGCGTTTTGGGCTTCCTGACAAATTGAAAGGTTTTTGCGTGAAGGATGTCTTGACGCTAACCGAAAAGGAGTTTTCGACATCGCTCCTTTCAACTTGGCGAGACGCAGAAGAAATCGCGGAGGTCGACGCGTAGGAGACCGAAAAGCATCCGGTGGCTATTTGCTCCCGATATCGATCGTTCGTCTGCAGTCGGTTTTCTTTCCGCTGCGCCCGCCAGTTTGCGATGAGTCGCGCACCGTGTGAAGCTCAACACGGATGAAATACAAATATAATCCCCCCTTGCACTGTGTTGATAAATATTGCTCGTCGAACTCATCTGAACTGGGCTTTCTTGCATAGAACTGCCTGAACCTGAGCGTTTTCGGGTATCGCATTGCCCGATCGAGCACCATCGCGACCTTCTCAAGCTTGTCCTCGGGCGGACTCATAGCCACAGCCCCGCATGTCGTCCCGGTTGGAGCCGGGATGAGCCCTCAGGAAGCACTGCATGAAGTAGCGCATCCGGTTCACGGGCCCCAGCGGGTTCTGGCCGTCGGGAACGCCCTTGAGCAGCTTCGCGTTGTAGTGCTGGCTCTTCAGTGACAGATTGTTGACGGGAGCCGTGTGGCGCCCGGCTCCATGTCGTGGATGAGCGCGGAGCCGGCGCCACACGCTCCCGAACGTCGCCAAGGTCTTCGCCCTGCTTGTCTTGCCAAGGCCCTCCCGGATGAAGATTGAATTGCCTGGCTCATCGCAGCCGAGCGCGACACGGCCTCTACCCGAGACCATCATCTCTACACATAGCCCATCATTCGACAAGAACGCGCAGTTTGTCCTGCATAGGCGCATGGTGTCCCCCTCCGCCGCAAGAGGTGAGCAAAAGAGAGGCTCCCCTCGCCACTACCGGACAAAGGGACCTCTCTGGGGAAACACGCTATAAAACCTTCTTGCCGGGCGGTCGAGTACAGCACCGACGGCGTACCCGTGGAGACCTACCCAGAGCCCACGCCATTTCAAGTTTCTTGGTCTTCAACGCCACAATCCGATAATCATCCAGCCGTCGAAATGACCTCGTCACAGGCGGCAAGCATCTCCTCGTCATGAGTGACAACGATTACAATATGGTCTCTCTTAATTTCATGAAGCAATTTGATCAGCGCGCCTCGACTCTTCGCATCAAGTGCTGAGGTCGGTTCATCAAAAAGCATAACGTCCGGCGATTTCAACAGCTGTCTCACAATTGCAATCTTTTGCTTCTCGCCGCCGGACACCCCTCCTTTCCCGCCGTCAAGCATCGCCGTTGCCCCGTTCTCCACAGAAGCAACCATTTCGTCTAGCCCCAATATGACAAGCATCCGATTCAGCTTATCCATCTCGTAATCATCAGAAAGCAGCGTAAGATTATCGAGAATCGTCCCCTCAACGATAGGGGGTTCTTGCTCCGTAATGCTGACTCGACACCGCCGCAATGCATATCGATCGATGCAACGCTGTGACACCCCGTTGTAGCGAACGGCCCCTTCTGTGTCATCTGGATATAGCCCCAATATCACTGACAGCAGCGAGCTCTTCCCCGAACCATTCGGCCCCGAGATTCCATATAGCCGACCCCTGGAAAACGCGAGCCCCTCAATGCTTAACGCGACCCTTTCCGCCCCTGGATAACGTAGCTTGATGTTCTCTAGACGGATTTCCTCAATCGGACCAAGCGCCAATTTGCCATTCGCTTCCACCGGGACATCCCAAATTCTTTTCAGCCGCTCATAGCATACGCGATTAGTCTGGTAATCCCTTCCCCAGCCCAACAAATACTGTACCGCTGAGCTTAAGTTCGAATAATATCCAACAGCAGTCACGAGAAAACCAGGCAACAGTCTCCCGCCCATCACTTCAACCGCGCCCACAGCAAGAAGACATCCTTGAGCGGCGGAAGCGACCAACGCGTTGCCAAAGGTAAATCTAGACCCTACTTCCTGATTTGCTCTCATCGTTGGATAGAGCCCATTAAAAGCTTCGACCAGTACAGCGCGGGACCTATCGAACAAAGCATGTTTGCGGATGAAATCAACTTTCTCCAACTGATCTTGTAGACAGGAAAAAAACCTCGCGCTCTGCTCTTGTACGTCAAAACTTCTCTCAAACAGCCTTGCGCGTGAAACCGCATAAAAAGCGGCACTCGCTGCCGCAAGAACAAGGCAGACCACACTCAACTTGATATTCAGGCTACCGAGAACAAACAGGGCGGACAAAAGGGTGATAACGTTGCTTGAAACCCCCACAACCGAGTTGATTACGAAGATGACAAGGTCATTAGCGTCGTGATTGATTTGCTGGTTATAATACGACGCGTTGAAGCCCTCGAAGAATGCCTGGGGAAGGTGCTTCACGTGCTCAAGCGTATCCGCATTTAAGCCGAACCCCGCATGCGACTGAAGGTTGATGTACAGCATCTCTGAGCAATACACTAGTCCCGCTCGAACCGCTTGGACCGCAACCAAAATAAGGCAACAAACGAGAACGGCGGCAAGATCGGCGCTGGCCGGCATCGCCAATCGGTTTACCACTATGCCGGTAAGAAAGGGACCCGCAAGCGCAAGCAGCCCGACCAAAACTGTTACGACAAGATAGGCGTAGAATCGACCGCCCAGTATATATTTTCTACAGAGATTAAGCATCAGCCTCATTTTGCCCCGCACCCCGTTTTGCCGTATTCATCATCTGGGAGAGCAGCATTTTTTGCTCGGCATCATACCGGAAGGAAACGCAACGTTTCCCCTCACCGTTTAAGGCGTGGTTGGGGCACCCTCCCATGCACATGGGAAAAGCAAAGCACTCTTGGCATTCCGGGTCATCCGGCTCATATGCCATCCAGTTAATCATGTTCTTGCTCAACATTGGCGGCTCGAAAATAGTTCCGACCCTCCGCTTCTTCATTCCAATGTCATCCCAGCACTTATACAAATCTCCGACGGGATCAACCACGTACGAGTTGATTCCAACGGCGCAACATATCCCGAAATTCGTCCCACCAAAAGGTTGAACTTTGAAGCCCCGCGCAATTGCCCTTTTATAAAACTCAGTCTCCTCATACGAGAACTCTTTTACAGTAAAGCAGTGGCTGTCGTTCGCACATACCTGATTGATATCGTCAACAGGGGCTAAATTGAAGTGAACCTTATTCATCAGGCCATTTAGCTCGAGATAATCCAATAGCTCTTGAGCGGCCTCGATGTTGGTCTTGTCGACGTTGCTCCTTATCGAAATATCGATGATGTCGGCACACTCTTTGACGTTCTTGAGAATACGTTCGTATGTAGGGCTTCCGTCGTGAAGAATCCTTCTCGAATCGTGATCCGACTTCGATCCATCTATAGTCACTTGCGCGCTCGTCACACCACATGCCGCGAGCCTCCTTGCAACATCAGGCGTCAGCAGATAGCCATTTGTCACTATCGATGCGGAATATTCACACGTTGGCCCCACGACATCTTTCAGATCCGACGTAATCCGTTCGATCATCTTCATTCCGAGCAGAGGCTCGCCGCCGTACCATCCAACTGAGAGACTTGCGATACCAGGATAGTAATCTTTCACGAACTTGGAGAGCTGTGTCAAAACCTCCTCGCCCATCGTCGTGTACGCCTGTCCCTTTTCATAGCAGTAGGGACAGCAAAAGTTGCAAGCCATCGTTGGCGCAATGGTAAGGGACAGAGCAGTATTCGCAAAGCGCGCGGCGCGACTTTGCAACCTGATCTCCCCAAGCTCGTCCCTCTCCTCATTGACTAGGATGCCTCCCCTTATCAGCTCCGCGACAAGATCATCGGCATCCCGAACGTCCCCTTCTTGAATCCTTTTGAATTTCTGCGCGTATTCCGGATTTAACGACAGGATGCCGCCGGTTCGCGCATTCATGATAAGAAGACTTCCGTTATGTTCATGCACCACATTAAATTGCGACAGTTTCACTTCGCACCATCTCCATTTCCAACCAAATCCATATCGACCCTCAGACGCTGCGCATACGCCAGCGCACTACCTTCTTCGATAAAAACTGCACGAAAGCAGCAATAGACATGCGAGCGACACGATGACCGCATGGCCGCATGCAGCCATCAGGACCGTCCCGCCGGCAGCCCCGCACGCCTCATCCAATAAGCCATGTGAACCGGGGGTAAAACGGTTGGGAAACTCATCGCGATAACAAGGCCCGCGAACGTTGCGACCAGCAAGGCTCCCGACACAAGAGATCTGATCCTGAACACCTCATATGCAACCGCAACCATCAGCGTATAAGCGGCGTCTATAACGATATTCGACAGGAGTGCCGAGGTCACATTACCAACCGTAAGGCTGTCTAGACCGCTTCCGGAGCACACGGCAAAGACCGCAGCGACACCGAGAGTAAACACGATGTAGGGGCACAGCGTATACACTTCGCAAGCCAATGTCTTTGCCGCAAACAGCTGCCAGCTGCGGAAGCCCCGAGCAATCGAAACTCCCCTTGCCGACACGCTCGTCGCATCACCGAATAGCGTCCCCGCCACAACAACAGAGACGATTGGGAAGAACACCGTATGCGCCATGGAGACGACACTTAGCCAGGAAGAGATACCCGTTGGCCCAACCCCTATCGAGAAAAGATAGCCCGGATCGGCGGAAAAGCCAAAGAACTGGCCCTCTCCCCCTGCGGAGACCCATGCGCCGGACCCGGCAAACACATAAATCCCCGCGATGCCCAAATACATCAGCGCTATTATCACGGCGAGTTTCATTCTCCTTGCGCGGAACAGTTCCGCCCTGACCGACATCCCAAGATTCATCGAACCGCCGTCCTTACAAATAGCGAGACGAGCGCAACTCCAACCGACACAAGCACAGTGCCGCCCGCATACAGCAAAACCTGAATTACACCAACATTCTGCATACTCAGGGAACACAGGTTCATCAGGTAATACACGGGCGAGAGCATGAGCAGCAAGCTGGGCTGACCGCTTCCGTATGTACTTGGGAACCACACCATCACAAATGTCGAAACCGCTATTGCAACGACGCTGCTCGCCACCACACTCCTCGTGAGCAAATACAGGGCGAAGGTAGCGGCGTACATCGAAATGAGCAGCAGCGCGATCATCAGCGCAATCGATACAAATTGGGCAAACCCTGAGCACGAGGCCCCAACGTCCCATTGGGCCATCTTGGTTAAATACAGCGCAGTCGTAGAAAGAAGATACACGGCACCGACCAGAGTGCAGTTCACCAACAGCTTCGTGATCACAATCGCCGCCTGCGACACCCCTCGCGATCTCGATACGGCGTAAGCCACGGATTCAAAGTCTCTCGACGTAGCGTAAACCGCGTAGAGAATCGTCACCGGAATCCAGACCACTGTAGACGCAAAAGACGTCCGGGCAACAGAGCCCAAAACGTCCCCTGCATCCACTAGGTTTCCAATAAAACCTATAGCCCCTCCAAGCGTATACGGGTCATCACCGGCGACCATGATCAGCACCTCAGACGAAGTCGCAGCCGCAACCACATACAGCACAGCCGCAAGCGCAATCATCAGAGCGGTCGCCGGGTGCCTGGCGAGCAACCATACCTCGCTCCGAAAAGCTGAGATGAACTCGCGTTTCATCACAGCTCGCTCTCTCGACCGATGAGCTCCGAATAAAACTCCTCAAGGCTCTTCCTATGAGAATACGCCTCCGCAACCCTCACACCTGCGGTCGAGAGCGCTTCGATTGCAATGCCCCGCCCTTCCTTTTTCTCCTCATAGCGCATAAGGACGCTGCCGTCCGGCAGAAAAGAATGTGAGGTCTCATCTCCGAGAACCGATCTCGTTCGCTCCAGATCGTCCACATGCAACACGAAACCACCGCGGCATGACTTTTCCAGCTGAGGTGCGGTCATCCTTCGAATGAGGCGACCATGACTTATGAAGAGGTAATCAGTTGCCAGCTTGTGCATCTCCTCAAGATTGTGGCTGGATACGAGAATCGTTTTACCTTGATCTTTGTTAAGATGCGTAAGGATTTTTCTTACTTCGACTATCCCCATCGGATCCAGGCCGTTTGTCGGCTCGTCCAGGATCAACAGCTCCGGATCGCCCAGCAACGCTATGGCCAGATCGAGACGCTCCTCATTCCCATTGAGAAGTTCTTCACTTTCTTCCCGCCGGCCTCCCCCAAACCGACGGTTGATAACACACCGTCGATGGAACGATCGGTGGGAAGCCCCCACTCAATACAGCGAACGACCAAGTTGTCTCGCGCGGTCAGATTAGGATACGAAGCATTGAGGTCGGGCATATAACCCAGCCTTTCCCTGCAGCTCCGTATTTCACGTCTCCCGGTTTGCCCAAACATCGAGATCGTTCCTGACGATGGCTCCGAAAGCCCCGTGATCAATCGAATTAACGTGCTCTTGCCGGCACCATTCTCCCCAATGAGTGCACACAGCTCGCCTTCCATTAAAGAGAACGAGACTGATTTAACCGCTTCAAACCCGCCATATCTCTTGGATATGGCACGCAATTCAACTGGGACTTCCCGCATGGACGACATCCTCCCCGTCAATAAAAAGGGACGACATGGCAATTGTGCGGGGTTATAGGTAACGTCGGTTCGCCCCCCATATTGCAATGCCACATCGCCCCTCAGGCGCTGCTGGCCAAAATATCTTTGAACAGTCTGTGCACGCCGTACGGCGTGCACTATCCGCTAAAAGCGGATAGTGCACTCCTGTGAAGAACACTTGGTGCTGCAGCTGCCGTGCGCGTAAAAGAAGCAATTGCTGCACATGGGCTCAGCCCCGGCTGACGGCTCGGTAATCCATTCCATTTCATTCCCCTCCTTTCGCGGTAGAAAGCCAGTTCATCTCTGCCCCCTAGAAACGGAACGTGCAGGACTGATTGGGGCACCTCTTCGTGCATCCCCCGTGCGCGTAGAAGAAGCAGTTGCCGCACGCGGGTGCAACGCCTTCCTCCGGCTCGTTAATCCAATCCATCTCTCCCTCCTTTCCTTGCATACCGAATTGATAATGTTATTCTAATTCGATATGTATCATATTTCAATATAAGCTTATTTATATATTACACAAGGTAAGCACCCCCCTGCATCCAGCACAGGAAATGACTCTCTCGTTCCCCAGTGACGCGGCGAGAAATACAGGCCACTGCAGGACGTTGAATGAACAGCCCGTGAAAACCGTTGTTTTCACGGGCTGCACCTGCTCAATACTTTTTTATTCTCCAGCCTCAGTCGTCTCTAAGATCGACCACGTAAACATGATCTGACTCCAGGACCGGGTCATCACCCGTCGCGGTCGCCCTGCTCAGCGCGTTGCGGGCGCGCCGCGTCGCCAGTTCCTCAAGTTCTCTTTCGTTGACGCGCTTAATAAGATCGCCAGGCTGGCAATCAAGCTCTACGCAAATATCCAGCAATGTCTTTAACCTAATTGCCTTCACCTTGCCATTTCGTATTTTTGAGATACTTGCCGGTGTGTGCCCGGTCGCCCGAATGATATCCGTACTCGTCTTTCCGCGTCGAAGCAATAAGCTTTCAAGCTCAATAATCAGATAGTCCATGCCGCCCCTCACACCAAATCCTCGGTCTGGTCTTGAAGCAGAGCTCCGTAGCGCCATATCGCAGAAATCGAGAAGCAGCAAACGGCCCCCAGCACAGCACCAATATCTATGGGCAGGGCCAGGTTTTCAAACATCGAATAGGCGTTCCCCAGCAAGTCGAAGGGGCCAATCACTATCGAAAGAAACCCCGGAGAAAACAAGAGGTCACCTATTGCCGCTGCAACAAACAGCCACCCGATAATCGAGATTCTTCGAGCATGCGAAAGGGTAAAGGGCGATTCGCCATGAGCCATGTCCATGCTGATTCCCCGCAGGGTCCATGTGGCCCCTCCGGAAATCAGAAGATACATCAAAGGAACCACTACGGAAACCGTCTTTGATGGATCATATAGGTTTCCTTGAGCAGCCATAAGCCCAATGGAAATAACCACCACCACCGAACAGCAACACACCGCTATAAACAGCGCCGTAAACAGAATCCCAAGCCTTCTTCCGAGAGTCATCATCTTCTGGATGGACTTATCGATCTTCTGGGCGCTATTCACCACAGCTCCTCCTAAAGCAATCAGAGGTCTTCTTACTTACTGTTTTTCCTACATTGTAACGAACTCGATAAGAAGAGGGTCGCTTCACGCCGCGCAATCCCGAACTCCAAGCGTTTCTCATCAGCATTGCCCATCTTTCGAGTCGAAATTCAAATCCAGTTTCTTATCGCATGCTGAAATCAACCCGAACTGGATGTGACTGGAAAACAGCGCGCTGCGTCGGTCGCGCTTTCCCGAGCGACTCTGGCACAACAGACGATATGAGTTGAACATTGGGGCCTCTCCCCTTGCAGCTCTCTCGTGGGTCGGGCGACAATGGTCGTACCATCAACCGCGGCCGCGCGCTGCGGGCCCTCGGCCTCGGCTGCGTCGTCGGGGCGGTCCCGAAGATGCACCGGCCCGCGG
>JAQEDL010000038.1:0-23015 GCA_027669365.1 Coriobacteriaceae bacterium AM49-12 | reverse complement strand
GTTGCCGAGGCAGTTGCCGATGACCGAAGACCGCGGCAGGGAGACGTCCGTCGCTAGCAGCCCGCCACCGCCGCACGATCCCGTAGCCGCTACCGCTGTCCACGCCCCCGAGGCGCGATCTTCAACCCCGAGAACGCCCGCGGCAACCTGCACTTGGGCATCGACGTGGGCTCCACCACCGTTAAGCTCGCTGTGCTCAATGACGACAACCAGATTGTCTACGCCAAGTACCAGCGCCACCACACCGACGTCCGTGCCTGCGCCCGCGACCTGTTCGAGGGTGCTGCGACTGTGCTGCCGACTGCCCAAATGACCTGCGCCATCACCGGTTCGGGCGGCCTGCTGCTGTCCCAGTGGCTCGACCTGGAGTTTGTCCAGGAGGTCATTGCCAGCAAGCGTGCCGTCGAGACCCTCATCCCGGCCACCGATGTCGCCATCGAGCTGGGCGGCGAGGACGCCAAGATCATCTACTTCGACAACGGCATCGAGCAGCGCATGAACGGCACCTGCGCCGGCGGCACGGGCGCGTTCATCGACCAGATGGCCACTCTGCTGCACACCGATGCCAGCGGCCTCAACGAACTCGCGGCCAACGCCACCACCATCTATCCCATCGCCAGCCGCTGCGGCGTCTTTGCCAAGACCGATGTTCAACCGCTGCTCAACGAAGGTGCCCGCCCCGAGGACGTGGCTGCCTCCATCTTCCAGGCCGTCGTGACCCAGACCATCTCGGGCCTGGCATGCGGCCGCCCCATCCGCGGTAACGTCGCCTTCCTGGGCGGCCCGCTGCAGTACCTCTCCGAGCTGCGCCATCGCTTCTACCTCACGCTCAACCTGGACGAGGAGCACCGCATTGTGCCCCAAAACGCTCACCTGTTTGTGGCGAGCGGCGCCGCCATGGCGCATGAGTCCAACAAGCTCAGCACGTTCCCGCAGCTCATCGAGGCTATCGATGCCTTGGGTGACACACAGGTGCCGAGGTCGAGCGTCTGGATCCGCTCTTTGCCACCGACGAGGATTTTGCCGAGTTCAAGACTCGCCACGACACCGAGGTCGTCCCCAAGGGCAAGCTCGACGGCTACACCGGCCGCGTGTTCATCGGTATCGACGCCGGCTCCACCACCATGAAGGCCGCGCTCGTGGGCGAGGACGGCCAGCTGTTGCACACCTGGTACGGCAACAACAACGGTGACATCCTGGGCACGGCCAAGGTCATCATGCCGATTTCTACAACCACATCCCCGCGGGCTGCACCATCGGCCACGTGACCACCACGGGCTACGGTGAGGCGCTGCTCATCGAGGCCCTCAAGGCCGATTCCGGCGAGATCGAGACCGTCGCGCACCTGCGCGGTGCCAAGCGTTCCTGCCCGGCGTCGAGTTTATTCTGGACATTGGCGGCCAGGACATGAAGTGCCTGCGCGTCAAGGACGGCGTTATCGAGCACATCATGCTCAACGAGGCCTGCTCGTCGGGCTGCGGTAGCTTTATCGAGAGCTTCGCCGTTTCTATGAACATGGACGTGCGCGCGTTCGCCAATGCCGCCATCCATGCCAAGGCCCCCGTCGACCTGGGTAGCCGCTGCACGGTCTTTATGAACTCGCGCGTCAAGCAGGCGCAAAAGGAAGGCGCCACGGTGGGCGACATTGCGGCCGGCCTGTCCTATTCCGTCATCAAGAATGCCCTGTTCAAGGTCATTAAGCTGCGCGACCCCAAGGAGATCGGCAGCCAGGTGATCGTTCAGGGCGGCACCTTTATGTCCGATGCCACGTTGCGTGCGTTTGAGCAGCTCACCGGCGTGCATGCCGTGCGTCCCGACATCGCCGGCTGCATGGGCGCCTACGGTGCGGCCCTGCTCGCCCGCGATCGCGCCGGCGCCGACGGCACCTCGACCATTCTTTCTGCCGAGGACATCGCGCACCTTACCGTGACGCAAAAGCATGTCCGCTGCGGCCGCTGCTCCAACAACTGCCAGCTTACCGTCAACGACTTTGGCGGCGGCAGGCGCTTCATTACCGGTAACCGCTGCGAGAAGGGTGCCGGCCACAAAAAGCAGAAGACCGAGGCCCCCAACCTCTTCAAAAAGAAAAACGAGCTGCTCTTTAACCGCGAGGTGCTGAGTCCCGACGAGGCCCCGCGCGGCACCGTCGGCATCCCGCGTGCACTCAACATGTACGAGAACTACCCCTTCTGGCATGCGTTCTTTACGCGCCTGGGCTTTAGCGTGCAGCTGTCCGACCAGTCGAGCAAGAAGACCTACCAGGCGGGCATCGAGTCCATGCCGTCCGAGAGCGTGTGCTATCCGGCCAAGATGAGCCACGGCCATGTGATGAACCTCATCGACCGTGACGTCGACTTTATCTGGATGCCGTGCGTGCGCTGGGAGCGCAAGGAGGATCCGACCGCCGGCAACTGCTATAACTGTCCCATCGTCATGAGCTACCCCACGGCGCTGGCGCTCAATATTGACGAGATCCGCGAGCAGAACATCGAGTTCCTGTATCCGTTTGTGCCGTATCACGACAAGACCGAGCTCAAGCGCCGCCTGTACCAAGTGCTCGCCGTCGACCGCGTGGCCGACGCCGAGGCCGGTCGCGGTCGCGTGCGCGGACCCAAGATCACCCGCTCCGAGGTCGATGCCGCCGTCAACGCTGCCTTTGAGGCCGATGCGCGTTTCCACGAGGACATCCAGACTATGGGCGAGGAGGCTCTTAAGTGGGTCGAGGACCACGGTGGCCACGGCATTGTGCTCGCCGGCCGCCCCTACCATAACGACCCCGAGATCAACCATGCCCTGCCCGAGCTTATCTCGAGCTTTGGCTTTGCGGTCTTTACCGAGGATTCGCTCGCGCACCTGGTAAAGCCTGAGCGTCCGATTCGCGTCGTCGACCAGTGGATGTACCACAGCCGCCTGTATGCCGTCGCCCGTTTTGTGACGATGCGCAACGACCTGGATCTGATCCAGCTCAATTCCTTCGGCTGTGGCCTGGACGCTCTGACCACCGACCAGGTGCAGGAAATCCTTGAGGCCAGCGGCAAGATCTACACCGTGCTCAAGATCGACGAGGTGTCCAACCTGGGCGCTGCGCGCATCCGCATCCGCTCGCTCATGGCGGCGCTCAAGGACCAGGAGGCCGAGCGCTTGGCCGAGGCTACGGCAGCGGGCGAGGCCTACGAGCAGGGCGACGCCGCGCCGGTGGCACCCTCCATGGATGCTCCCGCATTCGCGAGCCGCAAGTACACGTTCGAGGCGCAGCGTGAGAGCGCCTCGACCGCATGGCCCAAGGTGCCCTTTACCGAGCAGATGCGCGAGGAGGGTTACACCATCCTGTGCCCGCAGATGGCGCCGATCCACTTTGACCTGGTCAAAGAGGTGTTCCGCGGTGCCGGCTACAACCTGGAGCTGCTGCCCTCGACTGACCACGATGCCGTCGAGGCCGGTCTGCGCTATGTGAACAACGACATCTGCTATCCGTCGATCCTGGTGACGGGTCAGATCATGGAGGCCATCGAGAGCGGTCGGTACGACCTGTCCAAGACAGCCGTGGTCATCAGCCAGACCGGCGGTGGCTGCCGTGCCACCAACTACATCGCGCTTATCCGCAAGGCCCTGCGCGAGAGCGGCCACCCCGAGATTCCGGTGATCTCGCTTTCGGCCGTGGCGCTGGGCGAGGACAACCCCGGCTTTAAGATTACGCCGGCGCTGCTTAAGCAGGCAGTCTACGCGGTGCTCTTTGGCGACGTGATGATGCAGATGCTCTATCGTTGCCGCCCGTACGAGGCAACGCCCGGTGCGGCGAACGCACTCTACGAGGAGTACATGGCGCGCGCCCGCAAGCTGGCGCCCAAGTTCAACAGGCATAACTACACCAAGCTGTGCCGCGAGGCCATCCGCGCGTTCGACTCCATGCCGCTCGTGGGCGAGGGCACCAAGCCGCGCGTGGGCGTGGTCGGCGAGATCTTGGTCAAGTTCCATCCCACGGCCAACAACCACGTGGTCGACGTTATCGAGCGCGAGGGCTGCGAGGCCGTGGTGCCGGGCCTGCTCGACTTCTTCCTGTACTCCATGAGCAACGCCGAGCTGCAGAAGGACGAGCTGGGAAGCTCTCCCACTACGCGCGCGGGCATGCAGGCGCTCATCAAGCTGGTGGACTGGATGCGCACGCCGGTGGAGGAGATGCTCGAGAAGTCCCGCCGCTTTGAGGCGCCCGAGCGCATCGGCACCATGGCCGACAAGGCCCGCACAGTGCTTTCGGTGTGCAACAACATGGGCGAGGGCTGGCTGCTCACGGCCGAGATGCTCGACCTGATCGATCACGGTGCGCCCAACATCATCTGCACGCAGCCCTTCGCGTGCCTGCCCAATCACGTGGTGGGCAAGGCCGTAATCAAGGAGCTGCGCCGCCAACATCCCGAGAGCAACATCGTCGCGGTGGACTACGACCCCGGCGCGTCCGAGGTCAACCAGCTCAACCGTATTAAGCTCATGATCAGCGTGGCCAAGGAGAACATGCGCGCCGGTAAGGGCTTTAAGCTCGAGAAGGTGGCGCCGCTCGCGATGGACGAGGTCACCGGCCAGATGCGTGCTCATGACGGCTGTGTGAGCTGCGGGCCGGCCAGCGAGGAGGCCGTGGCATCGGTCGCCGAGCGCCTGGGACGCGGCATTAAGAAGTAACTGGCCTGCTATGGGCTAGATATGGGACAAACGGGTGGCAGCCGTACCGGTTACCACCCGTTTTTACTGGACATCTGTTGCGTAAACGGTCCAACTATCACCCCCTGCGAACTTGGATTTCGGAAGTATGCGGCAAAATTTGAATAGGCCGAGCACACTGGATATGCCCAAGCTTTGTACCTGCGGTTTTATTGGTGAAAAACCGGGGTGTGCTCGAGGGCTCCGGAATTTGCCGCATACTTCCGAAAACAACGTCTCGGTGGCACCAAAAATTGCCTCCAGAACCCTGAGATAATGAACATATTGTAGCCGTTCGCCGCAAATTATCGTCCGTTCATGGAACCTATCTCCAACGAGTTGTAACCATATGGTTTGATGTTGAAAACATATGATTGCCGGCAGGCCATAGGTGACGTTCCCCCTGATATCGGAGGTTCCAGGTATGTTTCGCGCTCCGTTAAATAACTATCGGTTGGGCTAACATGGGTCGCCGTGCTATTTCGATAACCCTTGCAGTGGTCTGCCTGGCTGTGCTCTTAGGCGCTACGGGGCTGTTTGCTATAAGTCGAGAAACATCCTATATGCAGGAATGTGCTTCCGAAGGCTTTGTCATTGATGGTTACTATCGGGATGACAAAACGAGTCGGGAAACCCTGGCTTTTCTTGAGGAGGACAACTGTCGATGGCAGCTGGTCGACCAAGACGGAATCTGCACAGACGGGCAGTTTAAGCGTACGGATGACCCCAACATCCTGATATTAAAGAAGGAAAACGGTGAAGAATTCGGTACGGTCCACGTGGCGTACTTGTCACGCCGACGCGATCAGGGCTTGCTCTACCTATTTAGAGATACCAGGGTGACCCGTTTTTATCTGGTGAGTACCGGTCCGGCGTTTACGGTGGAGTCTGGCGATGTCGATGCGGACAGTTGATTCACGGCAATAAAACAGCGAGCGGGGCACGGACATGAATCGCGCCCCGCTTTTTTGCTCGCGGCCTGCGTCGCGTCTGCGCCTCGTTCCGACTCGCGCCCGTGCGCGCATCCATCTCACATCCCGCATCACTTCACATCGAACTCCACGCGATCGAGTTCGGGCACGTTGAGGTCGATGAGCTTGCGGGCGACGTGGCGGTCGTGTGCCCCAAGCGTCTCGTCTGTCGTCACATGGGCGACAATCTCGCGCTCGACGATACCCTCCTCCTCGCCTTCGGTAGCCGAGGTCTCGACGGCGACGGTGTAGTCCTTAAAGCCTGGCAGCACCGCCGCAAGCTCGCGCGTGGTCTCGGTGATGCCGTAGCCGTCCTGCACGCCGGCCTGCGCCGAGCCAATGGATCCCGCGGTCATAACGATGCAGGGGATGGCAAAGATCACCGTACCCACGATGATGCGTCGGCGCACCTTGCGCGATAGCTCGTCGACCTCAGCGTTTTCCTCGGCAGTCACAATGCCGTCGCCGTTGAGGTCACGCTTGAGCGGTACACGTAAAAGAAGCAATACGGCTTCGGCCGCCAGCGCGATAAAGACGACGTTGATGCCAAACTCGTAGAGCGCCGAGAGGAACAGCGACCCGCTCGCGATGGCGATGCCGTAACCCGCCGCGCACAGGGGCGGCATGAGCGCGGTTGCCACGGCCACGCCCGCGATAAGCGTGGCGGGTTCCTGGTCGCGTGAGTTGCCTAGGCCGCCCGCAAAGCCGCCGGCGAGCGCGACAGCGAGGTCCCACACAGTCGGCGTCGAATTGTCGATGATGGCAGCTGTGGTGGTGCCAAGGGGCGAGAGCTTAAAGTACAACGTGGACGTGACCAGGCAAAAGGCCATCTGCAGCGCAAGGCTGGCGATGGCTTCGACAGTAATCTCACGGTCGAGCGTGGCGATGCCATATGCCATGGCAAGGACCGATCCCATGAGCGGGCAGATGAGCATGGCACCCACGATGGCGATGTCCGAGTCGATATCGAGGCCGATGCTTGCGATGAGCATGGCGATGATGAGGATGCATAGGTGGGAGCCAGTCAGACGCGCCCCGTTTACAAAACGCTTGCGGATCACGTGATAGGGCGCGCGTCCCTCGCGAATGTTGAATGCGCGCTTTAGGAAGCGGGTGGCGTTCTCCATGGCCTCACTATGGGCAGGGCGGATGCCGTGGCGCCGGTGATGGCGTTCGCGCAGCCGCTTGATCTGTTGCTTGTCGAGTTCCATGTCCACCTCGTTCTGGCACGGGCCGCGCAACGCGCCCGTTGTCCTAACTCTACACCGTGGCGGATGAGGTGTCTGTTGGATGCGGAATCCGATAGGGCGGATGACGCGGGAGCAAATGCAAATCACAGGTTCAATTTGATCCCGCAATAATATGATGCACCAGCTCCTACATGTGTGACGAAATTGTGAAGCACGAGAGTGCGAGTTTCAAAAAATCCGCTGGTGACCAATGTTGCGCAACAGAATTCAAAAATCGGCACCTACAGTTTGAAGCGTATGGATACATCCGTGTCAAAGGGAGAAAGCCATGGCAAACTACAGCCCACAACACTTTGAGCCTCGGGCTAAGGCCGTCAACGTCAAGGGCGTTGCCAACCGCGCCGTCGCAACCGTTTTGACGGCGGGCCTCATTGTTCAGCCGCTTATGTCGCCGCTGGCGGCAATCGCCGCACCGTCAACCGATAACGGCGATTCTGTTCAGGGGGGGTAGTTCTGTAGAGAACACCGTTGCCGCCGGTAACCAAGCGGTCGTAAAGACGGCTGCCCAGCTGGCCGAGGAGTCGGCAAAGCAGCTCAAGGACGCTCAGGCCGCCTACGATGCCGCCCAGAAGAAGGCCGACGCGGCGGGCCAGTCTCAAAAGCAGGCACAGCAGCAAAAGAATCAGGCCTCGCAGGCTGTGAGCGACAACGAAATCGAGCAGAACGCAGCAGAAGTCGCCGCGCTCCAGGAGAAGATTGACGAGCTCAAAGCCGCCGTCGAAAAGACCGAGCAGCAGCAGAAGAAGCTGGGCGACCTGAACGATCAGCTCGAACAGGCCAACAAGAGTGTCGAGGATAAGACCCAGGCGCTCAAGGACGCCAAGGCAAAGCAGGATGAGGCCAAGAAGGCCCTCGATGATGCCCAAGCCAAGCTCGAGGCCATGGGTATGGACGAGTACGAGACTGCCAAGAAGGCTGTCGAGGACGCGCAGGCAAAGCTCGATGATGCCAATAAGGCCGTTGCTACTGCACAGGCCAATCTGGACCAGGCCAAGGCTGCCGAGCTAGCGCCCAGCAGGAAAAGAAGGACACTGAGACCGCTCTGACTTCCGCCCAGGCCAAGAAGCAGGAGACTGCCGCTGCTCTCGCTGCTGCGACCACTGCGCGCGATAACGCCCAGCAGAAGTTCGACCAGGCGCAGGCCGCGCTTGATGCCGCGACCTCGGGCACGGGTATCGATCTGAACGCGCTCGAAGCTGCCAAGGTCACTGCCGCCAGCAGCTCGTGACCGCGCCAGGCCGCGCTCGAAGCCGCGACGACTGCAGACGCCACTGCACAGGCGAACCTGCAGGCTGCGCAGACTACCGTCACCGCCGCGCAGGAGAAGGCCAACGCCGCCAACGCTGCTGTGGCATCTGCCAAGTCTGCATACGATGCGGCAAACAAGGAGTACAACGCCGCCGCCAGCGAGCGCGACGCCGCCAAGGCCGCATACGAGAAGGCGCAGCAGACCGAAGCAGACAAGAAGACCGCGTACGATAAGCTTGTCGAAGTTCGCAAGCAGAAGCGCAGCGAGTGGGAGACGGCATGCGCTGAATCCGATACCGCCAAGAAGGCATACGACACCGCGAATGCCGAGGTCGAGAAGCTTAACCAGCAGATTGCCGACCTCAAGTCGAACATGACCGTAGACCAGAATGTTATCAGCCAGGGCATGTTCGGCTTCATGAACTACATCATCGGCGGCAGCCAGTTCACAGCCACGCAGAAGAAGAACGCCCAGGACGCCGTATCGATGCTGACCGGTGCCGATGACAAGGCCGAATGGTATGACCAGTACGTCGATCAGGACATGTCTCGCGACACCAACCCGCTTTCCCTGGAGCAGATGCGCAACGCCCTGACATATCTCGACACCCAGAACAACCTCCGCAAGGCGAACGGTCAGTCGGCGCTCAGCGTCAGCCTCCGCATGACTGTGGCAGCCGCCCTTAATGCATCATATTCATCGAACATCTGGAGACACTCAGGCTGCTACTGGGATAACGGTGAAAATCTTGCCGGCGGAGGCGGCGCATATACCGGCGGCGAGACCGAGGATACACTCGGTTGGCCCTATACTGGTCTCTACACTCAGGAGAAGGTTAATTACGAGAATTGGATTAAAAAGTACGGTGCGGATAGCGAGGCTGGCAAAGCTCTCATGGCTCATCGCTATGATTCGTACTATATCTACCAAAACTATCGCGATGTGTATTCCGGCACAAAAGATGAAAACGGTAAGGAAAGAGGAGACGGCTGCGGGCACTATCTCAACGTTATCGATTCCGCTACGGTGGCTATCGGTATCGCAACCGGTAACGGTAAGAACACCGATTCCGAGGTAACCGCATTCGATTACAGCGATGATGACACTCAGGCTGATTTCACTGTCTCCGAGTTCAAGAAGCTCGTCAACGACTACATCGATTCTGCCTATAACGCTGGCGGCACGCAGGCGCAGAAGGCGCAACTCAAGGAGCTCCAGAGCAAGCTCGCCGAGGCGCAGAAGACGCTGGGCACGGCCGATACGGCATATCTCGCTGCTCTCAATAATCAGAAAGACGCACAAGACGCCTATACCGCGGCCGACACGAACGTGAACACCGCCAAGGGCGAGTACGAGAAGGCCAAGTCCGGCACCGCCGCCGCGAAGATGGCATACGACGCTGCCGAAGCCAAACTCAAGGGTATCGACGTCAAGACGCCCAAGACCAAGCTCGACGCCGCCAAGGGCGAGGCCGCTACTGCCCAGGCAACTCTCGATAAGGCAAACGCCACGCTTGCTGACAGCAAGACGAAGGCAGCCGATGCCGCTGCTCACAAGGCGAAGGCTCGCAGCGCCCGCGATGCCGCCAAGGCAAAGTCCGATCAGGCCAATGAGGCGTATGACAACGCCACGGCTTCGGTCAAGGACCTTACCGCCAAGTGCGATGCCGCCAAGACGGACCTTGCGAACAAGCAGGGCACGCTTGACGATGCCAAGAAGGCCGACGACGCTGCCCAAGCTGGCGTTGACAAGGCTCGGGCCGCAGATACGCACGCCGCGACCGCTCTTTCGGACGCCAAGCAGGCAGTTGATGCCAAGAAGCAGGCCCTGTCCGACGCGCAGGCGAAGGCCAAGGCCGCCGAGGGTGAGCTGGCCGGCGCAAACAAGGCCTTCGAGCGCTTCGCCGGCGCCCAGAAGGCGGTCGACGACGCCAAGGCCGCCTATGACGCTGCCGTCGCCGGTGTCGCCGATGCCCAGAAGCAGCTCGAGGCCGCCAACGAAGCCGTCGTCGATGCGAACCTCGAGATCGTCAAGGCCAAGGCCGAGCTTGCCAACGACGAGGCGCTCAAGGCCGATCTTGAGGCTGTCGACCACAAGGCATCCCTTGCCGCGGGCACGACGGGCAACGAGAAGCTGGTCAAGCTGAACGCTGCCTACGCTCGCTATAAGGCCGCCGTCGATGCCGCCGCTGGCCTCAAGGCTGCTCTGAGCGATGCCGATGCCAAGCTGTCCGATGCCAACGACGCCTATGCCGCCGCGCTTGCCGAGCTTGGCGATGCCAAGGATGCCCTGGCTGCCGCGCAGGCCGAGTACGACAAGTATCATCCCAAGGCTGAGCTGCAGGCCAAGCCTCAGGTTGCGCAGGCTGCCGCAAAGGCTCCTGTCGCCAAGAAGAAGGCCACGGACGGTGCACTTGCTCAGACGGGCGATACCTCCGCGCTTGCAGGTGAGGTCTTCGCCATCGGCGGCATTACGCTCGTTGCCACGGGTGTGACGCTCGGCGATCGTCGTCGCAAGCAGATGTAGCGTTTCGAGCGTAGTTTCTGCAACGAACTTCAATTCATAACGGGACCGTCTCGTTAGCCAAACGATAAGGCCGGCGCGCTGTTAAATGCAGCGCGCCGGCCTTTCTTTGCGTTGGTATAAAAAGCCCGGTCGGCAGCCGCAAAAGCTACCGACCGGGCAAGTCGTAGGCAATATGGTTGCCGTCGAGCAGCTGCTCAGCTTAGCCCAGCAGGCTTAAGCCCACGGAGACAAACGCCAGGATAACGCCGACGATGGACTCGCCGCCGAGCAGGCCGCTGGCGACAACCAGGCCCTGTTCCTGGAAGGCGGCGTCCTTGGCAGCCCTCTCCTCGTCAGAAAGACCAGCGGTGGCGTCGCGGTGGGCGGACCACTTGTCGTAGGCGAGCTTGACGCAGGAGCCCAGGAATGCCGTGAGTGACATGTAGAACGGCAGGTACACGCCCAGGCCGATCATCATGCCGGAATGCCGAGCCAGTACATGACGATGCCGGCGATAAAGCCACCTGCGAACCACGGCACGCTCGGGATGCCCGAGACCATGGTGGCGACGACGCTTGCCTGCGCGGCAACAAAGCTTTTGTCGGGGCCAAAGGCGTCCGGACCATAGGCGGTGACGAGCGCGACCATGACGGCTGCGGCGACCAGCGCCCACGATGCCGCCGATGGCTTGGCCGATCCACTGCGCACGCGGTTGGTGCCCAGCACGGCGCCGGCCTTAAAGTCGTTCATGACGTCGCCCGCAAGGCCGCATGCCACGGCCACGATGCCGGCGATAAAGAACAGCTTGACCTGGGCGATCTGTGCGAAGGCAGCCACGATGAGCATGACGATGAGGCCGAAGATCTCCATGGGGTCGATGCCCGTCTGGCCGCAGCTCTGCGCGCTCATGATGGTGGTGACAAAGGTGAACAGCGTGACGATGACGGCCGGGACGGGGCCAAGGTCGAGCGCGATGGCGACGATCACGGCGATGGCGGCGGCGCCCAGGCCGATGATGCCGGCGTCGAGCTTAAGGGAGCCCGAGATGAGCGACTGCTCGTCGGTGTCGGTGGAGCTGTCGGCGGCAAGACCGCGGACGATACCGGCGACCTGCGGCAGGATGTCCTTGAGGACGACGGCGACGCCAAAGCCCATCATGAGGCCCATGCCCAGGGACTTGACGATGCCCTGCGCAGTCACAACGTCGAACAGACCGGCAGCGGTGCCGCCCACGATGATGCCAAAGTTGCCAGCAGGGCGCCGGCAAACCAGAAGGCGACCGGGGCGAAGCCCACGAGGAAGCCGACGGAGAGCAGCATGGGCGAGTTGTAGATGCCAAAGGTCACGCCGGGGATGTTGAGCGTGCACAGCATGCTGGGCACAATGCCCAGAGCGTCGCGCAGCACGCTATAGATGCCGGCGATGGCCATGGAACCAAAGAGCTGCTTGCCGGTCTTGCCGCCAGCCTCGGTCGCGCGCAAGGTCTGAGCTGCGGCGTTGCCGGTGGGGAACTCAAGCGCGGCGTCCACGATAAAGTGACGGTGGATGAGCGCGGTGGCCAGCAGACCCAGGATAGTGCCGGCGAGTGCCACGATAAACATGTCGAGCCAGCTAATCTGGTCGGCATAGCCCAGCATCCAGGCGCCTGGGATGGTAAACGCCAGACCGCCGGCGACCATGGCGCCTGCGGACATGATGGTGTGGGTGACGTTTGCCTCGTTGAGGTTGGCGTTGCCCATGAGTTTGAGGAAGAACAGCGAGATGACGGCAGCAAAGACGATCGGCCAGGGGAGTGCGCCCATCTTGAGGGCGGTGTAGGCCGAGCTTGCCGTGATGATCACGCAGCCAAGGACGCCGATGACGACGCCGCGCAGCGTGAGTTGCCGCGCATCGAAGCGCGGTTCGAGGGATTGCTCATATAGAACTCCTTTGCGTATATCCGCTTCCCCCGGGAGCGCCGCTACGGATACGGCGCGGGAAGTCGGGTTACCAAGGGCCGCCGCGTGAGCTCGCAAACGACCGCGCACCAGTATAGCCGCAAGCTAGTCATTTTGGGATGACTGGTTTAGGTAGGCGATATACTGCTGGACAGACGAAAGGAGTGCCGACGATGCTTAATGGGTGCGCATATATATTGACGGTCGACGTGGGCAACACGTTCATTCGCTTTGGCCTGTTTGCCGAGGATTCGGCCGCGGCACAGGAATGCCCGCTTGCGACGTGCGAGATCACGACGCCGTCGAGCATCACAGCCGACGAGGCGCGCATGAGGCTCACGCAGGTCATGGGCGCGCTGTCAGCCGATGCGGGCATGCCGGGTGAGCTCGTTCCCGCAGCCGCAGTGCTGAGCTGCGTAGTGCCGGCGCTCGAGCGCCCGTGGAAGGCGGCGCTTTCCCGCACCTGCACGGGACGCGTGCTCACCGTGGGGCCGGGCCTCAAGACCGGCATGCCCGTACACTACGACGATCCGGCCGAGATCGGCCCCGACCGCATCGCCGACGCCGTGGCGGCCCGTGCCGTCTACGGCTCTCCGTGCATCGTGATCGACTTGGGTACCACGACCAATATCGAGGTCATCGACGCGCGCGGCACCTTTGTGGGCGGCGTCATCGCGCCGGGTCTGGCGCTTGGCGCCCGCTCGCTTTCGGCTGCTGCGGCGCGTCTGCCGCAGGTCGAGCCCTCGGCACCCACGCATGTGATCGGCCGCAACACGCGCGAGGCCATGCGTTCGGGCGTGGTTCTGGCGAGGTGGCCCGCATCGACGGCATGCTCGACATGGTGCTCGCCGAGATGCGCGCGACCAAGGCCGCGGGGGAGGGCGACGTGCCCATCGTCATTACCGGCGACGATGCCGAGGCGCTCGCGTCGCTGGTCGGCCACAGCCTGACGGTAGACGACGCGCTGACGTTGCGAGGACTCGCCGAGCTCTACCGCATCAACCAAAAGCCCCGCCGCGTGTAAAAGTGAGGGCGCCGGTGGGACAAACGCCCCCCACCTTTCACCTGCTACAATGGGTCAAACTATTGCGATTACGGAGGTGTCTGCCATGTCGGACGATCTTCATCAAACTTCGTCAGGCAAGCGCCTGGACGTCATTAGCTGGGACGAGTTCTTTATGAGCGTGGCCATCGCCGCACAGCGCCGCAGCAAGGACCCCAACACGCAGGTGGGTGCGTGCATCGCCAGCACCAACCACCGTATCCTTTCGGTGGGCTACAACGGTACGCCCTCGGCGCTCAACGACGACTTTTTCCCGTGGGGTACGAGCGACGACCCGCTGCAGGACAAGCACAACTACGTGGTCCATGCCGAGGCCAACGCCGTGCTCAACTACCGTGGCTCGCTCAAGGACCTCGAGGGTTCCACGGTCTACGTCACGCTGTTCCCGTGCCACGACTGCGCCAAGATTTTGGCGCAGGTGGGTGTGGGCGAGGTTGTCTACCTGGACAACAAGTACGCCGACACCGACGACGGCCGCATCAGCCGCCGCATTCTCGACTCCTGCGGTATTAGCTACCGCCAGGTTATCGTCGATGTTCACATCGGTACCGAGGGGCAGGCTCAGCAGTAGCGCGTGACAATGCCAGCTGGTAACAACAGGCAGCTAAAAGATCCCCGTCCCAAATTGACTGCTCGTGAAAGTCGTGTCCGCGCGCATGGATGGCTCGTGAGCGGGTACATGGCTGTAGTAACATAGCCCCTGTCCGCGGGCGTGCCCGCGTTATTGTGAGAAAGGAGCCCCTGTGGCTGTTAACGAAGAGCTGCTTAAGAAGGTTCTTGAAGAGATTCGCCCCAACCTGCAGGCCGACGGCGGCGATATGGAGTATGTGGGTGTTGACGACGAGGGCGTCGTCAAACTGGAGCTGCAGGGTGCCTGCGCCGGCTGCCCTATGAGCGCGCTGACCCTGTCCATGGGTATCGAGCGTATCCTCAAGGAGCATGTGCCCGGCGTTACCCGTGTCGAGCAGGTTAATGCCTCCGGCGAGACCGACGACCTGTACGACGAGTACGCGCCGTTCTAAGATGCGAAAGCTGCGGACGGCATACTCCGCATAGACGTTACGCCCAAATATGCGGCTGCGAGCGCAAGGCCCGCGGCCGCATTTGTATGTAGGGAGTAGGAGGGTCGACATGCTCAACGACTTCTACCATATGCTTGATCCCGTCGCGATTTCGGCGGGGCCCATCACGATTTACTGGTATGGTCTGGCCTATGTGGTCGGAGCTCTGCTCACGGCGGTCGTCATGTATCGCACGCAGCGTCGCTGGGGCTTTAGCATCACGATTGACGACCTGACGAGCGTCGTGGTCGGTGTGGTCTTTGGCCTTATCATCGGCGCCCGCCTGTTCTACGTCATCTTTTACGGCGACGGCTACTACTGGCACATCCGCTCGAGATCTTTGCCACCAACGAGGCGGCATGAGCTTCCACGGTGGCCTGGTCGGCGGCATTATCGGCGGCATCATCGTTTGCCGCATGTATAAGCTCGATGCATGGACGTTGGCCGATCTTGCCGTCATTGGCGCTCCGCTGGCCCTGTGCCTGGGCCGTTGTGCCAACTTTGTCAACGGTGAGCTGTGGGGCAAGCCGACCGATCTGCCATGGGGCGTGGTCTTTGGCGGGACTGCGGGCGATATGCCGCGTCATCCCTCCCAGCTCTACGAGGCATTTCTTGAGGGCATTGTGCTCTTTTGCATTCTGCAGGTGCTCAGCCGCAAAAAGCCGCTGCTGCCCCAGGCACGTTTATGGGCGTGTTTGTGATGGGTTACGGCATCGTCCGCTTCCTCGTCGAGTTCGTGCGCGTGCCCGACGCCCAGCTTGGCTATCTGCTGGGCGGCGTCATCACGATGGGGCAGCTGCTGAGTCTTCCGCTCGTGATCGCCGGCCTGGCGCTCATCATCTTCGCGCGACACCGCAACCGTCCCCAGCGCATCTACCTCGACGCCTAACCACCACAAAGGGGACACAGGCACCTTTGTGGTGGTTTTGCCGAGTTTGATAGGTTTCTAGAAAGGCTTTCGGACTGTGAAGGATTCCGACCTCTCCACAACGGCTGCGCGCGACGCTGCCCGCATCGTCTGGTTTAAGCGCTACCCCGCCAAGCAGACGCTCATCGCATTTCTGCTCGCGCTGTTGGCGACCACGGCGTTTTCCATCGATCCCGCGCCGGTCTCGAGCAACGCAGTCTTGGCGATTGACCCCAAAGCCTCGGGCATGCTGTACGTGTGCTACGAGGTGCTCCTCTCGTTTGCCGGCCATACCGACGCGGTCATGCTGCTTGCGCTTGCCTGCCTGCTCACGCTGCCGTTTCGCTACGTATTCTTTGGCCGCGGCGATGCTTGGCGTCCTTCGGTGATCCTTCCGTCGCTGTTCTTTGCCGTCTGCATGGTGTTTGGCCGCAGCTACGACCTCACCGATTCGGCCGAGATCGTGCTCGGCGACAAGGCTCGCATCATCTGCGCCTGGATAGCGGTGCGGGCTGGATGCTCTTGGCGGTCGTTGCCTTCTACCTGGCTTTTGAGTGTCTAGATTGGCTGAGCTCTCGGCGCATTCCGTTTTCCGAAGCGCACTTTGGCCGCGTATGGCGTGTGGCTCACGCCGTGCTCTCGGTCCATCCCTTTGCCGGGCCCTTTCTGGTGCTTATGATTGCCTGGCGCCCACGCTCATCGCTTCGCTGCCCGGCCTTTTTATGGGGGATACGGGTGCGCAGATTCGCCAGTGGTTCAATTACCCCAACGGCACGAGTGACTACCTGCGTCTGCTCAATCCCAATGTGTTGCTCAACGGACATCACCCCGTGGTGCACACGGCTATCATCGGTTCGTGCGTCCAGCTGGGGCTTTCACTATTCAACAGCGCCAACGCAGGTCTTGCCATCTACACCTGCGCTCAGTTCGTCATTACGGCCGCCTGCATGGCCTATTCCATCTCGTCGCTGCGCAAACTGGGCGTGAGCCTGCCGGTCCGCGGCGTGATCTTGCTGTTCTTTGTGTTTATGCCCATGTTCTCCAACTACGCGGCCCTGCTTACCAAAGATGTGCTGTTTGCCGACGCGTTTTTGGTGCTGTTGGTGCAGACCGTGAAGCTCGTGGCATGCGGCCTGCCCCGTCGCGATGCCAATGCCGAGCGTGCGGGCGAACAGAGGCCCGTGCTCTTTGCGCGCCATGACTGGCTGCTGCTCGCTCTGGGTGCCATGGGTTCCACGTTTCTGCGCAACGGCGGCCTGGTGTTTCCCCTGGCGGCATGCGTAATCGCGGCGGCGTTTTGCGCATGGGACGCGCATGTGGCTCGTCGCGCAGCCAAGCAGGCTGGTGCTGCGCCTTCGGGCGCCATCCCGCGTTTCCGCTGGGTGGGAGTTCTTGCGGTGCTTGCTCTCTGCCTTGCCTCTAATATGTACTTCACCAAGGTCTTTATGCCGGCGCACGACATCACGCCTGGATCCAAGCGCGAAATCCTCTCGATTCCGTTCCAGCAGACGGCTCGTTTCGTCCAAAAGCACGACGGCCTCAACTCGGGTGTCAACCCCACGGTTAAGGAGGACGGCACCATCGTGGAGGCTCCTTGCGACGGCTTGGTGACCGACGAGGAGCGCGCCGTGATCGACCGGGTGCTCAAGTACGAGAATCTGGGCCGCCGTTACAACCCGGATAAGTCGGACGCCGTCAAAAATTGCTTTAACGAGTACGCCTCGCAGGAGGACATCAAGGCCTATTTTGAGGCCTGGGCGCAGATGTTCAAAAAGGATCCCGAGTGCTATATTTCGGCGCTTATCAATAACTACTATGGTTATTTTTATCCGAGCGCGCGCGATGCCTGGGTCTACAGCACGGCGCGCAGTGCCGAGATTATGGCACGCCCCGATAATCTCAAGTACTTCGACTTCCATCCGGTCGATAGCAAGGTCGTGCGCTGGTGTGACCACCTGATCAATCTGTACCGTGTGGCGGTGCAGCGCATTCCGTTTATTTCGCTCACCATGAGCTCGGCCACCTATGTGTGGATCATGATCGCCGTGGTGGTCTACCTGCTGCGTCGTCATTCATGGCGTGCGCTGGCGATCTGGGTGCCGCTGTTGGGCGTGCTCGCCGTGTGCCTAATTGGTCCGTGCAACGGCTCGACCTACATGCGCTACCTGTATCCGGTCATCGCCTGCATGCCCTTCGCCATCGGCGCCACCGTCACCCGCAGCGACTTCCTCTGGTCCTAACTTGGTGCATGGGGGTCAGGTTTCTTTGCACCAAAGGGGACATCATCACGACGCCTTCATTTTGGGGTTTATCTCGCAGGCTAGTAGGTATATCATAACGACGTTTGTTTATATTGCCCGAGCATCTGCGCTGGGCTTTAGGTCGAAACCGATAGGAGACACGTATGTCCGGACACTCTAAGTGGGCCACAACCAAGCATCGTAAGGGCGCGCAGGACGCCAAGCGTTCCGCCCTCTTCTCCAAGCTCAGCCGCAACATCACCGTTGCTGCCCGTCTCGGCGGTGACCCGCTGCCCGAGAACAACGCCAGCCTCGCCGCTGCCGTTGCCAAGGCCAAGGCTCAGTCCATGCCTAAGGACAAGATCAAGTCCGCTATTGACAAGGCTTTTGGTTCGGGTGCTGACGCCGCCGTCTACGAGAACATCGTGTACGAGGCTACGGTCCCGCCGGTGTCGCCGTCTACGTCGACTGCCTGACCGACAACCGCAACCGTACCGCCGCTGATGTCCGTTCCGCCTTCTCCCACGCTGGTGGCAACCTGGGCACCTCCGGCTCCGTCGCCTTCCAGTTTGAGCGCAAGGGCCAGATCGTCGTCGCCAAGGAGATCCTGGACGAGAACGCCAAGAAGGAGACCATGATCGCCAACGGTGCTGCCGGTGACGAGGATGAGTTCATGATGGCCATCGCCGAGGCCGGTGGCGAGGACTACGAGGACGCCGGCGAGGAGTGGATTGTCTGGACTGCTGCCAACGAGGTCATGGCTGTCTCCAAGGCGCTCGAGGAGCAGGGCGTCCAGGTCAAGGGCTCCGAGACCACCATGGTCCCGACCACCCCGACCGAGGTCTCTGGCGCCGACGCCAAGAAGGTCCAGCGCCTCATCGACCGTCTTGAGGAGCTCGACGACGTCCAGGATGTTTACAGCACCATGGACATGACCGACGAGGTCATCGCTGCCCTCGAGGAGGAGTAGCGCTCGCACGGGTTAAGCCGTGCATATCTGGGCATAATGAAGCGAGCATGCAAGCCTCGTGGAATAGATGAGCCGGATCCGCGTGCGTAGAGCACCGGACCCGGCTCTTTTATAATGATGCGAACCGTTCTGCATTTCGAGAGCCGAGATTTGAAGGGAGCGCCGCGTGCGCGTACTCAAACGAGCCCTAGCGATCGTGTATCTTGCCGCCACCATCGTGGCGCTGGGTACGCTTGTCTGCCAGTTTTGGGGGCCGTATACGTATCGCTTTATGCTGCTGATGCGCGACCCCATGCCGCGCATCGTCGTGACGGTGTGCGCCGGCGTCGTGGCGCTTGGCGTACTGCTGAGCTTTTTCCGCCTGATGTTCGCCCGTCGCGAGCCGTCCTGCGTGCATCCGGCGGGGGAGCGCAATGTCGAGGTTACCCTTGCGGCGCTTTCTTCGTGTGCCAGGGCTGCTGCTGAGCGCGACGACCGCGTGATGGTCGAGCATGTCGAGGCCCGCGTCCAAGGCTCCGACGATTCGCACGTCCGTTTTAGGTCGAGGCTATCGCGCTTGACGATAAGGACGTGGCATCTCTGGCTACCGCGATGCAGCAGCGCATCGAGGAAGCTTGCGACACCATGCTCGGCACGCCGGGTACGACTACGCGCGTCCGTTTTTTGCCGTCCAAGACTACCGTCCAGACCGTGGAGGTTTCCGGTGAGTGATACCAATCAAGATAAGACCGCTCGTACGCCGCGCCTGACGATTGACCAGAGCGCCACGCCGGCGAGCGAACCTGTTGATTCCAAAGCAGAGGCAACCGAGTTACAAGACGCGGCAGCCGCGGATTTTGACGAGGCTATGGGTCTCATCAAGGGTACGGGCGCTGCCATCTGGAGCTATGCTGTGCGTCATCCCAACACCACGCTCGGCGCCGTCGCTGGCTTTATCCTCGCTGTGTTGGTGCTCACGTTGGGCCTGTGGGACACGCTCGTCATTGCATTCTTCGTGCTGATCGGCGCTGTGATCGGCCAAATTCGCGACGGCGAGAACGGGATCGTCAACTTCTTCGGCCGTCTGTTTAGCGGCCGCTAATATGTATTCGACTGTCGCATCCGCGGCAGGCATAAGGAGGAACCATGGCTTTTAATACGAAGGTCGATGTGGCCGATACCGAGCTCGAGGCAGACGAGACCGTCGTCGCCGAGGCCGAAGGCGTAACGCTCGAGGACGAGGCGCTTATCGAGGCCGAATCCGAAGACGAGGTTGACGAGGACGACGAGGAAGCTGACGAGTCCGAGGACTCGCTGACCTATTCCAACGGCGTGATCGAGAAGATCGTCGCCATGGCTACCCGCGAGGTGCCGCACGTCCTGGGCATGAAAGGCAACCTCATGCACTTTGTGCAGGAGCAGTTTGGTGCCGAGAACCTGACCAAGGGCGTGACGGTCGAGGTCACCGATGACAACCGCGTGGTCGTCAACATTTCCGTCATTATCGAGTATGGCGCCTACGCGCCCGCGATTTTCGACGACGTTAAGGCGCGCGTGACCGAGCGCCTCGCCGCGATGACCGGCCTTGAGGTGGCGGGCGTCAACCTGCGCATCGAGGATGTCATCACCCCCGAGGAGTACGAGCACCGTACCAGCCAGCACGAGTAACCTTCCAAAAAGGGATAGGTTTGTTTTGGCAGGTTTTATCTGCGAAAACGTTAAACGGCCGACCGCGCAAGCAAAAGCGTGGCCGGCCGTTTTTATACGCTCCCGATGTAGTCATACCGCTCGTCTAACTAGGGGTTGCAATCGTCGCGTTCCGCGTTACTCTAATGGGCGCATTGTTTCCAAATTGTTAACGAGGGGTTGCCGTAATGGCCGACGAGCACGAAACAGAAAGCAAGGCATGGGCAATTGAGGCCGCCGCGGCAGAGGCGGCATCGCGTGCTGCCGAGGAGGTGCATCGTCCTCCCGTAGTGCCGATGGAGCGCGTGGTCGATCGCGATGTTATCGAGCGGGGCGAGCGCGCTGGTCGCAAGCGCAGCCAGGAGCCGGGCTTTCCGCGCTTTTTTGCCGAGCTCAATTTGGGCCTGATCCTCACGGCCTTTGCCATCGTTGCGTTTAAAACCCCTAATCACTTTGCTTTTGGCGGCACCTCGGGCGTGTCGGTCATTCTGTCCACGCTGTTCCCGACCCTGCCCGTCGGCGTTTTTATGTGGATTATCAATGCGGTCCTGGTCGTTCTGGGCTTTATCTTTTTGGAGCGCAAGGCAATCCTGTGGAGCGTCTTCGCCTCGTTTGCGCTGTCCGCCTATGTTTCGCTGTTTGAGCTCTTTATTCCGACCGATGTCTCGATGACGGGCGATATGTGGCTCGACCTGTGCTTTGCCGTGATTCTGCCGGCGCTCGGCAGCGCCATCGTCTTTGATATTGGTGCCTCGACGGGCGGCACGGACATCCTCGCCATGATTCTCAAACACCGCACCACGCTTGAGATCGGCCGTGCGCTGCTGTTGGTCGATATCGGCATCGTGACCATCGCGGCCTTCTTGTACGGTCCGCGCGTCGGTCTGTACTGCGTGCTCGGCCTGTTTGCCAAGACGCTTGTGGTCGACAAGGCCATCGAGAGCATTCACCTGCGCAAAGTCTGCACGGTCATTTGTTCCGAACCCCTTAAGGTCGAGGAGTTTATCGTCAAGCATCTCAACCGTACGGCGACTATCAGCGCGGCTACGGTGCTTTCTCGGGCAAGTGCGTGACGGTGATTATGAGCGTGCTGAGTCGTCGCGAGGCCGTGCAACTGCGTCGCTACGCGCGCGAGATCGATCCGGGTGCCTTTATCACGATTGTCGACAGCTCCGAGATCGTCGGCAAGGGTTTCCGCGGAACGAACTAACGCGGTCGAGCTCATCAAACAATCGAATAGCGCCCTGCGCGTTGCAAATACGTCATGTTGGAGCATTTGTCCCCACATTGGGTGATAATGATGCTAAAGACATCGTTTG
This sequence comes from Coriobacteriaceae bacterium AM49-12, assembly GCA_027669365.1. Taxonomy (GTDB): domain Bacteria; phylum Actinomycetota; class Coriobacteriia; order Coriobacteriales; family Coriobacteriaceae; genus Collinsella. Next base: position 1,186 of record JAQEDL010000038.1, on the reverse strand, counting down.
CGATCCAGATGATTCGCTCATGATACGAAGGGATGATTTCGATGTTCTGTTCGCAGTGTGGTGCCCCCATGGGCGACAACGACAAGTTCTGTGGCGCGTGCGGTGCTCCTAATGCCGGTGCCGCAGCCTCTGCCCCTCAGGGTCAGCCCCAGCAGTTTGTTCCGCAACCGCCCGTGGCGAATGCGTCCAAGGGCTGTGTGGCTCAGGCGTTTGAGGATATGACCAAGACTCCGGGCGTGCTGCAGCGCGTGTGTCAGATTGCCTTTTTGCCGGCGCTGATTTGTGTTGTGTCGGTACTCGTGCTGTTTATTCCCGTTGTCGGCGGTATTGCAGCTGCCATCGGCTTTTTGGCAGCTTGCATCGCGAGCGTGTGTGGTTCCGGCTTTGGTATTGAGTGGGGTCGTGATCTGTCGCTCAAGGTCGATGACGGTATGGACCGTCCACTCATGCGTTCCACGTCGTTTGGTCTCGGAGTCTTTTCGAGCGTTATTTCGGTCGTGCTCGAGGTTATCGCTGCCATTCCCGTTATCGGTGTAGTGCTTTCGCTGGCGGAGAGCGTGGTAATTGGCGCCGCGGGCTCGTATTCGTATTACGGCTCTTATGCGCTCGAGGCTGCGCTGTTTGGCTCGCTTGGCCTGCTTGTCCTGGCTATGATTGCCACGGCGGTCCTGGGGGTCTTCTTTAAGATGTTCGCCGACATCGCCGTGATGCACTTTGCGGTGACCGGTCGTGTGGAGAGCGCGTTTTCGCTCGACAAGGTCTGGGCGGCGTTTAAGCACAACAAGACCAAGCTGTTTTGTGCTTCGTTCCTTCCCGAGTTTTTGACGGGCCTGGTCGCCAACGTTGTCACATGGATCTTGACGTTCGTCTTTGGCACCATTGCCTCTGTCGGTATGTATAGCTACTACTACCGTCCTCGGCTATTGAGGCGCTTGTTACCGGCGGTGGCATCACGCTCGTATTGTTCTTGGTGCTGACGGCGTTTGTCACGGTATTCCTCACGGTCTTTGGCAAGATGCTCAAGCACCGTGCCGTTGGCTATTGGGTTGCGCGCTACGCAAGCGAGTGGGCCGACGAGGACAAGGACGACGTCCTGACTTTTGTGCTGCCGTTTGAGAAGAAGTCTGCTCCGGCTGGTTTTTAGCGCCGACGCAGCGCCCGTATCCGATTCCGCTGCGGCGCCGGC
>JAQEDL010000037.1:0-23273 GCA_027669365.1 Coriobacteriaceae bacterium AM49-12 | reverse complement strand
AAGAGCTCGACGGCCCGCCTCCTGGACTCCAGGTCGTGCTTCACCCTGAGGTCTATACTCATGGAAAACCTCCCATTTCCCGATGTCCAAGAAATGGGAGGCAGTTCACCGGCACCTTTGTGGTGGTTTTGCTGACTCGTCCGACCTGTCCCAACGGTTTGTCTCAATCTGTAACAGGTAGGGCCCAAATAATCGGTTAGCTGTTACAGATCGAGACAGACCACGGATGCTCAGCCGAAAATCTCAATCTGTAACAGGTAGGAACGATTTTGCCCCTTAGATGTTACAGATTGAGATATTTGACAGCTTGAATCGGCATCGCCTACAGCGCGGCGACGACCTTGTCGCCCATCGTCGTGGTGCCGAGGATCTTATCTGCCGGGGTGTTGACATCGGCGATGTCACGGGTGCGCCAGCCCTCGTCGAGCACGCGCGCCACGGCGCTCTCGATCCACGCGGCTTGCTCGCCCATGTCGAGCGCGTAGGTCAGCAGCATCGCCACCGACAAGATTTGAGCCAGCGGATTGGCCACGCCGAGCCCCGCGATGTCAGGAGCGCTGCCAGCGCTCGGCCCAAACAGCGATACGCCATCATCCAGCGAGGCAGAGGCAAGCATACCGAGCGATCCGGTAATCTGAGCCGCCTCATCGGACAGGATGTCGCCGAACATGTTCTCCGTCACCACGACGTCAAAGTCTGCCGGTCGACTGATGAGCTGCATGGCGGCGTTGTCGACGAGCAGGTCCTCAAGCTCCACGTCGGAGTACTCCTCGTCTTGCACGCGATGCACGATCTCGCGCCACATGCGGCTCGTCTCCAGCACGTTGCGCTTATCAACGCTCGTCACCTTGCCGCGACGTTTGCGCGCCGCCTCAAATGCCTGGCGCGCAATGCGCTCAATCTCGTACTCGCGATACTCCATCACGTCGACCGCACGCTGACCGGCCGCACCCGCAGCGCCCGCGCAGGTCACGGATGCGGGCGCCAAAGTCCCACGGCATGTTGTAGCCCATCGTATCGGGGATGTTCACGACCGTGGCACCGGCCTTTACGGCCGCCTCGATAATGCGCACCAGAAACTCCTGATCGGAGCGGCCGGCATCCTCGGCATAAAACTCAACATCGTCAACGAACTTGCGAGCATGTTTGACGGCATGGATCGCTCACTCAATTGCCCTTTCCTCAGTCATATGGAGCTTGTCGCGCAGGTAACTGGTGCTCACACCCAGCCCTGTATGGATACGGGGCCTCTGGGCCGTTTTGAGCGCCTCTGCAGCCACTTCGATATCCCTGTCGACAGCGCGCGTCAGGCCGCATACCGTGCATCGGTCGCCCGCAATCTTGCCAATCTCCTGTACGGAGCGAAAGTCACCAGGACTCGAGATGGGAAAGCCCGCCTCGATAACGTCCACGTTCATGCGCACCAGCTGGCGGGCGATGAAGAGCTTTTCCTCGGTATTCATGCTGGCGCCCGGCGACTGCTCACCGTCGCACAGGGTGGCGTCAAAGATTGTGATTTTGCGGCTTATATGTTCCTCCTGATTGACCGTTTTATGACAGATGGCTTTCAGGAGAGAGAGAAGGCCTAGAGATAGAAAAATACCCGTGTCGCTCATCACGCCTGAAAGCGGCAGACGATAGCGCACCCGGGTACAACAAATCGTTATAGCGAGATTACAACCCTAGCGCGCTATCCAATCTAGTAGCGCTAGGCCTAGGAGCTGTTGCGTGTTCTTAAACATGTTGGGCTCCCTTCGGCCTCGGGTAGTACTACATCGCGCTAAAGTACAACACAAGTAAAACCACCACAAGGGTGCCTGTCCCCTTCGTGGTGGTTTCGTTGACTCAAAAGCAAGAGACCCGGTCCTGCACGAGGCAGAACCGGGTCTCTTTAGCAATGCTTGCTTTGCTCAGGCAGTAACTGTTAGTTACTCAGCCAGGAAGTCGCGCTGGATAGCAGGATCGACCTTGACGCCAGGGCCCATGGTGGAAGACACGGAGATGGACTTGACGTACTTGCCCTTAGCAGAAGAGGCTTGACGCGCAGGATCTCGGTGTACAGGGCAGCGTAGTTCTCGACGAGCTGCTGCTCAGAGAAGGACTTCTTGCCCAGGGGCACGTGGCAGATGCCGTAGCGGTCGGCGCGGTACTCAACGCGGCCAGCCTTGAGCTCGGAGACCATCTTGGCGACGTCCATGGTCACGGTGCCGAGCTTGGGGTTCGGCATGAGGCCACGGGGACCAAGGATCTTACCGATGCGGCCAACCTTGGCCATCATGTTCGGCGTAGCGATAGCGGCGTCGAAGTTGATCTCGCCCTTCTGGATCTGGGCGACGAGCTCGTCGGAACCGATGATGTCGGCGCCGGCAGCCTCGGCCTCGCGGGCCTTCTCGCCCTCGGCGAAGACGGCAACACGAACGGTCTTGCCGGTGCCGTGGGGCAGGGAGATGGAACCACGGATGTTCTGGTCAGCCTTACGAGTATCGATGCCCAGACGGAAGTGGGCCTCGACGGTCTCGTCAAACTTGGCGGTGTCAAGCTCCTTGATGAGCTTGGCAGCCTGAAGGGGGGTGTAGAGCGTGGCGCGGTCGATCTTCTCGGCAGCGGCGTTATAGCTCTTACCATGCTTAGCCATGTGCATTACCTCCTGTGGTTAAACGGGCGTGAGCCCTCCCACATCGTATCGTGTGCCCTATTGCACACATATAACGGGCGCCCCGGTCGGAGCACCCGTCATTACCTAAAGAAATCGCTACTCAGCGATGGTGACGCCCATGGAGCGGGCGGTACCGGCGATGATCTTCTTGGCGGCGTCAATGTCGTTGGCATTGAGGTCCGGCATCTTGATCTCGGCGATCTTGGTGAGCTGCTCCTGGGAGAGCTGACCGACCTTGTCGGCCTGGGGCTTAGCGGAACCAGACTTGAGGTTCAGTTCCTTCTTGATGAGGTGAGCCGCCGGCGGGGTCTTGGTGATGAAGGAGAAAGACTTATCCTCGTAGACAGAGATCTCAACGGGGATGATGTCGCCCTTCTTGTCCTGCGTCTCGGCGTTAAAGGCCTGGCAGAACTGCATGATGTTCACGCCAGCAGCGCCCAGGGCGGGGCCGACGGGAGGAGCGGGGTTAGCTGCACCAGCAGGAATCTGGAGCTTAATGACGTTGGCAACCTTCTTCTCAGCCATGGTCATTCCTTTCGAATCACGAGTGTGAAGTACTTGCTATATCGTAAGCACGCACGTGTTAGAAGCACTCCTGAGATGAGCAGTCACAGAAGAAGCACGCTCGCGCGAACGGACGAAAACTTAAGCGATGACAGCGACCTGGTTAAAGTCGAGCTCGACCGGCGTCTCGCGGCCAAAGATCATCAGCGTGACCTTGAGCTTGCCAGCCTCGGTGTTAACCTCGGAGACCTTGCCATCAAAGTCGGTAAGCGGGCCATCGGTGACGCGGACGGACGTGCCGACCTCAATATCAACCGAGGTGCGCTTGGGCGAATCGCCCTTACCGGGACGACGAGTCATCTTGTTGTACTCGTCGCGAGAAAGCGGAGCCGGTTTGCCGTTGCCGCCCAGGAAACCGGTGACGCCAGGCGTGTTACGAACGCACGTCCAAGCATCGTCATCCATCTCCATGCGGACCAGGACATAACCCGGGAAGATCTTGGAATCCTTGGTCTCGCGCTTGCCACCCTCTTTAATCTCGGTGACGCGCTCCATAGGAATCTCGATATCAAAGATACGGTCCTGCATGCCCATAGTCTCGATGCGATGCTCGAGATCGGACTTAACGCGGTTCTCGTATCCAGAGTAAGTGTGAACGACGTACCAACGCTTAGACATGGTTTAGCCCCTCAATCCAGAGAACAGAGCAAGAGCCTCGCCAAAGCCAGCATCGAGCAGAGCGATGACGACGCCGACGACGATCAGAGAAGCGCAAACGACGACCGAGTAGTTCACGAGCTCCTTCCTATCGGGCCACGTGACACGCTTCATCTCGGACTTGACCGAAGCGAAATACTTCTTGGTGCGGGCGAAGAAACCAGGCTTCTCGTTCTTCTTGGACTTCGCAGCCTTCTCGTTCTTCTTGGCAACGGCCTTCTTGGCCTCAACCTTGGAGTTGGCGGCAGCGTTGTTGGCAGGTGCCGGCTGCTGAGCCTTCTTCTTGTTCTTCTTGTTGGCCATTTGGGTTACCTCCGCGCAATGCGCTTATACATGAGTAAACCGTAAGCCCCCAATTGGGAGCTTACGGAATAATGACTGGCACGCCAGGAAGGACTCGAACCCTCAACACTCGGTTTTGGAGACCGATGCTCTACCAATTGAACTACTGGCGTATGTGACTAGAGACTAGCGAGTCTCTTTGTGCAGCGTGTGGTGACGGCACCAGGGGCAATACTTCTTGATCTCCATACGATCAGGCATGGTCGACTTGTTCTTGGTGGTCGTATAGTTGCGGCGCTTGCACTCAGTGCACGCAAGAGTAACTAGAGTACGCATGTATCCTGAACCTTTCATTTCCGCCCCGTACGGGCACGAGTTGTTACTTTATCAGCTCCACGTAAGTGCTGTCAATGAAAACCTCGAGTCAATTGGTTCTCGGTGGATCCATTCATATTTGGAACACATCAATGAAGCCATCGAGAGCTAATCGACGGTGCATCCAGGACCATTATCGATCCTCTCGACACCAGCAACGGATCAATATCCATTGCAGAAAAGAACCCGGCACCCAAATAAGTGCCGGGTTCTCTAAGTCAGCTATATCAAAGAGCTAATTTACTCAATGATCGTGGAGACGATGCCCGAACCGACGGTGTGGCCACCCTCGCGGATAGCGAAGCGCAGGCCCTCCTCCATGGCGATCGGGTGGATGAGGTCGCCCTCGATGGTGATGTGGTCACCAGGCATGGCCATCTCGGTGCCTCGGGGAGCTTGACCGTACCGGTAACGTCGGTGGTACGGAAGTAGAACTGAGGACGATAACCATCGAAGAACGGGGTGTGACGGCCGCCCTCCTCCTTGGTCAGAACGTAGATCTCGCCGGTGAACTTGGTGTGCGGGGTAACCGAACCGGGCTTGCAGAGAACCTGGCCGCGCTCGATGTCCTCGCGCTTGATGCCGCGGAGCAGCAGACCGACGTTGTCGCCAGCCTCGCAGAAGTCCATGGACTTACGGAACATCTCGATACCGGTAACGACGGTGTTCTGGGTATCCTTGATGCCGACGATTTCGACGGGCTCGTTGAGCTTGAGCTCACCGCGCTCGACACGGCCGGTAGCAACAGTACCACGGCCGGAGATGGTCATAACGTCCTCAACGGCCATCAGGAACGGGAGGTCGTTGTTACGAGCAGGCGTCGGGATGTACTCGTCGACGGCCTTCATGAGCTCGCGGATAGCGTCCATCCACTTGGCGTCGCCCTCGAGAGCGCCCAGAGCGGAACCACGGATGACGGGGATGTCGTCGCCGGGGAAATCGTACTCGGAAAGGAGCTCACGGGTCTCCATCTCGACGAGGTCGATAAGCTCGTCATCGTCGACCATGTCGCACTTGTTCAGGAAGACGACGATGTAGGGAACGCCGACCTGACGGGCGAGCAGGATGTGCTCGCGGGTCTGAGCCATGGGGCCGTCGGTAGCGGCGATGACCAGGATAGCGCCGTCCATCTGAGCAGCACCGGAGATCATGTTCTTGACGTAGTAGCGTGGCCCGGGCAGTCAACGTGAGCGTAGTGACGGGCAGCAGTCTCGTACTCGACGTGGGAGACGGAGATCGTAATGCCGCGCTCGCGCTCCTCGGGAGCCTTGTCGATGTTCTCGAACGCAGTGAAGTCAGCCTTGCAGCCCTCGGTCTCGGAGAGAACCTTGGTGATGGCGGCGGTCAGCGTGGTCTTGCCGTGGTCGACGTGACCAATGGTGCCGATGTTAACATGCGGCTTAGTGCGCTCAAACTTCTCTTTGGCCATAAAGCCCTCCTCTAAACAGGTCGTCCCCGGACGGGACTTTGCCTTTATACCATAGTGGCCTCTCAACATACTATTGAGAAGCCACCGTGTTACCTATGGTAGCGGTGACTGGATTCGAACCAGTGACGCCACGGGTATGAACCGTGTGCTCTAACCAACTGAGCTACACCGCCGGATGGAGCCTGCAACCAGACTTGAACTGGTGACCTCTTCGTTACCAACGAAGTGCTCTACCGACTGAGCTATACAGGCACTTGACGGGTGGGAGCTATAGGATTCGAACCTATGTAGGCAAAGCCAACGGGTTTACAGCCCGTCCCCATTAACCACTCGGGCAAACTCCCAATCGTTCAAGTATCCGCAGGTCCTTTGGTCTTTTGGACCGCCGCCCCCGCGAACGAAAAAGATAATACGATGCAACCTTGGGGGCTGTCAACGAAAACCTCTAGATACACGGTGCCGGGCGTATCTATGTACCTTTTACCTGCGATTTTGTTGAGTTTAGATATGAAGGACGGTGGATTTGGATACTGAGGTGACGTTTCCCGAGGTAACACTTTGGCACGGTGGAGTAAGGCGGCAGCATCGACCTTCGATAGCGACCCTCTCGCACTATTACATAGGTCACGATCGGGCTTCCACGGCACGATTGAGCGTGGATAATCTCCCGTTTGAAATCGAGCGTGGATAATCTCCACTTTTGGTGTGCCCCCAAGGCCAAAGTGGCAGATTATCCACGCTCATTCACTAAGCGGGAGATTTTCCACGCTCGTTCGTCCGAAAATCCTCGCTCCATCAAGCAGACCATGGGCTTCACCGTTTTCATCTCGATCTGTAACAGTAAGAGGGTTATTCCTCCCCTATCTGTTACAGATCGAGATATTAAGCAGAGATTCCAGCTTACGTCTCATTCTGTAACAGCTTGAACGGTTTTCAGCCTCTTCGTGTTACAGATTGAGATATTACCCACCAACCCGTCTTAACATCTCGATCTGTAACAGCTTGAAGAGAAATACCGGTCTAGATGTTACAGATCAAGATTGAATCGTTTGGGCTGAATGCCCCCAAGATATTGGCTGGCGGTCACTAGAACTTAATCTCGTCAAAGTCAAAAGCTTTCAAAGTGAGTCCAGCGAGCTTGTCTGTGCGCTCCTGAATCTGCTCGCTGGTCCAGGTGTCCGTGTTTACCAACTCGTCGTTCAGATTCAACCCGTTGCGATATCCGACATTCGCTCCGTAAACATCCCTGCGGTCTCGCTTGGTCACAAAGGGCATATTGCTCAGCTTTGAGTTATACCCGGTGATGGTTAGATTTCCAAGCGTGTGGACCTGTTTCTCCTGCACCTCAATCGCCTTAGACATGTCGCCGTCCGCAACCATCTTCACCCATTCATCTGGAATGTTCTTGCCCTGAGGGAAGATGTGCTCGATTGTCCAGACGTAGTTTCCGGAGGCGTATCGTTCCCAAAGTGGCTTCATCTCTTTCGTAACGCTTGGAGATGCGATAACAGTAAGGATGTAGCGCGTCATATCGGGATTGACATCGTAAATCGGCCCCTCAAGACGTTCTTTGAAGGAAGTGTCACTGGCAGACACATCGACGAGGCGCTTCTTGATGTACTCCGCGGCTGCAATGCCCTTGAGTCCCTCACTTTCGAGGCTCTCACAAATACTGATGAAGAGTCTCTCAAGATCACGTGTGGGAGGTGTATCGGTGAGGTTGCGTCGGACAAAGAAGCAGACGAGGAGCCTGACAAGAAGCGCGAGGGTTTCATCTTTTAACTCCAACTGGTCCTTCTTCTTGAAAAGGAACAGCAGCATCAGGTAAGATGCGACGCCCTGCGCTCTCGAAAGCTCCAAAAGCTGATGCGAAAGTTCGGAATCCAGGCTCTCTTGATCGAGCCCAATGATCTTCGAGTAGAGCGCAGAATTCTCGGTCAGCTCGTCCAGCACCTTAAGGGCGCCGCCATCAGCTTCCATCCGTTTCTCGTAGATTTTCAGAAGGTTGGACCGCGTGGCAACGGAACCGAGGGGGAGCTGGGAACCAGATTCGCCGATAAATGGCTTGTTCACCTCCCGGCGGAAGGCGTCGTAGTTCTGGCGGAAGAAGCGCTCTTGCGTCTTGTAGTCATCGCCGAGATTGTGGAGCACTTCCTGCCAGCGCTCGAAGTAATAGTCGAGCTGCCCGTCATCCACCCCGGCAACCTTGCGAGAAGCATATTCTTGATAAGATCGACGGCGCTCAAGGGAACACCGCGGTTGTTAAGGGACGCGAACAAGGTGTAGGCGTCAGCATGACTATCAACGGTAATCTGGACCACGACCGCCGAACACACCAACCTGCAGATATCAAGCAGGTAGCGAACGCACTCGATTCCGTCCCTGCCCCCAACATCCTCACCCAGTCGATCGTAAAAATAGTTGAATGCCTTAGACATCTTTCTCAGACCAAGGAACTTCGGCTTTTGCATAATCGCATCTAGGCCGATATGTTCCTTCAAGATCCAACGGTAATCCTCAAGGTTATGATTCTGGACCTGAGGAATAACGCGTGTCATTGACTTGTCAGATTTCAAGATCAGACGATTGCGCAGGGGTCGAATATCGTCCAACATCATGTCGTCATCGATAGAATCCTTATGCTCCATGATGCGAGTATAGAGGGCGGCAAGGAGAAGACTGAGCGTCGTCAGGCGTTGCTGGCCATCGATAACTTCATAGTGAATGGTATCCATCTTGGAATTCACGGTCCCGTTCACGACAATAAACGAGCCCAGGAAGTAACCGGCGTCGTTTTGGGTGATGTCATCATAGAGATTCGCCCAGTCGCGCTGATTCCAAGTGTATTCGCGCTGGTAACGAGGAATGTCATAGATTTTTAGCATATCGGTCGACAGAATATTGGCAACCGTTGGGTCCTCTACGCTATTAATCATCATGGGTCCTTTCAATCGCCTTGCTCACAAACGACGGGAAATCCTTGTCGCTCTTGACTTCTCGCGCCGAATTAAATCTAGACTATAGTAATACCCATGGGCTACAGGAAAGAGAGCCGTGCACGCGTGCGATCTTTCGAGAAGCGGCATCGGAGCTCTCAGCGCCTTGGTCACTTTCCACTCTATCCCAGTTGGAGACACAAAGCCCAAAACTCTAATGGAGACAGCAACTGTAAGCTTGGCTTTTCCCGCCTCATTGCACGCGTTTATTGACAATGAGCATCGGTTGCAAAACACACAAGTGCACTTTCAGATTTAATTGTTGCATATTTGTTGCATGAGCTGTTGCATGAGAAGGCAGAATCAGAGGCTATATCGCCTCTGACCTGCGAAAACTCATGGAGCCAGTGACAGGAATCGAACCTGCAACCCACTGATTACAAATCAGTTGCGCTACCGTTGCGCCACACTGGCACACTTGGCGCTTTCGCGCGAAGCCTGTTAAGGATAAAGGAATTACGGACGAGGCGCAACAGACCCTTCGACCGACCACATCTTAAAACTATTCGTCAAAACGAATAGTTTTAATTACAATGGAATAGATAAAACTGTTCGTTCTAACGAAGGGTTTCGCGATGCTTACTACCAAGGAAGCTGCCGAACTACTCGGCATCACTCCGCGCAGGGTGCAAGAGCTCATAAATAACGGAGCACTTGAGGCCCGGAAGGCTTCTGGCGTGTGGCTTATCGACAAAGACAGCGTAGACACGCGACTCCGCTCCGCAACCAAAAGAGGGGGACGGCCTCGTCGCGGGCATGGGAAAAGCGAAATCGCATTTACCCTCATGAACCGCACGCACGAAGTGGCCCAGCTGGTCTACAGCAGATCACGGAAAGACTTCACCCACATCGGCGCCGACGTCGATCGTGCCCACGCCCCTATTGGAGTTTTTGCTCCCAGCAAACCTGTATCGCTCGACTCCTTCCGCATCTGGTGGCGCGGCCGCGGTATCCCGCTCGCACGCATTGGGCTAGCTCCCTGCTTGCAGAAGCCGCAGTCGATGTTCCCGATGAACTCGTACAGCGAAATCTTGGCCTCTCCTTATCCGACCAGTATTGGATTAGGCCCCAAGACTCCGGTCTCGCGTGGGAAGATATCAATTTCTTCAATAATGCTTTTGACGACGTCTCGCTAACCATTGCACCCTTCGCCCCGGAGGTAAGGCAGCTGCCGCAAAGCCCGACAACACCTCGGACGGCAATCTTCAAAAGTACTGGACATGCGAGGGTGACCGTCGAATCCTCCACAAGGCAGGTGCACATCTAAACCAGGAACCTTATAACGAGCTGGTGGCGACTGCACTTCACCGTCGCATCCTAAACGCTTGCGATTATGTACCCTATTCGCTCGAAGGCGCGGGTACTTCTGCCTTGAGCACATGCAATATCTTCTTAACTGACGAAGAAGAATATGTCCCTGCGTTCTATGTAAACCAGCATGCAAATGCAGACGAGCGATTAACCGATTACGAACGGTATGTAGCAAACTGCGAGGAGCTTGGAGCGGCAGATATAAAAGACGCCCTTGACCGCATGATCGTATGCGATGACATCATTGCCAACTACGACCGTCATTGGCGCAACTTCGGCCTCGTGCGAAACGTCAACTCACTGGTCTGCAGACAGCCCCCCATCTTCGATTCGGGCTCATCACTCTGGTGCAACATATCACTAGAGGAGCTTAGGGCGGGAGAGCACAGTTTTACCAGCGCACAATTTCATTCAAGTCCCGCCAAACAAATGTTGCTCGTCGAGGACATGGGCTGGTTTGACGGCGACAAACTCGAAGGCTTCGTTGACGAGGCAATCGAGATTCTGTCCAGAAACAACGCGCTCACGGCAAGGCTGCCATATCTAAAAGAGGCGCTTACATGGCGCCTCCGTAGAATGATCGACATCGCTGAATGGAGTTAGCGAGACAGCGTCGCGCCGTCAGCTCCCCTACCTCCCGCGAAGGGCCTTGAGCTTGGCCAGGGCATCGGGGCTCAGGCGGCTGCCCAGGGTCATCTTAATCTGCGGGGCTTCCTCGGCCTCGTGAACGTCGTTATCGATCTGTTTGATCTCGTCCACCAGCATGCGGCTCGAGATGCGCGTGACGCCCTTGCCCATGACGACGGCCTGGATCGTGCCGTCGCTCGATACCACGGAGCACGCGCGGCCTTCCTCACGTGCCTCGATGCAGAGCTTCTGCACCACGGTATCGGCAGAAACGCCCGTCGGCGAAAACTCGATACGCACGCCGCGGGCGGGCAGGTTGGGGCGCTCGTTGGAGATATTGCCCGCGCCGTCGAACACGATTACGGCCTCGTAGCGGCCCTGAGCAAAGGCGGCGACGTCGTTGATGAGCGCAGTACGAGCCATGTCGTGGACGTCGCTGGAATATGGATCGTCGGAATGGTCGTAGACGAGCTTTTCGTAGCGCGGCGTGCAGTGGATCACGTTGTAGCCGTCGACCACCAGCAGCTCGGGCTTATTGGAGTGCACCGTCGAGACCGGATCGGCGATGGCCTGCGCAAACGCATTGCCGCCCACGCCATAGGTCGCGGCCGAAACAATCGGCTTGGCCGAGCCCTCGCCAAAGCGCTTGGCCTTGGACTTGGCGCGGTTCTTCTTGGACATGCACTACTCCTCCCCCATGAGCTCGCCGGCATTGCGGCGCAGCCACTCAAAGCACAGCGCGGTGGTCGCCTGGGCCACGTTGAGACTCTCGGTCATGCCGCGCTGGGGGAGCTTGGTCAAAAAGTCACATTTCTCGAGCACCAGACGCGAGATGCCATCACCCTCGGAGCCCATGACGAGCGCCACGCGGCCCTCGAAGGGAGCATCCCAGCAGCTGCCTTCGGCATGCTCGGAAGCGCCGCCCACCCAAAAGCCAGCGGCCTTAAGATCGTCGAGCGCACGGGCGATGTTGGGAACCTGCGCAATGGGCAGGTGCATGACGGCACCGGCAGAGGTCTTGTAGCTGCCCACGGTCACGCCGGCGGCACGCTTGTTGGCGATGATGACGCCCGCCGCGCCCACGACCTCGGCGGAGCGCACGATCGCACCAAAGTTACCATCGTCGGTCACATGGTCGAGCACGACGACGAGCGCCGGTCCGTCACCCGCGCGATCGAGGATATCGGCGACATCAGCATAGGGGAAATTACCCACCTCGAGCGCAATGCCCTGGTGAGCGCCATGGCTCGACAGCGCATCGAGCTGCGCGCGCGGCACATACTTAATGCGGACACCCGCGGCGTTGAGGTCATCGACCAGACGAGACAAAGCAGCATCGCGCTCCCCGCCCTCGGCGATGAGCGCGCACTTGACGGGAAAGCCGGTGCGCAGGCCTCGGCGGCAGCACGGCGACCTTCGATAAACTCGCCCTTGGGAGCCTGGACAGCGTCGCGGTTGCGATCGCGCTGCGGACGTGCGGGCTGGGTGCGATCGCGCTGGCCCTTGGGAGCGGCAGCGCGGTCGTTGCGGCGAATCGGACGCGAGCCAGAAGCAGCCTGCTTGCCGCCACGAGGCGCACGCTTGCGATTGTCGGCCATAGGACGGCCTCCTTAAATAGATAACGAACAAGAATCGACCGTCCGAGCCGCGGCACCTTGCCTTTCAATCGTCGGGCATGACCACCAGGTCTATGCCCTCCTCTTTCAAGGCAATCTGCCGCACCTCGAACGGTCGACAAATACTAGAGACTCTTAATACGAGTGCCCGCGGCCGTATCCTCAATGGTGAGGCCCAGGTCCTTGAGCTGGTCGCGAATGGCATCTGCCAGATCCCAGTTCTTGGCGGCGCGGGCCTCGGCGCGGGCCTCGAGAATCTTGGCAGCGGCCTCGTCCACGTCGTCGCCCGTGTAGGCGACCAGGCCGGCGGCAACACCCAGCAGACCCAGCGGCAGCTCGACCTTGGGCTCGGGGAGCTCAACGCCAAACGTATCGAGCAACTCGACCAGCGTATCGGCGGCGGCAAGCGCGACGGCCTTGTCGGCAGCGTCGCCCGCCTGCTCCAGGTACTGGTTGCACTCGGTCACAAAGCCAAAGACGGCACCCATGGCACCGGCGGTGTTAAAGTCGTCGTCCATGCACTCCTTAAAGGTGGCACGGGTCTCGGCGGCCTTGGCGGCAAACGCCTCGGATGCTGCCTCATCAGCATCGGCCGTCGCATGGTTCGCGGCCCAGCGCAGGTTCTCGACCGTACCGGCGATACGCGTGAGCGAGTTCTCGGCACCCTCCAAGCGCTCCCAAGAAAAGTCGAGCGGCGAGCGATAGCTCGTCTGCAGCATCAGCAGGCGCAGGGCGGCAGCGGAATGCTGCTCGAGGACCTCGGCCAGCGTAAAGAAGTTGCCGAGCGACTTGGACATTTTCTCGCCGTCTACCAGCAGCATGCCCGTGTGCATCCAGGTGTTGGAGAAGCCTGGTGCCAGGCGCAGGTGGCCTGGGCGCACTCGTTCTCGTGATGCGGGAAGGCAAGGTCGGAGCCGCCGCCGTGGATGTCGATCGGGGTGCCCAGGTAGCGATGCACCATGGCGGCGCACTCGGTGTGCCAACCGGGACGGCCCTCGCCCCAGGGGCTCGGCCAGCTGGCTCGCCGGGCTTGGCAGCCTTCCACAGGGCAAAGTCGAGCGGGTCGTTCTTGTCCTCGTTCTCCTCGATGCGCGCGCCAACCATAAGGTCGTCGATGTTGCGGCCCGAGACCTGACCATAGTTGGAATCGCTGCGCACGGCAAAGTACACGTCGCCGTTATCGGCGGCGTAGGCGTGGCCCTGCTCGATGAGCGTCTTGATCATGGCGATCATGGGGCCGATCTCTTTGGTGGCGCGGGGGCGCACATCGGGATCGAGCACGTTGGCGGCACGCATGACGCCGATGAACTTGTCGGAGAACTCCGTCGCGACCTCGGCAGCCGTACGGCCCTGCTCGTTGGCGCGCTTGATGATCTTGTCGTCGACATCGGTGAGGTTCTGGGCGAACGTGACCTCGTAGCCGCTCGCGATGAGCCAGCGACGAATCACGTCAAAGCTGATGAACGTGCGGGCATTGCCGATGTGGATGTTGTCGTAGACCGTGGGGCCGCACACGTACATGCGGACCTTGCCGGACTCGATGGGCTGGAACTCTTCCTTTTTATGGGTAGCGCTGTTGTAGATACGCATTCGTTACTCCTTAACGGTTTTCTGTAGCAGGCAGACGGCCCAGGCGCCGATTCCCTCGCCCTGGCCTTCCCAACCGAGCTTTTCGGTCGTAGTGGCGGCGACGCCCACGTTTTCGACGTCGACGCCCAGGGCATGGGCAAGGTTGGCGCGCATGGCATCGCGGTGCGGGGTGATCTTGGGTTGCTGGCAGGCAATGGTGCAATCGGCATCGACAAGCTCAAAGCCCAGCTCGCGCGCATAGTCCATCACGCGAGCGAGCAGCACCATCGAATCGGCACCCTCGTAGGCGGGATCGGTGTCGGGGAATAACTTGCCGATGTCTCCTCCGCGGCAGGCGCCCAGGATGGCGTCGGCCAAGGCATGCGCGAGCACATCGGCATCCGAGTGGCCCAGCAGGCCGCGCTCGTAGGGAATGTCAACCCCGCCGATGATACATCGACGCCCCTCCACCAAACGGTGGACGTCGTAGCCGTGGCCAATGCGCAGGTTACTGAACATGGGGAAGGTCCTCTCCCTCGGCCATGCGGCCAAGCAGAATCGCGGTTACGGGTCGCAGGTCCTCGGGCACCGTCACCTTAAGGTTATCGCGCGGGCTCTGGACACAGCGGACGCGCCCGCCCATGCGCTCGACCAGCGAAGAATCGTCGGTCCCGATAAAGCCCTCGGCGATAGCTGCGGTGTGGGCGCGCTTCATGGCGTCGACGCTAAAGATCTGCGGTGTCTGCGCGGCCCAGTAGAGCTCACGCGGCGGCGTCTCGACGATATTGTCGCCGTCGACGATCTTGAGCGTGTCGATCGCGGGCTGACCGCATACGACACCGTCGAGCGAGCGGTCGCCCACAAGCACGTCGATCGCATGATCGATGGCCTCGGTCGTGATGAGCGGACGGGCGCCGTCGTGGATGGCGACACATTCGAAACCCGCCGGAACCGCATGCACGCCGGCACGGGTGGAATCCTGACGGGTATCGCCGGCATCGGCGAAGCTGATGGGCGTGTCATAGTCAAACGGATCGATGGCCAGGCGGCGCATCTCGGCACGGCGCTCGGCAGGACACACCACCACGATGTGGCCGACCTTGTCGCTACGATCGAACGCGCGGATAGACCAGCTCATGAGCGGACGGCCCGCCACGTTAACGAGCTGCTTGCCGCCGGGATTTCCAAAGCGCTGGCCGCTGCCGCCGGCAACGACCACGGCGCATACGGGCGCCATTATGCGTTCCCCTGTTTGGTGCCCTTCATGCGGTACAGCGAGTCCGCAAGAATGGCAGGGTTGTTGACGCCAAAGTCGCCCAGGCGCTCCGGATCCTCGCTGATGTCGTCCATGAGCTCCTGCAACGAGCCGTACTCGTCGACGATCTTCTCGGCCACGCCGTCGCGCACGACGGACACGCGCGAAAGCGTGCGCAGGCCCAGCGGCGTCATGACGGAGTCCTCGTCCAGGTCGTCGTAACCCAGAACCGCCGCCACATGCTGTGGGTCGGACAGGTCCTTAGGCGTCATGCGAGCGAGCTCGGCGCGAATCTTCTCGGCATTAGCCTCGGAAGAATCACTTGCGTAGTCGCGGATCATCAAGTCGTATTCGGTATCCATGCTGGAGCCGGCAAGCTGCTCGAGCTGCATCTGCACGAGCTTGCCCTGGTTGCCCAGCTTGACAATGCAATCCTTAAGCTCGGTCTTTGCCTGCTGCATGATCTCGAAGCTCGAGAAAATACCGGTAATGTCGGCGAGCGTAACGTAGTCATCGAGCTCGAGGGCCGTCAGGCGCAGTAGGGAGCGATCGAGCGACTGACGGGTAGTCTGGAGCGTGGCGACGAGCTGGTTGACCGAGCTCATGATGGTGGTGACGGGCTGGATCTCGTAGCTCTTGCCGTGAACGTACACGTTGACGACGGCACGACGGGCCGAGACTGAGATCACGATGCGTCGGTGAGCACCGACATGCGAGCGGCGGTGCGGTGACGCATGCCCGTCTCGCTCGTGGCAAGCGAGGGATCGGGATTGAGGTGGAAGTTGGCGCGCAGGATCTGGGTGAGGTCGCCGTCGATAACGATGGCGCCGTCCATCTTGGAGAGCTCGAACAGACGGTTCGAGGTGAACGAAATGTTGAGCGGGAAGCCGTCGTTACCGGCAGCGAGCACGTTTTCGGTGTCGCCGACGCAGATAAGGGCGCCCAGGTGACCGGCGATGATCATGTCGAGGGCGGTACGGATCGGCTGACCAGGTGCCGTCAGGCGGATGGCCTGTTCCATACGCTTTTGCAGCTCGTTCTTATCCAAGGCATCGCTCCCATCGTATACGCTCCATAAACGCTAAATAGTTTCTCACGGTTTGTCCCTGCGGCGCTTGCGAAATCCGATGCTTACAGAATGAGCGAACACCGCCGAGAGCCTTAACCCAAATGAGCTGTTCATGTGGTAGCATCGGTATTCACATGAATGAGGGAGTAGTCGCGTGACCGGGTTCGCCTCCGGTGGCGCGGCAAGTCAACACACTGGCCGATGCGGCCTGGCTTGCCTTAATGAACGAGACTCGTGGTTGTACGCGCAGCACGTACGCCACGGGTCTTTTTTGTTGCTCCCCTGCCAGAAGTACACGCGGGTTCGCCCGCAGAGAGGGAGCCAGACTATGGGACTCGCAGAGCTCGTGTTGCTCGCTGTTGACCTTTCGATGGACGCCTTTGCCGTATCCATCTGCAAGGGCCTTGGCATGAAGAAGATCAACCTTAAGGTCGCCGTGGTGCTCGGCCTGTTCTTTGGCGGCTTTCAGGCCGGCATGCCCGTAATCGGATGGGCGCTCGGCAGTCAATTCATGGGCATCATCGGGCCCATCGACCACTGGATCGCCTTTGTCCTTTTGGCCTTTATCGGCGCCAAAATGCTGTGGGAAGCCTTTACAGAAGACGAGGATGAGGGCGACGGCAAGGATGCCGAAAAGATTGACCTGGGCGAGTACCTGATCCTCGCCATCGCCACCTCAATCGACGCCCTAGCCGTAGGCATCTCGTTTGCCGCGCTCTCGGTCGACATCGTGCCCGCCGTATCGCTTATCGGCGTCACAACGTTTATCTTCTCCATCGCCGGCGTAGCGATCGGCCACACCTTTGGCGCACGCTACGAAAAACCCGCCACCATCGTGGGCGGCGTCGTGCTCATCCTCATCGGGCTCAAGATCCTGCTTGAGCATCTGGGGATTCTCGCGATATAAAAAACGCCTCTCATAAGCTCAACGTCAATGTAGAGGTCTCATGCAGAGTTTTGCATAATGCCTTTTCGTGCAGACTTTTGCATGTCATACTGATATGCAAAAGTCTGCACGTTAGGAGATCGCCATGGATACCTTCCCATCACCACACCGCGTCAAGCTGGCATCTATGTGCGCCAGGCACGCGAGGCTCAGGGTCTCACCCGTGCCGCCCTCGCTAAAAAAGCCGGTGTTTCGGAGCGCCTGCTCGCATCGCTCGAGCTGGGCGACGCCACTGGCATTCGACTCGACAAGTTACTGACCGTCTTTAACGCACTCGGCATAAGTCTCTTTGTGCAAAGCGATAACGACCCAATCGCATCACCCTTTAAACATCCGACGACGATAGCGGACCTCCCTATCGCGAACTCGAATGCCCTGCCCAAGCCAAGTGTAGGCAGACGACCCGCCCGACAAGGAACGCCATCTTCCTATGGTGCCTTGCTGGCCCAAATCGCAGCCGAGCAAGGCCTTTCCGACACTTCAGACCTCTCCTTTGGCTGTAAGGTTGTGAAATAAATGGCAGAGATGGAGCTTGCGACCCTCATTTGTGGCGAAATCGCAGGCACTCTCCGGCAAGACGAGCATGGACTCTGCAGCTTTGTATACGCCCCAACCTATCGCGGGGCACCGCTATCGCTAACAATGCCGCTTTCCAATCGCACGTATGGCCATAACATCGTCCGCCCGTTCCTATTTGGCCTTTTGCCCGACAGTCAAGAGCAGCGTCGCGCTATTGCCGCCGAGCATGACGTTGCATCCAACAACCCCGTCGCCCTCTTGTGCCATATCGGTCTTGACTGCGCGGGGGCCGTTCAGTTTTGTCGAACCGATCAATTAGACGCCGTCCGTGGCAGGGTCTCCGCATACCGCCCGCTTACCAATTCTCAAATCGCTCACAAGCTTAAAGCAATTCGCGATGACGAAAGAGAGACATGGATGGGCTCCAACGAAAGCTGGTCCCTGGGCGGCAACCAAGGCAAATTTGCACTAGCTTGCCATGATGGCCAATGGTACGAATGTCTAGGGTCATCCCCCACTACCCATATCTTCAAAAATGGTGTCGTTGGGTTCAAACATCAGGCCTTAAACGAATTCGTCTGCATGAAAACGGCTCGGCGTGTTGGCATTCCAACTGCCAACGTCTCCTATTGCACATTTGAAGACGAAGCCGCACTCGTCGTTGAACGGTACGACAGAATGGACAATAACAGCGGAAGTATCGAAAGGCTGCATCAGGAGGACTTTTGCCAGGCGCTCGGTGTATTGCCAAGCCAGAAATACACCGCCGACGGAGGACCGACTACACGAGACATCCAAGAACGACTGATTAACACAGTCCCCCACCACATGAATCTTGTGCTTTTTACCTATATGTTGTTCTATAACGCCATTATCGGAGCGCCTGACGCACACGCTAAAAACTACTCGCTCATCCTAGGCAAAGGCACAAACGCGCACTCGCACCCATGTACGATGTCGCATCGGGCTTGGCGTATGAGCGCATGCGACGTCGGGCACGCCTTGCTATGAGCGTTGGCGGCGAAAATCGTGTGGGGCGCATCGGTCCAGGTGCTATCCGCCGATACCACGGTATGGGCGACCCCGCTCTGGAGACGGCGCTCACCGATGCCGGGCTATCCGAGAAGTTTTGCTTTGCGACCATGATGGACCTCGCCTACGAGGTACCCATTTGCATGGAAGAGGTCATGGACGAATACGCCGATCTGCCCGGCATGGCGGACCTGCGCGAGCATATGCTCGGCCCCGTCCGCGAAAACTGCCAGCGAACCCTCGACCTCATCAGGGCGGATATGGGCTAGACGCCAATCAATTTCCCATTTCTTAAAAGAAGAGAGGGGGCACCCGTCGCAAAGGCTCGGATGCCCCCTCTCGTAATGTCATTTGCAATCCGCTGGCACGTGGCTCGGACTGCTGCTAGCGCAACCTTTACGCAGCGAGGCGCTTGAGGACGTCGATGAGCAGCTCGTAGAAGCGCTCGGCAGAAGCGAGCTCCATGCTCTCGTCCGGGGTGTGGACATCGGAGAGCGTCGGGCCCACGGCGATGGCGTCCAGGCCGTGCAGGGCCTCGGCAAACAGGCCGCACTCAAGGCCGGCGTGAATGGACTCGATGCGCAGCTCGGAGCCAAAGAGCTCGCGATAGCTCTCGACAAAGACGTCACGGACCGGCGAATGCTCGGCATAGCTCCAGCCGGGATACTCGAACTCAAACTTGGCGTCGAAGCCAGGACATCGGCCAGCGTCTGCAGGCGGTCCTTGAACTCGTTCTGCAGCGAGGTGATCGAGGAGCGCGGGGACAGCATGATCTTGACCTCGTCGTCAGAAGTGGCAACCACACCGATGTTGGAGGAAACCTCGACGGATCCGTCGGTGGCGACGTTGCGGCGAATCACGCCGTTAGGGGCAAGACGCAGGCGCGGATGAGGGCAAGCGCGGACTTCTGGTCCATGGCCTCGACCTCGGCGTCGTCGGCAATCTCAACGGTGCAGGCAAAGCCGGGGTCGAAGACCTCGAGCTCGGCAGTGACGTCGGCGATGATGCCCTTTGCGATCTGGGCCGCGGCCTCGGCGGCAGCGTGGTCGGCGTAGACCAGAACAGCCTTGCACTCACGGTTGATGGCGTTGTCCTTGGTGCCGCCGTTAAAGCTAACGATGGCGGGCTCGCCGGCAACCATCAGACGGTCGATGATGCGAGCCATGATGAGGTTGCCGTTGCCGCGCTCCAGGTGGATATCGCTGCCGGAGTGACCGCCCAGCAGGCCGGAGATGTCGAGCGTGAGGGTGCTGCCGGTCTTGTGCTCACGCACGATGGGGCAGGTGTAGGTAACGACGACGCCGCCGGCGCAGCTAACGGTGGCCACGCCCTCTTCCTCGGAGTCAAGGTTAATCATGGTGCGGGCGCTAATCTGGGACTTGTCGAGCGTCTCGGCGCCGACCAGGCCAGTCTCCTCGTCGGTGGTGAATACGCACTCGAGGGCGGGGTGAACGATCGAATCGTCATCGAGAACAGTGAGCATCAGAGCGACGGCGATACCGTTGTCGGCGCCCAGGGTGGTGCCGTTAGCGGTGAGGACGCCGTCCTTGACGACCAGGTCGATACCGTCGGTCGTAAAGTCGTGCTCAACAGAGCCCAACTTGTCGCACACCATATCGATGTGGCCCTGCAGCATCACGGTCGGGGCATTCTCGGCGCCGGCAGAAGCGGGCTTGCGAATGATGACGTTGTAGACCTCGTCCTGGTACACATCGAGGCCGCGCTCCTTGGCAAACGCAACCAGGAAATCGCTGATGCCCTTCTCGTTGCCAGACCCACGGGGGATCGCGCTGACCTCCTCAAAGAAATGGAACAGCTGGGCGGGCTCGTAGCCGGTAATCTTGTAATCCATGGTGCCTCCTTGGCGCAACTGGTTAGACAGTAAGACATGCGACTTGTATATTCCCAGACTTTGCGTGCATAAACCAGTCGAAAACGCCGAGCGCCCTTGCATCATCGGCTAACGGCGGGGAAACGCCACTTTATTAAGATAAAGCAGGCTAGACGGGCCGTGCCGAAGGGACATTGGACCCTTCAACCAACCTCAACGCTTGATCAACGTTTATGCATACGCCATTGATATGTTTAATGAGGTCTACTTTGAACGAAGGGGCCTTTTCAACAGAAAAAGGGCGCTCCTTTGGAACGCCCTCGTAGACACAAGGTTTTGTTACGCCCTACAGCGCGCCAGAGCCGGCTTGCATCATGCCGCCGGGGCCCGAGGTCACGCCGCTACTTACGGGCGCGGCGCTGCCAGTGTGCGGTGCCGCCGGGGCGGTATCGCCACCGAGCGTGCCCGCCGGACGCGGTGCCGGGATCTCGCCCGTGCCGTGGCTAAAGACAAACTTGCCATCGGCCACGTCGCACAGGACGGTATCGCCCTCGCCCCACTCGCCGGCCAGAAGCTCCTCGGACAGCGGGTCCTCGATGAGCTTTTGGATGGCACGGCGCAACGGACGCGCACCGTTGGTGAGGTCGGTGCCCTCGGCCACGATCTTGTCATAGGCCGCATCGGTGAGCTTGATGTTCATGCCGTTGGCAATCAAACGCTGACGCAGGTCGTCCACCAGCAGGTGCGCGATCTTGGTCAGGTTCTCACCCGAGAGCTTCTGGAACACCACGATGTCGTCGATGCGGTTGAGCAGCTCGGGGCGGAACAGGCGCTTGAGCTCGCCCATCGCGCGGCCGCGGATCTCACTCGAGGTGAGGCCCTGCTCGCCGGTGGTGCCAAAGCCAACGCTTGCATCCTGCGCAATCTCGCGGGCGCCCACGTTGGATGTCATGATGATCACGGTGTTGCGGAAGTCGACCGTCTTGCCCTGGCTATCGGTCAGACGACCCTCCTCCAGCACCTGCAGCAGGATGTTGAAGATATCGGGGTGCGCCTTCTCGATCTCGTCGAACAGCACGACCGAATACGGGTGGCGACGAACGGCTTGGTGAGCTGGCCGCCTTCGTCGTGACCGACGTAACCCGGAGGGCTACCGATGAGCTTGGAGACCTCGAACTCGCTACCGAACTCGGACATGTCGAAGCTGATGAGCGCGTCCTTGCTGCCAAAGAGGTACTCGGCGAGCGTCTTGGCGAGCTCGGTCTTGCCCGTGCCGGTGGGACCCAGGAAGATAAAGCTGCCGCCGGGGCGACGCGGATCCTTGAGCGGCGAGCGGCTGCGGCGCACGGCCTTGGCAACTGCCTCGACAGCCTCATCCTGACCGATGATACGTGTCTTGAGCACGCTTTCGGCCTGCAGCAGGCGACGGCTCTCGCTCTCGGTAAGCGAGGAAACCGGCACGCCAGAGGTCACGGACACGATGTCGGCAATCTGACTCACGTCGATGGTGAGCGGGCTGGCGTCGAGCTCGGCGGTCCAGGCAGCCTTGGCCTCGGCGAGTTCAATCTCGGCAGCCTTTTGCTGCTCAGTGATCTCGGCAGCCTTGTTCATGTCGTCGCTCTCGGTGGCCTCCTGTGCGGCAGCCTTGAGCTCCTCGACGCGATGCTCGGCCTCGCGCACCGGCTCGGGCGCGCGATTGGCGGCAATGCGGGCGCGGGCACCGGCCTCGTCGATGAGGTCGATGGCCTTATCGGGCAGGAAGCGGTCCTGAATGTAGCGGTTGGAGAGGTTCGCGGCGGCCTCGATAGCACCCTGTGTGTAACGCACATGGTGGTGCTCCTCGTAGCGCGGCTTGAGCGCGGTCAGGATCTTGACCGTGTCCTCGACGCTCGGCTCCTCGACATCAATGGTCTGGAAGCGACGCTCAAAGGCCGGATCCTTGGTGAGGTACTTGCGGAACTCCTCTGCCGTCGTGGCACCGATGATCTGGAAGGCGCCGCGCGCGAGCACGGGCTTGAGCATGGAGCTTGCATCGATGGAACCCTCGGCAGAACCGGCACCGATGATGGTGTGCATCTCGTCGATAAACAGGATGACGTCGTCGGCCTCGGTTGCTCCTGTATCACGTTCTTGAGGCGTTCCTCAAACTCGCCGCGATACTTGGCGCCCGCGACGAGGCCCGGCAGGTCGAGCGTCCAAATATTCTGGTTCATGAGGTTCTCGGGCACGTTGCCGGCAGCGATCTGCTGCGCCAGGCCCTCGACGATGGCCGTCTTACCCACACCGGGGTCACCCAAGATAAGCGGGTTGTTCTTGGTGCGGCGCGAAAGGATCTCCATCATGCGCTGGACTTCCTTTTCGCGACCGATCACGGGGTCGAGCTCGCCGTCGCGCGCCTTTTGCGTGAGGTTGGTGGCGAACTGCTTGAGCGTATCGGTGCCACTTCCCTTTTGCTGCGAGGCGTCCGAACCGCTAAAGAACGGCAGGCCCGCACCGGGACGCCCGGCGCCGCGCCGGCGAGCGGACGCTTCTTGTCCTG
>JAQEDL010000036.1:0-24384 GCA_027669365.1 Coriobacteriaceae bacterium AM49-12 | reverse complement strand
AAGAGCTCGACGGCCCGCCTCCTGGACTCCAGGTCGTGCTTCACCCTGAGGTCTATACTCATGGAAAACCTCCCATTTCCCGATGTCCAAGAAATGGGAGGCAGTTCACAGGCACCTTTGTGGTGGTTTGGGGCATCGAGTTTGATCCGCAGACTTCGCTACAGCCCCACGCAAGGATTGTCGCGGGTCACAAGCGTTTTAACGACAACCGTCGCTCCCAGATAGCGCTCGAGCAGCTCGGCTAAGCGATCGATCGCGGCCTGGCAATCCCCCATCCGCTCGGGCTCCACGCACTCAATCGCCAGGAAAGCATCGGCCGAATCATCGGACAACGCCGTTCGAACGCCATCGCGCCAGTTCCAGCAGCGGCATACGGCGCCCGCATCATCGATGTAGGCGAGCTCGCCGGGCAGCGTCGGGTCATCTGTCTCCTCGCCAAGCGGCAGAAATGAATCGCCACCGTCGGTCACCTTCAGGCAAAGGTCTCCCTCAATCGCGTGCAAATCCTCGCCGCCTACGGGCAGCGCGTAGGACAGCGACACCGTGTTGTAGATGTCCACCGCGGGCGTAATGTGGCCCACCGGCTTTCCTTTGAGCACGCGCTTGAGCAGGTTCTCAATTGAGCAACGCGCGCCCTTCTTGGTCTTGAATAGGCGATATGCCTCGCGCCATGCCTTAACCGGCGCATTCTCGCTGATGGTATCACTCGTCAGGTGACGCTCCGCATCGATATTGGCGCGGTCGAGCAACGCGGCAATCGCATCAACGTCCTCTTGAGGAATCTGAGCCGCGGGCTTCATGCCCTTTACGACCACAACACCGACAGCCGCCTGCGGAAATAGCTCCCAAAACGAATCCTCGGCAACGAAACTCTTCATGTGCTCTCCCTTCATAGCATGCGCCCGAGCCCGGGTGCCTAAACAAAAAGCGCTCTTACGACGGCCACCTTCAAAGTCCTACGGTGCCGCCACAAGAGCGCTTACGCTGCCCCCATCCGGAGAAGGGGGCGATATGTCAGGCGTATTGTAACCCGAGTCATTCGCCCAAGCAAAACCGCCACAAAGGTGCCTGTCCCCTTTGTGCGGATATGGACTCGCGGCGACGCTAGTGTCGGAGTCCCAGCAGGCCGCGGCCGCGATGACGGGCGTCGGCGTGCACCTGAGCGTGCGGACCGGCGGCCTTCACGGACTCGGGCAGGTGCGAGTACTTCTTCTCGAAGTTCTCCTCGAACATCACGGCCAAGTTGTGCGCCGCCTCGTCGTAGCGCGCGGTGCTCTGCCAGTACTGGCGCGGCACCAGGATGCCGTCGGGCACGCCGTGGCACGTGGTGGGAATGTCAACGTTAAAGATATCGTCATGCACGAATTCGCTGTCCTCGATGGTACCGTCGAGGGCGCGGGCCACCAGGGCGCGCGTGTAGGCAAGCTCGATGCGATGGCCCACGCCGTAGCCGCCGCCAATCCAGCCGGTGTTGACCAGGTACACACGCGTGCGGCCGTCGGCGATGCGCTCACCGAGCATCTTGGCATAGACCATGGGGTCGAGCGGCATAAACGGCTCGCCAAACAGCGAAGAGAACGTGGGCGTGGGCTCGGTGACGCCGACCTCGGTGCCGGGGATCTTGGCCGTAAAGCCCGTCACAAAGTGATACATGGCGGCGTCGGCCGTCAGGCGCGAGATGGGCGGCAGCACGCCAAAGGCGTCGCAGGTCAAAAACAGCACGACGCTCGGAGTGGTGCCCATGCCCTTGGTCCACGCGTTGGGAATGTGCTCCACAGGGTAGGCCACGCGCGTGTTGTGCGTGACCGAGACGTCATCGTAGTTGGGCTTGCGGCTCTCGTCGAGCACCACGTTTTCGCAGATCGCGCCAAAGCGGACGGCGTTGAAGATCTCAGGCTCGTGGAACGCGTCCAGGCCCTCGCATTTGGCGTAGCAGCCACCCTCGATGTTGAAGATGCCCATGTCGGACCAACCGTGCTCGTCGTCGCCGATCAGCAGCCGCGTGGGGTTGGCCGAAAGCGTGGTCTTGCCGGTGCCCGACAGGCCAAAGAACACCGCGGTCTCGTGCGTGACGGGATCCATACTGGCCGAGCAGTGCATGGGCAGCACGTCGTCCTCGACGGGCAGCAGGTAATTCATGACGCTGAAGATGGACTTTTTGATCTCGCCGGAGTAGCCGGTACCCGCGACCAAAATCACGCGCTCCTGAAAGTTGATGACCACGGCGGCGCTGGAGTTGAGGCCCTTGATGGCGGGATCGCACTGGTAGCCCGGCGCGGCGAGCACACAGAAGTCCGGCTCGCCGGTGCGCGCGATTTCGCGGGCAAGCGGGCGGGCGAGCATCTGCTTAATGAAGAGTGCCTGGCTGGCGCGCTCGCAGGCGACGAGCAGTCGGCGCGTGTGGTTGCGGTCGGCGCCGGCCATGCCGCGGGTGACGAACACGTCGCGCTCGTTGAGGTAGTCGACGATGCCGGCCTTGATGGTCTCGTAGCTCTCGATCGAAAGCGGTCGGTTGACGGCGCCCCAGGCGATCTTGTCGTGCACGTCGGGCGTGTCAACGATAAAGCGGTCATTGGGGGAACGACCAGTGCGCTCCCCCGTCTCGATCACCAGCGCGCCGTTGGATGCCATGCGGCCTTCTTCGCGGCGGATAGCGTGCTCGACGAGCTCCGCGGCGGGTAGATCGACCAGCAGACGGGGCTGATTCTCGGCGGGATCTTCGACCAGCGTAATACCAAAGTTGGACAAAACATCTGCAGGGGTAACACCAGGCATGGGGCCTCCTTTAAAAACGCGACACGAGGACACGACGCGCACTTTACTCACGTAAAGCCCGTTGTACCCGATATGCAAAAACGTTTTTGCGGCAAGGGCGGCAAGCCCGCCCAACGGTCAAAAATCGCAGGCAAGCGGCCTAGTCATTGGGGACGTTTTTAAACGACTAATCGTTGGGGACACTCTTGAACAGGCAACAACCAAGGAGCGTCCCCGAGTGCCGGCTACTGAATGGCGCCGCCGAAATTATCGAACAACCTGTTCAAAAACACGAACGAACACCGTCGCGTCTATACTAGAGCGCAGCAATAGAAAGGACTCCGCTTTGAGCATCACGCCCATCGATAGCATTCGCCGCGCCATCGCCCGCCGCAATGGCGTCGCCGACCCCACCGTATCGGACGGGGCGCACGGGCAGGGCGGACGCATCGAGAACGGCCTGTTCCCCGCATCGCACACCGCCGAGGAGCTCGCACGAATCCAAGAGCTAAGCCAGCGTAACGCCGGCGGTCCCGACAGCAGCCAGGCCACACGCCGTCGCCGCGAGCGCGATCGCCAGCCCGGCCCCATCCACCGCATGGTCAATGCCTGGTGGAACCGCCTGCTCGGAGCCGTCTACGGCGGCGGCTTCTCCACGCAAGAAGCCGAGTACGAAGATCACGCCACCCGTCGCGACTACCTTTGGAATACCCTGGACACCGCCGTATGGGGCATGGCGTTTCCGTTGCTCACCATCGTGTCCACACAGCTCGTGGGCGCCGAGGAGGCTGGCAAATTCTCCATCGCCTTTGTCACCGGCACGCTCATCATGATCGCGTGCAACTACGGCGTGCGCAATTTCCAGGTCTCGGACATCGACGAAAAGACGTCCTTTGCCTCTTACCAGCTCAACCGCTGGATCTGCGGAGCGCTCGCGCTGGCATGCGGCCTGGTATACAGCAGCGCCCGCGGCTACGATGCGCAGATGGCCACAATCGGCCTGGGCGTCTACCTGTATAAGGTGATCGACGGCATTGCCGACGTGTACGAGGGCCGCCTGCAGCAGGCCGACAAACTCTACCTGGCCGGCATGAGCCAAACGCTACGATCCGTCGGCGTCATCGCGGTCTTTAGCGTGGTACTGTTCCTCACGCGCAGCATGCCCATCGCCGCCATGGCCATGGGTGTTACCGCGATCGCCTCGCTCGTTCTGGTCACCGCGCCGCTCGCCCTGCTCGAAACCGAAAAATCGCGCCGCGTGAGCCTGCGCGAGGTCGGTCACCTGTTTATCCAGTGCGCCCCGCTTTTTGGCGCGCTGTTCCTGTTCAACCTTATCGAGAGCATGCCCAAGTTCGTGATGGAAGGCACGCTGGCCTACAAGTATCAGCTGTACTTTAATGCCCTGTTCTTTCCGGCGCAGGCTATTTTGTTGAGCATTGGATTTATCTATAAACCGCAGCTCCTGCGTTTGTCGAGCATTTGGGCTAATCCTCGCAAGCGTCGTCGCTTTGACCTAATTATTGTTGCCGTTATGGCACTGATCGTGGTCATCACCAGCGTGTGCGCCGCATTTATGGCAGGTCCCGGTATTCCCCTCATGAGCTTCATGTACGGCCTCAATTTTGAGCGCTACCGCACGCTGGCACTGCTGATGGTTGTCGCCGGCGGCGTCACCGCGGCCATCGACTTTCTCTACGCCATCATCACGGTGCTGCGCCATGCCGGCGACGTCACCAAAATCTACCTGATCTGCTTCGCCGTAAGCGTAGTGCTGCCGGTGATCCTGATCAACCTGCTGGGTCTGATGGGCGCCGTGGTGAGCTACCTAGCATCATGGCCCTACTCCTGGTGCTGCTGATTATCGAATACGCCCACATCCGCCAACGCATCGAGCGCGACCGCAACCCGTACGGCGCCTAATTGGCGCAATGGGGGGGTCTCGTTGCGGACGATTTGCGACACGCAAAACTAAGTGAGTAGACTTTTGCCGAATCCCTGACCACACCGGCAAAACACAAGTCAGTGACCTGCGGTTTTGTTGAGGCAAATTTGCCGGCTGCTCGGCATTTCCAAAAAAGTCTACTCACTTAGCCAGCGGGCAGCCAAAAAAGAACCGTCGCAACGTCGTTTGACTCCGTTGCGACGGTTTTTCGAGCATTTTCGCACTGCCGAGGACGCAGACGTTCCTCATTTCTCGCGCTTACCGAGCAAGAAGGCGCTATTCTCCGAAAGTAGTCAAAAAAGCTCCGTCCCAAATTAGCTACCCTTTGCACCGATTATTCGCCTGGGTTGATATTCGCGTAGAACTCCGCGCCATCATCCAGGCGCAGGATCCCGACGCGGCCGAACTCGGAGCCGGTGGCGGCGGCGCAGTCGATATCGATACGATCGGGCACGCCGGCGGTATCCTCGCCACCCAGGCGCACAATCTGCCCGCGGCCCGACTCCTCATCAAGCCCCGCCAGGCCGCCAACCTCGCAATAGCGCCCAAGCGACACCGTGGGCGTGTGGCCGCTCACCACGACCGGACCCTCGCCCTCGGCAGAAAGCAGTCCCGTCGGCGCATCCCAATAGCCGTGACGAATCCACAGCAGGTCATCGGACGACTGCACCGCGAGCATCTGCTGCAGCAGCTCGCGATCGGCACCCACCGCTCCGACGCCATCGGCACAATCGACGCCATGCTCAAGTAAAAACGCGCGCGCCGCCTTCATCTCGATTCCAGCATGTACCAGCAGATACGGGCGCTCCTCGGTCTCGGCCACCGCGTAGAGCGGCAGCGCGGCCATCCATCGCACGAGCTCCTCGTATGCCTCAAATTCCATGTCGTTGAGCTGCTCGCGCGTCGTCCAGCCACCGTTGATATCCCAGGTCTCGGCATCGAGCGGATCCTGGCCAATGATGGCATCGAGCATGATCTGCTCGTGATTGCCCTTGAGAACGCGGGCGTTAGGCAGCGAGCGCACGAGCTTAATAACGCCGACCGGATCGGGCCCGCGATCGATCATGTCGCCCAGCACGTACAGCGTGTCGTCGGACGTCAACGAGATCTTAGACAGGGCCTCGTCAAGCGCATGCACGTGTCCGTGAGCATCAGATGTCACATAGATCGCCATGGAACGCCTTTCCCTACCTTGCGACCGAAGCCCGGAACCGCAACTAAAACTTCAAGTTGAACTTAAACGTTACCCATTGTACTCCGTTGCAATAAAGCTGGAAAGGGTTTCCGAGCAGAGGCAAAGACGGCAGCCGTCTATGACGATATCGCGCACGCCCGCAATCTAACCCCATAAACCCACCATCTTTGGGTACAAATAACCGCAGGCAACTGACCGTGCCACGCCAACCACCCAGGAGCGGACACCATCCATGAACCAGATCCTTCTCTTTATCGGCCTCGTCATTATTCTGTGTCTGACCATCAAACCCGTCGGCAAAAAGCTCCCCTTCCCCACCCTGCTCATCTTTATCGCACTCGGCATGCTGCTGGGCGTCAACGGTCCGGCGCACATCGACTTTAGCGACTATGCGCTCACCGAAACCGTCTGCAGCACGGCGCTGCTGTTCATCATGTTCTACGGCGGCTTTAACACCAATATCGACCGTGCCAAACCCGTTGCCGTGCCCGCGGTACTGCTGAGCACGCTCGGCGTCGTCATCACTGCCGGCATTACGGGTGCGTTTGCGCACTTCGTGCTGGGTTTTGACTGGATTGGTGGCCTGCTGTTGGGATCGGTCGTGGCATCCACCGACGCGGCCAGCGTCTTTAGCGTGCTGCGCGAGCACAGCCTGTCGCTGAGGGGCGGCACCGACTCGCTGCTCGAGGTCGAATCGGGCTCCAACGACCCCGTCGCTTACATGCTCACCGCCGTGCTCGCCACACTCGCGGCCGGCGGCGACATTAACATCCCCGTGCTGCTGGCCAAGCAGATCATCCTAGGCGTGGGGTTGGGTCTTGCCATCGGCTGGGCATCCAGCCGCCTGATAGAGCGCGCACGCGCAACGGCCGAGGGCGCGCAGACCATCTTCTTGTTCGCGGTGGCCATCGTGGCCTACGCGCTGCCGAGTTACCTGGGCGGCAATGGCTTTTTGGCCGTGTACCTGGCCGGTATTGTGCTGGGAGCCAGCGACATTACCGGCAAGGTCGAGATGGCGCACTTCTTCGATACCCTCACCGAAATGGCCGAGATGACCATCTTCTTCTTGCTGGGCCTGCTCGTGACGCCCGCACGCCTGCCGCAAATGCTGCTACCGGGTCTGGCGCTCATGGCGTTTATGCTCTTCGTGAGCCGCCCCATCGCCGTTGGCGTGCTGCTGGCGCCCTTTAAGACGAACCCTCGCCAGGTAGCGCTCATAAGCTGGGCGGGTCTACGCGGCGCGGCTTCGGTCGTATTTAGCCTCTTTGCCGTGGTGACCGGTATTCCCGGCGGTCACGACCTATTTGACCTGGTGTTTGTGATTGCTGTGTCGAGCATTGTGGTGCAGGGCTCGCTGCTGCCGGCGGTGGCAAAGAAGCTCGACATGATCGACGCGGAAGGCGATGTGCGCCGCACCTTTAACGATTACCGCGACGAGGACGGTATGTCGTTCGTCAAGCTCAAGGTGGGCGCGGGCCATCCGTTTGCCGGACGCTCGCTCGCGGATATTGGCAGTGCGACGGATATGCTCGTGGTCCTGGTGCTGCGCGATGGAGCGCACCCGGTGCTGCCCAACGGGGATACCGTGATCGAAGAAGGCGACCTTCTGGTTATGGCCGCGCCAACGTTTGAAGAGCGTGCCGAGGTTACGCTGCGCGAGGTCACCGTGACTCCCCACGGTCGCCTGGCCGGTCAGCGCCTGCGCGACGTGCCGCAGGGCAAGCACCCGTTTATCGTGGTGATGCTCAAGCGCGAAGGCCAAACGATCATCCCCGACGGCAACACCCAAGTCCACGCCGGCGACGAAGCTGTCATCGCCACACTGGCGTCGTAGTGACCAGGGGTTAGCTAATTTGCGACGAAGAAATCAAGCGCCTAGAGAACCTCATGCCTTCGCTCGCAGATTTGGATTTGCCCGAGGAGTAAAGCACCCCTCCCCCATGTAACCATCCTGTAAATCATAGCGGCGCACTCGAGTTTTACCGTGATGCGGTCGCGCCTGACGCTGCACTGTGCTAAAGTATCCCGAACGTTCAAACGACTACGAGGGGAACTAGAAGATGGCACGTGTGCACAACTTCTCAGCTGGCCCGGCCGCGCTGCCTACCAGCGTGCTCGCCGAGATCGCCGACGAGATGATGGACTACCACGGTTGCGGCATGTCCGTGCTCGAGATGAGCCATCGATCTAGCATGTACCAGCAGATCATCGACGACGCCGAGGCAACCCTGCGCCGCCTGCTGAGCATCCCCGATAACTACCGTGTTCTGTTTTTGCAGGGCGGCGCCACGCTGCAGTTTGCGGGCATCCCGATGAACCTCATGCGCCGCGGCCGCGCCGGCTACGTCGTGACCGGCAACTTCGCCAACAAGGCGTACAAGGAAGCCGCCAAGTACGGCGAGGCCGTGCTGCTCGCGAGCTCCGAGGACGCCAATTTCGACCGCATTCCCGCCATGGCCGACATCAACGCGCGCATTGCCGCCGAGGCCGCGGGCGGCGGGCTCGACTACGTCTACATCTGCCAGAACAACACCATCTTTGGCACCATGTACCACGAGCTGCCTAACTTCGGCGACGTACCGCTGGTCGCCGATGTCTCGAGCTGCTTTTTGTCGCAGCCGCTCGACGTCGAGCGCTACGGACTCATCTACGCCGGCGCTCAGAAAAACGCCGCGCCGCGGGCGTCACCGTGGTTATCGTGCGCGACGACCTGATCGCCGACGGTCCAGCCTTTGCGCAGACGCCGCAGTACATGGACCTTAAGACCCAGGCCGCCAAGGGCTCCATGCTCAACACGCCCAACACCTTTGGCATCTACGTGTGCGGCAAGGTGTTCCATTGGGTTGAACAGACCGGCGGACTTGCCGCCATGGCCGAGCGCAACTGGGCCAAGGCCAACCTGCTCTACGACCTGCTCGAGAACAGCAAACTATTCCACGGCACCGCACAGACAGACAGTCGCTCCATCGCCAACGTCACGTTCCGTACCGGCGATGCCGACCTCGACGCCGCCTTTGTCGCAGGCGCGGCCGAGCACCAGATTCAAAACGTCAAGGGCCATCGCCTCGTCGGCGGCATGCGCGCCAGCGTGTACAACGCCGTCACCATGGAAGACGTGCAGGCACTGGCCTCGTATATGAAGGACTTCGAAGCGCAGCATAGTTTGAGTCCGCGATCTAACTAGCCCGCAACGAGCGGGCCGACCAGCCACTTCAAACCACTTGTTATAAACAAATCCGCTAAGGAGTTTTTCATGCGCAAGATTAAAACCATCGACGACATTACCAAGGACGGCAAAGTCGAATTTGGCGAGGGCTACGAGTTTGTGGGCACCGCCGAGGAGGCCGACGCTATTCTGATGCGCTCCACCGACCTGCACGGCCACGAGCTGCCCGAGGGCATCCGCGCCATCGCCCGCTGCGGCGCCGGCGTCAACAACATCCCCGTCGAGGAGTACGCCAAGAAGGGCGTCGTCGTCTTTAACTCCCCCGGTGCCAACAGCAACGCCGTCAAGGAGCTCGTCCTGGGCATGCTGGTGCTTTCGAGCCGCGGCGTCGTGCAGTCGATGAACTGGGTGCGCGACAACGCCGACGACCCCGAGATCCAGGTCGACGCCGAGAAGGCCAAAAAGGCCTTTGTGGGCCGCGAGCTCAAGGGCAAGCGCATCGGCGTCATCGGCCTGGGCAACGTAGGCTCCAAGGTCGCCAACGCCTGCGTCGACCTGGGCATGGACGTCTACGGCTATGATCCGTTCATTTCCGTCGAGCACGCGTGGGTGCTGAGCCGCGAGGTGCAGCGCGTGGGCACGCTCGAGGATCTGTGCCGCGGCTGCGACTACCTCACCGTGCACGTGCCCAGCAAGGCAGACACCATCGGCATGATCAGCACCGAGCAGATTAACCTGCTGGCGCCCGACGCCGTGCTCATCAACTACGCGCGCGAGACCATCATTGACGAGGACGCCGTCGACGCCGCCCTGCGCGAGGGCAAGCTCAGCTGGTTTAGCTGCGACTTTGCCACGCCCAAGACCGTCAAGATGCCCAATACGTTTATCACCACGCATTCGGGCGCCGGCACCGGCGAGGCCGAGGCCAACTGCGCCGACATGGCCATCAGCGAGCTCAAGGATTACCTGGAAAACGGCAACATCGCGCACAGCGTCAACTACCCCGCCTGCAGCATGGGCAAGGCGCGCGCCGCAAGCCGCATTGCCTGCCTGCATGCCAACGTGCCCAACATGATCGGCCAGATCACGGCCATTCTCGCCAAGGACAACGCCAATGTGCAGCGCATGACCAACGAGTCCGCTGGCGAGAACGCCTACACCATGTTCGACACCGATGAGCACCTGGACGGCAGCACGATCGAGGCGCTCAAGCAGATTCCGTCGATGTATCGCGTGCGCGTGATTAAATAGCGCCGGTGCCAAGCCTGCCAGACAGACCACGAAGCCCATTCGCCCCCTCCCGTTTTCACGAAACGGGGGGCGATTTTGTTGCTCCGGACGTCTTTAAAATGATACCCAGAACAAGTTTTTTCAGATAATCGATAGTGAGGCTCCAGTCGCTAAGCACGCCCGCTTTGATAAACAGCTTTATCAGGGACTTTAGTAGGTAAAAATCGGTCTCTATGTGCCGAATGTAAGTTGACTGTCTATTTTCCGAAACAACTTATTCTAGATAGCATTTTTAGGGTCCCTCCAAGGCAAAATTGAAGCCTTTTTGCGACCAGAACTCTAGCTCGCGCTACCGTTTACCCACCGCGCGACTACATTCCCGCCCAATCGATAAAAATCTCCTCACGAAGCCGCCGTTCGAGCTCCTGCTGTCGCGGCGTCTTGTCTTTCAGCGGCACATCGAGATAGGACATGATGAGCTCCATCACCACGCGGAAGGCATCGGAGTCGGCCAGCTGGCCATAGGTCATCAGAACGACGGGATATCCCATCGCTTGCAAGGCCGTCGTTCGATCGGAGTCCGAGATCTTGGATTCAATGGATCCGTGAATGGCTTTACCTTGGCATTCAACCAGACACTCTCGACTGCCGTCCTTATTTGCCAGCAGGATATCGGCATAGCGCCTATCAAGCCCCGAAATCAGGCGGGCGCTGCGCGTCATACGAATCTCAACGTTATTGGTAAGGCTCAGCCCTTCGCCGCCGCGCAACCTCGTAAGGCCAAACAGCATCGAAGCCTGGACCTCGAGCGGCGATGCTGCCACCCCCGTAATGCATTTCGCGGCTCGTATGAACGTTTTAGCGCCGCGGAGCCCCCGGACCTTATCGACGAACTCTGTAAGCTCAGAGAGCTCGATCAAGGGAGGTCGTTTCCACAAGTCCGTTGGATTCCCCGAGACATCCTTTACGTTTTCCCAGCCCGACCGTGCGTCACTCCATCGGCTCCCATATGCCTGCTCAAGTGCCGACTTTACCTGAGGCGCAATCTTGCACACGGCAAAGGTGCCGCACATCTCATACATGCACATGATTAGACGCTCGTTTGAGACCGAGGAAGCCAGAGTCAGCAGGGTAAAGAGTGGGGACGCAACATCGAGGCCAAACTCCGTCTGCCGCACGGAATCAAACGGCCTCTCCCCGTTCCAAACATGCCTGACAATGCGATCGCCCTTACGTCCGCAGCTGCCCTGCGCCAACACGTGTAACGGGGTGCCCAGGAAATGCGTGACGAGCGGATGCTCACATAGGTGCTCCCTGCGCGGATCGTCCGCAGAATCGGGCAGGTCCGGCATTATTGCCAAGACCTGTGGAGGTATCCGGTGATACCGAAAGGCAGATATGTCGCACAGCATGTCGTCCATGAAGGGTACGTACCCGCTGCGTCGCTTGTGAACCCGCTCGGACGGCAAACGCGCTGGCTCGGCCTGCGAACGGTAAATACTGCCACGCCCACGTCGCGGATCTCTCAGGAGGCTTACAATCGGTTTGGAAAGCAAACTGATTGTGAGGTTGCATATGGTTGATGAGGACTTTGCCTGGCGGCTTGCGCAGGAGCTTGTGCGGATCGACAGCTCAGACCCGGGCGCGTATGAGGATGAAATTGAGCGCTTCATTAAGAGGCTCATTGAGCAGCAGCTGGCACAACTTGATAGTTCTGCGCTCGATGCCGTGCAGATTGAGGAACTCGAGGTGCTGCCCGGGCGCCGCAACCTTAAAGTCACCGTGCCGGGCCAAAGCGACGAGCCGCGGCTGATCTATATCTGCCACATGGATACCGTCACCTTGGGCGATGGCTGGGACGCAGACATCGCACCGCTTGGGGCGGTTGTGCGCGACGATAAACTCTATGGCCGCGGTGCCTGCGATATGAAGGGTGGCCTGGCCTGCGCTATTGCCGCACTGATCCATACGCTCGAGCGCGTGGCGGCGGATGGCGCGTTGCCCCGCCGCGGCTTTTCGCTCATCTGCTCGGTCGACGAGGAAGACTTTATGCGCGGCTCAGAGGCCGCGATCGATGCCGGCTGGGTCGGCTCGCGTGAATGGGTGCTGGACACCGAACCCACCGACGGACAGATTCAGGTGGCGCACAAGGGGCGCACGTGGTTCGAGATTGAAATGGCTGGCGTAACGGCGCATGCGAGCCAGCCGTGGAAGGGCGCGGATGCCGTCGCCGCCATGGCCGAGGTCGTGTGTTCGCTCCGTCGCGTGTTTGTGGCGCTGCCCGCGCACGATGAGCTGGGGTCTTCGACCATCACGTTTGGCCAAATCGAGGGCGGATATCGCCCCTATGTCGTGCCCGACCGCGCCAAAGTCTGGGTCGACATGCGTCTGACCCCGCCGACCGATACGGCCGCCGCGACGCGCATGGTAGAGCAGGCCATCGCCGTCGCCGAAGCCGCCGTTCCCGGTTGCCATGGCAGCTACACCGTGACGGGCGACCGCCCCGCCATCGAGCGCGACCCGAACTCTCCCCTTCTAGCAGCGCTCAAGCGTGCCGCCGATGACGTGACGGACGCGGACACGACCGTCGGCTTCTATACCGGCTACACCGACACCGCCGTCATTGCCGGCAAGACAGGCAACCGCAATTGCATGAGCTACGGTCCCGGGTCGCTCGCGCTCGCACACAAGCCCAACGAATATGTGCCCCATGCCGATATCGTTCGTTGTCAGCAGGTGCTAATCGCGCTCGCCGATAACGTGCTCTGGGACGCGAGCGGCCAAGTTGGGGCATAATAAGCCGCGAACAAACCGACTCGTGCGTTAGGACCGCCCATGAAAGCACTTCCGTTTCCCTGCATCCGCCCGGCTCAGGACCGCGTACTCGAGGCGCTGCCTGCAATGGGCAGCATCCTGAGCGGCAACGATGCTCTGCGCGGAGCCCTTGCCGATGGCTGATGCTCAAGGACCCGGGTGCGGCGTATTACGTGTACGAATGCTCGGGCGAGCCGGGACGCGTGACGGGTGTCG
Source organism: Coriobacteriaceae bacterium AM49-12 (assembly GCA_027669365.1). Lineage (GTDB taxonomy): Bacteria > Actinomycetota > Coriobacteriia > Coriobacteriales > Coriobacteriaceae > Collinsella. The sequence continues at coordinate 11,067 of JAQEDL010000036.1, read as the reverse complement.
TGGCGATCTGCCCGACGAGTGTACTTGCGGACGGCAAGGGCGATGCCAGCGCCGACGTGGCCGCCGCCGCGCGCGCGATCGCCGAGCTCAAGGTGCAGCCGCGCCCCGTGTCGCTCGCCTACGAGGCCTCGCCCGTCATGGATATCATCCTGGGCGCCGCCAAAGAGGGCGCGTCGCTCTACGCCGTCACCGACCCCGCGGGCATTACGCACCGCGCGTGGGAGGTCAAGCGCGAGGACGCCGTCGGGGCCATCCGCGCTATGCTCGACCAAGCACCGGAGCCGGCACTGACCGACGACCCCGCCTACGCCGCCGCTCTGACCGGGGCGTCGCAGCTGCTGGCCGATGAGGCCCGTGCCGCCGGAACGTACACCGGCAAGGAGCCGTTCAACTTTACCGTTGCCGTGCTCTTCCCCGCCGCGCAGGTCAGCGGCGCCGCGCCGCAAGTTCCGACAGGTCTGCTCACGCACCAGGTCGCGCGGTTCTAGCAAGACCAGACCGCCCAGCACAAAAATCGGCAGCTCAACAAACAGGGGGCGGAGATGCAGCAGGTACATGCATCTCCGCCCCTTTTGCGTCGAGAAGTAAGTCGGCGACCCGCACCGCCACGCCCAAACTACCCGCGCTGCGGACCCGCGGCAGCCACGAGCGGCTCAAGCCCCAGCTCGCGCGCGTAGTCTTCCTGCGTAAAGATCTCAACCAGTTCAAACGTATCCGTCGCATTGTCAAACGCAAAGTGCAGCACCGAGCAGTTGCCCGGCACGCGCTCGCGCTCGTCGGCCGCCGCTCCCCTCACGTGGTCCAAAAACTCCTTGATGGCCGATCCGTGGCTCACCGCAAGGACGCACTCGTGGTCCGGGCGTCGTATGAGTTCGGTCAGCGTCGCCACCATGCGCTCGCGCACCTGGATCTGGCCCTCGCCGCCAAATTGACGATAGAAATCGCGCCACGGGCGCTCGGGCATGAGCATCACGCGCTCGGCCTCAAAGTCGCCAAAGAACCACTCACGCAGGCCGTCCAGGCGCTCGTACGCCAAGCCCGGCCACAAGTTGGCGATAGTCTGCTCGGTGCGATGAAGCGTGGAGGTGTAGGCATGATCGGGCTCAATGCCGCGCGCACGTAAAAACATGCCGGCGCGCGCCGCCTGGTCGCAACCCAACTGCGTAAGCGGCGAATCACTCCACCCCTGAATGATACGCTTAAGGTTGAATATCGTCTGTCCATGACGGACCAGATACAGATCTTTATTCATAGGGGTCCTTTCGTTCGTTACCAACCCAAGAGCGAAAACGCCCCGTCGCAATAGCCAAAATGAAGCACGGCACCGTTGTCGGGCAGCTCTCCCCCGCCAGTCACATACTCAAGAAACTCCTGGCAGGCTGAGCCGTGGGAAACCGCCAGCACGCAGTCGTGCTGCGGCCTGGCCATGATACGGGACAGTGCCGCGACCATGCGCGACTGAAGCTGCACTTCCGACTCGCCGCCAAAGGCCACCGGATAATCGCCCCAGGCTGCGGCGGCATCTCGCGATTTGATGTGCCCTCCAGCGAGCCAAAATGCCACTCACGCAGGTCATCGACCAGCTCAATGGAACGGCCCTCGCCAACGATAAGCTCGGCCGTATGCCGCGCCCGGCCCAACGGCGAGGAATACACATGATCAAAGGCCACGCCACGCGCCGCAAACGCCGTACGCGCCGTCAGCGCCTGCTCGCGCCCACGCGCCGTAAGCGGCGAATCGTGCCAGCCCTGCAAAATGCTCTGCACATTGAGCTCAGTCTGCCCATGCCGCACCAAATACAGATCTGCCACACACCCTCCCCTCGTACCACCACAAAGGGGACAGGAGCCTTTGTGGTGATTTTGCCGCCGGATTGCACCGCAACGACGCACAACTACAGCAGCACGTCGGCAAGCGGACGCTTGGGTACGTGGTGCACCTGCGCCTCGTCGCGCCAATAATTGATGGAGCCGTCGGGGTTGGAATCGATCGCATCGATCACCTGTGTCTCGGCCGGAACGCCAAACGCCATGATCAGCTTGAGCTCATACTTGTCGTTATCGAGCCCCATGGCATCGATCACGTGGGGCGTAAAGGCCTTGAACATGCAGGCTGCCACCTCGGGCGTGGCGCTGCGGGCGGCGAGCATCATCGTCTGTGCGGCAATGCCCGTGTCGACCTCAGTAATGGGAGCGACAGGCTTGCCCGGAACGGCGCGCTCGGCCAGAATCGCGATGTAGCCGGTCGGGCGCTCACCCTCGGCAGGACCCGGCCAATCCTTAAGTGCGCCGGCCCATGCGAGCTCGTCAAATACACGCGCGCAATCCTCGGCACCGCTCACCACATGAAGACGAAGACGCTGAGCATTGGCACCACACGGGGTCAGGTGCGCCAGCTCCGCCAGCTCGAGCAAAAACTCGCGCGGCACGCGCATGGACTCGTCAAAACGGCGGCACGTGCGGGCGCGGCGGACCAGCGCGTCAAACGTGTCCAGGCCGAGCTTTTCGCAACCTTGCTTCGCCATCGACTCAGCGCTTACCGGCGCCTCGGGAACTGCTTCGTTCATAGGGACCCCCAATACAAGCCAATTGTCCTTAGGAAAATCTAACCTAAAACGTAGGCAATAACGAACAGGGCTGCAATGTTCTACACCTGTTGAATAGAAAACCGTGACGTGGGGAACAACGGAAACAATTCGGGACCTTTGGGTTACGTTTCGCCCTCCCCGACCCATACGCCAGCGCCTTTAAGCGATACTGGTTGTAACGATCAAGGCTTACGCCGCACGGAAAGGAGACGTTATGGGTATCTTTAGGAACGATGACCAAAAATCGAGCCAGTTTGGATTTGACGAGAAAAGCATGGCGGGCAAAGCCGTCAAGGCCGTGCGCTGGATCTACGCCATCACGGGCGTCGTGGCGCTCATTGCTGGCATCGCGCTGCTTTTTGCACCCGCCAAGTCCCTCGTCTTTTTGACGACCGTCCTGGGTTTTTACTTTGTAATCACCGCTGCCATCAGGCTGTTCACTGCCATTTTTGAGCCGCTGCTGCCCACTGGCTGGCGCGTGACGAGCATCATCTCCAACCTACTCATTATCCTGGGCGGCGTCATAATCCTGCGCAACCAGGCCTTCTCGACCGCGACACTCACCACGATGGTGGTTATCGTGCCGGCTTTGGCTGGATTGTCGAAGGTGTCATGTCCATTCTGGAGTCCGAGCTTTCGTCCAACCGCGCCCTTGCCATCCTGAGCGGTGCACTCTCCATCATCGCCGGCATGTTCGTGTTTATCTATCCGCTGTGGTCGGCCAAGATGCTTGTCATCTTTAGTGGCGCCGCGCTGCTGGTGTTTGGCGTAACGCTCATTGTTCGCGCCATTCAGTTTGGCAAACTGGTGCGCTAGATGCCAAAGACGCTCTTTATTGATGCCGACGCCTGCCCGGTCACGCGCGAGTCGATTGACTGCGCGCGGCGGGCGGGCGTCGCCGTTGTTATCGCCGGCAACAGCACGCAAAACCTGGAACGGCACATTCGCCGCGACGACCCGCGCGATGCCGAGCACGCGCGACGCGGCTTTTGGGTCACGACGCTCGACGTGAGCGTGGGCGCCGACAGCGCCGACTTTGCCATTGTCGAACGCCTGCAGGCGGGCGACGTGGTCGTGACGCAGGACATTGGCTTGGCGAGCATGGTGCTCGGGCGCGATGCCGCCGCTATCGGTGTGCGCGGGCGCGTCTACGACAAAGCAACCATCGACATGCAGCTGTTTATTCGCCACGAGGAAAAGAAGGTACGCCGCGCCGGCGGACGCACTCGCGGTCCGGCAGCATTTACCAGCGAAGACCGCGCCCGCTTTAAACGCAACCTCACCGAGTTGCTGCACTAACCAAGGTAGATTTTTGAGACATGCCTAAAATCTACCTTTTTGTTTTGAGCGGTGTGAGCGCTCGGAATCCATGGCTCAACAAAAAACGGGCTTCAAAATGCCATGCGTCGCCGCATTGCGCAGGCGCTGAGCATGGCTATTTGAAGCCCATTTTTTAGCCTACTTAGAGCCAACGGCGGAGAGGATGAGGCCCCAGCCAGCGCCGATGACGTACATCATGATCAGGAACACGGCATTTTCGCGGGCGCTGCGGTTGGTGCGGAACAGCACCAGATAACCCACGCCGGCGGAAATGAGCGTGCCGGCGAGCATCGGCGCCAGTTGCAGCGCGCCTTCCAGATACAGCTGTGTAATGACCACGCTCGCCGAGCAATTGGGAATCAGCCCGACAAGCGCCGAACCCAGGACAGCGAGTGTCTCGTTGCCGCGCAGGAACTGCTCGATCGCGGACTCGCCGAACGTCTCGAGCACGGCGACCAGAATCAGCGTCACCAGAAAAATGAATACCGAGACCTGCACGGTGTGCGAGATCGCACTGCGGATGATCGACAGGACAGGCGTCCCTTCGTGGGAGTGAGAGTGACCGTGACCATCATGGTGTTCATGTTCGCCCTCATGACCGTGATCGTGGCCATGTCCGTGTTCGTGCTCGTCCTCGTCTTCATCACAACCGCAATGGTCGCGCTCGCACAGCTCGTGGATGTGGTCGGCGCTCACGCCTGCCTCGGCCACCTCGTCGATGATGTCACCGCCGCTGTGGTCGTCGTGCGCGCAGTTCACGTGGGCCGGGTTGGCCGCGGTTCCCAGCACGGTACGGCGAATCGCCGCGTGCGCGCGGGCGTTACGGCGCAGGCCGCGAATGGCAGCGTCCACGATAAAACCCGTGACCAGTGCGATCAGCGCTTTCGAAGCCAAAAGCATCGCCATGGTCTGCACGGGCACCTGCTCGGCGAGCAACAGCGGCAGCATCTCATCGGAAGTCGAAAGGAACACCGCCACCAACGTGCCCAAGGTCACGACACGGCCGGCGTACAGTGTGGCCGCCATTGCCGAAAAGCCGCACTGCGGCACCATGCCCAGCAGCGAGCCAGCAACGGGACCCGCGGCGCCGGCGCGCTTGATGGCCCCGTTAACGCGGTCGCCCGCGACGTGCTCCAAGGTCTCGAGGGCCAGATACGTCACCAACAAAAACGGCACCAGCGACAGCGTGTCCTTGCCGGCGTCGAGCAAAATATCAATCAGCAAATCCATGACGGATGGAACCTTTCGTGTCTTTCGGCAGCATTGTAAAAGTCCTAGCGGTCAACTAGGGTATTGTAGTTGTCCCGGGCGCGGTGCCAATAGTTGCCCATGGTAAACTATCATCTCGCCACAACTCAGTAACCCCGAGCCGCGCGACGCGGCCCGTCCAAGGAGCAGCCTATGAACGTTTCACAAGCACTCGAATACGAGCGCCAGCCGTTTATCCCCATGTTTATCTATGGCGATCACGGCGCCATGGAGTCCGAGCGCCAGAAGGGCGAGGAGGCCCTTAAGGTGCTCGAAACCGAGTACTTTACCGCCGAGGGCGACCCCAGCTTCGACTTTGTCACCGTGCGCGACCTGGCCGACCGCAACCGCGACCTGTGCGACCAGATCGGCGAGGCACGCCTGCGCAATGTGACGCCCGCGACGCTCTCGCGCGGCCTGTCCGACGCCGACACCTGCGCCGCCATCGGCAAAATGCAAAAGCGCACCGCCGCGTCCGTTATGCGCGAGATCCGCGGTGACCGCGACGCGCTCGGCGTGGCTACGCCCGCAAGCCCATCCAGGGCACCGTGCTCGGTATCGACATCGAGACCACCGGCCGTGCACCCGAGCGCGGCTATATCATCAACGTGGGCTGGGAGATCATGGAGCTCACCAGCGACGCCGTCCCGCATGACGCCGAGGCACACTACTGCGGCCTGCCCGACATCTACCGCGGCGAAGATGTGCCGCTGTCGAATATCCACCACATTACCTGGGACGACATCGACGGCAAAACGCCCTTCCGCGAGAACAAGGAGCTGCAAAAGCAGCTGCTCAAGCTTATGAAAAAGTACCCGTACATGGCGCATAACGCCGCCTTTGAGGACAGCTGGTTCAAGATTCACCTGGACGGTTACGCCGAGGCACGCCGCGCGGGTAAGATCATCGTCATCGACTCGCGCCAGATCTGCCGCAGCCTGGACGCCGACGTGCGCTCGCTCCCCCGCGAGTCCGCCCCAGCCGCGCTCGAGAACTGGGCGCGCCGCCGTGGAACCCTCGCCGCCGACGCCAACGAGCAGCACCTGGGTCTGGATGACACCGACCTCATGCTCCGCACGGTACAGGCCGAGTTCAACCTCAAGAACCTATTCGCGAAATAGCAACGCCTGCGACAAACACTGCTTGCTCACGAGCGGCCTCGCAGCGGGAAACACCGCAGCGGGGCCGCCCTAAGTTCCATAGGCAGGCCCGCTCTTCACAAATTCTGAACCCTATTTTTTAACTATTTCGGCACTTTCCCGACACGTGATTTGTGTTCGGATGGCGATACATCGATACCAAATGTGCAGCAATTGAGTATTTCTATGCTATAGCCGAGCTGCGAAAACTTTTATTTAGGGCGTATCAACCCATAATCGCGTCAAGCTTTTGGACAGCATTTGGTTAGACCGCTAAAACGGCTTTCCCACTCAGCGCCATCAACACGGCATTAGCTGACACGATATATACCATGAGTATCGTATTGTCACATACCACTGCAAAAGCGGTCTACCAAGCCGCGCATTCGGTGTCTGCGAAAGACATCGAGTCCTGCAGCTCTGCCGCAATTTACGAATCATGCCCCAGCGGAGCACTCCTCGACGCAGCCGCAGAATTGCTCGCCAAACATGATGTTGCCCTCGACGCAAACGATTCCCTCGAGGTAATGGTGTTTGATCGCAGGAACGCGCGCTACGCGATGGGCTGTCGATGCCACGTTTCGTCAAAGCGATTCTCATGCTCGCGTTTTATAGAGCTAGAAGATGACATCTACATTGTTGGCGTTGAGCTTTGTGCACTTCAGGCCTCCACCTATCTCCCTTTTCGCGAACTAGTGGAGTACTACTTTGAACTGTGCGGCGCTTATTCCCTAGGAACCGGCTCTTCCACCTCCTATACCGAGCGTTTCGCGCTTACCTCGACCGAGAGGCTAAAGCAGTTCTTTAATTCCATTACCAGATGCGACGGTTTGGCCCTTGCCCGAAAGGCGATTCAATGTGTACGCGATGGATGCCGGTCTCCCATGGAAACGGCCTTTGCCATGATGCTGACGTTGCCCAAAAGCGAAGGAGGGCTTGGCATTAAAGGAATAGAGACCGACTACGAGGTGAAGGTCACCGCCGCCGCAAAAAATCTCACGAGACGCAAAAAGTTCTTTATGGATGCATATCTGAAGAAATCTCGAACAGATATTGAATACAACGGTTTTTATCACGACGCTGAAGAAAACCGCGCCATCGACGAGGAGCGCAAGAATGCGCTTGCGTCCATGGGATACGGAATCATCACCGTCAGCCGTTATTCCTTTATGCATGCCAGCTCTTTCGTTAGGGTCATGGAGGCAATCCAACGGAAAGAGGGCATACGCCCCTCGCGCATGCCAAAAGACTTTCAAATCATGCAAGAGGACCTGAGACTGTTTGTGCTCAGAAGGTTTATTGAGGAGAAGAAACGAATCCAGGAGGAGCTTCGCCAGGATTCCGAAGAGCGCCAACGAATCGACCTCGAAAAAGCAATGCTCGAAGGCATCACATTGGACGATCCGACGATTAACGAGGCTCCGGCAATCGATGACATGCAGACTGCCGAACCCGACAGCCCATCACTCAAGCAAACAAGCAGCTTCACGCCCGAGGGCAGGGTCTTCGGGGCCGGAAACTAGGCCGACTAACAAGGTGGGTACCCTAGCGACGTGCAAAATTGCGAGTATTCAGCAGAGCCGGGTGTCCATCACCCTCGAGTGGATCCAAAAGTGAAGCGAAATCACTCTTGCGTGAGAACGTTAGGCAACATTTGAAGAAGAACTCATCAGTTACCACCCTAAGATAACTCTTTAGCTGCATTATTTGGCCTGCGATAAGTTAACAGACCCCCTATTGTTGCAGAATACTCCAATTTTTGCACGGCGCAGGGGCACCCACCCCGGCACCACCTATCAAACCGCTTAGTCCGGGATCTCGTCCGCTTTTCCTCATCATTTTGTACGACGGATTGCCTAAACGATATTGACATATGAACATGCGCTCATATAATCGAAAGTAAGTTATATGAGCGCATGTTCATATGAAAGGATATTGCAATGAGCATCCGCGTTGATGGAACGAAACCCGACATCGAGGCCACCGAACCCGCGATCCCCACCACCTGCTCGCCCGAGGACCTTCCCGACGAGGAGCTTCTCTACGACCTCGCCGACCTGTTCAAGGTCTTCAGCGACACCACGCGCATCAAGATTCTCTATGCCCTCATGGGTCGCGAGCTGTGTGTGGCGGACATCGCCGAAGCGACCGAAACCTCGCAGTCGGCAGTATCGCACCAGCTGCGCACGCTTAAGCAGTCGCACCTGGTCAAGTTCCGCCGCGACGGCCGCAACATCCTCTACTCGCTTGCCGACGATCACGTCTACACCATGCTCAACCAGGGCATGAGCCATATCTGCGAATAGCAACCAACCGAGGTACCAGCGCGGCCTGCACCCAAGCCGCAAAACAGGGAAAGGAACCCACCATGAAAAAGCAGTTCAAGCTCGACGAGATCGATTGCGCCAACTGCGCGCGCGAGCTTCAGGACGAACTTGCCAAGCTCGAGGGCGTCAAGTCCGTTTCGGTCAACTTTATGACCCAGAAGCTGACGCTCGAGGCCGACGACGCCAAGTTCGACGAGGTCCTGGACCGCGTCGTTGAGTTCACCGCCGACGCCGAGCCGGACTGCGAGATCATTCTCTAACCCGCGCATACGTTGACCTGCGAGGCCGCGCTTGCCGCGGCCTTTGCTCGCGAAATTATATGAGCGAGTGTTCATAAACTCAAATGAGAGGTTTGAATCATGACAGCCGCCGATCCCAAAAAGAAAAAGAAGAAGCGCAAGAAGAAAGAGTCCCTTGAGCATAAGCGCAACCGCATCCTGGTAGCACTGGGCATTTTTGCCGTTGTTTATGCCCTCGACGAGCTCGGCGCCCTCACTATCGCATTTGGGGAGCCCGGCAACATCTACGCCAGCTTTGTGCTGTTCCTCGTGCCGTTTTTGATTGCCGGCTACGACGTACTGCAAAAGGCATTCAATAACATCCGCCGCGGCAAGGCCTTCGACGAGAGCTTCCTCATGGCCGTCGCGACCATCGGCGCGTTTGCATGGTGCTCTTCCCCGACACCGACCCGCACATGGCCGAAGGCGCCGCTGTCATGCTGTTCTACCAGGTCGGCGAGTTGTTCCAGGCATACGCCGTGGGCAAGAGCCGCAAGTCGATCAGTGCCATGATGAACATCGCGCCCGACTACGCTAACGTCGAGCAAGCCGACGGCACACTCGAACAGGTCTTTCCCGATGACATCGCCGTCGGCACCGTGATCGTGGTCAAGCCCGGCGAGCGCGTGCCTATCGACGGCGTCATCGTCGAGGGCGAAACCCAGCTCGACACCGCCGCACTCACGGGCGAGTCGGTTCCCCGCCCGGCCAAGACCGGCGACGATATCATCAGCGGTTGCATCAACATGACGGGCCTCATCCACGTGCGCACCACCAAGCCCTTTGGCGAGTCAACCGTCGCGCGTGTTCTGGAGCTCGTGGAGAATGCCAGCGAAAAGAAGGCGCGCACCGAGAACTTCATCACGCGCTTTGCCCGCGTCTACACCCCCGCCGTCACTGGCGCTGCCGCGGTGCTCGCGCTTGGCGGCGGCCTGGTGACTGGCGCTTGGTCCGATTGGATCCTGCGCGGCCTGACCTTCCTGGTCGTCAGCTGCCCGTGCGCCCTCGTGATCAGCGTACCGTTGAGTTTCTTTGGCGGCATTGGCGGCGCGTCCAAGCTGGGCGTTCTCATCAAGGGTTCTAACTACCTCGAGGCGCTCGCCGACGTGGACACCGTCGTCTTCGACAAGACGGGCACCCTCACCAACGGCACGTTCTCGGTGGTCGCGGTGCACCCCGAGGCAGGCTATACCGAGCAATCGTTGCTTGAAGTCGCAGCCCTCGCCGAGTCATTCTCCGACCACCCCATCGCGCAGTCGGTACGCGCCGCCTACCTGGGCGAGGTCGACCCCAAGCGCGTGAGCGACTCCGCCAACGACGCGGGCCACGGCGTGACGGCAACCATCGACGGCGAGCACGTCGTCGTCGGCAACGCCAAGATGCTCGCCGCGGCCGGCGTTGAAGCACCGGACTGTGAGGTTGCCGGCACAATCCTCCACGTGCTCGTGAACGGCGTGTATGTCGGCCACATCGTGATTGCAGACACCGTTAAGGCCGATGCCGAGCAAACGATTCGCGACCTGCATGCCGCCGGTATCAACCGAACCGTCATGCTCACGGGCGACCGCGAGGAGGTTGCAGCGTCTGTGGCCAAGCAACTCGGTCTCGACGAGTTCCACGCGCAGCTCCTGCCGGGCGACAAGGTCGAGCGCGTTGAGGCGTTGCTCGCGGCCGAAAGTGGCAAGGGCAAGCTCGCCTTTGTCGGTGACGGCATCAACGACGCGCCTGTGCTTACGCGCGCCGATGTGGGCATTGCCATGGGCGCCATGGGCTCGGACGCCGCGATCGAGGCCGCCGACGTGGTGCTGATGGACGACAAGCCGTCCAACATTTCCCGCGCGATCCGCGTGGCGCGCAAGACCATGACGATTGTTTGGCAGAACATTATCTTTGCGCTGGGCATTAAGCTGCTGATCCTTGTGCTGGCAGCGCTGGGCATCGCCAATATGTGGCTTGCCGTCTTTGGCGACGTGGGCGTGGCGATCATCGCTATCCTGAACGCCATGCGCGCGATGGGTGTCAAGAACCTGTAGCGCCTGTGGTCCCTCCGGCCGGACCGGGCTTGGTTTTGAAAACGTCCTCGACCAATGAAGCGCCCCCGTTCTGCTCCTTCGGAGCTACGAACGGGCGCTTCTGGTCTGCGGAGTGTTTTCAAAACCAAGCCCGGT
>JAQEDL010000035.1:0-26531 GCA_027669365.1 Coriobacteriaceae bacterium AM49-12 | reverse complement strand
GTCGACGGTCAGTGTCTCCTGGCAATCCAATCACGGTAGGGCTTTTCCTTGGCGTAACGGGCGCGCAGCTCGTCATTGTAGAGTCACGCGGCCGCGGCAAAATCAACCTCGAGCATCTGACCCGGTCCCAGGCAACCGCTCGTCAGAATGTTCTCGGGGCTCACCTCGATGGTGCCCACCTCGCTCGCCAGCATAAAGCGACCGTCGCGCGTCACATAATAGCGGGCGGGACGCAGGCCGTTACGGTCGAGGGCAGCGCCCAGGGTACGCCCATCGGTAAAGGCGATGGCCGCCGGACCATCCCACGGCTCCATGAGCATGGACTGGTAGGCATCGTAGGCGCGGCGCTCCTCACTCAGGCTATCGTTGTGGTCCCACGGCTCGGGCAGCAACATGGACGCGGCACGCGTGAGCGGGCGACCGTTCATGACCAAAAACTCAAGCACGTTGTCCAGAATCGCGGAGTCGGAACCCTCGCGGTTGATGATGGGCATCACGCGCTCAAGATCGTGCTGTAGCACGGGGCTGTACAGGTTGGGCTCGCGGGCGCGAATCCAGTTGACGTTGCCCTTGAGGGTGTTGATCTCGCCGTTGTGAATGATAAAGCGGTTGGGGTGCGCACGCTCCCAGCTGGGCGTGGTGTTGGTGGAGTAGCGCGAGTGGACGAGCGCCACGGCCGTTTTGACGGCGGCGTCGTTGAGGTCGATGAAGAAGCGGCGCATCTGCGTGGCGACGAGCATGCCCTTGTACACGATGGTGCGCGAGCTCATGGAGCACACGTAGAAAATCTTGTCGCGCAGGGCAAACTCGGCGTCGGCCTTCTTTTCGATGGTGCGGCGGCACACGTACAGGCGACGCTCGAAGGCATCGCCGGCGGGCGTGTCGTCGGGGCGGCCCAGGAAGGCCTGCAAGATGGTGGGCATGCAGGCGCGGGCCGTCTCGCCCAGGTCGTGCGGGTCGACGGGCACCTCGCGCCAAAAGAGCAGCGGCACGCCGGCCTCGGCACAGCCCTCCTCAAACACGCGGCGGGCATCCTCTACGCCCTTGTCGTCCTGCGGGAAGAACAGCATGGCCACGCCATAGTCGCCCTCTGCCGGCAGAATCTGGCCGCACTTTTGAGCCTCTTTACGGAAAAAGTGATGCGGAACCTGGAACAGGATACCGGCACCGTCGCCGGTGTTCTTCTCGAGTCCCGTGCCGCCGCGGTGCTCCAAGTTAACCAGAATGGACAGCGCGTCGTCCAGAATCTGGTGATGGCGCTCACCGTTGATATCGGCAAGCGCGCCGATGCCACATGCATCGTGGTCGAATTCGGGGCGATAAAGGCCCTGCTGCTGAGCGGAATCTGCCTGCATCGCGATCCTCCCCTAAACATTTAGACAGTCAGTTGAATAGGCATACTAGGAGCATCGCCGGCCCGTTGTGTTTCCCGCCCGTTTCGAAACAATCGCGTAACGCACGCCCTACGAGTGGACACCGCCGAGATCAAGGGCGACAACAAGGGCCCCAAGTTCGGCCTGCAAGCTCACCGCTTCAAACATCTCAATCTGTAACACGAAGGTCCGGTTTTGGCGGTCAGCTGTTACAGATCGAGATTTTCCATAGGACCATTTCTTCCTGTCTCGATCTGTAACACCTAGGCCCAATTTCCATCCCTAGTTGTTACAGATCAAGACATTTCGGCAATCCCCTTTCACCATCCTATTCAAATACAACAATTTTATTAGTCTTGGTTAACTTTTTAGCATAAAACGGGTATCCTTTGCGGCGTCAAACAAACGGCACGCAGGAGCTCACCATGCTCAACCATCTCAAACATCATTTTGGCTCCCGACGCACCGGCGGTCACGGAGGCCTAGACATTGCGCGGCATATCGGCCCCGGGCTGCTTGTGACCGTCGGCTTTATCGACCCGGGCAACTGGGCCTCCAATATGGCCGCGGGCTCGCAGTTTGGCTACGCGCTGCTGTGGATCGTCACGCTGTCCACGATTATGCTCATCGTGCTGCAGCACAACGCGGCACACCTGGGTATCGCCACGGGCGCCTGTCTTGCCGAGGCCACGACACGCTTTCTCCCCCGCATCGTGGGACGCGCGGTGCTCGGCAGCGCCTATCTCGCTACGATCGCCACCGCCATGGCAGAGGTCCTGGGCAGTGCAATCGCACTCCAGATGCTCTTTGGGCTGCCCGTGCGCGCGGGCTGCGTCATCGTGGCGGCAGTATCGATGGCGATGCTCATGACGAACTCCTACAAGCGAGCCGAACGCTGGATCATCGCCTTCGTAGGCGTGGTAGGACTCTCGTTTTTGGCCGAGCTTGCACTAGTCAAGGTCGACTGGCCGCAAGCCGCCGCAAGCTGGATCACGCCCAGTATGCCCACTGGCTCTGCCGCGATTATCGTGAGCGTTCTGGGTGCGGTCGTTATGCCACACAACCTTTTTCTGCACTCCGAGGTCATCCAATCCATGCACTTCGAAGGCCAAGGCGAGCAGGTTATCGAAGAGCGTCTGCGCTACGAGCTCTTCGACACGCTCTTTTCGATGGGCGTGGGCTGGGCAATCAACTCGGCCATGGTCATCCTGGCCGCAACGACCTTCTTTGCGCACGGCATGGTCGTAGACGACCTCGCCGTCGCAGCGGCCACGCTCTCCCCCATCTTGGGCCCGGCGAGCTCGACCATCTTTGCGGTAGCGCTGCTGTTTGCGGGCCTCTCGAGTAGTGTGACGGCGGGCATGGCGGCGGGCACCATCACCGCGGGCATGTTCGACGAGGAATACGACATCCACGACCGACATTCCTCGGTCGGGGTGGCGGCCTGTTTCGCCGGAGCAGTGGCGGCGTGCCTGGTCGTTCCAAATCCTTTTGAAGGTCTCATCTGGAGTCAGGCGCTGCTGTCGCTTCAGCTGCCGATTACGGTCTTTGTGCTCATACGGCTCACCAGCTCACGCCGCGTCATGGGCAAATATGCCAATTCGCGCCCGCTCAACGCGCTGCTCGTAGGGATCGGTGCCATCGTGACGATTCTCGATGTCGTGTTGTTGACAGGGATGTAATGGAGCAGGGCACCTACCCAGGCAAACGTCTTGATCTGTAACATCTAGACCCGTTTTGAGCCGTTAGATGTTACAGATCAAGATCATTCCGAGGGACAGCTCCGTTTGTCTCAATCTGTAACAAGTGGACCCAATTTCCGCTTCTAGATGTTACAGATCGAGACATTTCTTCAGCTCCAACCTTTTATCTCAATCTGTAACAGATAGGCCCGTTTTGAGCCGCCACTTGTTACAGATTGAGACAAACGGTCGGCTGGACTCACGTCAGACAGGATCGGCTAACAGCAGCCGTGATCCCTTGGGGACGGAGGAAAAGGGCCCCGGCCGAGAATTCGACCGGGGCCCTTGGACAGAGCTCTGTATGGCTAATCGCCGTGTGCCTGCGAGCTACTCCTCGACGAGCTCAAACTGATCGGGACCGACGCCGCACACCGGGCACACATAATCCTCGGGCAGCTCGGGCGTATCGACCTCAACCTCGTAACCGCAAACGACGCACACGAACTTATACGTCTTCTTCTCCTCAGCCATGATGTTCTCCTCTCGAACGTGACTGGTGATGTACTTCGCTTATTAGTATATGTTCTCAATAATATAATGCAAGTGTTTTTAAAACATTTCTAGCCTTGATACGAGGACGCCTTCGGAGGCGTCTTGCCCTTCAGGACCTTATGGTAGTAGTCGTAGGTCAACGGCGTCTCGTCGCTCAGGCGCTCGGCGTCCTCGACCTCGCCGATAAACAGTAGATGCGTACCCACATCCACAGTGTCGATCAAACGGCAGCTAAACAGAGCCGCCGCGTGCTCGGACACATAAGGCATGCCCAGAGCCGTCTCGCGGGTCTCGTATTTGGCAAACTTGTCATAGTTGCTGCTGGTGCGAAATCCAAAGTTGCCAATGTAGAGCATATCCGCCGTCTGGTCGATCACGGTCAGCGCAAAGGCCTTGGCAGTCTCGATCACGCCAGCGGTCACATTTTCCTTGTTTACGGCAACCGAGATGCGAGGTGGTGCTGCCGTCACCTGCACCGCCGTGTTGATGACGCAGCCGGCGCGCAGCCCGTCTGCCGCGGCGCTCACCACATACAGACCGCTCGGCATGGTAAAGAATGCAGTTTTGTCCATAACAAGTACTCCCCTAACCCGGGATTGAACCTTAAGGCTGTATGTACCCATAAAAAGCGGCGCCCATAACGGACGCCGTTTTTTGGAAATATATGGCAAAACAGCAAGGAAGACGGGGCGGGCGCGGTAGGGCACCTTCCCGTGAACTCGCTCCTAGCGGTTGCGTTCCTTGAGGGCGCGGTCGATCTCGCGTTGGACATCACGCTTGGCCATGTCCTCGCGCTTGTCGTAGAGCTTCTTGCCGCGACCCAGGCCCAGCAGCAGTTTTACGCGACCGTCGGTATTAAAGTAGAGCTCCAACGGAACCAGCGCATAACCACGGTTGCGAAGTTTGCCGTCAAGAAAGTCAATCTCCTTGCGGTGCAGCAGCAGACGGCGCCGACGGTCGGGATCGCGATTCCACACGCCACCATGGCTATAAGGGTGGATATGCAGGCCGACGAGCCAGCACTCACCGCCACGAATCAATGCAAAGGTATCGGTGATCTGGCAGGCGCGCTCGCGAATCGACTTGACCTCGGTGCCGCTCAGCTCAATACCGCACTCAAACGTCTCATCGATAAAGTACTCGTGATGTGCCGAGCGATTCTTGGAAATGAGCTTGCGCTCGCGCTTACTGGGCATCGCCGGCCTCCTTGGCGCCATCGGCGTTTGAGCCCGCAGCCTCGCGCTTTGCCCTGCGCTCGGCATTAAGCTCGGCATCGCTCTCGCGCACCAGCTTGATAATCGCCGCGCATGCCTCCTCGCCCACCAGGTCGCGGGCACGGACCGTCAGACGCGTAGCCTCCTGCTTGTCGCCGTCGCTTGCAGCATCGGTCGCGCACATGATCAGGCAGATGGCGATCTCGGCCGAAGGCGAGGTCGGCACGCCTGCAGGCGAGCTCACCCATCACATGGTCGTCACTCTCGTCCGCGGCATCCGGATAGGTGGTATGGATCTTGTTGAGCAGGCGCGTCGTATGCGCATCATTGGGCGCCAGGCGCAGCGCCAGACGTGCGCAGCCCACGGCAGCCGAAATGTTCTCGGTCTCGGGCTCCAAGAAGTACTGACCCAAATTGGTGTAGGCGCGTGCGGCGCACTTACCGTCGCTCGCGCGCTCCAGCACCGAGAACGAGAGCGATGCCCACTCCTGCTTGTCCTCGAGCGCGCGGAACAGCTCGGCCAAGTCCAAGCGATAGTTGCAGTTCATGGGATCCCAACGCACGGCCTGCATCAGGCATTCCGAGCACTCACATAATCCTGCTGGCGAATGTAGGCAAACGCCATGTCGGAGTACAGGCGGTCAAAGGGAACCTCGACCTGCACCAGCTCGCGCGGATCCTTCTCCACGCGGCGATAGGCCAGGCGCTCAAACTTGCTGTCGAAGCTAAAGTACTGGCGCTTCTCCTCCGTCTTGCACTCAGCGTCGATATACTCCTCGGCGAGCTCCACCAGACGCTCAAGCAGCGGCGTCGCCGTAGCCAGGTCGCCCTGCGCCAGATAGTTCTCGGCATACGTGATGTCTTCCAAGCTGATAGGCAGGTCCATGACAACTCCTCGGTCCGGGCGGCAGACTCAACGCGCGCCTTAAATATCGGTCAATACACAAAACCCGGGTCTCTTACGAGGCCCGGGCGTTCAATTTTGGTAGCCCGTACCAGATTCGAACTGGTGATCTCCGCCTTGAGAGGGCGCGTCCTAAACCGCTAGACGAACGGGCCATATGTAGCAAATGCAATGGCTGGGATGGAGGGAGTCGAACCCCCATTGACGGAACCAGAATCCGCTGTCCTGCCATTAGACGACATCCCAATGACTGCATCGCTGCGCTCGGCTGTGCCTTTGCGCAAGAAAGAAATATACGGGAAGTGCCGCCGTGACGCAAGCCCCAATTTTGACTTTTTTAAAATTCAGCCAAATTGGCCTAATTTAGTCCAACCCGTGAAGGACCTGTGAAGCCGACCGCTGTACACGAAGGGCAAAACGCCGCGAGCGGTAGCCGTCAACCGTTGGCAGATTCTACCGCGAAAACGATAGCACCAGGCAACACAATCGAAGTATCAATGATCGCGTAGATATCGAGGCGCCATGGACGAAGAGCTTGATTACCTATGGGAGACCCTGGGCCTCGAGATCACTGCTGACCTTTGGCCCGAACGGGACAAAATCCATCCCACCCTGCGCCCCGCCATCACGGTGATGCAGGCAAAATACCGCCGTGCATCCTTTTTGATCATGCGGATGTCATGGCACGCGGGACTCCCCGACCTTAAGCGAATCCAGGCAAGCCTCGTCGAGCTGTCCGGTATGCCGACTGTCATATCCGAGGCGCACCTGGAGCAGCGCCAACGCGAGCGACTGCAACAGCAGCGGATTCCCTTTATCTGCCCCGGTGTTCAGGCATATCTGCCCTTTATGGACGAGGAGTACTGGAGCGGCAAGCCCAACAAGCACGTAAAGGTCTACGGTCCGCACGAATGGGCACAGCTCGAGGATTGAGCCGAGCGAGCCCGCCGATGGAAAACACGTCCCGCCCCGAGCGCTCAAAACGGGTCGCACTTTCCGCAGCCGCTACAGCAACGCCTCGGCCCAAGCCGCTTCCCTAAAGCCGGGAATCGCAAAGTCGTCGCCCACCAGCAGCGGACGCTTGACCAGCATTCCGTCGGTCGCCAGCAGCTCGTAGCGCTCCTGATCCGTCATGCCCGCATCCAGACGCGCCTTCAGACCCAGCTCTCGATATTTCATGCCCGACGAATTAAAGAAGCGCCGCACCGGCAGTCCCGAACGAGCAATCCAGGTCGCAAGCTCATCAGCCGTGGGATTGTCCAAAACGATATCGCGGTCGATATACTCTACCCCGTGTTCGTCCAGCCATGCCTTGGCCTTCTTACAGGTCGAGCACTTGGGATATTCAACAAACAGTACGGTCATGGAAATCCTCCGAATGTAGATCGGCCAACGCAGGCACACGCCACACGAGGCGCCTTCGCATGATGGGCCAATTGTAGCCCACGGGTCACACGCTAAACGAACCGTACCCCGAATCCGCGTTTGATGAACGGCAGCAGCTCCATTGCCTCGGGCGTGATATGACCCGCAACGTTCATGCGCTCGTCACCGGGAAGATCGACCCGCGCAATCTCAAGCTCGCCTTCGTAGCGCCCATAGCCGCTATTGCTCACAGCGATCGACCCCGTCTTTCGTGACAGGCCGGCACCGGCATCCATCGGCACGGAATCCGGCTTAAGCGTCGTACGCGACTCCTGAGACCTAAAGATGAGGGTGCTCGAATCGGGTCGGTCGTGATGAATCTGCCACGTACATAGGCATAACCGGGCTCAAGCTCGCATTGCAGGTCCACGTATCCGGCGGAAACATGAGCAAACTGCGTCCAGCCCGCATCGGAAAGATCGGGGTCGCCGACCAACACAATGTCGCAATCGGCGCCATGTGCAAGCTCAAGCATGTTGAGGGCAACCTTTGACGCGCGACCGCGCTGCGCCTCGACCGTCGGCAGTCCCTCGAATACCGGCCCGCGAACGTTGGCATCACCCGGCACAAAAGCCATGATTTCGAATCCAAGCGCCGCAAGACGAAGATTCACCCGAGCAATGTCCTCCAGAGCTAAACCGGTATAAGGCTTGGGGTAAAAATTGTGGCAGGCGGCAAAACGAGTCACATCGGCACCGGCCTCACGCCACGATGCGATTTCATCAGAACTCACCGTCGATGCATTGACCACTATGCGAAATACACCGGACAGCTCCGCGACCCGTTGGGCGCTAAAGCCATAGTCCAAACGAAGGTATTCCAACCCCAGATCGCGCAGGTCCTCGATGCGCTCAAGCCCGAGCAACTCGCACGTGCGAGGCCCCACATCGGCAATGAGCGCAATGCCGCGGGCGGAGAGCAGCGACAGCACATGACGGACCTTATCGGCATACGCCGCTCCCCCATCCTCGGGAATATGCAGTGAGGTGAACGCGCAGCGCGCACCCGCCGCGGCACCACGCTCAATCGTCCGCTCAATATCCTGCAAAGGGCTGGAAAGATAAATCGAAATACCCGTTTTCACGCTACAACGCTCCTTTAAAAAAGGCCGGCGGAGCAGTTAGCCCCGCCGGCACAACCATAGCATCAAGAAATCTGCCGCGCGCCGCGAACCCCGAGCAACACGGCTCACGATATCAAACTACTCGCCAAAGAACTCATTGATCTTCTGCTCGTCGACGCCAAAGAACCACGTCAGGACAAAGCCGGCGGCATAGGCAAGCAGCATAGCGGCAACGTAGCCGAGCTGCTGGCCAGGAACGACGATCAGCAGGCCAAACAGACCGGAAACGCCCTGAGAAACCGTGCCGATGTGAAGCAGCGCCGCGAGCGCGCCGCCAAATCCGGCACCCAGGCAGGCCGTCACAAACGGACGAACGAGCGGCAGCGTAACGGCATACATCAGAGGCTCGCCCACACCCAGGATTCCAACGGGAATGGACTCTGCGACGTACTTCTTGAGCTTGGCGTTCTTGGTCTTAAAGTACAGCGCCAGACCGGCACCGACCTGGCCGCCGCCAGCCATCATAAGGATGGGAAGCAGGTAATTGATACCCTTGGTAGCACCGTCGGGATCGTTGAGCATAGCGTGGATCGGCGTGAGCGCCTGATGCAGGCCGACGGAAACCAGCGGCAAGAAGCCTGCCGACAGGATATAGCCGCCCAGGACGCCCAGCTTCTCGAAGATAAAGGTCAAAACGCTAAAGATGGCAGTCGTCAGCCATGCGCCAACCGGCTGGATGACGAGCATCAGAGCAAAGGCGCCGATGATGAGCACCAGCAGCGGGGACAAGAACGTGTCGAGTGCGTTGGGCATAACCTTGCGAATCTGACGCTCCATCCAGGCAAAAAATGCGCCAGCGATAAGAGCCGCGATCATGCCGCCCGCTGCGGGGTTGTACTGCGCATTGGTGAGCGGCAGCAGAATGGCAGTGGCAGGATCAGCCGCGCCAGGCGCAAGCAGGGGCATGGCACTGTTGGCGATACACATCATGCCGGCGATGCCGCCCAGCGCAGCGGAGCCGCCAAACTCACGTGCCGCGTTATAGCCCACCAAGATGGTAGATAGGCAAACAGGGCCCAGCCCATGGAACGAATGCCCTGGTACCACCACTCGCCTGCAAGCGCGCCTGCCGTCGAGACGTTAATGACGTTGCAGATACCGTTGATGAGGCCAGCCGCAATGATGCCGGGAAGCAGGGCGACGAAGACATTGGAAATCTTCTTGAGGAAGGCCTGAACCGGCTTGGACTCGTACTTTGCCTTCTGCGCGGCCTTGTTTGTGGCCGCAGCGTCAACCACGCTCTCGTCGGCAACGCCTTTCGCAAGGCCGGTGAGCTGGAGAACTCCTCGAGCACCTTATTCACCTTGCCCGGCCCCAGCACGATCTGCATCGTGTCGTCCTCGACCAAGCCCATCACGCCGTCGAGTGCCTCAATACCCTCCGTGTCGACGCTGCCCGTGTCTTTGACGGTCACGCGCAGGCGCGTCATGCACGCCGCGTTTGCGAGCACGTTGTCTTTACCGCCCAAAAGGTCCAGCAGCTTTTGAGCCAGCTCTTTGTTCGTCATAACTCCTCCTTGTATTGGGTATCTCGTCTGGATGTCATATCAGCTCACGCCGCGCACCTATTGGGCATCGGCATTGCTCTTCTCATGGCCACTCACCGCAGCACGGACATGGCCTCGCGCTCGCTCAAGAGCTACCGCAGCCTGCTCGACATCGCAGTCCAGCAGTACCGAGACAATAGCGGTTTTTACGTGGCCGCCGGCATCTGCAAGCGCCTGAATAGCGCGCTCGCGCGTGCAGCCGGTCGCCTCCATCACGATGTTCTGGCCGCGCACCACCAACTTCTCGTTCGTCTGCTGCACATCGACCATCAGGTTTTGGTATACCTTGCCGATCTTGACCATGGCACCGGTCGAAATCATGTTGAGAATGAGCTTTTGAACCGTTCCCGCCTTGAGCCTCGTTGAGCCGGTCAGCACCTCGGGACCGGGCACGGGTTCAATGGCAAGATCTGCGCTCTCCCCGATCTTCGACCCTTGGTTGCAGGCAATTGCAATGGTCTTGCACCCAGTTGCCTTGGCGTACACAAGGCCGCCCACCACATAGGGAGTACGGCCGCTTGCCGCCAGGCCAACGACAAGATCCTTGTCCGAGAGTCCACGCTCCCGCAGGTCGCTCGCGCCAAGTTCCTCGCTGTCTTCGGCACCTTCGACAGCCTTGATAAACGCCGTCTCGCCTCCGGCAATGAGCCCGACAATCAGATCGGGTGACACGCCAAACGTGGGCGGACACTCCGAAGCGTCGAGTACGCCCAGACGACCGCTGGTGCCTGCGCCCATGTAAAAGACGCGCCCGCCGCGCTCGAGCGCCTCAGCAGCCCAGTCGATTGCCGTGGCAACCTGGGGCAACACTTTCGTGACCGACTGGACGGCACGAAGATCCTCATCGTTCATCGTCGTGACGATCTGCAGCGATGTCATCGTATCGAGGTCCATTGACCTTTGATTACGCTGTTCGGTCGTGAATTTTGTTAAATCGAGCATTTCATTCACCTCATCTTTCCTGTTTCTCGATGTAGTTTTGCTTAATGACATGCGTCGCCCGTTCGTAGTCGCTGGCAACGTAAGCAGCGTACAGGGCATCGACAACCATAAGCTGGGCCATACGCGAAGCCATGGCACCGCTGCGGACCAAGGGTTCACTCGCTGCGACGCCGAGCACGGCATCGGCCATGGTGGCAAGCTTGGATGATCCATCTACTTTGGTCACGGCCACAACGGGACAGTTGTGCCGTTGGGCCTCGGCGGTGCAGTCCAGCACCTCTTGCGTCAAGCCCGAGTAGCTAAAGGCGATTGCCATATCGCACTCATGCATGTTCTTGGCACACAAGAGCTGATCATGCCAGTCGTCGTACAGATGGCACTCTTTGTCGACACGCATGAGCTTTTGCGCCAGATCGTGCGCGACCAAACGAGAGGCACCGATACCGAACAGATTAACTGCGCGTGCCCGCTTAAGATAGGCCGCACATCGCTCCAAGACGGTGTAATCGAGCGTTCGCGCCGTCGCTTCGATCGTGCGCACGTTGCTTTTCATCACCTTCCCCACAATGCGTTCGACGCTGTCATCCATGGAGATGTCCTCGAGGGCAACGTCTTTCTTGTCACCCAAGATCGCCAGCTCGGCAATCAGTTCGCGCTGGAACTCCTTGTAGCCCGCAAAACCCAAGCGCTTGCAAAAGCGCAAAATGCTCGAGGGCGAGGAGAATGTGGCATCGGCAAGACCGCGGACGGACAGCCCGACCACCTCGTGCGGATGAGCGCTTACATATGCGATGACATTGCGTTCCGCCGGGCTCGCGCTGAGTTCACGCTCGCGAAGCCGCAAAAGCAATCCGTTTGCCATCTCAAACACCTCCGTTGAGAAGAATTAAAGACCAACGAACGATTCGTACCGGATACAAACAGCTTTTACGGTACATTGTGCCGAATCGTGGCGCACAAAGGGCGAACGTTCTACCGCTCGCCCCTCAAATCCGACCGCTCGGAAATACACGCGACACAAAATAATTCAACAAGGTCGCATTATCGGAAACGGTTTTGTTACCGGCTAGCGCCTCGCATGGGCGCCGATCGGCCGAGTCGCATGGCGCACCAACGCCGCTGTCAGCAATACCAACAGCATGGCGGTGACATAGCCCGCAGCATCGAATCCTAAATCGATAACGTCGAAATGCCTGCCGGGAACAAAGATCTTATGTACCTGATCGCCAACGGAGCAGACGGCGCAAAAGAGCAACACGGGCACGCAACGGGAGCATACGCTCCACGGACGCCTGGAAAAGCAAACCACGACAACCGAGGCGAACAATCCGACGAAGAAAAACTCTACGGTATGGGCAACGCGACGGACGTTCGTGCCACCCACATGCGAATGGAAGCAAGTCGGCCAGACCGGACATTCGAAGCAGCCGAATCGGTGCCCCCGGTCATCCCGTTCTCGGTCTGAGCTTCACCCGCGACGTCGGCAGCCTGTACGCCCGTAGCTTGACCCTCCACCACATGCGCGGTGGACTCGCTCAGCAACGACGTCTGCACCGCGTTTTGCTCCGTCAGCACCCAGATGCCCGCCAGCGTTGCAGTGAACAGAGCGATCGCGGTCCATCCGATTATTTGTTTTACGCGTGCCAAGGGCCAACCTCCTTTTTTGAATATCAGCGAGTGTAGCCCCAAATGGCATCGTCACCGTATCAAAATTTGAATCGCAACAGGAAGCGACAAAGCGACGCAAACCCCTACCCCGCCTCGCGCATCCAGCGATCGAACGTCCCCACGCACACGCCCAGGCACTTTGCCGCCTGGCTGCGGGTAATATCGCCCGCCTCATAGCTATCGCGCACCAGCTCAAACTGAGGAGGGCACGGCTTGCGAGGTCGACCGAAACGGACCCCTCGCGCCCGCGCCGCTGCAATTCCCTCCGCCTGGCGCCGATGGATATTCTCGCGCTCCACCTGCGCCACGTAGCTCAGCAGTTGCAGCACAATATCGGCAATCAGGGTGTTGGTCACATCCGGCGCGCCGCTGGCCCTGACGCGCGTGTCAAGCAATGGCATATCCAACACCACAATGGCAACCCCGAGCTCCTTGGTAATGCGTCGCCATTCCTCAAGAATCTCGGAGTAATTACGGCCAAGTCGGTCGATAGAAAGCACCACCAGCACGTCCCCGTCTCCCAGGACGTGCAGCAGTTCGCGATAATGCGGTCGATCGAAGTCCTTGCCGCTCGCATGGTCGGCATAAATATTCGCTGAGCCCACGCCATAGGCGCCCAGCGCATCCAGCTGCCGATTCAGATTCTGATCGCGCGAACTCACCCGCGCATAACCGTACACCGTCGCATCTCATCCCCGCTTTCTTGTAAACCTGCCAAAAAGGGACAGGTTTATTTTGGTAGGTTTTACCTCTCAAATAGCAGGTAAGCGGGCGGCCGAGCAGACGGCAAGGTAGCCACGATCCAAATGCGGAGGGCGGCCCCGAAAGACCGCCCTCCGCCCTCCCGCCGCAAGTCGGGATTTGGCTAATGGATAAGCTTAAAGTCCAAGTGCCCGCGTGTAGTATTGACGCGCGAGACCTCGATAATTACGCGCTGCCCCAGCTCGTAACGGGTGCCCGTGTCGGCACCTGTGAGCGTTAGCGCGTCCTCGTCGAACTCGAACCACTCGTTGCCCAGGCTCTTGATCGAAACCAAGCCTTCGACCTGTGTCAGGTCCAAGCGTACAAAGAGGCCCATGCTGCTAATCCACGAGACGGTTCCGGCATAGCGCTCGCCCAGACGGTCCTCATAGTACTGGGCAATCTTGATCTTTTGCGTCGCATGGCTGGCGGCATCTGCCGCGCGCTCGGCATCGCTGCATGCGCGGCAGATCTGCGGCAGAATGCGCGGCAGCGACTCGCGCCCCTTGCCGATCAGCCGCGGCGTACGGACCAAGGCGTCCTTGCCGCCGAGCTGCTCATAGGCCAACTGCAGCTTGAGTACGCGGTGCACCACCAGATCGGGGTAGCGACGGATGGGACTCGTAAAGTGGCAGTAGCACGGCGCGGCGAGCGCAAAGTGGCCCTCGTTGCGCGGCTTGTACAGCGCGCGCTGCATGCTGCGCAGAAGCAGCGTGTTGACGAGCGGTGCGTTGGCCGTACCGGCGGCAGCATCAACTGCAGCCTGCAGCTCATCGGGACTCCCCAGGGCAATACCGGCAGCACGGCGATCGTCGATGATGCCTAGCTGCGCCAGCGCAACGGCGGCACCGTGCAGGCTATCGGGGCTCGGATCCTCATGCACGCGATAGCAGACCTCGATATCACGGTCCGCCAGCCACTCTGCAACGCACTCGTTGGCGAGCAGCATGGCTTCCTCGATAAGCGACGTGGCACACGAACGCTCACGCGCCACAATCTGCACGGGTACTCCGTCCTCATCCAATAGAGCGCGAATCTCGGCCGTGTCAAAATCGACTGAGCCGCGGGCACGACGAATACGGCGGCGAAGTTCGGCGAGTTCGTTGGCGGCGACAAGGAAATCGCCGAGGTCGACGTTATAGCCGCGAGCAGTTTCCTCGCACGCAAGACCGCGCTCAAGCGCTTCCTCGCGCGAGTCTCAGCAGCCGCAACATCCTCGGCCGCACCCTCCAGCACCGAATACTCAACCGCGCCGGCACGCACCAGCAGCGCCTCGGCGCCGTCATAGTCCATACGCACACGCGAGCGAATCACGCTGGGGTACGGATCGTAATGCCGCACGCGACCCTGCGCATCGAGCTCAATGTCAACGGTAAACGCAAGACGGTCCTCGTCAGGGCGAAGCGAACACAGGTCACAGGACAGGCGTTCGGGCAGCATGGGAAGCACGCGATCGGCCAGATACACCGATGTCGTACGATGGCGAGCCTCAAGATCGATATGCCCGTCCCAAGCCACATAGTGTGAAACGTCGGCGATATGCACACCCAGCTTATAGCCGCCCTCGGGCGTGCGCTCCAGCGAAATGGCATCGTCAAAGTCGCGCGCGTCGACCGGGTCGATCGTGATGACAAAGCGGTCGCGCAGATCGCGGCGGAGCGGGTCCTTAAGCGCCGCGGACACATCGAGCGAAAGCCCCTCGGCCTCGTCCAGCGCGGCCTCGGGATAGCTATCGGTATAGCCGTAACGCGCCATCACATATTGAACGCCCAAATCGGGCGCGTCATCTCCGCCAATGCGGCGTTCGATTGTCACGGTGCCCGATTCCAGGCGCGTCGGGTAGGTCAAAATGCGCGCGACAACGGCATCACCCGGGTGGACGCCCAGGCGATCCGCCGAGGTATCCTCGGGCAGAATGAAGAAGTCGGCCTTCAGACGCGAATCGAGCGGCTCAATCACACCGAGCGGACCGGCGGTCTGGTACGTGCCCACCACGCTTATAGCTGCGCGCTCAACCACGCCCTCGATCACGGCGCGACGCTCGCCATGCGGGCTGTTCTTAATGCTCACGGCAACGGTATCGCCGTCCATGATCTCACGCTTGCCGCGACCCATGACCTTGTAGTCGCCATTCTCGGTTATGACATAGGCACTGTGCTCATGGAGCTGCACGCGCCCGGTCAGGCTCGGACGGCGTTCGCTGCGCACCGGCCCGCGCTTATTGCGAGCTCCACGCTTATGCTTGTTATTGCGCCCCATGGCGCCTCCTTGCTATCGATTGCCGTTTACATCCCAAGAGTCTACCCAAATGATCCCTAGGGGACGGCAGGATTGCGGGTCACATAGATAGACCAGCGCCACAATGACCCGTTTTCTTCCGTCCCCTTGGGATCAAAAAACGGGCCGCCCCATAAGAGACGACCCGTTGGAAGGGTGAATTCCAGGCATGCCTACACGCGCAGGTAGCGGCGCATGGCGATGGCAGAACCAAAGAGACCGATAATCACGCCGACCAGAATCAGCGCAGCATAGGTCACCAGGTAGTACTGCATCGGCAGGGCAAACGACATCCAGCCGATGCTCTCCTGCAGACGCGGAATCATCAGATTGCGCAGCAGCTCCAGAACGCCGATGGAAAGCAGCGAGCCCAAAATGGCCTGCAGTACGCCCTCGGTGATAAACGGGCCGCGAATGAAGCCGTTGCTGGCGCCGACCAGACGCATAATCGCAATCTCACGACGACGCGCCGTGATGGACAGGCGAATCGTGTTGTTGATGAAGATGAATGCGATAAAGGTCAGAAGGCCAACAAGCACCACGGCGGCGATACGGATGTAGTTGGTCACCTGGAACAGGCGGCTCACTTCCTCCTGGCCGTACAGCACGCTCGCGTTGACGTCGCCGTCATCCGCGATCTTCTGAAAATCGGCGTTCTTCTTGAGCTTCTGGGCCGTGCTCTCGACCTTGGACGGATCGTCCATCTCGATGGCAAACGAAGCCGGCAGCGGGTTCTGACCGTCGAGCGCGCTCATGGTAGCGTCGGCGTTACCCGACATCTTGCTCGTGTACTCGGCCAGCGCGTCGTCCTTGTCCTTGTACGTCACGGACTTGACGTTGCTCCACGTCTTGAGCTCGGCCTCAAAGGCCTGAACATCTGCCTGGTCGGCGTCATCGCTAATAAAGGCGTTGATGACAACCTGATCCTCGACGGTGCCGATCACGGAGTTCAGCATCGCGGAGCCCATGATGAACAGGCCGATGATAAACAGCGAAAGGAAGATCGTGATGACGGCGCCGAGCGAGGTAGTCCAGTTACGGAAGAAGTGGCTGATTGCCTCTTTGAAGGAGTAGCCCACGTTAGTTGGTGCCATAGTTGCCGTAACCTCCCCTCTCCTGGTCGCGGATAACGTGGCCGCCCTCGAGGGCGATCACGCGACGGTGCATGCTATCGACCATCTCGCGGTCGTGCGTGGCGACGATCACGGTGGTGCCGGTGCGGTTAATGCGCTCGAGCAGCTTCATGATGCCCAGCGAGATCGCCGGGTCGAGGTTACCCGTGGGCTCGTCGCAGATCAGCAGCGGCGGACGGTTGACCATAGCGCGGGCGACGGCAACGCGCTGCTGCTCGCCACCGGAAAGCTGGTCGGGCAGCGAGTCCATCTGATCGGCCAGACCGACCAGACGCAGCACCTCGGGCACCTGGCTGCGAATGACGCCCTTGGGCTTGCCGATGCACTGCAGGGCAAACGCCACGTTTTCGTAGGCGGTTTTTTGCGGCAGAAGCTTAAAGTCCTGGAACACGGCACCAATCTGGCGGCGCAGGAACGGAACCTTGCGGTTCTTGATCTTCATGAGGTCCTGACCGGCAACCAGGATGCGGCCGCTCGTCGGCTTGACGTCGCGGTTGAGCGTCGACAGCAGCGTGGTCTTACCCGAGCCGGAGTGACCGACCAGGAAGACGAACTCGCCCGGATAGATCTCGATGTTGATGTCGTCGAGTGCAGGCTTGTTGGGCTGTGCCGGATAGATCTTGGTGACATGCTCCATAAGGATGACGGGCTCGACACCGGCCTGCTTGGCCATCTTCTTGCGGCTGGCCTGCGGATCGATGGGCGCAAACACCGACGTAAAATCGGGGTTGTTGAGCGCGTTATCGAGGCTTGCGACCTCGGCGGCCTGATCGCTCTCGACCACCGGGGCAGCAGGCTGCGTGGGGTCGGGAATAGCGGCAAAGAGACCGGACTGCGCAGGCTGAGGAGCCGGCGTCGCAGGGGCCAAGGGGTCGGGAATGCCGGCCATGGTAGGCTGCGGCGTGGCGGCACCAGCCTGAGGCTGCTCCACGCGAGCGGTCACGGCCTGAACGGGCTCAAAACCCGCCGTGCCGGAAAGCGCGACATCGCTGGTGGGATTGTAGGCAAAGGGATCGGATGCCGGCTGTGCCTGATCTGCCGGCTGAGCGGGGGCCTGAGCAACAGGCTGGCCCTCTGAATCCGGAGTGGCGAAACGACTGCCCTGGACGCCTGCCTGCGTCTTGGGGGCATCATCGCCCGCACCGGAGGTACGGAAGTGGTTACCCACTGGTGCTCCTTATCGTCGTGCGTTTAAACTACATGAGCGCTTTGTATTTTAGCAGCATTAGCTTTGCTGCACATAAGAAGCATGGCGTGCTTAGGGATCCCGTCGGCCGGGCACAGGGTTACTCTCCAAATCGTCCTCGGACATGTCGGAGCCCCCGCTGCGCGCTTCGCGCGGCAGGGGCTCTTCCGCCTGCGGAAAGATTTGGAGAGTAACCCTGTGCCCGGCCTGCGATAACTAAGGGGTCGCTGGGTTTTGCTTAAGTGCAGCAGCGCCATGCTTGGGGGCTGAATTGAACGTGGCTGGAATGGGCCCTTATCCCAATAGAAATCCTGCTTGATACGGCCTCTTTAGAATTTGCGGTGAAATAGGGACTGTTTTAGCAGTTAAAAGCCCTAATCAGTCCTTATTTCACCGCAACTTATATTGGGGCTCATTGTTGCGCAACTTGGATTTGAATTATCGCTTTACAGTGGCCTCGATAGGAACGCCTATGGTTGTAGGAGGCTAGTATGAATTGTCCTTATTGTGGGGCCGAGTTGCGCGATGGCGTGAGGTACTGCACGGCGTGCGGGGCTGCCGTCAATGGCATCTCTGCTGATTCTAGGCTTCGAGTAAAGCCTCGGAACCACGTTGCGGTCATCCTTGCCTGCATGCTGGTAATTGGCATTATCGGCGGTAGCTGTTTTGGTCTTTATCTGCGGCAGATTTTTTCCCACTTTATATCGGCTCATTCGGAGCATGCTATCGTGCTCAACATCTCTGCCGCAGGTTGGGATACCGATAGCGGGGCCTCACGTGTTCCGATACACATTACGGGCAAGACTGTCGACGGGATAACGGTCGACAAAGTTGAGTTCGTCGCCTCCGACGGTTCCGGTATCAGCCTCATTCAAGGTGTGTACACGCTCGAGGCGGCAGGTTCCCCCATCGCCACCGATGCAAGATTTATCAAATTCCCTGTACGAGCGCGACGCTCGTCCTCGACGATGTCTTTGCCGCAGGCGAAACGATCAATCTCGCCGAGCTCGCTGAGCAGGATTCGATACTCACCTTCTGTCCCATCGTTGCCGGCGATATGACCAACGACGAAATCTATGATGCCGCCCTACTCGCCATGACATATAAAGGCGACGACGCCCCCGATGTTGCCGCACTGTGCCAAGCGGCAATCGATCGACGTGCCGCCGCCAGCACAAACGGGAACGCCTTCGAAAGTTGCGGTGAAATACGGATTAATTGAGCCTTTAGGCTGGCAAAACAGTCCTTATTTCACCGCAACTGAAACAGGGGCGTCCTCTTTGAGAACGCCCCCGTTTTGGATTGCATACGGTTGCTGAAGCGATGCTTTGCCTCGTCTTGCCTTATGCCAAGAACTCCTTGGTGGTTGCCACGATGTTGGCGGCGTCCAGGCCGTACCTGTGCAGGAGTTCGGCACCCGGACCGGACTCGCCAAAGGTGTCGTTGACGCCAATCTTCTTGAGCGGCGTCGGGCACTGCTCACACAGAACGTCGGCAACGGCGCTGCCCAAGCCACCGATCACGGAGTGCTCCTCGACGGTCACGACGTGACCGGTCTTGGTGGCGCTCTTGACGATCAGGTCGGCGTCGATGGGCTTGATGGTGTGCATGTTGATGACCTCGGCGTCGATGCCCTCGGCAGCGAGCTGCTCGGCGGCCTCGAGAGCCTCGCCGACCATCAGGCCGCAGGCGATGATGGTCGCATCGGCGCCCTCGCGCATGACAATGCCCTTACCCAACTCGAACTTGTAGGTCTCGGGGTCGTTGATAACCGGCGAGGCCAAACGGGCGAAGCGCATGTACACCGGACCGTCGCACTCGTAGGCGGCGCGCGTCACGGCGCGGGCCTCCACGTCGTCGGCGGGAACAATTACGGTCATGCCGGGGATGACGCGCATGAGGGCGATATCCTCGCAGCACTGGTGCGTGGCGCCGTCCTCGCCCACCGAGATGCCGGCGTGCGTGGCACCGATCTTAACGTTGAGGTGCGGGTAGCCGATGGAGTTGCGGACCTGCTCAAAGGCGCGACCGGCAGCGAACATGGCAAAGGTACTCGCGAAGGCAACACGACCAGTGGTCGCGATACCGGCGGCGACGCCCATCAGGTTGCTCTCGGCGATACCCACGTCGAAGAAGCGGTCGGGGCAAGCGGCCTTAAACTTACCGGTCTGCGTGGCGGCGGCCAGGTCGGCGTCGAGGACCACAAAGTCATCGTGCTCGTTGGCGAGCTCGACGAGGGCCTCGCCGTAGCTTACGCGCGTGGCGATTTTCTTGACGTCTGCCATCCTAGAGCTCCTCTCCGGCGGCCGTGAGCTCTGCCATGGCCTGCTCAAACTGTTCATCGTTGGGGGCCTTGCCGTGCCAGCCAACCTGGTTCTCCATAAATGACACGCCCTTGCCCTTTGTGGTCTCGGCGATAATGGCCGTAGGCTGGCCCTTGGTGGCGCGGGCCTCGGCAAAGGCGGCGCGGATCTGGTCGAAATCGTTGCCGTCGGCGAGCTCCACAACGTGGAACTTAAAAGCACGGAACTTGTCGGCGAGCGGCATGGGGTCGTTGACCTCCTCGACGGGGCCGTCGATCTGCAGACCGTTGTGGTCGACGATCACGCAAAGGTTATCGAGCTGCTGGTTGCCGGCAAACATGGCGGCCTCCCAGACCTGGCCCTCCTCGCTCTCGCCATCGCCCAGCAGGGCGTACGTGCGGTAAGTATCGCCCCAGTGCTTGGCGGCAACGGCCATGCCCACGGCGGCGGAGATGCCCTGGCCGAGCGAACCGGTGGACATGTCAACGCCCGGGGTGTCGTTCATGTTGGGGTGACCCTGCAGGTGACTGCCGATGTGGCGCAGCGTCTCGAGATCCTCCTTGGGGAAGAACCCACGCTCGGCGAGCACGGCGTACAGGCCCGGAGCGCAATGGCCTTTGGAGAGCACAAAGCGGTCGCGATCGGCCTTGCGGGGATCGGCCGGGTCGACGTTCATTTCCTCAAAGTACAGATAGGTCATGATGTCGGCAGCGCCGAGCGAACCGCCCGGATGGCCGGACTTGGCAGCGTGCACGCCGGTGACGATGCCCTTCCTTACCTCGTTGGCAACCTTTTTGAGCTCTTCGTCGCTCATTGTGCCTTCCTTTCATCCTCATTAGACAAAATGCGCACGGCACCGAAGGTAATCCCAACACAGCCGCAATGCACGTACGTCATTCATTATGCTGGAAACTGATGGCTTTACCAGAGTTTTTATCATTATTTGAACAATTTAGCAGGCAGAACCGCTGATGAAACGGTTTATCAATGTGAACGTCTTTTGGATGGAACGCGGTCGACCCTACGCGCTAATGTCCTTGAATCCCTCGCCGAAGGCTTCCGTAACGTCAGCGACCGTCACGATGGCGTGAGGATCGCGCTCGCGCACGATCGTCTTGAGGGTATTGAGCTCTCGACGGCTCACGATGACCATAATCACCGGCTTCTCGGCACCCGAATACATGCCAGTCGCCTTAAACTTGGTACAACCACGACCTAGGCCATACATGATATCGGCAGCGATATCAGGGAACTTGTCCGAGATGATGAGTACCATACGGCGCTTGTTGCCACCATCGACCACGGCATCGATCACGTAGCCGCTAATGACCATCGAAAGGCCTGCATATAGCGCGTTTTCGATTGAAAAGACCGGAGCCGACAGCGCGCATACGGCAACATCGATCGCCATGACGGTCGAGCCCACGGGCAGTGAGGTATTACGCGAGATGATTTGGCCAATCGTGTCCGAACCGCCGGTGTTGGCGCCGGCGCGCAGCACCATGCCGTAACCGATGCCCGTAATAATGCCACCCCACATGGCAGGGAGCATCAGGTCCGCATCCGCCAGGGGTGCTACAAACGGGGCGAACAGATCGGTAAAGAAGCCCAGCAGCACAAAGCCCGTCGCGGTCTGCACCACGTAGAACATGCCGCCTTCGCGCATAACGACCAGCAGCAGCAAGGCGTTCATCACGATCGTCTGAATACCAACGGGAAGCGATAGACCGCGCGATGCGCCGACCGCCTGGATAATGGTGGCAAGGCCCGTAACGCCACCGGCAGCAAGGCCGTTAGGAATCAAAAACAGGTCGGTCGCAATAGCGGCCAGAGCGCACCCCAACATAATCTGGGGCAGGTCGTGAAAGAAGTTCATCGAAAGAATGCGCTT
The DNA here is from genome assembly GCA_027669365.1 of Coriobacteriaceae bacterium AM49-12. Lineage (GTDB taxonomy): Bacteria > Actinomycetota > Coriobacteriia > Coriobacteriales > Coriobacteriaceae > Collinsella. Next base: position 4,571 of record JAQEDL010000035.1, on the reverse strand, counting down.
AATGTCCAGACGATATGCCATGCTGCCTCCCTCAAAAAAGCGCACCCCATCGGATGCGCTTTGAACTTCTTCTTGTATTCGATTCTACCGATTCGCCGGACAAAAACCACCCCCTGCGCAGGGTTTATTCCGAATACAAACCCGTCCAACCGTTGGGCTTAGCATCGGCTTGAAGCCGCCTGATGTTTTAGATCTCCGAGCCTTCTACATCGGCGTTGCCGGTAGCCCAACGGTGATAGCCAATCACAAACGGATCCAAATCGCCATCGTCAAGAACGGCCTCGACGTTGCTGGTCTCCACGCCCGTACGCAGGTCCTTAACCATCTGGTACGGGTAGAGCACGTAGCTGCGGATCTGGTTGCAAAACCAATCGTGGTCTTGGGTCCGCGAATCTCGTCCAGGGCCTCGGCACGCTTCTCGAGCTCAATCTCGTACAGGCGAGCCTTGAGGATCTGCATGCACGCGGCCTTGTTCTGGATCTGGCTGCGCTCGTTTTGGCAGGTAACCACAATGCCGCTGGGGAAATGCGTCACGCGCACGGCGGAGTCGGTGGTGTTAACGCCCTGACCGCCCGGGCCGCTCGCGTGGTACACGTCCACGCGGATGTCATCGGGACTGATTTCGATGTCGATATCATCGGGCAGCACCGGAATGACCTCGACGCCGGCAAACGTGGTCTGGCGGCGCTTCTTGTCGTCGGTGGGGCTAATGCGCACCAGGCGGTGGACACCGGCCTCGGCGCGAAGCATGCCAAAAGCATCCTTGCCTTCGACGGTAAAGGTCGCGCGATCAATGCCAATGACCTCGGCCGCGGGGCAATCGTTGATGGTGACCTTCCAACCGCGGCGCTGGCAGTACTTCATGTACATCTTAAAGAGCATGAAGGTCCAATCCTGGGCCTCCAAACCACCCTGCCCGGCTTGATGGTCACAATCGCGTCGCCATGGTCGAACTCCCCGGTAAACCAGCTCGCAAGCTCAAGCTCGTCGATGGCGCGGGCCAGGCGTTCTGCCGTAGCGGCAGCCTCCTCGCGCAATGCGACGGCGTCGGGGTCATCCCCCATCTCCTCGGCAAGCTCCAGCGCAGCGCGGGCATCGGAAAGCTCGCCGCGCGCGGTGTCCACGGCAGCGATATCTTCCTTGGTGCGCGCGATCTCCTCCATCGTGGCGCGAGCGGCATCGGCGTCGTCCCAAAAGCCCGGGGCGACGCTTTTGGCCTCGAGCTCCGTTACGCGGGTGCGCTTCTCGTCCAAATGGAGGTACGACTCAACCTCACCGAGCCGGTCCGCAAACGCGTCCAGCTCGGCGGGCGTTACCTCTAAAGCCTCAGCCATTAACGATTCCTGCCGTGGCAGTACTTGAACTTCTTACCGCTACCGCAAGGGCACGGGTCGTTGCGGCCCACGTTGACGTACGGATCGTCGCTCTCGGACTTGCGGTAGGTCGTCACCTTGCCACCGTTGTTGACGGCAGCCGGTCCGCCTTGGACAGCCGTGCGGGCCTGCACCTGCGCCTGCTTGCGCAGCACCGAGTCGCCGTTGTCACCATCGACCTCGGCAGGACCGGAGAAGTGCGCACCCTCGAGCGCGGGCTCCTCCTTGTGCTCCACGACACGCGGGGCAGCCTTGATCTCGATGCGCAGAACCGTGCGCAGGTAATCCTCGTACATGGTGTCGACGAGTATCTGGAACGCGCCGTAGGCCTCGGTCTTGTACTCGACCAGCGGGTCGCGCTGGCCAAAGCCGCGCAGGCCGATGCCGGTCTTGAGGTAGTCCATCTCCTGCAGGTAGTTCATCCAGCGGGTATCGATGACGCGCAGCATGACCTGGGTGTTGAGCTCGCGCATCAGTCCTCGCCCAAGCGCTCGGCCTTCATGTTGTAGCACTTCTCTACGTAAGCCAGGACATCGGCAGCCAGAGCCTCATAATCCTCGTCGGGGAACTTCGGCGTATCAATGTGGCCGGTGAGCTCCACAACCCACTTGCGCAGGCCCTCCAGGTCGCGCTCGCCATCGTGACTGTCCTTGGTGCAGAACTCCTGAACGCAGCGGTACACGGTGTCGTGCATGACCTCGGTGATGTGGTCGGTCAGGTCCTTGCCGTCCAGAATCTTATTGCGCTCAGCATAGATGACCTGGCGCTGCTTGTTCATGACGTCGTCGTACTCAAGGACGCTCTTGCGCATGGAGAAGTTGATGCTCTCGACCTTGTGCTGGGCGCTCTCGACGGCCTTGGAGATGATCTTGTGCTGGATGGGCATATCGTCGCCCATGTCGGCCGTAACCATCATCTTGGAGACGCGGTCCATCTTGTCGCCACCGAACAGGCGCATGAGGTCGTCCTCGAGCGACAGGTAGAACTGGGTCTCGCCCGGATCGCCCTGACGGCCGGAGCGGCCGCGCAGCTGGTTGTCGATACGACGGGACTCATGGCGCTCGGTGCCGATAACGGTCAGGCCGCCGGCGGCAAGCACGCGCTCGCGCTCGGCCTTGCAGGTCTCCTTGGCCTCGGCGTTAAACTGCTCAAGCTGCTCGGGCGTCACGTCCTCCATGGTCAGGCCCTCGTACTCAAGGCGCTCGCGCACCAGCTCGTCGGGGTTGCCGCCCAGCAGGATGTCGGTACCACGACCGGCCATGTTGGTAGCGATGGTCACGGCGCCGTAGCGTCCGGCCTGGGCAACGATATGAGCCTCGCGCTCATGGTGCTTGGCGTTGAGGACCTCGTGCGCGATGCCGCGCTTGGTAAGGGCGGCCGACAGCTTCTCGGAGCTCTCGATGGAGACGGTGCCCACCAGGACCGGCTGGCCCTTGGCGTGACGCTGCTCGACATCGTCGGCGACGGCGTTGTACTTGGCCTGAATGGTACGGTACACCAGGTCCTCGTGGTCAACACGCTGAACGGGTTTGTTGGAGGGGATGACCTCGACGGGCAGCTTGTAGATCTCGCGGAACTCGGCATCCTCGGTGAGTGCCGTGCCGGTCATGCCGGAGAGCTTGTCATACAGACGGAAGTAGTTCTGCAAGGTGATAGTGGCCAGCGTCTGGTTCTCCTCGCGTACGAGCACGCCCTCTTTGGCCTCGATGGCCTGGTGCAGGCCCTCGGAGTAACGGCGGCCTTCCATAATGCGGCCGGTGAACTCGTCGACGATCTTGACCTCGCCGTTGGTGACCACGTACTGCTTGTCGCGGTGGAACATGTACTGGGCCTTCAGCGCCTGCTGCAGGTGGTTGACCAGCTGGCCGGAGAGATCGGCATAGATGTCATCGATACCCAGGCGGCGCTCGATCTTCTTAAGACCGCGCTCGGTGGCGGCGATGGTGTGCTTGGCCTCGTCCATGACGTAGTCGCCCGTGGGTTCAACGTCCTCGGTGGCGGTAAGCATGTCGTGCGACACGTCCTCGCCGCGCTCAAGGCCACGCACGGCACGCGCGAAGTCCTTGTAGGTACTGGCGGACTTGGTGCCAGCGCCCGAGATGATCAGCGGGGTGCGAGCTCATCGATCAGGATGGAGTCAACCTCGTCGACGATGGCGTAGTTGTGGCCGCGCTGCACGCGCTGCTCGGGACGAGTGACCATGTTGTCGCGCAGGTAATCAAAGCCGAACTCGGAGTTGGTGCCGTAGGTGACGTCGGCCTGGTAGGCCGGGCGCTTGAGCTCGAGCGGCATGTTGTTCTGGAGCAGACCGACGGTCATGCCCAGGTACTTATAGATGCGGCCCATCCACTCGGAGTCGCGCTTGGCAAGGTAATCATTGACAGTGACGACGTGCACGCCCTTGCCGGCAATAGCGTTGAGATAGCCGGCCAACGTGGAGACGAGGGTCTTACCTTCGCCGGTCTTCATCTCGGCGATGTGGCCCTCGTGCAGTGCCATGGCGCCAATGAGCTGCACATCAAAGTGGCGCATACCCATGGTGCGCTTGGAAGCCTCACGCACGGTGGCAAAGGCCTCGGGGAGCATGTCGTCGAGCGACTCGCCGTTGGCGTAACGCTCGCGGAACTTATCGGTCTGGCCGCGGAGTTCCTCCTCGGTCATCTTCTCAAACTGGGGCTCAAGACCGTTGATCTGGTCGACGATCTTGTAGTAGCGCTTAAGGTCCTTATCGGATCCAAAGGACAGCAGCTTTGACATGAATCCCATGTAGTTTTCCTTTTTGGCCATCGCCCACGCCGTGCAGCTGCGGGCGAGTTAAACACAGATGATTGTACTTTAGCCAAACAAGGCGCGGCCTATACGGTCGAGCTCGACCGCCACGTAATAACTATGACCAACCTGCCGCAATGGAACGGGTTTATTTTGGCAGGTTTTATCTGAGCAAACGCCGTCTCTCTGCCATTTGGTGCCACGGGGACAGGTTAGCTTTGAACTGCATCCCATTTCTTGGACTTTGAAATTAAGGTTCGAGAAAAGGGAGGCATCGGAAATGCCCCGCAGGAAGAAGGCAAGATACGGTCGCGAGATGAGGCACGCGCCGCCGACCTGTTCGAGGCCGGCCTCGGCTTCGAACTCGCGGCCAAGATGCTCGACGTCCCCGCCCCGGCGGTGAGAAAATGGCTCTACGCGTACCGGGCA
>JAQEDL010000034.1:21385-26539 GCA_027669365.1 Coriobacteriaceae bacterium AM49-12 | reverse complement strand
GCGCCCGTCAAAGGGGCTCTGTTGTCTGTTGGACCGCACGGTCCGTCGCGGCGATAACGCCGACTAGGCCTTAAGTGCCTGCAGCTGCTTGTGGATCTCGATGAGCTCCGTCGCCATGACGCGCATGGTCTCGGTGCCTGCCATCTGGTCCTCGGCATGCAGCAGAATCAGCGGGGCCTCGCCGTTACGCTCGCCGTTGGCCTCCTTTTTAAGGAGCCCCATATGGACATCGTGGCCACCGTTATAGGCCTCGTCGCCCTGCTTGATAAGCTCCTCGGCAGCGTCAAAATCGCCCTCCTTGGCCTTTTGCACGGCATTGATGTACATGCTCTTGGCGGTACCGACGTAGCTGATGATCTCGAAGCAGGTCATCTGCAACTCGTTCATATCCTCCATGCGGAGCACCTAGCCCATCACGCTGACGCAGTGGTCGATGATGCCGGCAGCGTTCATGCGGCCATAGTCGACCATGTTGATGACCTCGACCGGGAAACGACCGGCGGCCTCCTTCTCAAAATCGCCCTTGGTGTAGCCGATCTGCGGGCCAAGCAACAACATGTCGCACTCGTCCAGGTGATCGTGGGCCTCGTTCATGGGACGAGCCTCGATCTCGATATCCAGACCACGGTTTGCAACCTCGGCCTGCATCTTCTGGACCAGCAGGCTCGTGGACATACCGGCATTGCAGCAGAGCATGATCTTCTTCATGGTTTCCTCCTTATAACTGCGCGGCGCGCAGACGACGACTGGTTTTATTCCTTGCGGCTATTGTGCCCAACCCCTGCGTCTTTACACAAGGGAGAGAGCTGCGGGCACCGGCACCGCGTACCGGCGCCCGCAGCGGTGAAAGGGACGAACGTTAGGCGTTCTACTCGGCGAGAGCCTCCTGCTTGGCGATTGCCTTCTCGGAAATCTTCATAAAGGGCAGGTAGACGGCCATGCCAATGACAATCTCGAGAGCCTGCCACACGCCGCGCGCCAGTCAAAGCCCGTAGCGAGCAGGGCATTGATGACGGGAGGCATAGTCCAGGGCACCTGGGCGATGCAGGGGCTGATGATGCCTGCGCAGGTAAGGCCATAGGTGATGCCGATGAACAGATCGGGAAGAAGGACAAACGGAATCATGAGCGGCAGGTTGTACACGATGGGGTAACCGTAGATAACCGGCTCGTTGATGTTGAACAGACCAGGCAGGATAGCCATCTTGGAAACGGTCTCGGAAGCCTTGTTCTTGGAGAACAGGAGCGTGTCGAGCAGAAGCATGAGGGTGCAGCCCGAGCCGCCGATGAGGGCGAAGCTGTTAACGATCTGCATGTTCATGTAGTGATCGGGCTGGATGGTGCCACCGGCGGCAAAGGTAGCCATGTTGTCGACGATGAGCATGGTCAGGATCGGCTCGACGGTAGCGCCAGAGATGGTGGACTGGTGAATACCGACGCAGAACAGCAGGTTAGCAAGGGTGTAGATGAGGATAACAGCCCACGGACCGGCGTTCATGATGCTCTTGAGCGGGTTGGAGATGCACGTGGAGATGATGGTGCACAGATCGGTGCCGGCGCACACGGCGAGCAGGGCTGCGGCAAGAGCGAAGATCGCGAGGTTGAGCAGCATCGGGATCATGACGTTGAAGGAGTTGGAGACCGCGGGAGGCACGCCCTCGCCAGCTTAACCTTGAGCTTCTCGACGCCAGAAATCTTGATGAAGAGCGAGACGGAAAGCAGGGCGATGATAATAGCCGAGAACAGACCGTTGGTGCCGGTGTTGGCAGTCGAAAGGGCGCCCGTGACCTCGGCGGAGGTGATCTTGTCGGTGAGCAGCGGGCTCGTGGCGGCAAGCGTGGCGGTGACCTGCTGCGGCATCATGATGACGAAAGCAGAGATAGCGACGACCACGCAAGCAAGCGGGTTATCGAAACGCTTGTTCTTAGCGAGGCTGTAGCCAATCAATCCGGCCAAGATAATGGCAGAGACGTTGAGGGTGCCCAGCGTAATTGCCGAACCCCACGTCTGAAGATTGGCAAGGCCCGCCGCATCGAGCGGGAACAGGGGGAACACGACGTTGTTAATAAGAACCGCGATACCCGCAAGGATATAGAGCGGCGTGATGGTCGCGAAGGCGTCACGCAGGGAACGCAGGTGAACCTGGTTTCCCACCTTCGCAGAGACCTCGGCAAACTTGTCGAGGAAGCTCTTTCCGTTGTCACTGGCCATGATTGCTCCTAACTTTCAAATCCGGCCTTTTCCTATGCGCACGGTGGTCTGTCGCCCTCTGCCACCAGATGTGCCATGTGTTGCGCGCGGCGGCGCGCGGTCTGGGCGTTCGCCCGATCGCTAATCAACCACGTGGGTCGTGGCGACCTGTTTGAGCCAGGCCGCCGACTTCTTAAGACGGCGCTTATAACCATCCATCAAATCGACCTCGACAAAGCCATAGCGATTCTTAAAGGCGTTCGCCCAAGACCAGTTATCGATGACGGCCCAATAATGGTATCCGCGGCACTTGGCGCCCTCGGCAATTGCTTGCAACCCACTCCAGGTGTTGACGTACAAAGTCGACGCGGTAGTCATCCTGGATGGTTCCTTCGGCGTCACGGTTCTTGTATTCGTCCATGATGCCGATGCCGTTCTCGGAAACGAACCACTCAAGATCGGGGTAGTTCTTGGCGCAGTCCATGCCAAAGTCGTAGAGGCCCTGCGGGTAGATCTCCCAGCCGCGGCTCTCGTTCATAACGGCGTCGGGCCACACGTACTCGTCGGCAAAGTGCGGCAGGCCGTACTGGTCAATCTTGCTCGCCGGCGCCTGAACGCGCGTGGGGTGGTAGTAGTTGCAGCCGAGCCAGTCGACAACACCCTGCTTAAGAATCTCTTGGTCGCCGGCGCGGAACGGGAGCTTAACGCCGCCCTCGGCCAGGCTTTCGAGCACGTCGGCAGGGAGCTCGCCCTTGGTAATGAGGTCAAGCCACCAGCGGTTGTTGATGCCGCTGGTCATACGCACGGCCTCGAGGTCTGCCTCGCTGGGGTTCTCCTTGGTGTAGACCGGGGTAAAGCAGTTGATCATGCCGATCTTGGCATCGGCGCGAATAGCGCCCTCGTCATAGGCGCGACGATAGTTGGCCACGGCCAGCGCGTGCGCCAGCGAGATGTGATACTGCACGGTGCGGGCGCGGTTGAAGTCGTGGAGCTGCGGGAACCACACACCCTCCTGATAGCGCTGCTCGGGCTCGACGATGGGCTCGTTAAAGGTGAACCAGTACTTAATCTCCTGGCCAAACTCGTGGAAGGCGACGTCGGCGTAATGCGCGTAAGCCTCGACGACCTCACGGCTCTCCCAGCCGCCGCGGTTAAAGAGGTAGGTGGGCATGTCAAAGTGGTACAAGTTGACAAACGGCTCCAGGCCGGCCTCGCGAGAGGCGCGGAACAGCTCGTGATACCATGCAGCGCCCTCCCCATTAAGGTTGCCGTCGGCATCGAGCAGACGACTCCACTGGATGGAAGTGCGATAGGTATTCAGGCCCAAGTCCTTCAAAATGCGAAAGTCTTCCTGGTACTTGGCCATAAAGTCATTGCCGGCATAAGAGCCAACGCAGTTGTAGAACGAACCCAGATCCTGGATGGACCAGGTGTCCCACAGGTTCTCGAGCTTGCCGCCCTGGTTCCACTGACCCTCAGTCTGCGGGCCGGACATAGCAGCGCCAAAAAAGAAGTCACGGGGCAGCTGATACTGTGCCATCAAAGTCCTCGCTTTCGTGTTCTAGAGCTTCCGGTTGGAGACGGGTTTGCTTTGGCAGGTTATCCGGCGCGGGCGCGCACCGGTCATACCGATATCCAACCCGCCAAAACAAAGCCGTCCCCAAACAGTACAAGGAAACGCCAATGCATCTCGCTTGTTGTCTGTAACTATAGCGCTCTAATTTTCTATGTAAAGCGTCTTTTTCATTTTTCTTTATCGAACTTCTTTCATGAAAGCCATATGGATGCTTTCTAAGTAGGTATACTTTCTAAATATCGACGCAAATATGAAGGGAGGATTGCATGATTCCCAAATACGAGGCGATAGCTGCAGATATCCGTCGAAGCATCGAGGACGGCGCACTTAAACCGGGCGATAAGTTGCCCACCGTCGTTGAGTTCTGTGAGCTCTATGGCGTTTCCAAAATCACCGTCAAACGAGCGATTGAGCAGATCACCGAGGAAGGCCTTATTACCAGCCGGCGCGGATCGGGCACCTACGTCAAGGACACGGCGGGACTTCCCGGCCAGGTGTTTTTTCAAGGCAAGAACGACCGTGCCCAGGGCTTTTCGTATGAGCACCGCGGGGAAAAGGTGACCTCGGTGGTCTACGATTTCTCGATCGTCAATCCGCCGGCAGAGGTTGCGACCCAGCTGGGAATGGCCGAGGATGACTTCGCCTATCACATCGTGCGCGTGCGCCAGGTCGACGAGAAGCCCATCGTCATCGAGTACACCTATATGCCGCTCGAACTGATCCCGGGCCTTAAAAAGAAGGACCTGTACGGATCGGTCTACGGCTTTATCCGCGAGCAATGCGGGCTGAAGATTTCGAGCTTCCATCGCACCATTCGCGCTGTCGCGGCAACTGAGGAAGAGGCTGAGCGCTGGATACCAAACCCGGCTCTCCCCTGCTCGAACTCAACCAGATTGGCTTCTTGGATAGCGGCACCGCGTTTGAATATTCTATCTCGCACAACGTAGGCGACCGCTTTGAGCTGCACAACGTAACGCTGGCCTAGTTTTGTAATCCGGTGGGTGCTCGTTTTGAGCTGTCTTACGCGGCACCCGCACAACCTTATGGGAGTATGCACATGTCCGACTTGATTAAACTGACGCCGATCTTCCACGAGAAGATCTGGGGCGGCCGCCAGCTCGAAACCGTATTTGGTTACGACATTCCCGAGGGCCCCATCGGTGAGTGCTGGGCCATCTCGCCACCCCAACGGCGACTGCCAGATCGCGGAGGGCCCGTACGCCGGTCACACGCTGTCATGGCTGTGGGCCGAGCACCGTGAGCTCTTTGGCAACTGCGAGGGCAAGGAGTTCCCGCTGCTCATTAAGATTCTGGACGCCAAGGACGACCTTTCAATCCAGATTCATCCCAACGACGAATACGCTGCGAAGCACGAGAACGGCAGCCTGG
>JAQEDL010000034.1:0-21285 GCA_027669365.1 Coriobacteriaceae bacterium AM49-12 | reverse complement strand
AACTGACGCCGATCTTCCACGAGAAGATCTGGGGCGGCCGCCAGCTCGAAACCGTATTTGGTTACGACATTCCCGAGGGCCCCATCGGTGAGTGCTGGGCCATCTCGCCCACCCCAACGGCGACTGCCAGATCGCGGAGGGCCCGTACGCCGGTCACACGCTGTCATGGCTGTGGGCCGAGCACCGTGAGCTCTTTGGCAACTGCGAGGGCAAGGAGTTCCCGCTGCTCATTAAGATTCTGGACGCCAAGGACGACCTTTCAATCCAGATTCATCCCAACGACGAATACGCTGCGAAGCACGAGAACGGCAGCCTGGGCAAGACCGAGTGCTGGTATGTGCTGGACTGCGAGCCCGGCGCCACGATCATCGTCGGACAACGCGCTAAGGATCGCGCTGAGGCCGCACTGATGATCAAGGACGGCCGCTGGGACGACATGCTCAACGTGCTGCCGATCCACAAGGGCGACTTTTTCCAGATTGATTCCGGTACCGTGCACGCCATCAAGACCGGCACGCTCATTTTGGAGACGCAGCAGTCGAGCGATGTGACCTATCGCCTGTACGACTACGACCGCCCCGGCACCGACGGCAAGCTGCGCCCTCTGCACATTGAGCAGAGCCTCGACTGCATCGATTTTGATGTCCAGGCTCCGACCGACGGCACCGTGACCGCGCCCGAGGTCGACGGCGTGACTGAGCTCGAGTCCAACCCCTGCTACACCGTCGATCGCGTTCGCGTCGACGGCAGCAAAACCCTCGACCAGCGCTGGCCCTTCATGTGCCTGTCAGTCATCGACGGCGAAGGCACCGTCTGCGGCGACCCCGTCCACAAGGGAAGCCACCTGCTAGCCCCCAGCACCGTTAGCTCCATTGACCTCGAGGCAAGATGGAACTGATCGTCAGCCACCTCTAGGTCGCAATAACAACCAAAACGAAACAAGGGGCTCCCCCGTCCATGCACGGGAGAGCCCCTACTCACATCTATTTTTCTATCAGCCCACCCGGCTCTCCAGACCAAAAAGCGAACGAGCAAAGCGACGTTCGCAAGCTGCAGGCTAAAACGCCACAAGGAAGAGGGCGCGTCGGGGGCTTTGGTCGATCGCGAGTTCCGCACGAGCCGGAGAGCACTTAATGTGCTCTCCGTGCGAGCAGGACTGTCCGAGCAGGCGACCAAAGCCCCCGGAGCGCCCGGTCAACCTCGCAGTTAGGCATTCAGCTTAACGATCGGTGCAAAGCCCTTCATCAGCTTTTTGGTCTGGCCGGTCTTTTCGAATTGAACCTCAATCATGTCTCCCGCGACCGAGATCACGGTACCCGTGCCAAAGGTCTTGTGACTCACGGTATCGCCCGCGGCAAAGTCCTGCGATGCACTGGCGCGATCGACCTTGCGTTCCACCGTCGGCGACACCTTGGACGATGGCTTTTTGGCTCGCGGCGCACCCGAACCAAAGGTCGAGGCAACACGGCCGGCGTCGGGCGAGACCCCGCGATGACGCTCGGTCCCGTAGCTGCTGCCGCCAAAGAAATCGTCGAAGCTCGATCCACCACGCGAGGCGGAACCGCCCGTCGAGCGCGTATGAGAGCCAAACACCTTGCCGCCGTACATATCCGAGCCCATGCCCGAGCCAAAGGTGCCATGACGGTCGCCGCGCTTCTCCCAGCCCGTGCCCTCAAAACCGGCAGAACCGATACCGCTAAACTCGATGTCCTCAAACGGAATCTCGTTGAGGAAGCGCGAGCGCGGGTTGGCAGAGGTCGAGCCGTAGGTGCGACGCGTAGCGGCATAGGTCAAGAACAGGCGCTTACGGGCGCGTGTGATAGCGACGTAGGCCAAGCGGCGCTCCTCCTCGAGCTTACCCGGGTCATCGCCGCCGCCAAAGTCGTGCACGTGCGGGAAGATGCCCTCCTCCATGCCGGCCACGAACACCGCCGGGAACTCCAGGCCCTTGGCGGAGTGGATGGTCATCATGGTAATGGCGTGCGTCTCGCCGGCCAGGGAATCCAAGTCGGAGCGCAGGGCCAGCCACTCCATGAGTGCCGGTAGCGCCTTACAGGTGAGCGGACCGTAGGTACGCTCGATCTCGTCGGCATGCACAGCGCCCGCCGGCAGCTCCGTCGGCGTGGCATACGCGTTGCCCGCGATGGCGGCGGCCAAGGCATCCTGCGGCGAGAGCGCCGGGACGGCTAGGCTATCGAGCGGATTGGAACCTGCGGCATCGCGCGCGCCGACGAGCGCCTCAAACGAGGATACCGGTGCAGACGGCCCCGGTTCGGGCGCGGGCGCGCTCACCACGACGGGCTCGGGCTCGGCGCCGGCAGGCACGTCGGCAACACCGGCTGCGCGCAGCTCTTCTAGGCTCTCGAGCGTACCCTCGATATCCTCGTGCGTCTCCTCAAATTCGGCAGCGACGCCCAGGAATTCCTGGATGTTCTCGGCGCGGCTCTCGGACTCCATGGTGCCCTCGGCGCGGAACGCCTGCAGCAGGCCCGTCTTGTCGACAATCATCTCGACGACGTCCTTGAGCTCGCCGTCCATGCGGCGGCCCTCGCGCACCAGCGCCACAAAACTCGACAGGCCGTTGCGCACCTTCGCGCTAAACATGCCCGTCTCGGCTGTTGCGATCTCGCAGGCCTGGAAGAACGAGCAACGGTTGCCGCGCGCAAGCTGCTCGATCTTTTGGATCGAGGTGGAGCCGATGCCGCGACGCGGCGTGTTGATGACGCGCTTGACGCTCATCTCGTCTGCCGGGTTCACGATCATCTTGAGGTAGGCCATGACGTCGCGGATCTCGGCACGGTCGAAGAATCGCGTGCCGCCCACAATCTTGTAGGGCACGCCCGCGCGCAGGAACATATCTTCGAGAATACGCGACTGGGCGTTGGTGCGATAGAACACAGCGATGTCGTCGTAGCTCGTGCCCTTGGAGTGCAGCTTTTCGATCTCGCCGGCAATCCAGCGGCCCTCGTCGCGCTCATCGCTTGCCTGGAAGGCCTGGATCTTCTCGCCGTCGCCCTCGGCCGTAAACAGGCGCTTGTCCTTGCGTTGCGAGTTGTGACGCACCACGGCGTTGGCGGCGCTCAGGATATGACCCGTGGAGCGGTAGTTCTGCTCCAGCTTGACGGTCTTGCAGTTTTTAAAGTCCTTCTCAAAGTCCAGGATGTTGGTGATGTCGGCGCCACGCCAGCTGTAAATGGACTGGTCATCGTCGCCTACGACCATGAGGTTTTGGTACTTGGCGGCCAGCAGGTTGGCGATCTCGTACTGGACGTGGTTGGTGTCCTGATACTCGTCGACGCTAATGTAGCGGAAGCGCTCCTGGTACTTGTCGAGCACCTCGGGGCGGGTGCGCAGCAGCTCGAGCGCGCGTACGAGCAGGTCGTCGAAGTCCATCGCGTTGGCGGCGCGCAGGCGGCGCTCCAGCTCCAAGTAGACCTGCGCGGCCTTTTTGTCGTTGGGGCTATCGGCGGACTTGAGCATATCCTCGGGACCGATCATGGCGTTTTTGGCCGAGCTGATCTTGCTGCGGATCATGTTGATGGGGAACTGCTTTTGCTCGATGCCGAGCGCCTGCATAATGTCGCGCACCATGCGCTTTGAGTCGTCGTCATCGTAGATGGTGAATTGACCGGTATAGCCCAGCAGGTCGGCGTCCTCGCGCAGCATGCGCACGCACATGGCATGGAAGGTGCACACCCACATGCCACGAGTGCCGCTGGGGATGAGTGCCGCCAGACGCTCGCGCATCTCGGCCGCAGCCTTGTTGGTAAACGTAATGGCAAGAACCTGCCAAGGCTTAACGCCCAGGTCGCCGAGCATATGTGCGATGCGGAAGGTCAAGACGCGGGTCTTGCCCGAGCCGGCGCCGGCGAGCACCAGCAACGGGCCCTCGGTGGACAGGACCGCCTCGCGCTGGGCGGGATTAAGGCTGTCGATGTCGACGAGCGGCTTGATAGGCTTGGGCGCCGGCGCGGGAGCGTCATAGATGTCGAGCGGAACGAGCTCGGGCTCCGGCGCAGCGGGGGCGGTGTATGCATCGAGCGGCACGGGTTCCGGCGCGGGCGGCACGGGTACCGCGGCGTTCTTTTCCCAGGGCAAGGGCTGGGTCATGGGCGACTCCTCATCTGACAGACGGCGCGCCTGCGGGCAGCGCCATAGTTTGAGCCGTACCAGTATACCGAGCCGCGCGGACACCGACGCAAATCACACCACGACTCCGTGCGCCACCGTCAGGCCCACCCCGGCGAATTTGGTGCAAAGGTGTCAGGTTAGTCTGCACCACGTTGGTGCAAAGAAACCTGACCCCAATGTACCAATCACGGAGCCACCGATGTCATGGCAACGGTAGCGAGCGGCGGCCAGGGCGAACAAATTGGCATGAAAAGAGGACGGCATAGACCTTTTGGTCATGCCGCCCTCTTTGAATGACAAGTTGTCGCCCTGGCCGCCGCGCAGCGTCGACTAAGTTAGAGGCCGAGCATCGGCTCCAGAACGAAGAAGTATGCGAGCACTACGATGCCCAGGATGATGCGGTAGACTCCGAAGCACTTGAAGTCGTGACGGCGGACGAAGCCCATGAGCCACTTGATGGCGATGAGCGAAACCACAAAGGCCACAACGCAGCCCACGCCCAAGATGGCGATCTCGTTGGTGCCGAACGTGCCGCCCTTGATGAAGTACTTGACCAGCTTGAGCGCACTCGCGCCAAACATAACGGGAATAGCCAGGAAGAACGTAAACTTAGACGCCACCGAGCGCGTGCAGCCCAAAAGCAGGCCGCCGATGATGGTAGAACCGGAGCGAGACGTACCAGGCACCAGCGAAAGCACCTGGAAGCAGCCGATACCCAGCGCAGTCTTCCAGCTGAGGTCCTCGAGCGTGGCGATGGAGCCAAAGTCCAGGTTCTCGTCATCGTCCTCATCCTCAGCGGTAGCCGCGGCGGGCGCCGCAAAGTGCGCACCGGCGGGACGTCCACCCGACACCACAGCACGCGAACCAAACGAACCGGCAACGGCCATTTCCTCGCGCTTGCTCGCGCGCCAGTTCTCGATCACGATAAACAGCACGCCGTACACGATGAGCGCCAGCGCCACGACGGGAGCATTGTAGAAATGCTCCTCCATCCAGTCGTTGAGCGGCAGGCCGATCGCCGCCGCAGGAATGCAGCCGAGCACAATCTTGCCCCACAGCACCCAGGTGTCGCGGCGGCCCTCCTTGCCCTTGCTGGGCGAGAACGGATTGAGTTCATGGAAAAACAGCACGCAGACGGCCAGAATGGCGCCGAGCTGAATCACGACCAGGAACATATTCCAGAACGTCTCGCTCACGTTCATCTTGACGAACTCGTCCACCAAGATCATGTGGCCCGTCGACGAAACGGGCAGCCATTCGGTGATGCCCTCGACCAGGCCCATGAAGGCAGATTTTAGAAGCTCGATAATATCCAAAGGGACCCCCTCGTTAGACACCCGCCGGTAGATGTTCTGCGGACGATGCGGGCGATGTCCCATTATTAACCGTTGGCGGTGCGACCGCGCCTACCCTTACCAAAAAACTCGCCCGTTCACAGAATTGCGAGCAGTTAAACCGAAATCCTTGGGTATAACTGCAACAAGATAAAGTGTCCGGCGGTCAACGCACCCGCGCCCGCCCGACGCACGAGCCCCGCGCCCGTGCGATAGACCAAGGAGGAAACCATGAACGAGGGCTACACCAAGGTATTTGTTTCACTCGACGGTACTGAGCAGCAGGATTTTGTGCTCGCACGCGCCATCAAAGTCGCCGCGAACAACGGCGCTAAGCTGATCATCGGCCATGTCATCGATTCCACGGCACTCGAGAGCGCCGGTTCCTATCCGGTCGATCTGGTCAACGGCCTAGAGGAGGCATTTAAGAACTCCATCGCCAAGCAGCTCGAAGAGGCCAAGGCCAATCCCGACATTCCCGAGGTCGAGGTCATGATTCGCGCCGGTCGTATTCGCGAGACGCTCAAAGACGAGATGCTCGACGTGGTCAAGCCCGACCTGGTGCTCTGCGGCGCCCGCGGCCTGTCCTCGATCAAGTACGCGCTCCTGGGTTCGATTTCGACGTTCCTGCTGCGCAATACCGACTGCGACATCTTGGTCGTGAAGTAGCGTTGCTCCCACCGGCCGCGGGGCCTGCGGGGTTTCCACAGGCACGTCCTCGCCGCGTTGCGGCTGCGGGATGTGCCCTTAGGAAACCCCTCCCGGCCCCGCGGCCTTCGCAGCCTTACTTCAGCGAGTTGGCTGATAAAAGATGGCGTGCCGCCCCGTTTGGGGCGGCACGTTTTTGTTTGGGCGGACGTCTGCCGCGTGCGTTACTCGAAATATTGGAACTTGTTCGTTGAGAAGGAAAACGTTACGACAAAGCCTTCGCCGGAGTCGGATGCTGCGGTGACGTCGATGCCCATCTTGGAGCACAGACGCGCCACCAGGTAGAGGCCGATGCCCGTTGCGCGCTTGGTGGTGCGGCCGTTGTCGCCGGTAAAACCTTTCTCGAACACGCGCGGCAGGTCGGCCGCGCTCACGCCGCAGCCGTTGTCCGCGACGGTAAGCTCGATGCGTTCGCTCGCCAGGCCCTCGTCCAGCAACGCGCCCGAAAACACGATCTTCGCGCCGTCCTCGCGCGCATATTTAATGCTGTTCTGAATGAGCTGGCCCAGGATAAATTCGAGCCATTTTTCGTCGGTAAAGACCTCGAAGTCAAGGTTCTCGCACACCGGAGCCACGTGCGCTGCAATGAGTTCGCGCGCGTTGGCCTTAATCGCGCCCGTCACCAAGGTCTTAAGATCCCAGCGGCGAATCAGGTAATCGCGCTCCACGACTTCCGAGCGCGCATAGTACAGTGCCTGGTCGATATAGCGCTCAACGCGAGCCAGCTCGCGACCCAGGTCATCCACACGCGAGAGGTCACCTTCGCTGCCGTCCAGGTTTTCCAAAATCAGATGGGCCGCCGCCAGGGGCAGCTTGGCCTCGTGGACCCAGCTCTCGATATAGTCGCGATAGTCATCGGTCTGACGTCGGCCTTCCGCAACCTCGTCGCAGGCAGCCTTGCCCACCCGGCGCAGGACCTCGTACTCGAGCTCGCCCTCGGCATAGGTTGGGCATTGCACCATCTCCTGTACCCACGCGGGACTTTCCAGCTCCTCGGCCGCGCGCTCCAGCTGACGCAGAAAACGGCGGCGACGCGCGTACTCGATCACAATGCCCAGCATGCCAAAGATCAAGGACACGCCGACCGCCACGACCACGATAGAAACGGGTGCGCCGCCGACCATCAGCACAAAGCAGCTCAGCAGCACGCCGCACGTCCACACGGCGACGGGAAGCAGCGCGTCTTTAAAGAATTTGGCAAACGACATGACCGGCACCTAGACAGAATAGCCCTGGCCGCGGTGCGTGGTCAGATACCCCTTGATGCCGATTTTTTCGAGCGTGGTGCGCAGGCGGTTGATGTTGACGGTGAGCGTATTGTCGTCCACGAAGGCATCGGAGTCCCACAGGTCCTGCATGATAGCCGAGCGCGAAACGATCTTGCCCGCGCGGCTCAGAAGCAACGAGAGGATACGCAGTTCGTTTTTGGTGAGCTCGGTACTGTCGCCAGACGCCGTATTGCTGGCTATGGAGCGGGCGAGATCGAGCTCCAGCCCCTTATGGACGAGCGTGCTGCGCTCGCCCGCCGTCGCGGTGCGACGCAGCAGCGCGTTAATGCGCGCCACAAGCACGCGGGCGCTGAAGGGCTTGGGGACAAAGTCGTCCGCGCCGAGCGTCATGGCCATGACCTCGTCGATCTCGGTCGTGCGCGACGTGAGGACGATGATGGGGACCTCGGATTCGCGGCGGACTTCGTGGCAGATGTGCTGGCCGTCTTTGACGGGAAGCGTCAGGTCGAGCAGTACCAAGTCGGGTGCAGCGGCCAGGATGTCACGCGAGACGTGCTCGAACGATTCGCAGGCCTCGACCTCAAAACCGGCACGAGCAAGGATGTCGGCAAGCTCGCGACGAATGGGCTCGTCGTCCTCAACGATATAGATCAGCGCCATGGATTCCGCTCCCCTCCTGGTTGTCTTACAGCCATTATTACCGCGAAGCCGCCGGTACGCGCCTCGCGCGGCGCCAAGGTGACAGAACTGTTCGCGAGCGAAAGCGTTCGAATCGCCCCTCGCTCGCAGCGGGCGCGGGGATCAAATGATTAAATAATCCCCGTCCCAGAAAAATCATTTAGCGGCGGGCGCGGAGCTTTTCGTAGCCTTCGGCGAAGAAGGCGACCGTGGCGGCGTCGGACTCGGCAGCGTCCGTCTCGGTTGCGGGCACCACGCCGTGCTCATCGCTCACCAGGAACAGTGCGCCCTTGAGCTGTGCGGGAATGTCCACGCGCGTGACCGGGATGCCCTTGGTCTGGGCCAGCTGCTCGATGAGCGTCGCCGTGCCGCACAGGCGCTCGTCCGCCGGCACCACAAAGGCCAGCTCACCGTTGTTGACGGCGGCGAGCAGCTCGGGCGCACGCCGGTCTCGTCGGCCTCGGAGCGAGCCTCGGCGGAGCGGGCACGCAGTGCCTTGGCCGACGCATCGGCCAGCGGCTCGTACTCACCCACCGTCATGGCGGCATTGCCGTTAACGTCGATCACCAGCATGAGCACGCCGTCGCGGGCGGTGTAGTCGCCCTCGGCAAGCGACCACTCAACGTGCTGCTTGGCCCAGCTGAGCATGTTATGGGTAAGCGGCTCGCCCTGCACCAGACGCTCAGACAACGCGCGGATGTGACGATTGAGCATGGGTACCTTTTTGTTGGACATGCGCCAACGGCAGATGAGCGCGGGCTTGTCGAGCGTAAACTTCTCGACCGCCTCCTGATTGGCGCAAAAGTCCTCGTACGCACGCTGATCCTCGGCATTGCCAAACAGCTCGGCATCATCAATCTGGGGCATGGTTGTACCTTTCGTGTTAGTCATTCCGTCCTCTTATACCAAAAAGACGGTCCTCCAAACGGAGCGACCGTCTTTTGCAGAGATTATTTTGAAGATATGGCCCGGCAATCAATCAGCTTAATGGGATAGAACAACATCCCATTAAGGGTTTTCCAAGTGCCCGAGATTGCCCCGAAAGAGGAGCGCCGCGTACTAAATGTACGCAAGCGACGGTTTGAGGGGCAAGGTCGGGTGCTTGGGAAAGCCCTAGTGCCTAAAATGTCTGGCTCCTGTGAAGACCATCGCGATGCCATGCTCATTGCAGGCCTGGATGCTCTCGTCGTCGCGCTTGGAGCCGCCGGGCTGGATGATGCAGGTCACACCATGCTCGGCAAGCACGTCGACGTTGTCGCGGAACGGGAAGAACGCGTCGCTTGCGCAGGCAAAGCCGCCCTTCTCCACGCCCTCGCGTTCGCAGAAGTCCTCGGCACGCTCGCAGGCCAGCAGCGCGGAGTCAACGCGGTTGGGCTGACCCGGGCCCATGCCAATGCCGGCCTTACCCTTGGAGACCAGAATGGCATTGGACTTAACGCCCTTGCAGACCTTCCAGGCAAACTCAAGCTCAGCCATCTCGGCGTCGGTGGGCTTGCGGTCGGTGGGGAACGTAAAGGTCGCGGGATCCTCGGTTACGTGGTCGACTTCCTGCACCAGCATGCCGCCGTCGATGGAGCGCAGCTCCACCTGGCGCCGTGGTCCACGCCGCCGGTAGCCAGCACACGCAGGTTGGGGCGCTTGGCCATGCGTTCGAGCGCTCGGCAGTGTAGCTCGGGGCGATGATAACCTCGACGAACTGCTTGTTCTGATCGGCGAAGTGCTCAACCAGCTCATAGGGAACCTCGCGGTTGCAGGCGATAATGCCGCCAAAGGCGCTCTTGGGATCGCAGGCGAAGGCGCGGTCGTAGGCGGCCGTGATACCCTCGGCAACGGCAGAACCGCAGGGGTTCTGGTGCTTGAGGATCACACAGGCCGGCTCGTCGAACTCGCGGACCAGGTTCCAAGCGGAGTCGGCGTCCAGATAGTTGTTGTAGCTGAGCGGCTTGCCCTGGATCTGCTCGGAGCCCACGAGCGGGAACTGAGAGCTCGCGGTATTCTCGCAGCCCTCGGCAAAGCGATAGACCGTAGCCTTCTGCTGCGGGTTCTCGCCATAGCGCAGGTCGTCGACCTTTTCCAGCGAGATCTCGAGCTTGGCAGAGGTGTCCGCCACGTCGCTTGCCTGGGCGGCAAGCCAACGGGAGATGGCCGTGTCGTAGGCGGCGGTGGTCTGGTAGACCTTCACCTGCAGACGACGACGGGTGGAAAGCGTGGTGCAACCGCCGGTCTCGCGCATCTCGGCCAGGACGGCGTCGTAGTCGGCCGGGTCGGAGATGACGGTAACACTCGCGGCGTTCTTAGCAGCGGAGCGCAGCATGGAGGGGCCACCGATGTCGATGTGCTCGATGGCGTCCGCGAAGGTGACCTCGGGGTTAGCGACGGTCTTCTCGAACTCGTACAGGTTGACGACGACCAGGTCGATCAGCTTAATGCCGTGCTGAGCGGCCTCCTGCATGTGCTGCTCGGAATCGCGACGGGCCAGCAGCGCGCCGTGGACCTTGGGGTGCAGGGTCTTAACGCGGCCGTCCATCATCTCGGGATAGCCCGTGAACTCCTCGATGGGGGTTACGGGAATGCCCGCGTCCTCGATGGCACGAGCCGTGCCGCCCGTAGAGATGATCTCGACGCCAAAGTCGTCAACCAGCGTCCGTGCGAAATCGACGACGCCCGTCTTATCGGTAACCGAGATCAACGCGCGTGCGATCTTCACATCAGATCCCATGCAGTCCTCCTGTCTGGTACGCCGCCGTGCTCTGTGAGTCGGTGATACGTCGATCTGCAGCGCTCGCGCAGCGGCATTGGAAATACTGATTCAATGTAGCGCATCGAGCGCGACGATGCACCCCGCAACGGTCGCATGTGCAGAAAAAGCTTGCGAGCGGAGGGCATGGGCGCGGCACTGGGCACGGTGAGTTGATGGAACACAGGGGCACCATAACTAGATGCCAACGGCGTGGTAGAACTGTGCTCGATATGCATCCGCAAAAGAAAGAGGCACCATGGTCTCGCGGGTTCTCTACCGACCGTTTGATACCGAAGACTTCGACGCCATCGCGCTGATCTTGCAACAGCTTTGGCACAACAACTCGGATAACGATGAGTACAACCGCCTCGAAGCCGCGTGCGATCTTGCCTACTGCCTTTCATCCTCGACGTTTTCGCAGGTTGCGGTGATTGACGGCGAGGCGCGCGGCATTGCGCTTGCGCGTGCAGGACAGAGCTCCGGCGTCACTATCAACGAGCATTGGATGGATACCGAACGCGCGTTGCTGTCGCAGATGCGCGAGCTAGAACCCGAGTCGTGCGCCGAGTATCTCTCGTTTGTGCGCACAACCATCCGAACCAACAACCGCCTGCTCGAGAAAAGCCCACTGCCGCATGACAACGAGGTCACGCTGCTTGCCGTTGATCGCGACGTCCATGGCCTGGGCGTAGGCTCGGTGCTGCTCGATGCCGCGGTCTCGTACCTTTCCTCGCGCGGGGCGACAAGGGCACACCTGTACACCGACTCCAACTGCTCGTGGAAGTTCTACGAGCTGCACGGCTTTAAGCGCACCGCCACGCACCGCGCTAACCGCGAGGAACGCCGCCACGCCATGCCGCGCGAAAGCTTCCTCTACGAGCTGGACCTAACCGTCTAGGCCCAGCAGCCACACCTAGTCATTTAAGTCTGTCCCCAATGACTGATCCCCAACGACTGGTCATTTAAGTCTGTCCCCAATGAGTAGCCTAGGGGGTCTGCAAATGTCTGTGGTCAAAAAACATCAAATATGAGTACTGTTACCTTTTTAGTAGCAGCGATTCGGGGCATTTTCGAGGCTTTTAGACACGGCGGTCAGCCGGGCGAGCTGACGTATCTCCCCAAATGTACAATAAAATGGATTTCAAACGAGAAATAATCTCGTTATGAGTTCTTTTTTTTTAAAAAGCGATATACTAGATATAACGAAACAACGAACTGAATAAAGAATACAAAAAAAGAGCCACGACCAGTTAAAGCCTGAGAAACTTTAACTGCGAGCCTTAATTGATTACCACCAATCAATTAAAGAAGTCGAGACCCAAAATTTGGTTAAGTATTTAATTACTTTATTAATCAGATACTTAAATATCTGTAAACCCATTATATCGGGTTTTTGAGGGGATTTCAAGTCTTTAAGAAGATACCAGCAATCAATTAAGAAAAACTTAGTTGATTGCCTTTTTTGTTGTGATTCAACTTTGATCGTAGCTTCTAACTAATTAATTTTCGTAAGAAAGGAGAACAGCTGAATGAATATCCCTTTTGTTGTAGAAACTGTGCTTCATGACGCTTGTTAAAGTACAAATTTAAAAATAGTAAAATTCGCTCAATCACTACCAAGCCAGGTAAAAGTAAAGGGGCTATTTTTGCGTATCGCTCAAAAAAAAGCATGATTGGCGGACGTGGCGTTGTTCTGACTTCCGAAGAAGCGATTCACGAAAATCAAGATACATTTACGCATTGGACACCAAACGTTTATCGTTATGGTACGTATGCAGACGAAAACCGTTCATACACTAAAGGACATTCTGAAAACAATTTAAGACAAATCAATACCTTCTTTATTGATTTTGATATTCACACGGAAAAAGAAACTATTTCAGCAAGCGATATTTTAACAACAGCTATTGATTTATCTTAAAATTTTGTGTATAATAGGAATTGAAGTTAAATTAGATGCTAAAAATTTGTAATTAAGAAGGAGGGATTCGTCATGTTGGTATTCCAAATGCGTAATGTAGATAAAACATCTACTGTTTTGAAACAGACTAAAAACAGTGATTACGCAGATAAATAAATACGTTAGATTAATTCCTACCAGTGACTAATCTTATGACTTTTTAAACAGATAACTAAAATTACAAACAAATCGTTTAACTTCTGTATTTATTTACTGATGTAATCACTTCAGGAGTGATTACATGAACAAAAATATAAAATATTCTCAAAACTTTTTAACGAGTGAAAAAGTACTCAACCAAATAATAAAACAATTGAATTTAAAAGAAACCGATACCGTTTACGAAATTGGAACAGGTAAAGGGCATTTAACGACGAAACTGGCTAAAATAAGTAAACAGGTAACGTCTATTGAATTAGACAGTCATCTATTCAACTTATCGTCAGAAAAATTAAAACTGAACACTCGTGTCACTTTAATTCACCAAGATATTCTACAGTTTCAATTCCCTAACAAACAGAGGTATAAAATTGTTGGGAGTATTCCTTACCATTTAAGCACACAAATTATTAAAAAAGTGGTTTTTGAAAGCCATGCGTCTGACATCTATCTGATTGTTGAAGAAGGATTCTACAAGCGTACCTTGGATATTCACCGAACACTAGGGTTGCTCTTGCACACTCAAGTCTCGATTCAGCAATTGCTTAAGCTGCCAGCGGAATGCTTTCATCCTAAACCAAAAGTAAACAGTGTCTTAATAAAACTTACCCGCCATACCACAGATGTTCCAGATAAATATTGGAAGCTATATACGTACTTTGTTTCAAAATGGGTCAATCGAGAATATCGTCAACTGTTTACTAAAAATCAGTTTCATCAAGCAATGAAACACGCCAAAGTAAACAATTTAAGTACCGTTACTTATGAGCAAGTATTGTCTATTTTTAATAGTTATCTATTATTTAACGGGAGGAAATAATTCTATGAGTCGCTTTTTTAAATTTGGAAAGTTACACGTTACTAAAGGGAATGGAGATAAATTATTAGATATACTACTGACAGCTTCCAAGAAGCTAAAGAGGTCCCTAGCGCCTACGGGGAATTTGTATCGATAAGGGGTACAAATTCCCACTAAGCGCTCGGGACCCCTTGTAGGAAAATGTCCTAAGTGTGGCAACAATATTGTATTAAAAAAATCGTTTTATGGTTGTTCAAATTATCCTGAATGTAAGTTTACTTTAGCTGAACATTTTAGTACAAACAAATGTGACAATCTAGCAACAGTACTCATATTTGCCATTTTTTGTCCACCACCCTTGCGCGAAGGTCCGCAGCGGAAAGTATGGCCCGTTTCGATGCACGAAAATGGGATGGATCTTCCCAGGCAACCGCCCAGAAAGGTCCACCCCAAAGCAAGCGCTCGCTAGAACGTTCCACCGCCGCCTCCACCGACGCCACCACCGCCGCCGCCGGAGAAGCCACCGCCACCGCCGACGCTCGAGCTATCGGAGCTCGACGCGAGTTCACGAATGCTCTCGTGATACACGCCGTCGAACGAATCCATCGGCGACTCGTTGCCGTAATGATGGTAGTACCACCAGTAGCAGGGGTAATTGTCGTAGAATCCGTCGGCCTCGCGCACCTCGGGAGGAACAGCCTCGGCAAGCTGACGCAGGACTTCCTTCGAAACGCCCAGCGCCGCGCCCATCACCAGAAGTTTATTCCACAGGACCAGATCGCCGGGGACGGCTTCCTTGAGGCGCGTGAAGTCCTCGAGCCAATGCTTGAGCGCCTTGCAGCGAGCCGCCACCTCGGCGCCCTCCGGCGTAAAGCGGCGAAACGTACGGCCCAGGCCAATACCCACCAGCACGATCGGCACCGAGATAACCTCGGCGATAATGTTCGCCTGCGCGCCATCGGTAAAGAAAATCGAACCAACGGAAAAACAGACGAGCAGAACGCCCAGGACCAAGCCAAACACCATGGCGACAATGCCGTCCGAGGCAACGTACTCGCTATCGGCCAGCTTGCCCTTAACGGTGTTCCGATAGTCCTCGAGCTTGTCGCCCACGGGTGTGGCGTGCTGCTTGACGTAGCGCCGCAGCTCGTAAAACGTGCGCGAGCGATCACCGCTCTCGTCGGGCTTAGCGCCGGCAAAGAAGACCTTAAGCACCGTGCGGTCAATGCCCTTGGCCGACTTCCAACCCGCATCACTCACCGTCACGCGATACGTCCGCTCTTCTTTCTCGCGCCCCAGAAGGCCCTTCTTGGCCTTGGTCACGGTCGCCTGCTCCAGCTTGATCACACGGTCGTCAGTGAGCTTCATGAGCGTGGCGATATATGCCTGATCGGGCACCTCGCTCCAGCTCATGAGGGCCGAAAGCACGGCGGGATGGTCGGCCGAAGGCACATCGCGGAAATATTCGTCCTGGAAAAGCGACTTGGGCTTGCGGCGGCGCAGCTTGAGCACAACGATTGTGCCGGTAAAGGCCACCGCCGCGACAACGCTCACCACGGCAAGCACGTTGGCAATCATGCGAGCGTGAGCGCGGCGGGCGTTAGCTTCGTCGGCCCATTCCTTCTCCTCGCTCAGAATTTTCGGCATGCGCTTCTCGCTCGAGGCGGCAAGCTGCGGTACCCAATCGCTGGGGAAGGCGATGCGCGCCTCGGCAAACTCGCCTGATGCACGCAGGGAATGGTATAGGTAACCATAGGCTCGTCCGTGTCGAGCGATACGTTGCCCGTGAGCGGACCGTGGCCCCACGCGCGGAAGTTGTCACCCTTGGTTGCCGGCCCCCGCGGCAGCGTTTGCGAAGTGGACTTCCATCTCGACATCGTCGGAATCCGCCGACCAGCCGTCGCCCACAAACTTCCAGTAGAGTTCGGCGGTATCGGACCAGTTCATGACCGCACCGGTCATGGTGTAGCTCACGTAATAAATCGCGCTGTCGCCGCTCTCGTGGGGGCTGAAAACCTTGATCTTTACGCCGCCGTCGGACTGCTCAACCGTATAGACACCGCTGTCGCCCTTGTTTGCATAATCGACTCTGTTAAACGCGGTGCCATCTTCCTCGACGCTCAGCACATTGACGCCCGCCGCACCTCCCTGCTGGTTGGAGCCCGTATTGATCTCCCAAAACACGCCGTTGATGTCGTCATCGAAATCAAACTGGCGTCTCTCGACAACGGTCAGCGAGCCATCGGCCTCGACCGTGGCGCCAATGTGGGTTTGGCTCATGGAGTAGCCGTCGGCGTGCGCGGCGGCAGGCAACAGCAACAACGCAAGCGCGGCGAGCGCGCAGACGGAAGCGAATCGCGCGAATAGGCGGCGCTGCCGACAGGTCTTGGCAACGGGGGCGTTCATAGGCACATCCTTTGTCTGTAAAACCAACAGCGCCATTGTCCCACGTTTGCGGGCACACATGACGACTATCTAGGCGACCGGAGCGCCAAACGGCACGAAAGTCACGCCCGCCGCCAGCAGCTAGTCATTGGGGACGTTCTTAAATGACTAGTCATTAGGGACACTCTTTGGCATGGCCCGCACCAACGATAGATACCACTTCACAGCTCCGTCACAGGTGTAGCGGCTTTGTGTTGCTGCGACGTGTGCTGATTGAGTCCGCCAGCAAGGGGCATAAAGCAGTTGAGCGAAAACGGTTGCCCCTTTCCCGTTCGCTCGAGGATCATGTCCCCCTTTTCCGCGGAAACCCGGCAGTTGCGAAGAGCTGCCGGGGTTTCTGTCGTTTGAGGGGTTGAAGGGGCTAAGCTTGCGGGCGGTAATCGAGATGTTGAGTCGGTGCCCGTCGAGCACAACACGCGGCCTCGGCAACTTGCGAGCATCGACGACGCCTCCCCCACCCCGCGCTATACTCGTCCGCATGGATATCAAAGCACGCAACATAGCAACGCCCGCCGCGGACGCGCCAACGACGCAGCCCGCCTCCGTCCCCGCGCCCGTCGTGGGGCGCTTTGCCCCGCGGACGCGCCAACGACGCAGCCCGCCTCCGTCCCCGCGCCCGTCGTGGGGCGCTTTGCCCCGTCGCCATCGGGCCGCATGCACCTGGCAACGTGTTCAGCTGCCTGTGCGCGTGGCTTTCGGCACGCAGCCAGGGCGGCAGCATCGTGCTGCGCATCGAGGATCTGGACGATCGCTGCAAGCGCCCGGAACTTGCCACCCAGCTCATCGACGACCTAGCCTGGCTGGGGCTGGAGTGGGACGAAGGCCCCTACTACCAGCACGATCGCCTGGATCTGTACGAGGACGCCCTACACCAGCTGCAGGACGCCGGCCTCACCTACCCCTGTTTTTGTACGCGCGCCGAGCTCCACACCGCAAGCGCGCCGCATGCCAGCGACGGCACGCCCATCTACCGCGGCTCCTGCCGAAACCTTTCTGCCAAAGAGATCGCTCGCCGCAGCGCCCTGCGCGCCCCGGCCACGCGCCTGCGCGTGCCCACCGTAGATGACCTCGCCGACGATGTGGTCGAATTCGTGGACCGCACGTACGCGCCCAATGCGAGGCGCTCGCCACCGAGTGCGGCGACTTTTTGGTGCGCCGCAGCGACGGCGTGTTTGCCTATCAGCTAGCCGTGGTGGTCGACGACGCCGCCATGGGCGTCACCGAGGTCGTGCGCGGATGCGACCTGCTGGGGTCCACGCCCCGCCAAATCTACCTCCAGCATCTGCTGGGTCTTCCCACGCCGCACTACGCACATATTCCGCTGCTCATGTCGCCGGACGGCCGCCGCCTTTCCAAACGCGATCGCGATCTGGACCTGGGCGAGCTCCGCGCCCGCTTTGGCACACCCGAGGCACTGCTGGGATGGCTCGCCGGACAAACGGGCATCGCGCCGGACACCACACCGCGTACCGCCGAGCAGCTGGTCGAGCACTTTAGCTGGGATGTTATCCGCGCGCATCGGGAAAACATCACTGTAACGGCCGAGTAGCCAAACGCCTTGCCCCTTCACCCCCTCGGCGAGTGCATAATCCTGTGTCTTGTTATGTACGGAATAATTCCGTACAATGAAGCAAAGGAGGTTTTACCATGCAAACGATTGAGAAACAACGCCGTATGGATCTAAGGCTGACCGAGCGTCAACGCCTTACTTACGAGCGCGCCGCGGCCTTGCGCGGACAAACTCTCACCCAATGGGCTACGGCTCACCTCGACGAGAGCTCCGCACGTGATATCGCCGAGGCGTCAACAACCTATCTTTCTCCTGATGGTTTGATGCATTTTGCGAAATGCTCGACTCCCCCATGCCCCAAGCCGCAAAAGCGTTGCTTGACCGTAAAGCGATTTGGGAATGAGCACGTTTACCAAGCCCGTTCAGCTCCCTGTTGGCCAAGGCATCGAGGCTTTCCACTGTGGAAATACCCTTGTAGACGGATGGGCTAAAAACAGATCAGCCTCGGCGAGAAGAAGAGGGTCAGCGGTTATATATGCATCGTATTGCGACGGCGCAGTCGCTGGGTTCTATACGCTATGTACGCACTCCGTAGCTCGTGAAAATGTTGATGGAGGATGGTTCGTGCGAAACTCCCCCTCCCAAGTTCCCGCAGTATTGCTTGGAATGATGGGGGTTGATGAGAAATTCAAAGGCTTGGTCTGGGAGCATCGTTGCTCAAAGATGCCATCAAGAACGCCTTGAAAATTTCTGCCCTGGCAGGAGCGCGAGCCTTGATTGTCGATCCAGTAGATGATGAGGCGGCAGCGTTCTATGCGCATTTCGGCTTTGTAACCCTACCCGGCACCAACCGAATGGCGCTGAAACTCTAGACCGTCGGCGACATATCCTCCAGCTCCCAGCATGCCTTAAGTTACCCTACAGATAATGACTATTGATGAAATGCAGGGTAACTACCCGAGGCATCTTATGAAGAACTCGCTATGCCACCCCTACGCAACATCCCATGGTTGGAGTTCGTCGCCCAGGCGAACGATGCAGTCGTAGAGCACGGTATGGCGCTCGGCCGGGTTGGCATCCCGATGAAAATGTCCGTAGTACCAGCGCTTGTAATCCAAGCGGTCTTCCAACTCATCGAAAAACGCCGTAAGCTGATCGACACCGGGGTAATTCCAGCCAGGCGCCGGATAGAGCGTGCGCGAGAGCATGCGCGTGGAACAGGTGTGGGTGACCACGTAGTCGACCCTCCAGCCCACGCTATCGAGCTTTGTCCGCGCTTCCTCAAAGTTGCGCTCGTCCGGCAGCTCCTGCGGCCACCAACTGGAATACGGGATGCGGTATTCCTTGTCCACGCTCGTGGCGCCGCCCATGGTAAAGATTGTTGAGCCATCGAGCTCAAAGACCTCGCCGCGCGTCAGGCGCCGTATGGGCGAGGTGTCCGACAGGCGCTGCGTCAGCCCACCGTGCCACAACTCCATGGGGCGCTCCGCCCAATAGCCGAAGCGCTCGTGGTTGCCGTCGACGAACAGCACCGTGTAGGGGCGCGACTCCAGCCAAGCGATGTCGGCGCATTCCTCGGCAGAGAAATCCCACGGAAAGCCAAAGTCGCCCGCGATAATCAGATAGTCGTCACTCGTCAGGCTATCCCCAAGCTCCCAATCGCGCAGCTTTTGCATGTCGATGCCGCCGTGGACATCGCCCGTCACATAGACCGTCATCGGATCACCACTTCCTTGTAAGTCGCTAGCCCACATTCTGCACGATCACTAAGCCAACCGTTCCAGCCCTTCCATCCTTTAGGACCTACCCCTCGTTCTTCCATCCAAACGGGTCGAGCACCCAAAAAACCAGATCGAGTACGCCGCCGGTCATCATGGCGCCGGCAAGAGCCATGCAAACGTGCAGAGAACTGGCACTTCGGAGCACATCAAACGGTCCTAGAACAGCCAGCAGCGCGACCGCTGCGCCGGCCACGCACAGCGTAAGACACGGCCCCGCGTCCTTGACACACTTTTTTGCGAGATGTTTGGTGTTGCCACTCATCGATATTGAACTCCTTAGAGGGTCGTTATTCAGGTACGTGCCGTCGCGGCAGGGCAGGGCGGCAGATTAAGTGTCACATGTCGTGCGGGCATCAATGGAGACACCGCCTGCTCGACCAACCCTTGACGCCGTTTTGTACCGGCTCAACATCAACCGCTATCGAGCTCTAATACTTTTCCCGAGAAGTGAACGTCTGTTTTTGGACCCCCGAAGCATCCGCATTTTTCGTCGGCAAAATTGCAGGATTCCAGTATCGAAACCGCAGGAAACGGCGCCCTCAAAGTGTCGATGCTTCGGGGTCCGATTTAGCTCATTCACTTCTCAGAAAAGTATTAGACCTCGCCTTGGGCCACTAATAATACCCCCCTATACACACCAAAAAACTCATCCAACATTAATCTTGGCTCAAGAATCGCTTAATCTATATCCTGCACTATAGAGTTCGACCAAGGGCGGGGCGGCGCCGCGCGACGCAGGCCGCCGAACGCAACGCTCGCGCCCGGGCAAAACGCCCGGCGTCGCGCCCATCGAACGAAAGGACAGGTCATGGACGACCTCGAAAAAGTTGAAACCATCCGCACCAAGTGCAACGTGAGCTACACCGATGCCAAGGCGGCGCTCGACGCTGCCGACGGCAACGTTCTGGATGCCATCATTTGGCTCGAGTCGCAGGGCAAGACCCAGACCACGTCGGCGCATGCCGCCACCGAGTCCGAGCCGGTCGATGAGCCCTCGGCCGAGATGGTCGCTGCGCAGACAGCCTACGAAAAGTCGAGCGAAAAAACCGACTTCTCCAAAAAGATGGACAGCGTGTGGGAGTACCTCAAAAAGCTCTTCCGCCTGAGCCTGGAGACGAAGTTTGTCGCCACGCGCCGCGACGCCATCATCCTCAACATTCCCATCCTGATTCCCATCGTCGCGCTGTTTGCCTGGGGCGCCACGATATGGCTGATGCTGATTGGCCTGTTCTTTGGCATGCGCTACCGCATCGACAGCGACGGCGACGTGCCGGCAGCATCAACAACCTTATGGACAGCGCTGCCAACGCTGCGGATGATATCAAGCAAAATCTGAACGACGACAAGTAATCGCAGACGGGGGCACGCATGGCACGGATTCTGATCGTAGAGGACGAGGAGAAAATCGCCCGCTTTGTGACGCTCGAGCTGGAGCACGAGGCTACCAGGTGGAGCACGCCGC
Source organism: Coriobacteriaceae bacterium AM49-12 (assembly GCA_027669365.1). Classification (GTDB taxonomy): domain Bacteria; phylum Actinomycetota; class Coriobacteriia; order Coriobacteriales; family Coriobacteriaceae; genus Collinsella. The sequence continues at coordinate 349 of JAQEDL010000034.1, read as the reverse complement.
CGACGGTCGTACCGCCGTGGACCTGGCGCTGGAGCGCGACTACGATCTGATTCTGCTCGATGTACTGTTGCCGCAGCTCAACGGCATGGAGGTGCTGCGGCGCGTACGCAAGCACAAGGATGTGCCGGTGATCATGGTCACCGCGCGCGATGCCGTGATGGACAAGGTGGCAGGGCTTGACGCCGGTGCTGACGATTACCTGACCAAGCCTTTTGCGATCGAGGAGCTGTTCGCACGGATCCGCGTGGCGTTGAAGCGCGCTGAGGCCGTGCGGGCGGCTTCGGGCGTTGGCGGCGTTGGGGCCGGGGAGGGCGTAGCGAGCGGCACGGCCGCCGGTATCGCCACAATG
>JAQEDL010000033.1:0-26648 GCA_027669365.1 Coriobacteriaceae bacterium AM49-12 | reverse complement strand
CCGACTTCTTCCACGGCACCCTCGAGCTCGTGGAGCCCGGCGTCCCCGTGTTCCTGTTCATGGGCGAGGACGAGAACCGCAAGCTCGACGAGCGCGTCCGCGCGTTCCTCAACCGCGGCGTGACCGGCGACACCGACATCAACATCATCGACACCGCCGAGTTCGCGATCCCCGGCCTTGACGACGAGTTCCGCGTCATCGTGTCTCCGTGGATCCTTTCCTCGCTGATCACCGATCGCCTTGCCGCTTACTACGAGACGGTCACCAAGCACAACCTCAACTACCGTCGCTACTATCACCAGTTCGACTACTAATAGTTGACCACTCATTTAAGAAGCACCCTGCCCGGGCGCATGCGTCCGGCATTTTTATGCCGAAATTCGCAAGAAGGGGAATCGAATGAGGCAGTTTATCGTGGCGTCCCATGCTCATTTCGCGTCTGGAATCGTCGAGAGCATCGGCCTGCTTTCCGGCGAGCGCGAAAACGTCCATGCGCTGTCTATGTATGTCGACGGAAACGAGGACCTGGTCAAGGAGGCTGCGGCGATTCTGGACGACTTTGCCGCGGACGATGAGGTCGTCGTTTGCACCGACCTCTTTGGCGGCAGTGTCAACAACGAGTTCACCAAGATCGTCCAGACGCGCCCCAACACGCACCTGGTGACCAATATGAACCTGCCGCTCCTTATTCAGCTGCTGTTCGTACCCGATTCCACTCCGATCGACGAGGCCATTCGTCAAATCGTGGAGGCGGACGACACTAAGGTCAAGTACGTCAACGACCTGCTGGGGCAGGCCGAACTCGATGAGTTTTAATCGTTAGGAGCACATCATGATTCAGATGATTCGTGTAGATTATCGACTGCTGCACGGCCAGGTTGCCGTTAGCTGGACCTCGGCTCTGGGTGCCGACTGCATCCTGTTGGTGAGCGACACGGTCCTCAATGACAAGCTTCGTCTGCAGGCCCTGTCCCTTGCAAAGCCGGAGGGCTGCAAGGTCGTCGTCAAAAACACCGAGGATGCCGTCAAGGCGCTCCAGAGCGGTGTGACCGATAAGTACAAGCTCTTCGTGGTTTGCGAGACGATCCAGCAGGCCGGTGCCGTCGCCAAGGCGATGGGCGTCAAGAAGATCAACCTCGGCAATGTTGCCTTTAGCGAGGATGCCCGCCAGGTCTCGACCAGCGTATTTCTCACGCCCGAAAACGAGGCATACGTCAAAGAGCTGCTCGGCGAGGGCTACGAGCTGTTCATTCAGATGATTCCGGCAGATGCGAAGACTGACGCCGCGAAGGTCATCGGTTAGGGGCCGTCATGGTTATCAAGACAATCCTGATTTTCCTTATTGCCCTTTTGGGTTATTCCGAGTGGCTGACGGGCACGAGCTACCTCCAGCGCCCGATCGTGCTCGGACCTCTGGTTGGCCTTGTCATGGGCGACATGGTGACCGGCACGATCATGGGCGCCACGATGGAGCTTGCCATGGTCGGCGCCATCTCGGTCGGCGCCTATAACCCGCCCGATACGATTTCCGGCACTATCCTGGGCGTATCTCTTGCCATGCAGGCCGGCGCGGACGCTTCGGCGGCCCTGACCCTGGGTATTCCTATCGCCACGATCGTCCTGGCGCTCGACACGGCCTGGGCCAACCGGTCATGCTGCTGCTGGTGCACCGTATCGACAAAAACGTCGAGGACGGAGACACCAAGGCCATCACGCGCAACATGCTCATCGCCGGTTACGCGCAGAGCTGGTGCGGCCTGCTGATTATTCCCCTGGCATTCTTCTTTGGTGCCGATGCTGTTGCCAGCCTGCTCAACATCATCCCCGATTTCGTTCAGACCGGCATGGATGTCGCCGCCGCCTTCTTGCCCGCACTCGGCTTTGCGATGCTGGCGCAGATGATTATGAACAAAACAGTGGCTCCGTTCTTCTTCGCTGGCTTCTTCCTCGTCGCCTACTTTGGCATTAGCACGACGGGCGTGGCGATCTTTGCCGCGATCATCGTCGTCGCGATGACGGTTTTGGGTGATAAGAAAAAAGCGGAGCAGCCCGCAGCGGCAACCGAGGATCCTGCGATTGGGAGTGGGTTCGATGAGTTTTAAGTTTGAGTCTTCTTACGACGGGCTGATTTCCCGCGCAGACCTTAAGAAGCTGTTCTGGCGCTCGATTCCCTATGAGCATTCCTGGAACTACGAGCGTATGGGCCATATCGGCTTTATGTGGGCCCTTATGCCGATCCTTCGCAAGCTGTATCCGCAGGATGCGGACTTTAAGGCCGCCCTTAAGCGCCATATGGAGCTCTATAACGTCACGCCGTACATCTCGACGCTTCCCATGTCCATCGCCGCTGCAATGGAGGAGGTTAACGCTACTGACGATAGCTTTGACACGAGCGCGATCTCTAATGTCAAGCTTGCTTTGATGGGGCCGCTGTCCGGCGTGGGCGATGCTTTCTACTGGGGCACGCTGCGAATTTTGGCAACGGGTGTCGGCACGTCGCTGGCGCTGCAGGGCTCTATTCTTGGCCCGATTTTGTTCCTGCTCGTGTTCAACGTTCCTCACTACATCATCCGTTACCTGCTGACGTTTGTGGGATATCGCTTTGGCTCGGACATGATCAGCAAGGTCCAGGAATCGGGCATTATGGACACGATCGTCAAGATGGCCTCTATCATGGGCGCCATGGTGATCGGTGCTATGACCATGGAGATGGTCACCGTGGACATTCCGCTCATGGTCGGTGCGGGCGATGGTGCTCAGACGCTCGCCGAGCTGCTCAACGGAATCTTCCCGGGCTTTGTCACGATGGGGCTGTTTGGAATTGTCTATCTCATGCTCAAGAAGAAGATGAATCCGCTGCTCATCATGCTTGTGATCCTGCTCGTGAGTATCGCTGGCGCGTTCTTTGGAGTGCTTGGTGTCCAGTAGGGTATCCGTCATAATGAAAACAATGTAAGAGGGGGCGTCGCGCACACTGTGCTGCGGCGCCCTTTTGCCGAAAGGTGGACAAGATGGAGTATCCGCAGCTTGCCGTCATGAATATCAGCCATCGTTATTTTGACCTTGAGGAATTCTTTTCTTCGGCAGCGGCCTCGGGCTATACGTGTTGCGAGCTTTGGACCGGGGCGATGCATCTGTATGTCGATTGCCATGGATACGATTCGCTCGAGCGGGTACGGGAGCTGTCGCAGCGGTATGGGGTTCGGATTGTGGGGCTTTGTCCCGAACAGAACAACCCCAAGCCGTGGAATATCGCGGCGCGCGGGAATGAGGCGCGTGCCCGCACGCTCGCGTACTTTAAGAACGTTGTAGATATCGCGGCGGAACTTGGAGCCGAGCAGGTCATGGTCTCGAGCGGCTGGGCATTTTTGAATGAGCCGATCGAGGACGCGTGGGGTCGCAGTGCCTCGATGCTGCGTGCGATTGCCGAGCATGCGGGAGAACGCGGCGTGCGACTGGTGCTCGAGGCTCTACAACCGGTTGAGTCGATAATCGTGAACTCGGCGGCCGACACGAAGCGCATGATTGAGGCAGTTGACCATCCGGCACTTAAGGCGTGTCTGGATATGGGCGCCATGGCGGTGGCGGGGGATACCATCGACGATTATTTCGATCTGCTTGGCGATGATGTCGCCCACGTGCATTTTGTCGATGTTGCGGCAGATGGCACGACGCATCTTGCCTGGGGTGACGGCGACCGCGATATGCGCGCCGACCTGGATAGGCTGGTGGCGCGCGGCTATCGCGGAGTTGTTTCGGCCGAGACCTATGACGGGCGCTATTTTGCCGACCCCGCAGCTGCCGATGCGCAGGTAATGGCAGAGTATCGTCGTGCGATTGGCGCCTAGGTGGGGTCGGGCTGCGGCAACCTACCCTATGTTTCCAGATGAATACGGTGTGAGCGGCTGCGACGGATTTTCCCCGCAAGCACTCTAGTATGCTAAAGTACCCAGAAGACCGGCGGAGCTATGCCGGTCTTCTGCTCTATATGAAACACAGCATGAGGAGCTCACCAGATGACGGCCACACCGTGGGGATTCCGGGACATATTGCCCGAGGAGGCTCAGGCGCGCGAGGAGATTGCGCTGACGGTGAAGGGCTGCTTCAGGGAGCATCATTACCTTCCGGTCGAGACGCCGCTGCTCGAGGACAAGGGTTCGCTCGAGGAAGGCGGGCGCATTGCAGACACGCCGTTTAAGCTCTTTGACGACGATGGTCGTCTGCTGGTGGTTCGTCCTGATAACACACTGCCGATCGTGCGTCTGGTTTCGACCTGCATGCGCGCGGCCGACCTGCCCCTGCGCCTGCGCTACGAGGCGCCGGTGGTTCGCGAGTGTCAGCGCAATGCCGGCGGCTCGCGTCAGTTTACGCAGCTGGGCTTTGAGCTTATCGGCGCGGGCGATACCGCGGGCGATGTCGAGATTGTTTCGCTGGTGGCGGAGGCCGTGCGTGAGCTGGCACTTTCCGATGCGCGCATCATCGCAGGCAGCGTGCGTCCTTTTAAGGAATTGCTCGCGGTATGCGAGGATCGTGAGCTGGCTGCCGAGGCCCTGCGCTGCGTGCACGCCAACGACTTTGTGGGCCTCGATGCCCGCGTGGCGGCAAGCGCCGAGTCCGATGCCGTCAAGGCCGCCATTAGCGAGTTGCCGCGTCTGCACGGCTGTGCCGAGGTACTCGACCGCGTGGACGCGCTGCTGGAGGCCGCCGGTATCGTCGCGCCGCTGACGCGCGAGCTGCGTGCCCTGGTCGAGGGCCTGGCACCCGAGGACGCCCAGGTGCTGTCGTTCGACTTCTCTATCATGAACTCTTTCGATTACTACACGGGCCTGGTCTTTAAGGCCTATGCCGGCGGCTTGCCCGATCCGGTCGGTTCGGGCGGACGCTATGACTCCATCTTTACCGGCGCATTTGGCGACGGTATCGAGGTGCCGGCGGCGGGCTTCGCCTTTTCGCTCGAGCGCCTGGAGGCCGCGCGCACCTCGGCCGAGGATGCCGCTTCCGATGGCGACCATGCCGCGGGCCGTGGCGCCGAGGGCCCGCTGCGCATCGCCGTGCCCAAGGGCTCGCTTAAGGCCGACACGCTCGACGTGCTCGAGGCCGCGGGTCTGGACGTCTCTGAGCTGCCGTCGACCCCGGCCGTCACCTGATCGTGCGCGGTCGCGACACGCGTGCCGGCGAGGGCGCGGTCGGCGATATCGAGTTTGTCATTGTGCGCCCCAGCGACGCGCCCGCCTTTGTGGGCTGCGGCGGCGCCGACTGCGGCATCTGCGGCTGGGACTCGCTTATCGAGCCGACCTCAACCTTCTGCAGCTGGTCGATCTGGCTACGGCCTGTGCACTTTCATTGAGGCGGAGCCCGCATGGCGCGCCGGCCAGGCCGAGCGCAACTATGCCCGCCGCGGTCGCTTCGCGTGGCCACCAAGTACCCGCGCATCGCGAGCGCCTGGTATGCCGAGCGCGGCGTGAACGCCGACATCGTTTCGCTGCACGGTAACATCGAGCTGGGCCCCATCGTCGGCATGACCGATCGCATCGTGGATATTACCGCGACGGGCGCCACGCTGCGCGACAACGACTTGGTCATCACCGGCCGCATTATGGACTGCACGGCCCGCTTCTTCGTCAATCCGGGTGCCGCGCGCCTGGATCCGCGCGTACGCAATCTGGCAGATCGCCTGGCCGCGGCCGTTAAGGACAAGCATTTTGAGCCCGTCGCGGGCTCGGCACAATAGCGCGAGCACGCACGGGCGCCCCCATATCCGGGCTGCGGGCCGATTGGCGCCGCCGCCCGGCCTCTCGTTTTTCAAACGCAACCTCAACCGATAGGGGATACCGATATGAAGACCATCAAGCTTGCTCCCGGTGAGCGCCTTGTTACCAACCAGCTCAACCGCAAGGGTGTGCTGCCGCAAAACATCGTCGACGCCGCCCGCGATATCGTGGCCAACGTGCGTGCTAACGGCGATGCCGCGGTGTGCGATTACTGTCAGCGTTTTGACGGTGTTGAGCTGCAGAGCTTCCGCCTGCCGCAAGAGCAGATCGATGCCGCGCTTGAGGGCCTCGACCCGGCCTTTGTCGCCGCGCTCGAGAAGGCCGCGCGTCAGATTCGCGAGTTCCACCAGCGCGAGGTCGAGCAGAGCTGGTTTACCACGCGTGCGGACGGCACGATGCTCGGCGTTAAGGTGACCCCGCTCGCGGCGGCCGGCATCTACGTGCCGGGCGGTCGCGCGCAGTATCCCTCCACCGTGCTCATGAATGCCATTCCCGCCAAGGTCGCCGGCGTCAAGCGCGTGGTTATGGTGACCCCGCCGCAAAAGGACGGCCTTATCAGCCCCTACACGCTCGCCGCGGCAAAGCTCGGCGGAGTGGACGAAATCTATATGGTGGGCGGCGCCCAGGCCGTGGCCGCGCTGGCGTACGGCACCGAGACCATTTCGCGCGTCGACAAGATTACCGGTCCGGGCAACGCCTTTGTTGCCGCTGCCAAGCAGATCGTCTCCGGCGATGTGGGCATCGACATGGTCGCTGGCCCGTCCGAGGTCTGCGTGCTGGCCGATGCCACGGCCAAGCCTATGGTGGTCGCGGCCGACCTGATGGCTCAGGCCGAGCACGATCCGCTGGCGGCCTGCTATCTGGTGACCTGCGACGAGCAGTTTGCGCGTGAGGTCGAGGCGGGTATCGACATTCTGGTAGCGCAGTCCCCGCGTGCCGAGATTACGTGCGCTTCGCTCGATAACGAAGGCGCCATCGTGGTGGCCGCCGACATGGCGGCCGCCGTCGAGGCCGTGAACACCGTGGCGCCCGAGCACCTTGAGCTGCACTGCAAGGATGCGATGGGCCTGCTCGGCGGCATTCGCAACGCCGGCGCCATCTTTGTGGGCGCTTGGAGCTCCGAGCCGCTCGGCGATTACGTTGCCGGTCCCAACCACACGTTGCCGACCGGCGGCACGGCCATGTTCTCCAACCCGCTTTCGGTCGAAGAGTTCGTTAAGCGCTCGAGCGTTATATGCTATACGCCCGAGGGCCTGCTCTCCGACGCTCCCGCTACGCAGCGTCTGGCCGAGGCCGAGGGCCTGTGGGCGCACGCGCTTTCGGCCGCACTGCGTCGCCGCGTGTTGGAGCAGGGCGAGGATGCCGTGAGCGCCGAGTCGCTCGCCGCGGCCGACCTGACCAAGGTCGCCTGGCCGGGCGACGCCGTGGCGACGGTTGCCGAGGGCGTGGACCTGGCGGCTGCAGGCGCAGATGGCGCTGGCGTAACCGGCGGGGAGGCCTAATATGGCCGAACTCACGCCTCGCATGAAGGAGCTCGTCCAGCCTTACCTGGCCGGTATTGAGCCCTACGATCCCAACTTTACGCCCACGCGCATCAACCTTTCGGCCAACGAGAACACCTATCCCGTGCCGGCTGGCGTGCGCGAGGCGGTCGACGCCGCCCTGGCTGCCACGCCGCTCAACCGCTATCCCGATCCCATGTCCAACGATCTGCGCGACGAGCTTGCCGCTTGGCATGGTGTGGCGCGCGAGAATGTCTGCGTGGCAACGGCGGCGACGAGCTGCTCTATAACTACCTGTTGGCGTTTGGCGGCGCGGGACGGACCCTGCTCAACTGCCCGCCGTGCTTTAGCGAGTATGCGTTCTTTGCGTCGCTCTGCCAGACCGAGGTGCGCGACGTGTGGCGCGACCCCGCGACCTTTGAGCTCGACCAGGCCGCCGTGCTTGCGGCGGCACCCGAGTGTAACCTGGCAATCGTGACCTCGCCCAACAACCCCACGGGTGACGTGGCACCGCTCGACTTTGTCGCGGCGCTGTGCGATGCGTGCCCCGGCATGGTAATGGTTGACGAGGCCTACGTGGAGTTTGCCGACGATTCGTTTGGCGCGGCCACCACGGCGCAAGGCCTTATCGCCGAGCATCCCAACCTGGTGATTCTACATACGCTGTCCAAGGCGTTTGGCGCCGCCGGCACGCGTCTGGGCTATGTGATTGCGGCACCCGAGGTCGTCGACGTGTTCGCGGCGATTCGCCAGATCTATTCAGTTAACGTGCTGAGCCAGGCGGCAGCACTTGCCTGCGTGCGTGCCCGTGATGCCTACACGCCCGTGGTGGCACAGATCGCATCCGAGCGCGAGCGCGAGCTGTGCGCCCTGCGCGCAATGGCTGCCGATGGCATGCCCGTGGAGGCATGGCCGAGCGCGGCGAACTTTGTGCTCGTGCGCACGCCGCATGCCACGCGCGTGCGCGAGCGTCTGCGCGACGAGTATTCGATTTTGGTGCGCGACTTTAGCTACGCGCCGGGGCTTGCGGACTGTCTGCGCATCACTGTGGGTACGCCGCAGGAAAACGACGAGGTGCTGGCCGCGTTTGCCGCGCTGGTGAAGGAGGAGATGTAGATGGACCGCTATGCCGAGGTAACCCGCAAGACGGGCGAGACCGACATTGTCGTAAAGCTCGACCTGGACGGATCTGGCGTGTGCGATATCTCGACCGGCGTGCCGTTTTTCGACCACATACTCAACGCTTTTGGCCGCCATGGCCTGTTCGATCTGACGGTGCATGCGGTGGGCGACGTCGAGGTCGACGCGCACCACACCGTTGAGGACACGGGCATTGTGCTGGGCGAGGCGTTTTGCCAGGCGCTGGGCGACAAGGCGGGTATTACGCGCTTTGCCGACGCGGCGATCGCCATGGACGAGACACTCGTGATGGCCGCCGTGGATATCTCGGGTCGCGGGCAGGCCTATTGCGAGCTGCCCGTGCCGACTGAGCGCGTGGGCAGCTTTGATACCGAGCTGGCCGTCGAGTTCTTCTATGCCTTTGCGCGCGATGCCAAGCTCACGCTGCACGTGCGCGAGCTGGCGGGCGGCAATTCGCACCACATTATCGAGGCCGCCTTTAAGGCCGTGGGCCGCACGATGCGCCGCGCCTGCGAACTCGATCCCCGCGTGCAGGGTATCCCCAGCACCAAGGGCTCGCTGTAACCGTCACAAGGGTAAAACCACCACGAAGATGCCTGTCCTCTTTGTGGTGGTTTTGGATGATGAGAAGTGGAGGGGTCGCGTGGGCGAACCGAAGATCGTGGTGGTCGACTACCACAAGGGCAACTTGTCGAGCGTCGTGCGCGGGCTTGCGCGCGCCGGTGCTGCCGCCTGCACGTCGGACGATCCGGAGCAGATCCGCAACGCCGACGGCCTGGTCATCCCGGGCGTGGGTGCGTTCTATGACGCGATCGCCTTTATGCGTCAGAGCGGCGAGGAGGTGGCCGTGCTCGATGCCGTTGCCGCCGGAACTCCGCTGCTCGGCATCTGCCTGGGCCTTCAGCTGTTTTTTGAGCGCGGCAACGAGGGCGTGCCTGCGAACGAGGACGCGGACGCGGACGACGATGCCTCCGAGCAGGCCGGTGGTCCCTGGGTCGATGGCCTGGGCATCATGCGTGGCTCGTGCACGCACCTGGAGTCGAGCCGTCTGAAGGTCCCGCACGTGGGCTGGGACCAGGTGCGCATGACGCCCGCCGGTGCGGCCGATCCGTTGCTTGCCGGTTTTGCCGAGGGCGCCAACATGTATTTCACTCACAGCTACGCGGTGGCCGACGACGTCGATGCCGCCGATGTGTTGGCGCGCACGCACTATACACGGAGCTTCCCGTGCATCGTGCGCCACGGCAACGTGTGGGGCTGCCAGTTCCATCCCGAGAAATCCTCTGCGCTGGGTCAGCGCATCCTTAAGAACTTCGTGAGCATCGTCGAGGGGGCCGGCCGATGATTCTGTTTCCCGCAATCGATTTGATCGGCGGCAAGGTCGTGCGCCTGGAGCGCGGCGACCGGAGCCGCTGTAAGGTGTATTCTGACGACCCCGTGGCCGTTGCCCGCTCCTTTGCCGAGCAGGGCGCGAGCTGGGTGCACGTCGTCGACCTGTCCGCTGCCTTTGGCGAGGACGAGGACGCGTGCGCTGCCAACTTGGCAGCGATTAAGGCCATCTGCGGCGTCGACGGTCTGTCCGCGGACGTGGGCGGCGGCGTTCGTTCGCTCGCGCGCATCGACGAGCTGGCCGGCTACGGCGCGCGTCGCATCGCGCTAGGCACGGTGCTCGTGACCGAGCCGGGATTTGCCGAGGTGGCGGCGCAAGGCTTTGGCGAGTTACTGGTGGCAGACATTGCCGCCCGTGACGGCCAGGTCAAGGTGAATGGTTGGCGCGACGGCGCGGGTGTGGCGCTCGACGACGCCGTGGCGCAGCTCACCGAGCTGGGCTTTAAGCATCTGGTGTATACCGACATCGCGCGCGATGGCATGCAGACGGGCATCGACGTGGCGGCGTATCGCCATGTGGCCGAGGTCGCGGGCTTTCCCGTCGTGGCTTCGGGCGGCATCTCGACGCTCGACGATATCCGCGCACTGGCCGCGGTGGGCGAGGATGCCATCGAGGGTGCCATTACCGGTCGTGCGCTCTACGAGGCAACTTTACGCTGGCCCAGGCGTTGGCCGCCGCCCGAGGGAAGGAGTAGCCCATGCTTGCCAAACGCGTGATTCCCTGTCTGGATGTTAAGGACGGCCGCGTGGTCAAGGGCGTCAACTTTGTGAGCCTGCGCGATGCTGGCGACCCGGTGGAGCTGGCGCGCGCCTACGACCGCGAGGGTGCAGACGAGGTCGTCTTCCTGGACATTACCGCGACGAGCGACAACCGCGCGACGACCATCGAGATGGCGGCGCACGCGGCCGAGGAGCTCGCTATTCCCTATACCGTGGGCGGCGGTTTCCGCGACTTGGCGGGCATGCGAACCATGGTTGCCGCCGGTGCCGACAAGGTGTCGCTTAACTCTGCCGCCGTGCGCGATCCGTCGTTGATCAGCCAGGCCGCCGCGGCGTTTGGCAGCCAGGCCGTGGTCGTGGCGATTGATGCCAAGCGCGTGGGCCTGCCCGGTCAGCCGGATGCCGACAAGTGGGAGGTCTTCACGGCGGGCGGTCGCAACGCCACGGGTATCGATGCGGTGGCGTGGGCCGAGGAAGCGGCTCGTCGCGGCGCCGGCGAGATCTTGCTCACCAGCATGGATCGCGACGGCACCAAGCTGGCTTTGACCTGGCGCTTACCCGCGCCGTGGCGCGCGCGGTGCCAATTCCCGTCATCGCGAGCGGCGGCGTGGGCACGCTCGAGCATTTTGCCGAGGGCGTGATCGAGGGCGAAGCCGACGCCGTACTGGCGGCCAGCGTCTTTCACTTTGGAACCTTCAGCATTCGTCAGGTGAAGGAATACATGGCATCTCAAGGTATTCCCATGAGATTGGATTTCTAGCGCTGCGGCTTGCCCAGGCACCCGACCTTCCGGCTCCAACCCTCCTCGCGTACCAAAGTACGCGTCGTCGGGCTTGTCGCTCGGAATCTCGGGCACCTGGGCAACCCTCGCCGACCTGCGGGGCTTACTGTTATTACTTGGGAGAAATGATGACTGAGGTAGTAGAAGCTGCTGATCTTAAATACGACGCCAAAGGATTGATTCCTTGTGTGGTTCAGCAGCATGACACCGGCGAGGTGCTTATGGTTGCTTGGATGAACGAGGAGTCGGTGGGGCTGACGCTCAAGACCGGGACTACGTGGTTTTGGAGTCGCAGCCGTCAGGAGCTCTGGAACAAGGGCGCGACGAGTGGCAACATGCAAGAGGTCAAGGAGCTCTGGGCCGACTGCGATAGCGATACGCTGCTGGTCAAGGTGGACTCGCCGGGCCCGGCCTGCCATACCGGCAACCGTACCTGCTTCTTTAAGCGCGTGGAAGGGGGAGTGCGATGAAAGTCGTGACGCCGTTCGAGGTCGCCGACTGCAACACCGAGCTCCTCCGCGCGGGCGTGCCATGCCGCGTGCACCTGACTGATGCCTGCGGGGCGCAGTCGCTTTGGCTCGAGGCCGAGAAGGAAAGGCTCGATGAGGCCCATGCCGTCATCGTCGAGTTCTTTGAGAAAAAGGGCGCAAAGCCTCGGTTCGATGAGACCGGTACCTACTTTACGCTGCAGTAACGAGAGGAAATAACCATGGGAGTCAGAACAGCTAACGTGCAGCCGGGAAATATCGGCGAGACGCTGACGGGTCTGGCCGAGGTGATTCACGGTCGTCGCGATGCGTCGCCACAGGAGAGCTACACCGCCCGTCTGCTGACCGACGTCGAGGACGAGCTGCTCAAGAAGCTTGCCGAGGAGGCGAGCGAGGTGATCATGGCCTGCAAGGATAACGACCACGATCACATTCGCTACGAGGCCGGCGACCTGATCTACCACCTGCTCGTGACGCTCGAGCGCTACGGCATTACCCTCGACGAGCTGGCCGGCGAACTCAACGCCCGCCGCCACTAGTCATTGGGGACGTTCTTAAACGACTAGTTAGGCGAGGGGCGTGGACTCCCATTCGCTGGTGGCGTGGGGGATGTCGAAGGTTCGATAACCGCAGTCGTAGGCGTGGGCTTGCGCTTCGCGGATATTCCAACAGATGTCACAGGCGCGGTGTGCGTCCGAGCCAAAGGTGATTGGCACCTCGGCGTGGGCGAAGCAGCGCAAAAGGCCGGTCGCGGGGTAGTAATCGTCGAGACCCTTGCGTGGTGCGGCGGTCGAGACCTCAACGCGGTGGCCCGTATCGTGGGCACATTCGGCCATCTGCTTCCAGAACGGCGCGGGGTCAAAGTCGGGCGCAAAGCCTCCTTCGAAAAGCGCATGACCAGGTCGGGATGGGCCATTACATCAAAGTTGAGTGAGCTTTCGCAAGCACGGCACCAGTCGTCGACGTAGCGCTCCCACACGCCGCGCACGCCCAGGTTTTCCCAAACATGCAGGTTGGTATCGTCGTCGATCCAGCCACAAAGCGAATCGGGCGTATCGGGGCGAGCGACGCTCTCTGTTCCCGCCGTGCCCGCGGCGCTGGCCATGATATCGCCCGGGTCGCCAATCCAATGCACGCTGCCCAAGCGCACCACGGCGCCTGGGACCAGCGCTCTACCAAGGGCTCGCAGCCTTCGTACCAATCGCATTCAAAGCCATAGATAAAGTTGAGCTCCGGCGCAATCTGCGCGGCGAGCTTGCGGGCGTCCTCAAATGCCAGACGATGTGCCGGCAAGTCGCCCTCGACGACCTGCACCTCGCAGTCAGCATCCATGCTGGCAGGCAGGGTGAGGTGGTCGGTCGAGACCATGACCCGACAGCCAGCGGCCGCGGCAGCGCGGACGTTTTCCTCAAACGAGGCATGGCCGTCCGAAAACGAAGTATGAGTATGGCAATCGACCAGCGGGCAGGCGGGCATGGCGACTCCTTTGCATTTGGTGAATCCGCTCCATTGTAATGGTGCAGCTCTCAACACGCCGCGCACGCCGGGTGCCGAAATCGAGTGGAAAGGCGGGGCGGCGCGTGCCGGCGCCGGCGACTACTTGCTTCGTGCCGCCGCGCGTTTGGCCTGCACTGTTACCATCGCGTGTCTCACGGCGGTGATGGGGCGATAGCGGATCATACGCGGTCCCGACCAACGCATAACCTCGCGGATCTTCTCGCGCATGGCAGGCCGGTAACAATGCGAAGGACATGCCGAGCAAAATGTCTTGGTGCCCATGTGCGGGCAGTGCTCAATGCGCGCGATGGCGTATTTCTGCAGCTCGGCGCATTCGGGGCAGAGCGTAATGGTTCGAGGCCGAGTTTCACGCGCACGGACTCATCGCCGCCAGCCTGTTCGACCACATGCCCGCCGCCATGATGCCCACGACACCACAGCGCAATCATCTGCGACACCATTTGGGCCTCACGCTCACGTTTGCGTGCTAGCTCCGGTGTGTCGACTGGGCGCGCCATTAGCTCAGCCTCCCGTGCTCGACCGAAAGCGAGAAATCGGCAAACGCGCAGGTGCTGGCACGGTGGCTCACGAGCACAATGGTCTTGCCGCGGCGCTTGAGCTCGTCGATTGCCTGCATCACGGACGCCTCGTTGAGAGCATCGAGCGCGCTGGTGGGTTCGTCGAGCAAGATGAAGGGTGCGTCGTTGAGGAAGATGCGCGCAAGGCCGATGCGCTGGCGCTCGCCGCCCGAAAGCGAGTCGCCCAGCTCGGCAACGGGCGTGTCGAGTCCCTGCGGCAGACGGTCGATGAGCGTGGTGAGTGAGGCGGAGCGGCAAGCGTCGAGCAGCTCGGCATCGGTGGCGTTGGCGTGCGCGACCAGCAGGTTCTCGCGTACGGTGCCGCAGAACAGATGCGTGTCCTGGGTCATATAGGCCTCGTGGCTGCGCAGGCTCGCCGTGTTGATGTGGCGGGCATCGACGCCGCTCACCGTGATGGTGCCGGCTGCGGGGTCCCAAAAGCGCATGAGCAGCTTAAGCAGCGTCGACTTGCCCGAACCCGAGCGCCCATGATGCAGGTCATGGTACCGGGCGCAAAGGTGCAGGTCACGTCGTCGAGGATGAGACTCGCAGCGGTGTCGTTCGCGACCTGCTCTGTGGCGCCCGCACCGCCCGCGTCCACGCCGCCCACATAGCTAAAGCTCACATGCTCGGCTGCGGCGCCGGCAAACTCAACGTTCTGTCCATCGGCGACCTCGGCGCACTGGGGCTGCTCGTCGAGCAAATCGAGCACGCGTGCGCCCGAGGCGAGCGTCTCCTGCAGTGAGGCGCCCAGGCGGCTCACGGCCATCACCGAGCCAAACGACGACACAAAGGTAAAGACGGCGACAAACGCTGCGGCAAAGTCAATCGTTCCCGCAGCCACCAGCTGCAGCGCACGCCCGAGCATCACCAGATTAGCCACAAGAATAAGCGCATCGGCTACGGCCTCGCTGACCGCCTGGCGGCGCTTGAGGCGCGCGTCCACGGCGCCGACTTGCTCGGTCAGCTTGCCCAGGGCACGGCTGCGATCGGTGCCACCGGCAAACTGGATGGTCTCGCCCGCGCCGCGCAGACTGTCGAGTACAAAGGCGCCCAGCTTACCGGCGCCCTCGCGGCTCTGGCGGCCGGTGGTGCCGCATGCCTTGGCCGAGGTCAGGGGCAGCAGCACGCCCAGGACCGCGTAGGCCACGAGCGCGATGCCCGCGAGCTCGGGGCTCACAGCCAGCAAAAAGCCCTCAAACACAACGGTGCAGACCAGAGCTATGGCAATGGGCGAGATGGTGTGCGCGTAGAAGACCTCGAGCAGCTCGATATCCGAGGTGACCAGGCTCACGAGCTCGCCCTTGCCGCGGCCCTCGAGCTTGGCGGGGGCGAGCTGGCGCAGGGCGCCAAACACCAGGTCGCGAATGTGTGCGAGCAGACGGAATGCGATGTAATGGTTGCAGAGCTGCTCGCCGTAGTGGAGCGGCCCGCGCGCGATGCCGCAGGCGGCACAGGCCGCGCATGTGACGATAAGACCAAGCCCCAAGGCGTTGCGGCCCAGCGCGGCCATAAGCCAAGGGCGCCAAAGGCCGGCACGAACGCGGCGGTGAGCATGCCAATGCTGCCCAGCGCGACGGCTAGCACAAGCCAGCCGGCAAGCGGTCGGACGAGCCCCATCATGCGCCACATGATGGACGGCGCCGAGCGACGGGCGCGGCCGGAGTCAGGCGCCGCGGCAGCGGAAGACGAACTAGTACCGTTGAGGCCATCGGCACAGGCGGCGCTGCCGTCAACAGCCTCAACCGCGCCGGCATCCTCGGCATCACCCTCCGCATACGCATATGCCGAGAGCTGCTCCTGGCTGTTCCACATGCGCGCATAGGCGCCCGCGCCCGACAGGAGCTCATCATAGGTGCCGCGCTCGGCAATGCGACCGCGCTCCAGCACCAGAATCTGGTCGGCGTCCACGATCGTCGACAGGCGATGCGCCACCACAATTACGGTGTGCTCGCCGGCAAGCGACGCGATGACCTCGCCGATCGCGGCCTCGCTTGCGGCATCGACGTTGCTCGTCGCCTCGTCAAACACATAGATGGGCGAGTCGTGCAGCAGGGCGCGGGCCATGCACACGCGCTGGCGCTGGCCGCCCGAAAGGTTGGTGCCGCCCTCGTTAATCACCATGTCGAGCCCGCCGTTGGCCTGCACAAAGGCCGCCACGCGCGTGCGGCCGAGCGCGCGCAAAAGCTCGGCGTCGGTGGCGTTGGGCTGGGCGAGCAGCAGGTTGTCGCGCAGGGTGCCGGCAAACGGTGGCGTTGGGCTGGGCGAGCAGCAGGTTGTCGCGCAGGGTGCCGGCAAACAGGTAGCCGTTGGTGGGCACCAGGGTGACGGCACGCATGAGTGAGGCGGCCGTGGCATCGCGCAGCTCGACGCCGCCAATGCGAACGCTGCCACGGTAGGCACCCTTGCGGCCCGCGATAATCCCCGCGAGCGTGGACTTGCCGCCGCCGCTTTCGCCCACGAGTGCCACGAGCGAGCCGTGCGCAATGGTCGCGCTGGCGCTGTCCAGCACCGTGCGGTCGCCGTATGCATAGCTCACGCCCGCGAGCTCGATATCGCCGCGACCGTCAAGCTCAACATCGCCGCGCTCGGGCTCGGGCGTATCCAAAATGCCAAACATGCGGCGCGAGGCGGCCATGCCGTTCATGGCCGTGTGGAACAGCGATCCCAGGCGGCGCATGGGCAAAAAGAACTCCTGCGACAGAAAGACGATGAGGAAGGCCGCCTCAAAGCCAATCTTGCCCGTGGCGAGCTGCAGTGCGGCTACGATAATGCCGAGCGCGGCGTCCATATAGACGACCAGGTCCATAACGCAAATGGAGCGCAACTGCATCACCAGCAGGCGCATGGTCGCCGTGCGGAAACGCTCGGACTCGGCGTTGATGCGCTCGTGCCAGCTGCGATCGGCCTGGTAGACCTTAAGGGTGGTGAGACCCTGCACGGCCTCCAGGAACATGCCGCCCAGATCGACATAGCTACCCCAGTACTCGGCACCGATCTTTTTGGCGTTGCGCATGACCATCATAATGGAGATAGGGATGACCGGAACGCACGCGAGCAGCAGCGCGGCGGGAAGTCCCGCTTGGCCCATGAGCAGGACGAACAGCGTGGCAGGCGCCAGCCCGGCAAAGAATGCTCATGTACGGTAAGGAAGCAAGCAACCGAAAACAAGAGATAGACCGCCAGCACTACACTATTCCGAACCAAAGACCAAAAGATAAGCATTGTGGGAAAATCTAAACTTTTGGATTTTCCTACAATGCCGACTACGGCGGAATCCCTCCCACTCCTTATATATTTCTTTCTGTATACATTGAATTTGTATTTAGTAAAATGCAGACAACACCACGGATCGGCTTTTGGCTGGACAATTCCAACCAAACACCGCAGCAGACAGTAGAAACCATTCTGAACGTTAGGAAGCCGGTATGATTGTTACATATAAGGGGAAGAAAAATTTCTTTTAGATACTTGTTTTCCTAAAACTGATGTGATATAGTAATTCAAGTCCAGAAAAGGAGTAAAAAATATGCGGCAAGGTATTCTTAAATAAAACTATAATCAAATAGTGGGAACAAAGGATTATGATAGTTCCTTTTGTAGGGGCTTAGTTTTTTGTACCCAATTTAAGAATACTTTTGCCTTATCAATTTTGACATATCCCCAAAAACAGCACTCACAAACAGGTGTATGCTGCATATGTGTATGTCCGCAAATTATCATCCCCAGTGGTAAAAGTATTTTACTGCTGGGGATTTTTATGCCCTTCGGGGCAGTAAAGGGAGGACAATCACATGAAAATAATCAATATTGGAATTCTTGCCCATGTAGACGCTGGAAAGACGACCTTGACGGAGAGCCTGCTATATGCCAGCGGAGCCATTTCAGAACCGGGGAGCGTCGAAAAAGGGACAACGAGGACGGACACCATGTTTTTGGAGCGGCAGCGTGGGATTACCATTCAAGCGGCAGTCACTTCCTTCCAGTGGCACAGATGTAAAGTCAACATTGTGGATACGCCCGGCCACATGGATTTTTTGGCGGAGGTGTACCGCTCTTTGGCTGTTTTAGATGGGGCCATCTTGGTGATCTCCGCTAAAGATGGCGTGCAGGCCCAGACCCGTATTCTGTTCCATGCCCTGCGGAAAATGAACATTCCCACCGTTATCTTTATCAACAAGATCGACCAGGCTGGCGTTGATTTGCAGAGCGTGGTTCAGTCTGTTCGGGATAAGCTCTCCGCCGATATTATCATCAAGCAGACGGTGTCGCTGTCCCCGGAAATAGTCCTGGAGGAAAATACCGACATAGAAGCATGGGATGCGGTCATCGAAAATAACGATAAATTATTGGAAAAGTATATCGCAGGAGAACCAATCAGCCGGGAAAAACTTGTGCGGGAGGAACAGCGGCGGGTTCAAGACGCCTCCCTGTTCCCGGTCTATTATGGCAGCGCCAAAAAGGGCCTTGGCATTCAACCGTTGATGGATGCGGTGACAGGGCTGTTCCAACCGATTGGGGAACAGGGGAGCGCCGCCCTATGCGGCAGCGTTTTCAAGGTGGAGTATACAGATTGCGGCCAGCGGCGTGTCTATCTACGGCTATACAGCGGAACGCTGCGCCTGCGGGATACGGTGGCCCTGGCCGGGAGAGAAAAGCTGAAAATCACAGAGATGCGTATTCCATCCAAAGGGGAAATTGTTCGGACAGACACCGCTTATCCGGGTGAAATTGTTATCCTTCCCAGCGACAGCGTGAGGTTAAACGATGTATTAGGGGACCCAACCCGGCTCCCTCGTAAAAGGTGGCGTGAGGACCCCCTCCCCATGCTGCGGACGTCGATTGCGCCGAAAACGGCAGCGCAAAGAGAACGGCTGCTGGACGCTCTTACGCAACTTGCGGATACTGACCCGCTTTTGCGCTGCGAGGTGGATTCCATCACCCATGAGATCATTCTTTCTTTTTTGGGCCGGGTGCAGTTGGAGGTTGTTTCCGCTTTGCTGTCGGAAAAATACAAGCTTGAAACAGTGGTAAAGGAACCCACCGTCATTTATATGGAGCGGCCGCTCAAAGCAGCCAGCCACACCATCCATATCGAGGTGCCGCCCAACCCGTTTTGGGCATCCATCGGACTGTCTGTTACACCACTCCCGCTTGGCTCCGGTGTACAATACGAGAGCCGGGTTTCGCTGGGATACTTGAACCAGAGTTTTCAAAACGCTGTCAGGGATGGTATCCGTTACGGGCTGGAGCAGGGCTTGTTCGGCTGGAACGTAACGGACTGTAAGATTTGCTTTGAATACGGGCTTTATTACAGTCCGGTCAGCACGCCGGCGGACTTCCGCTCATTGGCCCCGATTGTATTGGAACAGGCATTGAAGGAATCAGGGACGCAACTGCTGGAACCTTATCTCTCCTTCACCCTCTATGCGCCCCGGGAATATCTTTCCAGGCTTATCATGATGCACCGAAATACTGTGCCACCATCGAAACGGCCCAGGTAAAAAAGGATGAAGTTGTCTTTACTGGCGAGATTCCCGCCCGCTGTATACAGGCATACCGTACTGATCTGGCCTTTTACACCAACGGGCGGAGCGTATGCCTTACAGAGCTGAAAGGATATCAGGCCGCTGTCGGTCAGCCGGTCATCCAGCCCCGCCGTCCAAACAGCCGCCTGGACAAGGTGCGCCATATGTTTCAGAAGGTAATGTAAAGATACATAATCGTCAAGACGGCAACAATCAGAAGTTATGGAGGGTAACAATGGAATATAGTAAGGAAGATTTAATGGAAGCAAAAAAGCAAATTTGGGGAGTGGGAGAGAACATGGGAACAGAGGAAAGTAAAAGCATGAGAGCCGGTTTGTGAAACTACTTGTCCAGCAGAACGAGATCGGCGGCAAGCGAAAGACCGCCGCAGCCATCAAGCAGCTTGAACAGGCGCAGGAACGCATTTCTGAAATCAGCCGCATTATCAAGCGGCTGTATGAGGACAATGTAAACGGCAAAATCAGCGATGAGCGTTTCATGGAACTGTCGGCTGACTACGAAGCCGAGCAAGCGGAGCTGAAAAAGAGAGCCGCCGCCCTGCAAGCCGAACTGGACAAGTCACAGGCAGCTACCGTCAACGCCGAGAAATTTATGGGCATTGTCCGCAAGCACCTTGCCTTTGAAGAACTGACCCCCACTCTCTTGCGGGAAATGATCGAGAAAATTGTGGTGCATGAGTGCAGCTATGATGAGAACGGCACCCGCAGGCAGGACATTGAGATTTATTACAGCTTTGTCGGCAAGATTGACTTGCCCGAATAACCGCCCGACCTATCCGACACAATGGCCAAGTGTCGGATAGGAACGGCAAAATTTTTTGCACTTCTATTGCTTCTTTATCACACATAAGCAAAGAGCTGCGGCAGGTAGCCGCCAAAGTACACCTGGAGCTGCGTGGCGCCCTCGACGCTGGTCTGGACGGCCTCGGCGGTGGGGACGGTCTCGGTGTAGGAGGGGCCGAGTGCGGTGAGCTTGTCGTAGACGAGCGAGCGCGCGCGGCGGACGGCCTCGAAGGCGGCCTTGTCGCCGGTGCGCTGAGCCAGGTAGATGGCGGCGGCGCGCACGATGATGGCGACGGCGAGCGGCAAGGCGGCTTGTGCGAGCGCGTCGACGGCGAGCGCGGCGGAAAGGCCGTCCGTGACGATACCGCCCAAGATGCGCGCAAGCACCCACATCACCGTGATGTTTGCCATGAACGCGATCCATTTAAACAGGACGCTCGCCACAATGTAGGGCGTTGCCTGCGGAACCAGGGAGAAGAGTCGCTTCTCGAACATGAAACCTCCGATGCCATGACGGTGCCGGGCGGGGTTCTCGGCAGCCGCTTAGTTAGCCAAATGCAACTAGAGTAACATCGTGCAGCGGATAAGTATGCCGAGGGTTATTTTTTGGCCGATGAACTGCGTAGAAAGTTCAAAATTGTTGAGTGCGGCGAACTTTGTGGTGGACGGAATGCGGGCGCAATTTTGATCGTGTGCGGCCCGCTCCAAAACGTGTACGTCAGCCTCCAAAACCGACAAAAAATGACATGTTTGGAGGCTGACGTACATGTTTGGATAGGGGCAAGGGCGACGACGGACGAAAGTCACGCCTGTGCCACGTTCGATGTGCTAGCGTTTGGGTGAATAAAACGAGCCCGTGCGGAAAGGATCCGGACCGTATGCAACGTGGAAGTACATCTCCGCTGTCCCGCGAGACCGATGCGCCCGAAACCATCGTCAAGCTGGAGTGCGACATCGATGATGCGTCGCCCGAGGTACTCGCCTATGCCGCCGATCGCCTGCGCGAGGCAGGCGCCCGCGAGGTGCACTGGCTGCCTCTCTACTGCAAAAAAGGTCGCCCCGGCTGGCAGCTGCAGGTAATCTGCTCGCATGAGGATATCGAACGCCTGCAGACGATTATCTTTTTGGAAACCACGACCAACGCCGTTCGTCGCCAGGTGATGGAACGCGTTTGCCTGCCGCGTCGTTTTGAGCAGGTAGCGACGCCTTGGGGCGAGGTGTCCGTTAAGGTGGCGACCCTGCCAGACGGCAGCGAGCGCGCGGCTCCCGAGTACGAGGATTGCGCCCGTCTTGCCCGCGAACATGGCGTGCCACTCCAGCGCGTGATGCAAACGGCTCAGAGCGTGGCGCTGCGATTCGAGTAACACGGTAGATGGCTCCATATCCGCCAGACCTCGTATTCAGCCTCATCAACCCCACTCTGAAAGGACTCCCCATGAAATACCTCATCGCCTCCGACATCCACGGCTCGGCATACTGGGCCGAGCGCCTCTGCACCGCCATCGAATCCGAGCAGCCTGACCGCATCGTGCTGCTAGGCGACCTGCTCTACCACGGCCCGCGCAACGACCTGCCGCGCGACTATGCCCCCAAGCGTGTGATTCCGCTGCTCAACGCCCTGGCCGACCGCATCATCGCGGTGCGCGGCAACTGCGACGCCGAGGTCGACCAGATGGTCCTCGACTTCCCCGTCATGGCCGACTACGCCACGCTGTTCGACGAGACCGGCCGCGAGCTGTTCCTGACGCACGGCCACGTCTTTGGCGCCGGCATGCATAACAGCGTTGACCACGCGCCCGCGCTGCCCGAGGCTCCGCGCTCGTCTACGGCCACACGCACATCAAGGTTAACGAGGCAAGCGCTGTGCACCCGGGCCTGTGGCTCTTCAACCCCGGCAGCGTGAGCATCCCCAAGGACGGCTCGCACAGCTATGGCATCTACGAGGACGGCGCGTTCCGTCACGTGATCCTGGAGGAGGACTAACCATGGCCGAGCATATGGCTCAGCAAAATGCCGAGGGTTCGCGCGACCTGTCCACGCTGGTAGACGCGTCGGCCGAGCTGCAGCATCTGGTGCAGACCATCTGGCGCCTGCGTCAGCCCGACGGCTGCCCGTGGGACCGCGAGCAGACGCACCGCAGCATTGGTAAAAATATGATCGAGGAGGCTTACGAGGCGCTCGATTGCATCGAGGCCGACGACGCGGCGCACCTTCGCGAGGAGCTGGGCGATGTGCTCATGCAGGTCGTGCTGCATGCGCAGATTGCGGCGGACGCCGGCGAGTTTACGCTGGCCGACGTGGCGTGCGATATCGACGCCAAGCTCATCCGGCGCCACCCGCACGTGTTTGGCGATGCGGATGCCGACAGCTCCGACGAGGTGCTCAAGATTTGGGACGAGGTCAAGCTTGCCGAGAAGGCGGCCAAGGACAAGGCCGTGGCGACAGGCAAGGCGCTGCCCGAGGGTCTGCTCGACGGCGTACCCACACATCTGCCGGCGCTGATGCAAGCTCAAAAGGTGTCGCGCAAGGCGGCGGCCGTGGGCTTTGAGTGGGAGACGGTCCAGGATGTGTGGGACGAGGTCGCCGAGGAGCGTGCCGAGTTTGAGGCCGAGGCTCCCGGCTCGCCCGAGCGCGAGATGGAGTTTGGCGACCTGCTCTTTGCTCTGGTCAACGTTGCGCGCAAGGAGGGAATCGACGCCGAGAGCGCCCTGCGTGCCAGCACGGCAAAGTTCCGCCGCCGCTGGGCCGCGATGGAGCAGATGGCGGCCGACGCCCACGTGGATCTGGCCGAGCTTCCGACCCACGGCCTCAATGACCTCTGGGATGCCGCAAAGGCAGAGGAGTAAGACTGCGGGGGCGACGGGACGGACTTGTCCCATCGCCCCTATTATTTTTTAAAAAGGATTGTATCCCTTGGCTAACTTAGGGCATAATGCAAAAAGTGCGATAAGGCTAACTTATGAACCTGCGCGCCGCTGTAGCGTGCAAGCCGTGTCGCCAAGCATTCAACCCGTTTCCAAGTGAGAGGGAGACAACATGAGCGATATTTTGGACGTCTACGGTCGCGAGGTGCTCGACAGCCGCGGCAATCCCACCGTCGAGGTCGAGGTCGTGCTCGAGGACGGCAGCTTTGGCCGTGCAATGGTGCCTTCGGGTGCTTCGACCGGCGCCTTTGAGGCCTGCGAGCTGCGTGATGGCGACAAGGGCCGCTATCTGGGCAAGGGCGTCTCTCGGGCCGTCGAGCACGTCAATAACGAGTGCGCTAACGCCGTCGTGGGCCTCGACGCCTTCGACCAGCGCGCCGTCGATGCCGCGCTGATTGCCGCGGACGGTACCCCCAACAAGACCAAGCTCGGTGCCAACGCCATCCTGGGCGTGTCGCTGGCCGTCGCCCGCGCCGCTGCCGAGTCGGCGGGCCTGTCGCTGTACCAGTACCTGGGCGGCGTCAACGCCCACCTGCTGCCCACGCCTATGATGAATATCCTCAACGGTGGCGTCCATGCCGACAATAACGTTGACTTCCAGGAGTTCATGATCATGCCGGTGGGCGCCCCGAGCTTTGCCGAGGGCCTGCGTTGGTGCGCCGAGGTCTACCACACCCTTAAGGGCGTGCTGCACGAGGCGGGCCTGGGCGGCGGCGTGGGCGACGAGGGCGGCTTTGCGCCCAACCTCAAGACCAATGCCGAGCCGTTCGAGTACATTACCAAGGCCGTCGAGAAGGCTGGCTTTAAGCCCGGCGTCGACTTCATGTACGCCATGGATCCGGCCTCGACCGAGTTCTACAACGCCGAGACCGGCATGTACGAGCTCAAGGGCGAGGGCGTGGAGTACACGAGTGCCAGATGGTTGATTACTGGGAGAAGCTCGTCGACACCTATCCCATCATCTCCATCGAGGACGGCATGGCCGAGGAGGACTGGGACGGTTGGGTTGAGCTTACCCGCCGCATTGGCAACAAGGTGCAGCTGGTGGGCGACGACCTGTTCGTCACCAACACCGAGCGCCTCAAGAAGGGCATCGAGCTGGGTGCCGCCAACGCGATCCTGGTCAAGGTCAATCAGATCGGCACGCTCACCGAGTCGCTCGAGGCCATCGAGACCGCCAAGGAGGCCGGTTACGCCTGCATCGTGAGCCACCGCTCCGGCGAGACCGAGGATTCCACGATCGCCGACCTGGTCGTGGGCGTCAATGCCGGCCAGATCAAGTCGGGCGCCCCGTGCCGCAGCGACCGTATCGCCAAGTACAACCAGCTCATTCGCATCGAGGACGAGCTCGAGGGCAGCGCGCGCTACGCCGGCAAGGCCGCGTTCTACAACATTCGCTAGGCACGCGGAGCTCGCGGGGGCGGGGAAGACTCGGATTCGCCTTGCTCCAGCCGGGCGCTGTTGAGCACCATTGGGCGCTGGGCCATATGGCTCAGCGCCTTTTTTATGTCGAGCAAAGGCTGCCGAAGGTGGTGCGCGCGCTCGTGCTATAACTAGAATACTTAGCGCAAACAAACCTCAACCGCACAAGGCGCACATGGATCAGATTTACGACAACAGGTACTATTCCGCCGGTTCGCGTGAGCCGTCGCCTCGCCGTGCGCGCACGGTGCAGCTCGGTGGGTCCGCCTACGCCGGCGCCGACCGCTCCACGCAGCGCCCGACAAGTACCTCGCGCCCCAATGCTCATGTGAATACTTCGGCAGATGGACCGGTGCGCCCGGCACGTTCGACACATGCGTCGCGTCCCTCGGCCCAGACGCACGACAGGTCGAGCAGGCCTTCGAGCCGTCTTTCGGGCTCGGACTTTATGCGCTACGCCAACGACAATGCGGTGGTCAAGGCGATCTATGACTTTACGCATGGCTCTCTGCGTCCGCTGTTTATCGGTATCGTGGTGGCTCTGGCGCTCGTGAGCCTGTATTTCCCCGTGCGCGACCTGTACGTTGCAAAACGCTCGAACGACATCTTGGCCAAGCAGGTCGAGATTCGCGAGCAATACAAAGATGAGATGAAAAAAGACACTGACAAGTGGTTCTCGGAAGAGGGCATTAAGGATCGGGCACGGGAACTGGGCATGGCGATGCCCGGCGAGAAGAGGATTGAAGTGCTGGGCCTGGACGATGATTCGGATTCGTCGTCGAGCAAAAAGTCCTCAAACGCCAAGAAGGCCAGTGAAGTGGCCAAAGAGATCGAAGAGGTCGGCAAGGACGCACCGTGGTACATCCAGACGCTCGATATGCTGTTTGGATTTAACGGCGTCGAGGGCCAGACGGTCGCGTCCAGCGGCGAGTAGGCGAGTAGCGCCCGGAGGGGAGCCCGCAATGGCAGATTGCAAACGATATAAGGTGGCCGCGATCGACCTGGGAACGGTGTCGTCGCGACTGGTGTTGGCCCAGGTCGAGGGCGGGGCGATCGTGGAATCGTCCAAGCATACCGAGATTACCGACCTGGGCGAGGGCGTGGACGCGACGGGTCGCTTTTGCGAGGCGGCTGTCGAGCGTGTGCTCGATGCGTGTCGCATGTTTGTGGATGAGGCACGTGCCTTTGGGGCCGCCTGCGTCTGCACCACCTGCACGAGTGCCGCGCGCGATGCGTCCAATGCCGCGCTGCTGCTGGACGGTCTGCGCGATCTGGGGCTCGAACCGCAGGTGATTCCGGGCGAGGTCGAGGCGCGCCTGACGTTTTTTGGCGTGGCACACGACTTTGCTGGCGAGCGCATCATCGTCGCCGATTCGGGCGGTGGCTCCACGGAGCTCGCGACGGGCGTCTATGCGCCTGAGCGCGGGGTCTTTGCGCTGGAGGGAACGCGCTCACTGGACATCGGTTGCCGTCGCGTGACGGAGCGGTTTTTCTCGGCGCTGCCGCCCGCGGACGGCGAGCTTGCGGTTGCCGCCGCGTGGGCGGGCGAGCAGTTCTCCGCCTATTTTAAGGGCCTGCCGAGCAATTATGAGCGTGCAGAGCGCCTGGTCGCGGTGGGCGGTACCGTCACTACGCTCGTGGCGCTGGTCCACGAACTGGAGCCGTACGACTCGAGCTTTGTGCACCTGCGCGAGCTTTCGATGGAGCAGATTTCTGCCGCTATCGAGCGCATGTCCACGCTGGACGTGGAGAGCATTGCCGCGTTGCCAGGCGTGCAGCCCAAGCGCGCGGGCGTGATTCTGGCCGGCGCCGTGGTGATTCGCGAGCTCATGCGAGCCGGCGGCTACAAGACGCTCACCGTAAGTGAGAACAGCCTCCTCGCCGGCATGGCCGCCACCATCAACGAGGTTCTCGACGGCGCGACCCCCACCATCGCCTGGACCCCGAGCCTGAGCACCCTTTAAAAGTAGTCAAAAAAGCTCTGTCCCAAATGAGCTGCTCTGCAGTTGACGGCACCTAAAAGAAACGAGCCCGCATCCCTGGGGGACACGGCTCGTAAGCACTACATGGTAGGGGCGGTGGGACGTCCGCGTATTTGCTGCGCA
>JAQEDL010000032.1:19317-27366 GCA_027669365.1 Coriobacteriaceae bacterium AM49-12 | reverse complement strand
AGCCGTGACCGGAATCGGTGAAAATACGTTAGCGCAACCGGTGAAACCGCCTTTGCGCGAACGGCGCGCCTGTTTAGCGAAACTGGTGAAAAATAGATTGACGCTAACATCCCTGTAGGCCTTCAGCCATTTCTTGAAAGGGCTTGGCGAGGCTATCCCGAACTTCTCCATGGCCTCGGGCTTCGTCATGCCCTCGTCGACGACCGCCCTGACGGCGGCCAGCTTCGTCTCGAACGAATAGGCGGTGTGTTTCTTTCCCATCATGGCCAGAACCTCGATACCAGCAGACCTGTAGGTGCACAGCCATTCTCTCACGGTTTCCTCCGGCATCCCGAGAAGGGCCGCGATCGCCGCGCGGCCGTGCCCCTCGTCGTGCAGCTCTGCCGCTCGCAGCCTCATCCCGACGTCGTACAAAGCGTTTCCAGCCATAAAAAAGCCTCCCATTTCTTGTGTCCAAGAAATGGGAGGCAGTTCAACTACGTGCGGCGGGGGTTCTTTCGTCCTGCGGAGTGCACCGGAAAGGAAGGCCGCGCTTTTGTTTTGGTTCGCGCCATGTGGGGGGGTGGCGACGTGCATTTTTGCGAGTATTCTGCAATCGAAGGCCCCTGCATACCGACCTCGGGCAAAAATCGGGATTTCTCGATGTTTTCTACGAATGATGGGCGGGGTTATGGGCTGGCAGCGTTTGATTTGCAGGGATATTCGCGCTCTTTGGCATTTATCGTGGCGCCCGAAGCTCTTGGTTATGTTGAATACTCCTAAAAATGCACGGCGCTTAGAGGGGGACCTTTGCAAAAAAGAAACCGCCCCGTCGAAGTATGCATTCGACGGGGCGGTTTATGCATTTGGCCGATTAAGGATGCGCTGCCAAACTATTAGAACTTGACGGTCGGGGCCTGGCGGGCTGCTTCGGCGGCCTCGAAGCCCTGGCGCTCCTTAAACTGGAAGATGCCGGCAAAGATGACAGCCGGGAACGTCTGAATGGCGTTGTTGTAGCTGAGCACGCAGTCGTTGTAGCTCTGGCGTGCATAGCTAATCTTGTTCTCGGTATCCTCGAGCGATGCCTGCAGCTGCGTAAAGTTGGTGTTTGCCTTAAGATCGGGATAGCCTCGGCCACGGCAAAGAGCTGGCGCAGCGCACCGGTCAGCACGTTGTCGGCTTCCATCTTGGCCTCGGGCGTGGTGGCCTTGACGGCGGTGTTGCGCGCGCTGATCACGGCGGAGAGCGTCTCCTGCTCGTGCTTGGCGTAGCCCTTGACGGTCTCGACCAGGTTGGGGATCAGGTCGTTGCGGCGCTGCAGCTGCGTATCGATGTTCTGCCAGGCGTTATCGATGCGGTTACGCTTGGTGACCATGTTGTTGTAGATGCCGGCGATGGCGCAGACAATCACAATGACAACAACGATGCCGATGATGACGGTAATCATGATGTCTCCGTTTCGAATGGCCGCGGCGGCATGCGCCAGCTGCCGTTGGTATAACGCTACTAGTATACCCGCAACGTTTTGTCGTGCCGAACTTTCCGGTAAGCGTTATGTTTTCGGTGGGGTTGGTACCGGGACAAAGCGCACGAGGTACAGGTGTAAGATATGCGACAGATTGACGAACGTTGTCTTTGCCCTGAGGATGGCGATACGGATGGACCTTCGCATTAAGAAAACCTACCGTGCCCTGTTCGATGCCTTTACCGAGCTTCTCGAGGAGCATCGTTTTGAGGACCTGACGGTTGCCATGCTGTGCGACCGCGCCATGATTCGCCGCACGACGTTCTACAAGCACTTTCGCGACAAGAACGATTACTTTGCCTTTTATATCGATGAGCTCATGTCGGGCTTGCCGCAAAAACAGCCCGATGAGGCCGGCGCAGTGTCTGCCGAGGACGTGCGCGCGCTTCGGCACGCGATTTTGGACGATGCCATGGATTTGATTCTGGCGCACGAGCAGCTCATGGATAACATTTTGGCAAGCAGCATGTCGGGCATGTTGACCAACGTTATTTGCGACCGCATTGCCCGCTCTATCCGCGAGCGTGTGATGAACGTGCTTGCCGAGGATGCCCTGGCCCCCGTGTCGCTCGAGACGACGTCTGAGTTTGTCGCCGGCGGTATTATTCGACTTTTCACGATATGGTGGGAATCGGGCCACGATCTTGAGCGTCGACCCGAGATGGCCGACGTGGTCGATGCGCTGTTTGAGCGGACCATGACGCCGGTGCATCACTAGAAGTGGCGGAGAGAGGGGATTCGAACCCCCGGAACGCTCTCGCGCTCAACGGTTTTCAAGACCGCCGCATTCAACCGCTCTGCCATCTCTCCGTGAGTCGTAATGATAGCATCGTTTTGAATTTGCAACAGGGAAGGCGAACGATGACGATCACCGAAATCGACGAGAAGTTCATGCGCGAGGCGTTGGCGGAGGCGCGAGCCGCCGCGGCGGTGGGCGAGGTGCCCATCGGAGCGTAGTGGTGCGCGACGGCGAGATCGTCGCGAGGGCGCACAATCGGCGCGAGCTCGACCAGAACCCTTCGGCGCATGCAGAGTTCGCGGCCTGTGCGCCGCCGCCCAGGCGCTTGGCCGCTGGCGCCTTTCCGATTGCACGGTCTACGTGACGCTCGAGCCTGCTGCATGTGCGCGGGGCTTATGGTCAATGCGCGCGTGGGGCGCTGCGTGTATGGCGCGAGCGACGCCAAGGCGGGCGCATTGGGATCCCTATACGATTTGAATGCCGACTCGCGCCTGAATCATCGGTTTAATGTGACCGCCGGCGTGCTGGCAGACGAGTGCCGCGCGGTGCTGAGCGGTTATTTTAGTGGGCTGCGTGGCACCGATGGTGCTGGCTGCGGTTGTGGGGCCGATCTTGAGGCGCATACCGCCCACGCCGAGGCGCTTGCGGGTGTCGAAGATACTGCCGTTGGGGCGGTCGATTTTGGTGCCGCGTGCCGCCGGCCCCGCCGTGTGCAGCTGGCGATCGACTCCTTTAAGGGCAGCGTTTCGAGCGCGCAGGCGGAGGAGGCCGTTGCCGAAGGTGTGCGCCGCGTGTGGCCCGATGCCCAGGTAAGCGCGCTGCCGCTGGCGGATGGCGGCGAGGGAACGCTCGATGCCGTTGCCGCGTGCGGCGGTGAGGTCGTGGCATGTGAAGTCGCAGGCCCTCTGGGCGACTGTGTGTCTGCCCGGATGCTGGTGGACGGCGAGCACGAGTCGGCTGTAATCGAGATGGCCGAGGCGGCGGGTATTGGGTATTCGCCTTGCACAGAGCCGGCGGCGTTGGCCGCTACGACCTATGGCGTGGGCGAGTTCATGCTTCGAGCGGTTCGTGCTGGGGCAAAGACTATCTATATTGGTCTGGGCGGCAGTGCCACCAACGACGGTGGCGCCGGCATGCTGCAGGCGCTGGGCGCGCGTGTGGTCGATGATCAGGCTGCGATGTCGCCCCTGGTCTCGCGGGGCTTGAGCAGGTGGCGAGTATCGATTTGGCACCGGCGCTTCGGGCGCTGAATAGCGCGCGTATCGTCGTGCTCTCTGATGTCGAGAACCCGCTCGTGGGGCGTCGTGGGGCACTTGCAGTGTTTGGCGGGCAAAAGGGCCTGCCGACAGACGATGTCGAAGCGCTGGGCAGGTACGACAGTTGGATGGTCGGCTACGGCCGCCTGCTCGATGCGGCGA
Source organism: Coriobacteriaceae bacterium AM49-12 (assembly GCA_027669365.1). Lineage (GTDB taxonomy): Bacteria > Actinomycetota > Coriobacteriia > Coriobacteriales > Coriobacteriaceae > Collinsella. The sequence continues at coordinate 23,705 of JAQEDL010000032.1, read as the reverse complement.
TTACCGGGGTGCGGGCTCAGGGGTTGTTGCGCGTGCCCGAGGGCGTGCGGACATTTGGCTCGGTGCTCGGCGTGCTGCGCGGGCGCGGCAGGTGGCTTGGGCGCCGCGCTGCTGGCGCTCGGTGCTGAGTTGCGTTCGGGCGTGGAGACGGTGCTCGATCTGATTGGGTTTGACGAGCGCGTGCGCGATGTCGACCTGGTCATTACAGGCGAGGGCAACATGGACGAGCAATCCGCTGCCGGCAAGGCGCCGGTGGGCGTGGCCCGCCGTGCCAATCGCTATGGCAAGCCGGTAGTCGCCGTCGTGGGCGGTCGTGCGGATAATTTGGATGCGGTGTATGGTCAGGGCATCGACTTGGTCCTGCCGGTCTGCCGCAGGCCCATGCCTCTTGACCAAGCGCTCGACCCCCAGGAAGCCACAACCAACCTCATCTGCGCCGGTGAAGCAGCCGCCCAAGCCTACGACCTCGCCCGCCTCTAAAACCCAACTCCCTATAAGTTGCGGTGGAATAGTTCCTGTTTGGCGGCTCAGGCGGCAAAAACAGGAACTATCCACCGCAACTTCGAGAATGGCTATCCGAGGCTGGTCGCCTTGGGCCTTGGGTCGGACCGTCCGCCATGAAATGCGGCCATCTACTACGTTTAGCCGAGCACCCTTGACCATCCCGGATTTTGTGAAATTAAAACCGCAGGTAGAGAGCTTGCCGATTTCCGAAAAAGTCGGCTATGGTCGACCCCTGCGGTCTAAACGTAGTAGATAGGCCCTTTTCGTGGCGCAGCGTCAGACCAGTCTATTTGGGACGGCTATTTTGACTACATGCCGATCTGATTGCCCAAGTAGTCAAAAAAGCCCCGTCCCAAATTAGCCACTTTGTGGGGTGTGGGGGATAAAGATTGCCGGTCGAGTTGTCCTACTGGGGTATGTCGATGGCGCGAGTGGTGCGATTTTGAGCCTGAGTGGCAACCCGAGGCGAAATTTCAGGTCACCCAAATTGCTACACTTTTAAGCATATAGCGATGTCCTGCCTTGCGTTTTTGCGCGGGGGGGGGCGTATATTTGCATCGATGGGGACGACGACACACATATAGCGAGCCACTGCTTGCCGTCCTCATGGATTGGGGAGGGCCTTCATGAATCGCGTATATGCGAAAGCTCAAGAAATATTGAAGCCTTTGGGCACAAAAACCAATACAGTCAAGCGTGCTCTAAAGGTTTTGACCGTCCCGCTGGCGGCGTGCGCGCTCATGTTTGGTGCGACGAGCGCGTCGGCCGACCAGGTTGTTCCCTATAGCAACCATACCGTAAAGACGGTGAATCCCACCGACACCACGGTCAATCTGTTTGACTACTGGGTCGTGGATGGCGACAACGATAAATCGGCAACTGTCAATAATATCAACGGCGGCATCAATAAGGGTCATCAGCTCAAATTTAATAGTGGCGCAGGCACGGGCATTAACAAATGGACGGGCAAAAGCGTTATTGATGGTTCCGGACGCCTTTCTTTTGTGAAGAAGAAGCTGGTAGGCGGTTACCCGTCGATCGATGCCGGTACGTATACCCCCTACGGTTCGAGCGATAAGTACACTGACGAATCGCTCGCATACCTCTTTAACAACGCCAGCCAGGAAAATCACCAGCAGGACGGCAAAGCCGTCTACAACAACGTGCAGGGCCTTTTCCAACTTGAGAACGGATACTACGTTTACGACTCGTACGGTTCTAAAGGCAACTATGCCGTGTATAACTACACAACGAATTCCTTTAACGTCTACGATAAAGCGGGTGTTTATAAGGACAGCGTATCAAGTGATAATTTGGGTCAGTTCTTCCCCTTTGACTCGGCTGACAAGGTTTTTGAAGAAAAGAACAGCCAGCTCTCTCCTTTAAAAATAACGGACGGAACGAACGATACACTCAACCACCACTTTGGCATGTCCATGACCACGGAGTTTGTCCAACCTAACGGTGGCAAGACCACCAAAAACGAGGACATGATTTTTGAGTTCTCGGGCGACGACGACGTGTGGGTCTATATCGATGGTGTGCTCGTGGGTGACTTGGGCGGCATTCACGAGAAAGCAACGCTTAAGATCAACTTTGCTACCGGTGAAGTGAAAGTCGGTCATATTGACGGCGCGAATGGAACCAAGAAAGAAATCGAAACAACCAACATCAAGACGAAGTTCCAAGCTGCCGGCGCGGATACCACCAACTTCTCCGGCAACACCTTCAGCAATAGCACCAAGCACACCCTGAGCTTCTTCTATCTGGAGCGCGGCGCGGGCGCATCGAACATGTCGCTCAAGTTCAACCTCACCACCCTGCCGTCGTCCGAGGTCGAGAAGGTCGACCAGAACGGTGAGGCGGTCCAGGGCGCAACCTTCGCTCTGTACCAGTCCGATGAAAACTGGACCGTGCCAGACGGGGCCAAGCCTGTCGCCCGGGGTACGACGAAGGCCAATGGCCAGCTGGTACTCATGAAGTCGGATGAGAAGTCGGATGATTCCGTTCTCTCATTCGATGAAGAGCATGCCGATGGGCACGACTACTTTGTACTCAAAGAGGAAGGCCTGCCCGAGGGATATCGCTCGAGTCTGACCTCGTCGACCACCGCGACGCCAGGTGAGCTGCATCTGCAATACAAGCAGGCCGCGGCGAGTGGCACGGGCGGCGTGGTTGTTGCCCCGGAAACAACGGTCACCACAGCCGACGGCAAACAATGGACGGGTAGTCGTATGTGGCTCAACGGCGGCTATCTGGCCGCCAAGGAGACCATCTCCCTGTCCAAAGAAACAAAAGACAATAAGAAAAATCCCATTAGTTCGGGTACGACCTTTGCCGTCGTGCTCAAGCTCACCGGTGCGGGCGAGGACCATAAAAGCGAAGATGCATGGACGGCGGTCACGGGTAACCCGCTCGAGGGCTACAAGCTGTGCTCCGCACACGGCATTGCCGGTGCCGTCGAGGCTGCCAAGTCGGCGGACACGAGCGTCTTTGGCGTCAACACCAAGGGCGACTATGAGGTAACGGTCAGGTCGCTGCCCGGCGATATCGAGAAGTACGCCGCCATGATGACGGACAAGTCCCAGTCCGAATATACCGTGGCGGTGTATCACACCACGGCATCGTCTCTGGCGGAGGCAACCATCGACAACACCTCTATGGTCCAATATCAAACGATAAACAGGCAGTTCTCTACGGTGATCCACCTCACCAACGTTCAGAACCGCCTGTTTGTGCAGAAGGTTGACGACCTGGGCAAGCCCGTGAACGGTGCAACGTTTGAGCTGTACCAGGCCAAGGACGTTACCGGCGACAGTCCCAGCACGTATGCCATTAAATCGGGTGCCGAGCCGTATGACACCGTGCAGGCAAACGGCACGACCTATCCGTATGACATTGAGGGCGCCGCATGCTTCCCGCTCGATTCGACAAAGCATAAGCCCCTTATTAAGGGTACGTACTACCTGCGCGAATCGATGAGCCCGGATGGCTACGAGATAAATTCCACCATCACCAAGGTGATCGTGGACGATTCGGGTGTGTACGTAGATGCCGGCGAGGAGAACGACGGCGTGCGCAGTATGAGCGGCCCGGGCTCGCTGATTGCCTCGTTGGCGCAATTTGGCTCGCCCGGTTCCATCGATAACACGCTTACGCACATTAAGGGCAAGCTGCAGAGCGCGACTAATACAGATGACAAGGGTAACCTGGCGTGGGCCCAGACGAGCACTGCCAAGGGAGTGACGCCAACTCTTGCGGACGGCCTCATGCACATGCGCTACGAGGAGAAGACGCAAGGCACCAAGACCGTTCTGCGTTATGTCGAGGACAAGGGCGTCCGCGACGGCCAGCTGGCGACGATCTTTGCCGACACGGGTATCAACCGCATGGCCCTCTATCAAGATGATGATGCCACCAATGGCACCGATCTGGGCACGCTCCAGCTCAATCATCTCTTTACCACGGCGACGGCCGTGCAGTATACCGACCGTCGCGTGGCGCGTCTGCAAGTGACCAAGACCGTGACGGCGGATACGGGGCTTACCGCGCCTACCAAGGATGGTGACAAAGACCTGACCTTTACGTTTAAGTTCACCCTGCCGAAGTCCCAGAAGGGCTACGAGGCGCAGGTGTTCGATGCGAACGGCAAGCCAGCGGGCGAGTCCTCAAACTCAATAACGGCGACACCCATTCCATCAAGGCCGGCGAGACCATTCGCGTGTACGACCTTAAGCAGGGTGATAGCTATAGCGTGAGCGAGCTCACCACTAAGGGCGAGGAGTCCGGTGGCAATGTGCTGGCGAGCATCGTTAACACTGTGACCGGCTCTGCCGACGAGTCGGTGCTTCCGGCCGGCTTTAGCCTTGTGAGCCGTAAGGCCG
>JAQEDL010000032.1:0-19217 GCA_027669365.1 Coriobacteriaceae bacterium AM49-12 | reverse complement strand
GATGGTGACAAAGACCTGACCTTTACGTTTAAGTTCACCCTGCCGAAGTCCCAGAAGGGCTACGAGGCGCAGGTGTTCGATGCGAACGGCAAGCCAGCGGGCGAGTCCTTCAAACTCAATAACGGCGACACCCATTCCATCAAGGCCGGCGAGACCATTCGCGTGTACGACCTTAAGCAGGGTGATAGCTATAGCGTGAGCGAGCTCACCACTAAGGCGAGGAGTCCGGTGGCAATGTGCTGGCGAGCATCGTTAACACTGTGACCGGCTCTGCCGACGAGTCGGTGCTTCCGGCCGGCTTTAGCCTTGTGAGCCGTAAGGCCGGCGGCGTGGAGCAGACGGGAACCGGCAACACCATCACGGGTAAGATCGGCAAGCTCGAGGGTGGAGAGATTCCCGCGAGCAACAAGCTTGAGTTCACCAACAACTACAGCGCCAGCTCGGTAACGCTTGATGCCAAAGATCGCCTGAGCGTCAAGAAGAGGCTCAACGGCCGCGATTGGAACGATTCCGATACCTTTACCGTGCAGCTTACGGCCGATGACGGCGTCCCCATGCCCAATGGCGCCAAGAGCAAGGTGTCGACGGTCGAGATCACCGAGAAAGCCCCGACGGCAAAGTTTGACGACACCACCTATAAGACGGCAACGTTTGGCGACATCACCTATTTCAAGCCGGGCACCTACATCTATACCATCTCGGAGGTTATCCCCGGCTCCGATGCCAGGGCGGACGGCATAAGCTATTCTGCCGCTGTCTATACCGCAACGGTCGTGGTTGAGGACAACCAAGCCGGTGCCCTGGTCGTTACGAGCGTGAAGGTGATGCAGGTACGTGACGACGCGGGCGCCGAGACTAAGAAGGAGGTTACCGATAAGGTAGCTACCTTCACCAACCGCTACGACGAGTATGAGAAGGACATCACCATCCATGCAAAAAAGAACCTGACCGACAACGCCAGAACGCTCCCGCTTACCCAGAACACCTTTGGCTTTACGCTCGAGGGCATGGGTGGCTACAAGGATGCCAACGCAACGTTCAGCCCCGATACGATCGACACGAGCATCGAGGCCCCCATGCCTCAGGGCACCGAGGGTAACACCGCGACCGTGGGCAATAACGCCGACGGCGAGGTGAGGTGGCCGGCGATCTCCTATACTGTCAATAAGGATGCGGGACACGCCTATGTGTACACGCTCACTGAGAACAAGCCCACTGAGAACTCCGGCAGTGTCGCGGGCGTGACCTACGACGAATCGGTCTATTACGCCGTGGTGCGCAATGTCGCAAAGGGCGCCGGCATCCAGACCTCGGTTGAGTACTACAAGGCCGAGACGGACGGCACGGTGAAGCAGCTGGACGAGAATGACACGCCCGTCTTTACCAATATATATAGTGTGGAGCCCACGAGCGTGACCTGCAGGGCCAAAAGACCGTGAGCGGTCGCGACTGGAACCAGGGCGAGAGCTACACCTTTAACCTTGCCGCCGCTACGGACGATGCCGGCGTGACTGGTCTGAACAAGACCACTGCGCAGGCGGTGGCAGACGGGGCTGTCGCTATTAACGCCAGCCAGGCAGTCGCCAGCGCGCCCGAGTCGGGACGCGTGGCCTCGTTTGCCTTTGGCACCGAAGCCGCCCCGACCGTGACGTTCAACCGCGCGGGCACCTTTAGCTTCAACATCACCGAGAAAGCTGAGCAGGATGGCCAGGCGGGCATGTCCATGGACAAGCACACCGCACGCGCGACCGTTGTAGTGACCGATCTGGACGAGTCGGGCAACCACACGGGCAAGCTGCGCGTGTCGAGCGTCTACGCCAACACCGGCGCCTCCGATGCGGACAAGGCCGTAACTGACAAGGCCGCCTTTACCAACGCATACCATGCGTCGGGCACCTTTGATGGCGTGACGGTGAGCAAGACCCTTGAGGGTCGCGCTTCTGCCGCGGGCCAGTTTACCTTTGCCGTGACGGGCCTTTGGTACAACGGCGTTCAGACGTCGGTCGACGGCGCCGAGGCTAGCCTGTCCAATAAGGCTGCGGGGGCCGGCGTGTCCGGTGCCGTGGTGGGCGCAAGCGGGCAAGAGAAGCTCTTTGCTCGTACGCTCACGGAGCAGGATCTGGGCCATACGTTTGCCTATCGCATTCACGAGAACCAGCCTGCTGCGGCTGCCGGCTACGCCTATGACACCGGCTATACCGGCGACGCCATCGTGCTCGTCAAGGTTCTTGCACGCAAGAACGACCCTGCTAAGCTCTATACCGTGACGACCGTGCTCAAGGGTGCGGGTGTGACGGAGCTGCTGGGCGACGGCGCCGACGCGAGCGCGCTGACGGACGAAAAGATCGTCGAGCTCAAGCAAAAACCGAATACTTACGTGCAGCAGTACGATGCAAGTGAGGTCGGCGCTACAACGCCTGCCGTCTCGTTTGTGAATCGCTATGAGGCAAGCCTCGACTATGGCGCTGCTGGCGGTTTGTGGATCGAGAAGACGTTGACGTATCCCAAGGACGCGACCATTTTTGGCTCGCCTAAGAGCTCGTTCCGTTATATCGTCAAGCCTGCTGACGAGACGTCTGCCAGCAAGGTTGGCATTTCCACGAATGGTAAGGTCTTTGAGACCGCAAATGTCGAGGCCAACGCTCCCAAGACCGTAAGTTTGGTACCTGCGGGCGGGCTGACCTTCACTCAGGATGATGCCGGCAAGACGTTCACCTATACGGTGAGCGAGATTGACGACAAAGCGACGGGCTATACGTACGACGAGACGGTCCATACGGTTAGGGCCGTCGTAGCGGATAACGGCGACGGTACGCTTAGGGTCACGACATCGGTAAGCAAGCAGGTCGATGGCAAGGACGAGCTCGAGGGCCAGTGGATCTACCCGTCGGACGCGACGTCTACCGGTGTTGCAACGGTCAAATTCAAGAACACCTATACGGTCACCGAGGCGGCAACCTACACTCCGTCCGTGACAAAGGTGGTTGTCGGTGCCGATGCTCCGGACAAGTTCACCTTTGCCATGACCGCGGCCGACGATGCCACCAAGGCTGCCATCAGCGGCAAGCTTATCACCGGCTCTTCGATGGGTGCGGACAACGGCTACGTTGAGAAGACACAAACGAAGGAGGGTCTCAAGGACGGGGAGCACTATAAGCTCGACTTCTCGAAGCTCACCTTTAACAAGCCGGGCACGTATAAGTTTGCCATTAACGAGCTGGCCCCGAATGGCGGCCTCGGCGAGTGGACGTATGACGCGCACATCTATACCTTGACCATTACCGTAACCGATGAGGGCGGCAAGCTTGTGGCCCGCGCCGATGGCGCGACCGGCTCGGAAGGCTTCATCTTCACCAATAGGTATCGCACCTCGACGAGCTACGAGCTCCAGGGCGGTCTGGAGATCGTCAAGACGCTCAACGGGCACGAACTGCATGCCGGCATGTTTGGCTTTACGGTAACGGGCGAAGACGCCGCCTCGACCGATAAGCTCAACAAGCTGTTGCGCGCAGATGAGGGCAAGCTCACCGTGACAAACGATGAGCCGCAGGCCGATGGCACGTCCCATACCGGCATTTTGGGTGGCCTGACCTTTGCGACGGAAGATGCGGGTAAGACGTTTACTTACAAGGTTGTCGAGAATGGCGGCGGCAAGGGCGGCTATACATACGACTCCACCTATTGGATGGTAGAGATTGCGGTTAATAATCGCCGCGATGGTTCGCTCTATACCGTGACCACGGCCAAGCACTATGACGCCAAGAACGTCGAGCTTTCCGCTGATGCGAAGTTTAGCTCCGAGAGCGGTACCGCCAAGGCCCAGGTGTCCTTCACCAACAGCTACATCGCGACCGGAACCTTTGAGGGCCTTGCTGCCGAGAAGGTAATGGACTCCCGCGACAAGATCGAGGCGGGTCAGTATACGTTTGACCTGTATGCCGAGAAGGCCAACGGCTCGCTCGAAAAGATGGATGAGGGCACGACCCAGGCGGGCGAGAACGGTACCGCAACGGTCGACTTCGGCAAGGTTTACTTTAAGCTCGGCGATGCCACCAGCGGAACTGATGAGCAGACGATTGACCTTGCCGACGCCGTCAGCGATGGCGTTGCCACCAAGCGACACAATGCCGACCACACTACCACCTATAGCTTTAACCTAGTGGCAAAGGAGTGCTTGGCCAACCTGCCCGATGGTGTGCGTCCCGTGGATACGTCCGCGACGTGCCGCGTGCTGCTCGAGGTGACCGACAACAACGACGGCACGCTGACGTCCAAGGTGACCTATCGCGATGGTACCGAGAACGGCAAGATCGTTTTCCACAACACGCACGATAAGGTCAAGACGATCGGCACGGTCGCGGAGCCTAATGTGGACATCGACGGGCAGCTGCTCTCTGTGGGCGACTCCTACGTCTACACCATCAACTGGGCCAATACTGCGGTCGATGCCGACGGTAACCTGGTTCCGGCCAACGTGACCGTAACCGACGAGCTGCCCACTGGCGTCGTGTTCGAGGCCTTTGAGGGCAAGTATGCCGATAAGGGCGCCGCGAGCGGCCAGTCGCTTTCCTGGAACCTGGGCGAACAGCCTGCGGGCGGCTATGGCTTGGTGCGCGTGCGCGTAAAGATTACCGAGGACGCCGTGAAGGACGCCCAGGGTGCGGTCGGCGCCGTCAACAATGCTGCCACCATTAAGGTCGGCAACAAGAGTTATACCGGCACCACGACCAACTACGTGCCCAAGAAGTCCGAGAGCGATGCCCAGGATTCGAATGAGTCGGGCGTGGCGCTGGGCGACGAACTCACCTACACCATCGGCTACAAGAACACCGAGGGCGCGTCTGCCACGGTGACGATCACCGATGCCGTTCCCGCGGGAACCGAGTTCGTGGAGTTCGCCGGCGACCATAAGGATGTCGGCTCCAAGGACAATGACGGCAACCTCACCTGGACGCTGGCGGACGTTCCCGCCGGCAAGGAGGGCACGGTTCAGTTTAAGGTCCGCGTGACCGAGGACGCGTTTAAGAACGGTGGCGCTTCGGGCAATATTTCCAACCAGGCGTCGGTGGCGGTCGGCAACAACCCTGCCGTCAAGACCAACACCACTACCGATGAGGTCACTGACGGGCGCCTGACGTTGAGCAAGACGGTCACGGCCGCCGAAGGCATCACCGCGCCCAACAAGGCATTTACCTTTAAGGTGCTGCTCTACCAGGCCGATGGCACAACGCCTCTGGTCGGCACCTTTGCGTTCGCCGGTCGCCCCGGCGGCACCAATGGCACTTATATAAGCGGACAGATCAAGAGCGGTGACACCATCGCGCTCAAGGCTGGCGGCTCCGTCACGGTTACCTTGCCCACGGGTGCGCACTACGAGGTGCAGGAGCTCGACTCCAAGGGTGAGCTCATGACGAGCGAGGATGGCTTTGCGGTTGTCGATAAGGCGAACCCCCAGAAAGGTACCGTCGGACAGGCGACGCAGGTGGCTTCACCAACGTCTACAGCGTGGAGTCCACAAAGGTGGAAAACGCCTTCAAGGTCCAAAAGAAGATTTCCGGACGCAACTGGATGACATCGGATGCCTTTACCGTGACGCTGACTGCCCAGGGCGAGGCACCTATGCCCAAGGGCGTCAAAGACGGCGTGTCGACGATTGAGCTGCACAAGGATGCCCAGGTCGGCAACTTCGGTACCATCGAGTACACCAAGCCCGGTACCTATACCTATGTGATTACCGAGCGGTCGGGTGACGAGGCGACACTCACGTTCTCGAAGGCCACCTATCGTGCCACCGTCACGGTGACCGACGGCGGCGCCGGTAAGCTGTCTGCCAAGACCAAGATTGCACAGCTGACCGACGATGCGGGCGACGCTGCTGAGCGCACGGTCGAGGCGGCGGTCTTTACCAACATCGCCAAGACCGGCAGCCTCACCGTCAAGAAGACGGTCGTCGGCGGCGACAGCCAGCGCGAGTTCGGCTTTACGGTCGCGCTGACCGACGGGGACGGCGAGCCCGTCTCCGGCACCTTCGGAAAGGGCGAGCACGCCGTGACGTTCGCGGACGGCAAGGTGGCCTTCAAGCTTAAGGACGGCGAGGAGAAGACCGTCGCCGGCCTGCCTGTGGGCGCGCGCTACACCGTGGCCGAGGACGCCGCCGAGGGCTACACGACCGCGGTCAACGGGGCTGACCGGCCTGCCTGTGGGCGCGCGCTACACCGTGGCCGAGGACGCCGCCGAGGGCTACACGACCGCGGTCAACGGGGCTGACGGCTCCAAGGCCGAGGGCGCCGTGACCGAGGACGGCGCGACCGTCGCGTTCACCAACACGTACGGAACGGCCGCCGAGGGCAGGGACGTCTCCACCGCGGGGCTCTTCACCAAGACGCTCAAGGGTCGCGACTGGGCGGAGGGCGACAGCTTCCAGTTCGCGCTCGCGGGCGAGGACGGCGCGCCCATGCCCGAGGGATCTGCCGACGGCTCCAAGACCGTCAGCGTGACGGCCGCCGGCACCAAGGCGGGCGATAGGGTCGCCTTCGACTTCGGCCCCATCCGCTACACGCTCGATGATATCAAAGATGCCGAGTTCGCCGAGGTCGGCGGCAAGCGCGTGCGCGCCAAGACCTTCACCTACACGGCGCGCGAGGTCAGGCCCGATGACGGCTCTGCCATCGCCGGCGTGGCCTACGACGGCCACGTCGCCACGATGACGGTGACCGTGACCGATGACGGCTCCGGCAACCTCGCGGCCACGACGCCCGCGATCGCGGAGGTGAGCGGCGGCGACTTCGTCAATACCTACACGACCGAGCTCGACTACTCGGCCGCGCGGCGTGCGCCTGTCCAAGACGCTCTGTGGTCGCGCCATGGAGGCGGGGCAGTTCGCCTTCACCGTGACCGCGGACGCCGAGACGGCCGCCAAGCTCGGCCTCAAGACCGACAAGGACGCCTACGCCGTGGCCGCGGCCGATGACGGCGCGGCCGACCTGGTCGACCTCATCGGCGGGACCGCGGGCAGCGATGTGAAGTTCACCGACGCCGACGCGGGCAAGACCTACAGCTTCACCGTCACCGAGACCAAGCTCGGCGGCGAGGGCTACGCCAACGACACCGCGCCGCGCACGGTGACCATCGCGCCCGCCTACGACGCCGCGACGGGCAGACTCACGGTCACGACCGCGGTTGCCAAGGACGGTGTCGAGGTCGCACGCAGCGAGGTCTCCACGGCAGATGACGCCATGGCGGCGCCCGCGCCGTGACGGTCGCGTTCCAGAACTCCTACGAGCCACCGGAACGCTCGGCGGCGAGGGCAACGTGGCAATTAACGCCACCAAGACGCTGACGGGCCGAGCCGCGGCGGCGGGCGAGTTCTCGTTCTCCGTCCGCGATGCCCAAGGTAACGTGGTCGCGACCGCGACCAACCAGCCTCCGGCGACGGCGAGGCCGCGGGACTTGCGTTCTCGCCCATTGCCTACACTACCGACGCTCTCGAGCGGATGGTGGCGGACGGCATCGCCACCAGGGCCGCCGACGGCTCCTGGGTCATTCCCTATACCGTATCCGAGGACGGCACGGACCGGCTGTCCGCGGGCGTGACGGCGACCGCCTCGAGCTTCGATATCACGGTCAAGGTGACCGATAACGGCAAGGGCGGGCTGGATGTGGCCGTGGTCTACCCCGAGGGCTCCGACGGCACGCTGTCGTTTGTGAACGGCTACGGCACCAACGAGGCGACGGTCGACCTTGCGGGCACCAAGACGCTGGCGCTCGGCCAGGCCGGACTCGGCCTCACGCAGGCCGACATTGCGGGCAAGTACACCTTTAAGATCACGCCGTTGGACGGCGCGCCCGCGCCGGTCGACGCCTCCGGCAAGACGGTGACCGAGGCGACCAACGACGCCGCCGGCAACGTCGAGCTGGGCCATGTCACGTTCAGGCAGCCGAGCGATCTCGATGACGTCGAGATTGACGGCGGCGGCCTGCGCACCAAGACGTTCGCCTACCGGGTGAGCGAGTCCGGTTCGGTCGACGGCGTGGTCAACGACGCGACGGCGACGAGGACCTTCACGGTCAAGGTGGTCGAGGACACCAACGCGGGCACGCTCGTCGCGGAGGTCCTGCCCGCAGAGGGTACGCCCGAGGGCAAGGGCGCGTTCGAGTTCACCAACACCTACGGCGTGAACCCGACGCCGAGCTCCGTCACCGACCAGATCAAGGTGAACAAGAAGCTCAAGGGCCGTGACCTGGCCGAGGGCGAGTTTGAGTTCCAGTTGGTCGAGATTGCCGCCGACGGCAGTGAGAGCGTCGCGGCGACGGGCAAGAACGCCGCCGACGGCACGGTCGCGCTCAGCCCCGTTACCTACACCGCGCCCGGTACGCACGGCTACGAGCTGCGCGAGATCGCCGGCACGGCGGGCGGCGTGACGTACGACAGGGCGGCGTACCGCGTGCGCACGACGGTTGCCGACGCCGGAAACGGCACGCTCACCGTCAGGCACGAGCTGGCGGATGCCGAGGGCAATCCCACGGGCGGCGACTCGGTGACGTTCACCAACGGCTACGAGGCCGCGCCCGTCACCCTCAAGCTGGGCGCCGCCAAGGTGCTCAAGGGCGCCGAGCTCAAGGCGGGCCAGTTTAGCTTTGAGCTCAAGGGCCGGGACGGCAAGGTCATGTCGACCGCCAAGAATGCCGCCGATGGCAGCGTCACGTTCGATGCGCTGACCTTCAAGCAGGCCGGCACCTACACCTTCACGGTGGGCGAGGTCGACGACGGCCAGGCGCACGTGACCTACGACAAGGCGGTGCACAAGATCGTCGTCACGGTGAGCGAGAGGTGGCAGACGGCACCAGGACGGGCTATCTGTCGGCGAAGGTCTCCTACGAGGGCGACGCCAACCTGCCGCCGGTCTTCACCAACAGCTACACCGAGGAGCCCGGCACCCCCGGCACCCCCGAGAACCCCGGCACGCCGGGTGGCGGCTCGGGCGGCGGTTCAGATAACGGCTCCGGCAGCGGCTCCAAGGGCGGTATGCCCGACACCGGCGACCGCAGCCTGCCGGTCGAGGCGCTCGGCGCCATGGCCGGCATCGGCGCTCTGACCGTCGCGGGCGGCGCGGTCCTGTACCGCAGGCGCCGCTAGCGATATGGACGAGTGGGGCGAATCCATCCGATGGGTTCGCCCCACTTGCCGTGGCGGACGGGAGCAGGTAAGATATACCGAGCGCCTAGCGCGTTCGATGGGTTCGGATGACGACATGTTCCGAATCTGGTCAGGTCCGGAAGGAAGCAGCCATAAGGAGCCTCTGTCGGGCATCCGAATCCATCGAGTGCGCAGGCGTTTTTTGGTGCCGCGGTACCCGCGAGTGCCGGCAGGGCGCTTGGTGTCTCGCTGGTCCTCGGCTTCGCCTGCGGGATCGCTCGACTACCAAGCGCCCTGCCGGCACTCGCGGGTAGCCGACCAAAACCGCCTGAAGGGTCACATTTATCTGAATAATTTAATCCCGTGCCTTTTGCTGCTCGCTGGCGTTGTCTGGGCATTGATGGCTACGTAGTTTAAGAGGCGGCGGTGCTGTTGTTTGAATTTTTGCAGTTAAAGAGGTCCGTTTCCCTAGGTGGGGAAACGGACCTCTTTTTGTCTCTGGGCTTGTGGATTGGCGAAGACAATAACCGCTGGCAGCTATTTTGAGTTCTTGATGCGGCGTGTGGCAGTGGCGGTTATTCCGAGGCCTGCGGCGGCGATTGCTGCGAGTGCGATTGCGCTCGGCGCTGCGTCTCCCGTGTTCGCGAGCTTGCCGGCGGTCGTATCTGCTTGCTTGCCGCTGCTCGAGTTCGCTTGCTTGGTGGAGCTTGGTAGGGCGTCTTTGCCGGTTGCAGGTGAGGCAACGGGCGGTGTCGCCTCGGCGGGTTGCGTTGAGCCGGAGGGAGGCACTGTCTCGGCGGGTTTCGTTATCTCGGGCGAGACGGCCTTGTCTGCCGCGGCCTTAGCCTCTTCGTATGCCTTGCAGGCGTCGTCATAGGCCGCTTGCGCCTTTTCCAAATCGCCGAGGAGCGCATCTCGCTTGGCTACGTCCTCGTCGATGTGGGCTTTGGCTTCCTCCGCCTCACTTTCGAAATACTGAACCTGTTTTTCCTGGCTTTCGAGCCGGCGTTGGTAGGAGTGAAGATCATCTTCACAAGATTTCTCTCGCCTTTCTGCCGACATGATCTCACTTCGCAACTGCTTAATAGTTTCGTTAGAAGCTCCGTCGTCGATTGCCTTATTTAATTCTGCCTGAAGGCCGCTTGTCCGGTTGTGGGCCTCATCGTATTTGGCTTGGGCTGCATCGACGTTCGCTTGCATGGCGGGAAGGGGTTCCCTCCGTTTGGCGGCTTCCGTCACCACCATGTCGTAGATCTCTTGAAATGCGGCAATGTCATCATCGATTTCCGCAAGTTTCTCGGGACTTGCGGCGTCTTTTGCGGCCTCGAGGTTTTTGAGCGCTTCCTGCATGGCTGCATACGCTTTTTCTTTTGCGGCGGCCGCATCTTCCGTCTGCAAGGCAACTGCACCGGTGGGGGAACTGGTTTCCGCCGCGATCGCCGTTGCGGGGGCGATCGCGGCGACAAGTGCCGCGGAAAGGGCGATGCCCACGGTTGCGCGTCTTGCACTTCTTGCGAGAATGTCGTTCATCTCGGCACCTCATTTCAAGGGTCGGCGACTAACTTGGTAGCACTAATGTAAGTATATCAGGCGGTTTGCCCGCCATTGATCGGGCGCGCGCGTATATCCTTTGATTAACAGCCATTAAATCTATCCCTTAAGGAACGCGGCTTGCTAGTGTTGTCTGGGCATTGATGGCTGCGCGGTTCAAGAGACGGCGACATTACCATCTGTTTTTTCAAGTAAAGAGGCCCGTTTCCCTGGGTTGGGGAAACGGGCCTCTTTTGTCTCTGGGTTTGTGGATTGGCGAAGGTAGTATGCTCTGGCAGCTACCTTGAGTTCTTGATGCGGCGTGTGGCTGTGGCGGTTATTCCGAGTCCTGCGGCGGCGATTCCTGCGAGTGTGATTGCGCTCGGCGCTGCGTCGCTCGTGTTCGCGAGCTTGCCGGCGGTCGTATCTGCTTGCTTGCCGCTGCTCGAGTTCGCCTGCTTGGTGGAGCTTGGCGGGGTATTTTTGCCGGTCGCGGGCGAGCCGGTGGGCTGTGTCGCCTCGGCCGGTTGCGCCGAGTTGGAGGGAGGCGTCGTCTCGGTCGGTTGCGTTATCTCGGGCGAGGTGGCCTTGTCTGCCGCGGCCTTTGCCTCTTCGTATGCCTTGCAGGCGTCGTCATAGGCCGTTTGCGCTTTTTTCAAATTGTCGAGGAGCGCATCTCGCCAGGCTATGAACCGGTCGATATGGGCTTTATACTTCTCTGCAGCACGTTCACAGTCATTAACTTGTCTTTCCTGCCTTTTGAGGCCGTCGTGGCGCTCGCGGAGCCTGTTTTGCAAGAGTCTTCTTGCGCTTTTGCCGTTACGATTTCACTGCGCAACTGCTTTATTTGCTGTTTAGTAGTTTCGACAAGCTCCTCGTCGCCGAGTGCTTCGAGTGCCTTAAGCGCCTCAAGTTTCTTGTCTAATTTTGCCTGGAGCTCGCTTACCCGGTTGATGGCCTCGTCGTATTTGGCTTGGGCTGCATCGACGTCCGCTTGCATGGCGGGAAGGGATTCCCTCAATTCGGCGGCTTGCGCCACCATCTTGTCGCGGAGCTCTTGAAAACGGGCAATGTCATCATTGAATCTCGCAATTTTCTCGGGACTTGCGGCGTCTTTTGCGGCCTCGAGGTTTTTGAGCGCTTCCTGCATGGCTGCATACGCTTTTTCTTTTGCGGCGGTCGCATCTTCCGTCTGCAAGGCAACTGCACCGGTGGGGGAACTGGTTTCTGCCGCGATCGCCGTTGCGGGGGCGATTCCCGCGACAAGTGCCGCGGAAAGGGCGATGCCCACGGTTGCTCGTCTTGCTCTTCTTGCGAGAATGTCGTTCATCTCGGCACCTCATTTCAAGGGTTGGCGACTCAGCTGGTAGCACTACTGTAAGTATACCAATCGATTGGCGCGCCGCTGACCGGGCGTGCGCACCTCTCCGCTTCTCTGGAAACCGAATCCCATTAGAAATGACGAGTTGTTTACGCTTCTTTTGGGCTCACCGTACTATCATGATTCGAATTGAGTGTGAATGATGATAGGGAGCGCCCTTTTATGATTGAGCTGCTCAGGCGTTTTGGTGGCAAGTTTCGACGGTATATGGTGATTGGCCCTGCGTGCAAGCTGATCGAAGTGATCTTTGACCTGCTGACGCCGCTCGTGATTGCCAGATGATCGATAAGGGCATTGGCTCGCACGACGTGAACGCCGTCGTCCACTACGGTATGGTACTTGCCGCCATGGCCGTGATCGGCATCTCGTTTACGCTCGTCTGCCAAAAGATGGCGGCGCTCACCTCGCAGGGCATGGGTACCGACATCCGCGGCGCGCTCTACGGGCACATCAATAAGCTGAGCTATGCTGAGCTCGATCGCTTTGGCACGCCGTCGCTCATCACGCGTATCACCAACGATGTCAACCAGGTGCAGCTAGCTGTGGCGCTGGGCGTGCGCATGCTCATCCGCTGGCCCTTCCTGGCGGTGGGCTCCATGGTCGCGGCCCTTGCCATCGACCTTAAGCTCGGCATCATCTTTTTGATTTGCACGCCCGCCATCGGCCTGGTGTTTTGGTTTGTCATGGCGCGCTGCATTCCGTACTACAAGCAGCTGCAGGCAAAGCTTGACCGCATCGCGCTCATTTGCCGCGAGGGGCTTTCGGGCGCCCGCGTGGTTCGCGCCTTTGTGCGCGAGGACCATGAGCGCGAGCGCTTTGCCCAAGCGGCCGATGACCAGGCACATACCGCCATCGCGGTGGGCAAGCTTTCGTCAATCCTTAATCCCGTCACGTTTTTGGTGATGAACCTGGGCGTGTGCGCCATCCTGTGGGTGGGCGGCATCCAGGTCAACGTGGGCGAGCTCACGCAGGGCCAGGTCATGGCGTTCGTCAACTACATGACGCAGACCCTGACCTCCATCGTGTATGTCGCCAACCTGGTCGTGGTCTTTACCAAGGCGAGCGCCAGTGCGTCGCGTATCAACGAGGTGCTCAATTGCGAGCCGAGCATCACCGACGAGGACAACCAGCCGGTTGCGCTGCCCGAGCCGAGCGACCTGGCGGGTGACGCTGTTCCGGTCTCCGCGCTGAGCTTTGACCATGCGAGTTTTTCGTTTGGCACGGGCGCCGCCAACGCCGTCAATGACGTGACCCTGGAGCTGCCGCTGGGCAAAACGCTCGGCATTATCGGCGGCACGGGCAGCGGCAAGTCCACGCTCGTTTCGCTTATCCCGCGCCTGTACGATGCGAGCGCTGGCAGCGTGAGCGTGATGGGCGCCGACGTGCGCACTTGGCCGCTCGACCAGCTGCGCCATGTGGTCGCGACCGTCCCGCAGCGCGCGTCGCTGGTGAGCGGCACCATCCGCAGCAACCTGACCTGGCGTGACGAGTCAGCGACCGACGATGAGCTCTGGGCGGCGCTCGATATGGCGCAGGCCAGCGAATTCGTGCGCAACAAGCCGCAGGGGCTCGATGCCCCGGTCGAGGCGGGCGGTAAGAACTTCAGCGGTGGCCAACGCCAGCGCCTGACCATCGCGCGCGCCTTAGTGGGCTCG
Organism: Coriobacteriaceae bacterium AM49-12; assembly: GCA_027669365.1. Lineage (GTDB taxonomy): Bacteria > Actinomycetota > Coriobacteriia > Coriobacteriales > Coriobacteriaceae > Collinsella. The sequence goes on along the minus strand of JAQEDL010000032.1, from coordinate 5,515 downwards.
CCGCAGGTCCTGATCATGGACGACTCCGCCTCGGCACTCGACTTTAAGACCGACGCGGCGCTTCGCCATGCCATCCGCGAGCGCAGCGTGCGCGGTGCCGCCGAGGGCGGGCTGCCGCTCACGACGGTCATCGTGAGCCAGCGCGTCTCGACCGTGCGCGATGCCGACATGATCTGCGTGCTCGACCACGGATCGGTTGCGGGCCTGGGCACGCATGACGAGCTGTATGCAAGCTGCCAGCTCTATCGCGAGATTTGCCAGTCGCAGCTGCGCCGCGAGGAGCTCGAGGGCCAGCAGGGGAGCACGGTGCCCGCGTCCGCCCCGACTGCCCCTGCGCCTACTTGCTCAAAGGAGGGTTGCTAGATGAACCCGTATACTTCTTCCGGTTCGGTCGCCACGATGACCGCTAATGTGTCCGGCAACGATAACCTCAACGACCTGGGCGACGGCCCGCGCCAACCCGGTGATCCCGAGCGCTATCCCGTGGGCGCGGTGACGCGCCGCCTGCTGGGCTATGTTCGCCCGCACCGTATTTCGTTTACGGCGTCGTTTGTGAGCGCCGCCATCTCGGTGATCTTGCAACTCTATACGCCCATCCTCATCGGCGAGGGCATCGACCTTATCGTTGCCGCCGGTCAGGTGGACTTCGACGCGCTGCTGCCGCTCGTTACCAAACTCGCGCTCGTCGTGGTGGGAGCAGCGGCCTTCCAGTGGCTGCAGGGCTACTGCGTCAACCGCCTGTCCTACGAAACGGTGCGCGACATGCGCGTGGAGGCGAGCGATAAGCTCAGCCGCATGCCGCTCAGTTTTATCGACGGCCATGCCCACGGCGACCTTATGAGTCGCGTGGTCAACGACGTCGACCAGGTCGGCGACGGTCTGCTGCAGGGCTTTACCCAGCTCTTTACCGGCGTTATCACCATCGTTGGCACGCTCGCGTTTATGCTCTCCATCAACCTGATCATGACGCTCGTGGTGGTGCTCGTCACGCCGCTTTCCATTTTTGCAGCCGGCGCCATCGCCAAGCTTTCCAACAAGAGCTTTACAGCACAGCAGCGCATCCAAGGGCAGCTCGGTGGTCATATCGAGGAGTATGTGGGCGAGCAGAAACTTGTCGACGCCTTTGCCTACGGTCCGCACGCTCAGCAGCGCTTCGATGCCCTCAACGCTGAGCTCTACACCGCGGGTGAGCGCGCGCAGTTTATGGGTTCGCTCTCCAACCCCGGCACGCGCTTTATCAACAACATCATCTATGCCGTGGTCGCTGTGATCGGCTGCGTGGGCGTGATCACGGGCGTGCCCGCGGCGCTCACGGTGGGCGGCGTGCAGATTTTCCTGTCCTATGCCAACCAGTACACCAAGCCGTTCAACGAGGTCACCAACGTCATTACGCAAATTCAGACCGCGTACGCCTCGGCGCGCCGCATGTTTGCGCTGCTCGATGCGCGCGAGCAGGAGCCCGACGCGTCGGACGCCGTAGAGCTCGCCGCCCCGAAGGGCGAGGTCGCCTTTGAGCATGTGGACTTTAGCTACGTGCCCGACCGCAAACTGCTGCAGGATATCTGCATCGATGCCAAGCCCGGCATGCGCTTTGCCCTGGTCGGTCCTACGGGCTGTGGCAAGACGACGCTCATCAACCTGCTGCTGCGTTTTTACGATATCGATGCTGGGCGCATTGTGGTGGACGGGCGCTCGTCGCGTGACTACACGCGCTCGAGCCTGCGCCGTGCCTTTGGCATGGTGCTGCAGGACACCTGGCTGTTCGAGGGCACGGTGGCGGAGAATATCGCTTACGGTTGCCCGATGCCACGCGTGAGCAGATTATCGAGGCCGCCAAGCGCGCGCACGCGCACAAGTTTATCGTGCAGCTGCCAGGCGGCTACGATACGGTCATCGGCGAGGACGGCGGCACGTTTAGCCAAGGTCAAAAACAGCTGCTGTGCATCGCGCGCGTCATGCTCACCGATCCGGCGATTCTGCTGCTGGACGAGGCGACGTCGAGCATCGATACGCGTACCGAGCTGCAGGTACAGGCGGCATTCGACGAGCTCATGGCCGGTCGCACAAGCTTTGTCGTGGCGCACCGCCTGTCGACGATCCGCAACGCCGACTGCATTCTGGTCATGCGCGACGGCCAGATTATCGAGCGCGGCACGCACGACGAGCTGCTGGCGGCAGACGGCTTCTATGCCGAGCTCTACCGCAGCCAGTTTGCCCAGTAAGCACGGTCGTGGGGCAAATTAATCAATCGACAGAAGGTGGTTTACATCTGTCACGTTAGTACTAAGATATTCATCTAATAAATTGCATTAGTGGCTTTAGTTTTGGGGGAAACGAGGCAACGTGACTATGACGTGCTCTTTGGTGGTTAACAGCAAGAGCGGTAATACCAGGATGGTTTCGGGTGCGATCAAGCGCGCTCTGCAGGCTGCGGGCGTTGAGTTTGTCCATGCCGCGGCGTTGAGTGACGATGCGGATGCAGATCAGGTTGCGCTCGAGGCGCAGGGGGCCTGCGCGGCCGACATGGTGCTCGTCGGTTTTTGGTGCGACAAGGGCGCGTGCACGCCTTCGGTCGCGGCGTTGCTCTCCGCCTTGCACGGCAAGCGCGTGTTCCTGTTTGGCACCTGCGGCTTTGGCGCCGACCAGAGCTATTACCAGCAGATTATCGACCGCGTAGCTTCCAATTTGGCTGGGGATGCCGAGCTTGCGGGCTGGGCGATGTGCCAGGGTAAGATGGGCCCTGCGGTCAAGCAGCGCTACGAGGCCATGCTCGAGCAAGATCCCGACAACGCCCGCTTTAAGATGCTGCTCGACAACTGGGTTGCCGCGAAGGATCATCCCACCAAGGAAGATATGGATAACATGGCGGCGGCGGCCAAGAAGGCCGTGCTGGGCGAGTAACTTCGTCGTTCGCGGTCCTTCGTGCAAAACAATACAAATGTGAAAGCCTCGAAATTCTCGAGGCTTTTTTCTTGACACTCGTGGGCGCAACTGTGGCAAGCGTTTGGGGGTGACACTTTCCATCACCCCGATGACGAGACCGTCCTGGACGACACGCTCTCATGCGTTCGCTGGATGTATTCAGAGTGGGACGGGCTTTCCGGATGGATGGGGATTCGGAAAGTGCGTCCCAGAATTTGCCTTTGGAGTGGGATGCAGTTTCCGGTTGAGGGCTCTGGCGGAAAATGCGACCCGGAATTTGCGATCAGAGTGGGATGCGCTTTCCCAACAGGCTCTCAAGCGGAAACTGCGTCCCATTCCGAAGGCAGATTCCGGGACACACTTTCCGAATACAAAGAAGGCCACTTAATGTGGCCTCAACTTATATATGTTCAGCGGATGCCCCCATGGCAAGCCGCGCTCCAACAACAAGGCGTCTGTCCGGGCGGAGGCATATAAGGTTCATCGCGAGTTCCGCACGCAAAGGGGGCCACTTAATGTGGCCCCCGTCTTGCGCAGGACTGTCCGAGCAGGGAACCTTATATGCCTCCGCCCGGACAGACGTTTCAGTTATGAACTCGCAGCTAGTCGCTATTTGATCTTGGTCGTGCCCGGCGCCAGGTTGGGGTCGGTCTCGTTGGCCTCGGTCTGGAAGTGCTCCGTATAGACGTTCTTGCCGTCGCGGAACATCTCGTAGTACTGCATCTTGGCGTAATCCTCGCGCGCCTTGGTGGCGGCTGCGGCAGCGGCGTCGTCACCGGTGACGTTGGAGGAGAGCGCCCAGCGCAGGCTGGCGTCCTCGTAGCCACCGAGTTGATAGCGGGCAGCGACTCGCGCAGCGTCATATGCGCCTTCTGGTAGTCGGTCAGCGGTGCGCCGATCAGCTGCATGAGCTGGGTGGACAGGTAGTTGGTGGACAGGTCGTCGACCTCGCTCGTCTGGTCACAACCGGCAACGTCGTAGTTAGCCCAAATGATGTAGTCGGTCTGCCACAAGCGCTCCTGGTGGGTGGCGTCGTCCTCGCCGGTAAACCACTTATCGTTGAACTTGGACGGGAAGAACGGCTGGTGGTCGCCCCAGAACACCACGACCACCTTGCGGTCGAGCTTGCTCAGGGCGTTGAGGAAGTAACGCAGCGCTTGGTCGGACTGCTCGATGCACGAGACATACTCGTCAACATCGGAGAGCGTGCCGTCCTCGACGGTCTTAGCGTCCAGGTCGGTCGTGTCGATGTTCAAGTGCATCTGCTTGTCGACCGGCAGCAGACCCGTGTCGTAGCCCGAGTGGTTCTGCATGGTCACATCGAAGATAAACTGCGGATCGGCGTTCTGGTCGAGCAGCTCAAGAATCTTGTCGTAGGTTGCCTGGTCGGTCACCATGCCGCGCAGGGTATCGGCGCCTTGGAAATCGTTGATGGACAGGAACTGGTCAAAGCCAAAGTCCTTGTAGACGTTCTCGCGGTTCCAGTTGGTCGCGTGGTTGGGGTGCATGGCCGTGGTGGAATAGCCGAGCGATTTGAACTGCTCTGCCAGATTCCCGGTCGTTTCCATGTTGTAGATGGTGTAGGGGTACACGCCCGAGCCAGGTTGGCCATGGAGTTGCCGGTCATAAACTCAAACTCGGTATTGGCCGTGCCGCCGCCGTAGGCGCTCACGTAGAGCTTTCCGCGGCTGAGGCAGTTGGACAGGTTCTTAAAGTACTGCGGACCTTCGTAGCCGGCGCGCATGTTCTGGTAGATCGACAAATCCGAGAACGTCTCGTTCATGATAGCGATGACCGTGGGCTTCTCGCTGTCGAACTGCTCCTTTGCGGCGGCGCGCTCGTCGCTCTTGGCCGCGTCGGATTTGTCGTAGGCCTTGGCGTACTTTTTGAGCGTGGCCTTGGCGTCATCGACAGAATAGTCGGCGGGTTTGGGCGGCTTGATGGACTGTGCCGCGCTAATAAAGGCAGGCAGATAGCCCTCGCGCCAGTAGCTCTCGAGCGGACGCCAGGTGTAGACGGTGATGCCGAGGGTGTTGTAGTAGTCGATGAGCGTGACATGCGCGGTCACGCCGCCCAGGCACAGCACCGCCACGAGCAGGTTGGTGAGCAACATGCGCTTGGCGTTGGCGGCGCCCTTCTGACGGTGCGGCGCGACCAGGCCGGCGTACTCGCACAGCAGCATGGCGATGGCGGTAAAGCCCATGGATAGCACGCAGAACAGCGAGATCGAGAAGGTGTAGCCGGTGCCGGCGACTGCGGCGGCGGTGGAGATGGCCGAAAGGTCGCCCGGCTGGATGGGCATGGATTTAAACGTGATGACAAAGAACTCGGCAATGCCCAGGACAAAGAGGGCAAAGGCCAGGACCGCGGGAGCTGCGCCGTGGCGCTGGAATAGGAAGAACAAGCCAGTCATGAGTGTGGCGATGATGGCCCACTCGAGCAGGATGCACAGGGGGTAGACCCAGGTAAAGTCGTGGTTGGACGAGACCTCCATGCCCAGCAGCGCAAAGACGCCGGCGAGCAGCAGGCACAGGACGGCGGCGACGAGCGGTTTGCCCACAAAGGCGCCGCGCAGGCGGGCGAGCTTGCCGGT
>JAQEDL010000031.1:0-27584 GCA_027669365.1 Coriobacteriaceae bacterium AM49-12 | reverse complement strand
CTGTGGTCCTCCGGCCGGGACCGGGCTGTTTGAAACGTCCTCGACCAATGAAGCGCCCCGTCTGCTCCTTCGGAGCTACGAACGGGGGCGCTTCTGGTCTGCGGAGTGTTTTCAAAAACCAAGCCCGGTCCCGGCCTGCGGTAACGTTGCTGGCGGTTCTTGGGCATCGCTTGCTGGCGGGGTTCCTTGTCTGAGTTGGACTTGGTTGGCGGGGCTACTGGTCCCGGTCGCTGTCCCGTCCCAGCATCGCCCTCAGCTTCTCGAAGCTTTCCTCGCTCAGGCAGTGCTCCATGTGGCAGCCCTCTTGCGACGCGACCTCAGCCGAAACACCCGCATCCTCCAGCAGCCCCACGAAAAAGCAGTGACGCTCCCACATTTGGCGAGCGACCTCCAGACCACGCTCCGTCAGATGAACGTCGCGCTTGCCCATTTCGACATAGCCGTTGCTTCCAGCGTCGCCATGGCCTTGGAAACGCTCGCCTTGGTTACGCCGAGGTACTCCGCAACGTCGATCGAGCGCACGATGCCCTGGCGTTCCGACAGAACGTAGATCGATTCGAGATAGTCTTCTCCGGATTCACGTAGGGCCATGGGCCGCCTTTCGCGATGATTGCTAGTTAGCCTTTGGATACTTTCCTTGGCTTACTTTACCGCAAAAGTTGACCATGTCTTACTGCATTGACCAAAAAGTTAGCCGTGTTTCACAAAACGTGCGGGATGAAAACAAAATGGGAACACCCCGCAAGGAATGTCCCCAGCTGCCGGCACAAAAGGAACGTCCCTAAGTGCCGAATCCGCAGCTATAGCAGCCCAAAGTGCTTTGCGGCGTTGTAGATCCCGTCGTCGTCCACGGCGGTCGTCACGTAGGTCGCCGCAGCCTTCACCGTCTCCTGCGCGTTACCCATGGCCACACTTGTGCCCACGGCCGAGAACATCGACAGGTCGTTCTCGCCGTCGCCAAAGGCAATCGCCTCGCTCGCGTCGATGCCAGGCGCTCCAGCGTCGCCGCCACGCCCAGATCCTTGCCGCCGTTAGCGGGAATAATGTCGCAGAACAGATCGCACCAGCGGGTAGTGAGCGAATGCGACACGGCATCGGTCACGATATGCTCGTCGGCCGGATCCACAAAGGCGCAAAACTGGTAGACCGGTGCGTCAAAGGCGTGCTCAAACGGCTCCTCGTGGTAGACGATCCCCGCGTTGTTGCCGGCCGTCGCCACGCGCTCGGACAGGCGGTTCACAAACGAGTTCTCGCCCTGCATGCACAGCGAGTCGTAGCGCCCTTGCGCCACCTGGTCCACAATCACCGCGACGTCCTCCGGATCGATCGGGCAGCTACGGTAGGTGCCCTTGGCATCAAAACAGTGCTGGCCCGAAAGCGTAATGTACGCATCCCAACCCGAGTTGAACAGCCAATCGGGCATCTGGTAGGTCGGGCGACCCGTGGCGATCACGCATGCGATCCCCTGCTCGTGAAAGCTGTCGAGTACCTGCTGCGCCGACGCCGGAATCCGATGGGTCTTAAAGCTCAGCAGCGTGCCGTCGATATCGAAAAACGCGGCTTTGATCATCCTCGTTTACTCCTCGCCCTCGAGCTTTTCGCTCGCCTCGAGCCACGCCATCTCCAGCTCGTCCATGGCGGCATGGGCCTCGTCGATCTTTGCCTGCTGCTCGCCCAGCGCTGTGTAGTTGGTGGGATCGACCTGGGCCATGGCGGCCTCGGCCTCCTCCACGCGAGCGCGCTGCGTCTCCATCTTGCGCTCGAGCGAGCTCACCTCGCGGCGAAGCTTCTGGCGTTCGGCGTTGGAAAGGCCATTGGGCTGGCCGCTCGACTTGGGCTTTTCGGCCGCAGCCGCCGCGGCACCGGTGTCAAACGTGCCGGTCTTGGCGCTCGGCGCACCCACGGGCTCGCCCTCGGCGGTAGCGTTGCACAGGCGCAGGTACTGGTCCACGCCGCCGGGCATATGCGTCAGGTGGCCGTCGAGCAGCGCCCACTGCTGGTCGGTCACGCGCTCCATCAAGAAGCGGTCGTGCGTCACCAGGATCAGCGTGCCGGGCCAGCCGTCGAGCAGGTCCTCGACAATCGCGAGCATGTCGGTATCCAGGTCGTTGCCGGGCTCGTCCAGGATAAGCACGTTGGGCTCGTCCAGGATCGTCAGCAGCAGCGACAGGCGACGGCGCTGGCCGCCCGAAAGATCGCCGATGCGACTCCAGAGCTGCTGTGTCGTAAAGCCCAGGCGCTCGCAAAGCTTCTCGGGCGAAGTCTCCTTGCCGTCGATGACGTAGTACTTCTTATAGTTGCCGAGCACCTCGCGGATCGTGTCACCCATGTAGGGCTCGAGTTCCTCGAGCTGCTGCGACAGAACGCCAAAGCGCACCGTCTGGCCAATCTTCACACGGCCGCGCGTGGCTCAATCTTGCCCTGGATCACGTCGAGCAAGGTCGACTTGCCGGCGCCGTTCTCGCCCAAAAGACCATAGCGGTCGCCCGCGCCGATGAGCCAGGTCACATCGGTGAGCACCTGCTTGGGCGCACCATCGGTATCCGCATAGCCGGCATCCACGTCGATGACATCGATGACCTGCTTGCCTAGGCGGCTCACGGCAAGGCGCTTGAGCTCCAGCTCGTCACGCACGGGCGGTACGTCGGCGATCAGCTCGCGAGCAGCCTCAACGCGAAACTTGGGCTTGGTGGAACGCGCCTGGGCGCCGCGGCTCAGCCACGCGAGCTCCTTGCGCGCCATGTTGCGACGGCGCTCCTCGGTAACGGCGGCCATGCGGTCGCGCTCCACGCGCTGCAGGATATATGCCGAGTAGCCGCCCTCGAAGGGATCTACCTGGCCGTCGTGGACCTCCCACATGCTGGTGCAGACCTCGTCCAAGAACCAGCGGTCGTGCGTGACCACGAGCATGGCGCCCTGGCCGCGCTGCCAGCGGGCCTTTAAGTGACGCGCAAGCCAGTTGATGGTGCGCATGTCCAGGTGGTTGGTGGGCTCGTCGAGCATGAGCACGTCGTAGTCGCCGATCAGCAGGCGCGCGAGGTCCACGCGACGGCGCTGACCGCCCGAGAGCTCGCCCACCATGCCCTCCCAGGGTACATCGCTGATGAGGCCGGCGAGGATCTGGCGCGTACGCGGACTCGACGCCCACTCATACTCGGGCGTGTCGCCCACGACGGCATGATGCACGGTGTCGGTATCGACCAGGTTATCCTTTTGGCCGAGCAATCCAATCGTCGTGTCGCGGCGGTGCGTCACGCGGCCGTCGTCGGGCTCCAACGTGCCGGCGAGCACGCTCAGCAGCGTCGACTTACCGTCGCCGTTTTTACCGACAATACCAATACGGTCGCCCTCGCCCACGCCGAGCGTAACGCTATCGAAAATATGCTTGGTGGGAAACTCTAGGCTGACGGAATCGCATCCCAAAAGAATCGCCATATGCCCTGCTCCTTCGTAGAAATTCAACGTTGTCCATGATAGCGAAAACCACCACAAAGGGGACAGGCACCTTTGTGGTGGTTTTGGGCAAGCGCACCAGCACGCGACGCAAAAAGGCGGGCCATCTCCCGCAAGAGATGACCCGCCTCTCCAATCAGCCCCGCGGCAACCGTGGCCGCCGCGGGCCTCAAGCATGTCCCGGACTAGGAGAACATGCCGGTGAGGTAATCGTTCAGCCGCTTATCCTTGGGCCGTTGGAAAATCTCGTCGGTCTCGTCGTACTCGACCATATCGCCCATGTAGAAGAACGCCGTGCGGTTGGACACGCGCGACGCCTGCTCCATGTTGTGCGTCACGATGACGATGGCGCGGTCGGCCGCGATCGACGACATGAGGTCCTCGATCGCCAGCGTCGAGATGGGGTCGAGCGCCGAGCAGGGCTCGTCAAACAGGATCACGTCGGGGTTGAGCGCAAGCGTGCGCGCGATGCACAAACGCTGCTGCTGGCCGCCCGAAAGCGCGTAGGCGCTCTTGTCCAGCTTGTCCTTGACCTCGTCCCACAGCGCGGCGCCACGCAAGCTCTCCTCGACCATGCGGTCGAGCTCGTCGCGGTCGGTGATGCCGTGGCGCTTGGGCGCAAACGTAATGTTGTCGCGAATGGACTTGCGGAACGGGTTTGGCTGCTGGAACACCATGCCAATGGACCGACGCAGCTCGTAGGTGTTCTCGGTCTTGGTGTTCACGTTGCGGCCGCGGTAGTTGATCTCGCCCTCCACGCGACAGCCGCGAATCTCGCGATTCATAAGGTTGAGGCTGCGCAAGAAGGTCGACTTGCCGCAGCCCGAAGGCCCAATGAGCGCCGTGATCTCACCCTTGTGGAAGTCGAGCGACGTATTGTGCAGCGCATGGTGATCACCATAGTACACGTTAACGTCCTTGGTGGAGAGCACGACCTCGTCGCTCACAGCCCTACCGCTCACGCGAACGTGCTTCTCGCTCTCCCCCACGCTCGACAAAAAGTCCTGGGTGTCGGACGATGCCGCCTCGGTTGCGGGCGTTACATTCATCTCGCTCATTCGGCCGTCATCTTCCTTGCCAGTTGCTTGCCCACGATACGGGCGACCACGTTAAACAGCAGCACGCAAATCATCAGCAGTGCCGCGGTTCCCCAGACGATCTGCTGGGCCTCGGGGCTGCCCTCGCCATAGATCTTGTAGATGTGCACGGCGAGCGACTCGCCGGGGCGGAACACGTTCCAAGCGCAGGTGGGACTCGACAGGTTAAAGCTCAAGAAGTTCAAGCGAACCGGCGAGCTCATGCCCGAGGTAAACAGCAGCGCCGCAGCCTCGCCAAACACGCGGCCGGCCGAAAGCACGATGCCGGTCACGATGGCGGGCATGGCCTCGGGGATCAGGATGTGCAGCGTGGCCTCCCAGCGAGTGAGGCCCATGGCCAGGCACGCATCGCGCTGGGCCTGCGGCACGTCCTCGAGCGCCTGCTGAATCACGCGCACCAGGATGGGGATGTTGAACATGGTGAGCGCGACGGCGCCGGAGATGATGGAGTACTTCCAGCCCAGCTGCACCGAGAACACCAGAAAGCCGAACATGCCGACGACGATGGAAGGCAGCGAGGACAGCGTCTCGATGGCGGTGGAGGCGATGTCGCGGATGGGGCCGTCCGGCGCGTACTCAACCAGGAAGACCGCGCCGCCCAGGCTAATAGGCACCGAGATACCTAAGGTGATCAGCAGCAGATAGAACGAATCGAACAGCTGGTAGAGCACGCCGCCCTGGGTTCCGTTGGCGCGCGCAGGCTGCGTGAGAAAGCCCGGCTGGAACAGCGTCGAGATGCCCTCGAACAGGATGTAGGCCACCATGGAGACGACGATGAGCATGACGATGGCAACGATTGCCGTCAGCACGCCCGTGGCGATGCGGTCCTGCTTTTGGACACGCCCGAGTCTCGCCTCGTCGATGTGGATGCGCGTGCTAGCCACGAGCCTTCGCCCCCTTGCGGCCGATAAGGTGGATGATCAAGATGAAGATGAGGCTCATGCCCATCAGCAGCAGACCGAGCGCCCACAGAACATCGTCTTGGGCCGAGCCCTCGGCATAGACCGCCATAGACGTGGTGAGCGTGGTGGTGATGGTGGACGCCGGCGACAGCAGCGACGTCGGCATGGCCTCGATGCCGCCGATGACCATACGCACGGCGAGCGTTTCGCCAAAGGCGCGGGTCATGCCAAGGATGACCGCGGTCATGAGCGACGGCATGGCGGACTTGAGCACCACGTGCCAGATGGTCTGCCAGCGGGTGTAGCCCAGCGCGAGCGAGCCCTGACGGTAGCTGTCGGGCACAGCGCGCAGGCCATCGACCGAAAGCGTGGTCATCGTCGGCAGAATCATGACTGCCAGCACGATAGCGCCGGGCAAGATACCCAGACCCGTGCTCACGTGGAAAACGCTCTTCATAAGACCGACGACCACGTGAAAGCCAATCAGGCCAAAGACGACCGAGGGAATGCCGGTCAAAAGCTCAATAAGAGGCTGAAAGACCTTGGAGCCAAACTTAGGCTGGATCTCGACCGCAAAGATGGCAGAGCCGATGGCGATGGGCAGCGCGATGAGCGTGGAGAGCACCATGACCGCAAACGAGGTGACGATCAGGGGCAGGGCGCCGGTGTAGGGCAGGCCGTTTTCGGCTGTGTTGGCCAGATCCCACTTGGTGCCGGCGAAGAACTCTACGACCGAGACGCCGTCCTTGAGAAAAGCCGAGAGGCCCTTTTGGGCGACCATAAAGATGAGCGCGGCAACGACAAGCGTCACGAGCGCTACGCACGCGCCCGTGACGCCCAGGCCCACGTTCTCAAGGTCGCGCTTTGGCAGCTGTTTTGCCATTGCAAACCTTTCCGGGGCGATTACTTATTTAGCGGATACCTTGCCGCTGGCGTCCTTGACGACCTTCATGGCAGAGACGGGGATAAAGCCCTGCTCCTCGACGAGCTTGCCCTGGACGTCGTCGGAAAGCATGAACTCCAGGAAGGCCGTGGTGGCCTCGTCGGCGTCCTTGGAGCAGTACATGTGCTCGGTCGCCCAGATCTTAAAGGAGTCGTCGGTAACGTTTGCGCTCTTGGGCTCGACGCCCTCGACCTTGATGGCGTTGAACTTGGAGTCGTCGAAGTGCGAGAAGTCGAGGTAGGAGATGGCGTTGTCGGTGCTGGCCATCTGGGTCTGGACGTCGCCGGACTTGTCGAGCTCGGCGTCGCCTTAAAGTCGTTGGCCTCGTCGCCAAAGACGGCAGCCTCAAAGGTGGCGCGGGTACCGGAGCCGGCCTTGCGGTTGAGGACGACGATGATGGCGTCGTCGCCACCGACCTCCTTCCAGTTGGTGATCTGGCCGGAGAAGATGCCCTTGAGCTGCTCGAGGGACAGGTCGTCGACCGTAACGTTCTTGGAGACGACGGGGCCCATGCCCACGACGGCGACCTCGTGGTCGACGAGGTTCTTGACCTGATCGGCCTCGAGCTTGGTCTCGGCGAAGACGTCAGAGTTACCGATGGTGACGGTGCCGGCGGCGACAGCGGTCAGGCCCTTACCCGAACCGTTACCCGAACCGGAGACGGAGACGTCCGGATTGGCATCCATGAACTTCTCGGCAGCGGCCTCGACGAGAGCCTGGAACGAGGAGGCACCGTCGTAGGTCACCTCGCCGGAGACGGACTCGGCGGCAGCGGCGCTACCCTTGTCGGCGGCGTCGGAAGCGCCTGCGCCGCCGCAACCAACGAGGCCGAGGCCCACGATGCTGGCGAGACCACCAGCGAGGCCGAGGAACTGACGACGAGAATAAGCCTGATCGAGCATGATCTTCCTTTCATACAAGCGACTCGCGGGCACCCTGCCCGCTTTGCTGTTTGGAAAGATACGGTCTCGATCGGGCAGCGCCCGCGTCAGCTGCGCTTTATTACGGGCATCTGATAGACCCTTACCGCAAGCACGGCAGGGCTTTACAAACGAATAACAATCCCGCCGACAAGCATGACCCGCCTTTTACACCAAATGATCCGTTTTCCTCCGTCCCCAAGGGATCATTTTCAGAAAGAGGACGGCATAGACCTTCTGGTCATGCCGTCCTCTTCGAAAGACAGGTTGTCACCCTGGCGTTCGCGTAACCTTAAAGCTCCAGCTCGTTCAAGCGCAGGATCGCCACGATGTAAATCTTGAGCGCCTGCTTGAGCTGTTCCTCGTTGGCGCACTCGTTGGGACCGTGCATCTGGCCGCCCCACTCGGGCAGCTCCAGACCGGTCTCCTCGGGGCCAAACGAGACGGCGCGGGCAAAGTTGCGCGCGTACGTGCCGCCGCCCATGGCAAAGGGCTCAGCATGCTTGCCCGTAACTCGTTATAGGTATCAATAAGCGCCTTCACGGCCGGATCGTCGGCAGAGACCGAGAACGGCACCTTCGCACGACCCACACGGCACGTCACGCCAAAACGGCCCACGAGCGGATCGAGCTGCTCGCGGATGGTATCGGCACTCGTGCTGTCGGGGAAGCGCACGTCGATGACCTGCTCAATATGGCCATCCGCCACGCGGATGACGCCAGCGTTGCAGGTAAGCGGGCCAAACGCCGGACTCGTCGCATCGATACCCAGGCCGCGACCATAGGCGTCCGCATGCACAAAGGCCAGGAACTTGACGAACTCGTGCTCGGCAGGCGTCAGCAGGCGCTCGTCGCGTGCACCAAACGCGTCCTCGGCCTCGCGCAGATACGCCACGATCAGCCCGACGGCGTTGATCGTTCCCTCTGGCATCGAGGCATGACCGCCAATGCCGTGGGCGAAAATCTGCGCATGCCCGTTATCGAGCGCCGTGATCTCCAGGCGGTCGGCGTTCTCAACGGGCGCCGGCAGCTCATCGGCGGCAATCGCAAGCTCGCAGATAGACTGCGACGGAATAGCGTTGCTCGCCTCGGCACCGCTCCAGGACACAATGCGCCCGCCGTCGATCTTGGAGCTCACAAATGTCGCCCCAAACTGGCCCTTCTCGGCATTACAGACCGGGAACTCGGCATCGGGCGTAAACAGAAAGTCGGGGTTCGCGTGGTTCTCCAGATAATGGTGAACGTCGGACATGCCCACTTCCTCATCGCAGCCCAGCAGTGCGCGGAAGGTGTAGCGCGGAACAATGCCGTGCTTGAGAAGGTAAGCGCCGGCGTAGAGCGACAGCACTGCCGGGCCCTTGTCGTCAATCACGCCGCGACCGAGCAGCCAGCCCTCGCGGCGCTCCATGGCGAACGGGTCGGTGTTCCAGCCAGGGCCGGCGGGAACCACGTCCACGTGGCAGATAGTCGCGAGCTGCTTGTCGCCGCGGCCCGGAATATCGGCGATTCCCACATAGCCCTCGTCGTCGCTCGTCTGATAGCCGAGCTTCTGCGCAATGCCGAGCGCGCAATCGAGCGCATCACGGACCGGGCGGCCAAACGGCGCGCCGGGCTCCGCATCGGCAGAAACTGCCACGGACGGATAACTCACCAGCTGCTCGATATCGGCGACGACATCCTCCCAGACCTCGTCGACATACTCGGCGACGCTCTGCTCCACCTGATTCATGGACGACCTCCTTACCAATGAGCGGCAAGCGTACCCGCCCCTCACATTTAGTTCCTAGATAGAGAAAAGTTTAGCAAGCTCGGCCACCGAGTGCACCACCGCATCGGCACCCGTCGCTTCATGCTCACCCGGCGCCGCCGCGCCCGAATAGATGCCGATGCACGGCACGCCCATCGCGTGCGCGCCCTCGACGTCGTTAAAGCGATCGCCGATCATCACGGCCTCGTCCGCGGCCGCACCCAAGGCCGTCAACGCGTCGCGAACCGAATCGGCTTTGGTCTCGCGCCCCTGCGGAGGATTCATGCCAACCACGGCTTCGAACTGAGAAAGACCCAGCTCATGCACCATGTCAATGCACTTTGCCTCCATACGCGACGTCGCGACGGCCATGCGATGACCCTGCGCCGCCAAGCCATCGAGCAGCTCGGGGATTCCGTCGAACACGGGATACTCCTCCGGACCCAGCTCGTCAAAATAGGCACGGTACTCGTCGGCCACCACAAGCGACTCCTCGCGGGAAAAGCCGTAAAAGTCGTGAAAGCTCTTCCACAGGGCGGCCCGATCATGCGGCGCAGGTCACCCATCTGCGCCTCCGAAACCCGCGCGCGCCAACGTTTTGCGTGTCGAGGTCATCACCGCCCGGCCCGTATCTGCCACCGTGCCGTCAAAATCGAACAGCACGACCGGCCGCTTGCATATCTCCAACGCCTCCATCGGCATTCCTCTTCCCCAGTTGACGATTTCCACACCGACACTTCAAACTGTTGACTATTCAACAATTGAACCTAGCAATGTAGAGCAACTCCACTATACTTGTCGCACTTTGCTCTCAATCGGCGGCGCGTGGCGCCCCATCGAAAGGTGCAATTATGTCTTTTGCCATCATAACCGACTCCACGTCGGACATCTCCCCCGCCCGCGCCCAAGAGCTCGGTATTTACGTGATTCCGCTGCATGTGATTATCGAGGGCGAGGACTGCTCGACCAGGTGCAGATTACTGCCGAGGAATACGTCGCGCGCATGGCCGGCTCTGAGCAGCTGCCGCACACCTCGCAGCCGAGCGCCGGCGAGTTCAAGGCGCTGTTTGACCGCGTGCGCGCCGATGGCCACGACAGCGCCATCTTTATCTCGCTGTGCAGCGAGTGGTCCGCCTGCTATTCCAACGCATGCCTGGTCGCCGAGACCCACGAGCTCGACGTGCGCTGCATCGATTCGCGCACCGGCTCGGGCGCCGAGGGTCTGCTGGTGGAGTACGCGCTTGCCATGCGCAAGGACGGCCGCAGCTTGGACGAGACCGAGGCGCAGATCCGCGCGACGTTGCCCGACGCCCATCTGCTGCTGATTCCCCGAACGCTCGAGAACCTGGTCAAAAACGGCCGCGCCCCCAAGCTCGCCGGCCAGCTGACGCAGATGCTCAACATTCGCCTGGCCGTTTCGCCGGAGTGGCAGTCGGGCGAGATCAAGGCCATCAATAAGGGCCGCGGCGCCAAGCGTATCGTCGCCAACACCATGGCAGACTGCCTCACGTTTTTGGACGAGAACCCGGGCTCCAGCGTGCGCGTGCTCACGACCGGCGCCGCCGAGGAGCAGGAGCTCGTCAGCCAAGCGCTCGCGGGCCAAGACTACATAGACGCCGGCACCGGCCCCATCGGCTGCACCATCGCCACCCATGTAGCGTCGATGCCATCGCCATCAGCTACTGCCCCCGCTACCAGCCAACTCGCTAGGGACGCCCACATCAGTTGCGGTGAAATAGGGGCTGTTTTTGGCTTATTAGCCGTCAATCAATCCCTATTCCACCGCAACTTGGAAGCAGTTCATTTGGGACGGGGCTAAAAAGACTGGCATGTAACGTTACGCACCGGTCTTTTTAGCCCCGTCCCATTTTAGCTACTCTACATCACCCGCTCAGGCAATGTCAACGGCCTCGTTGAGGTCGTCGGTAATGTGTACCAGATCCGGATCGAGCGGGCTAATCATACCGGTGCTCATCACCGGGCCGTTGAGCCAGTCGAATAGGCCCTGCCAGTACTCGGTGCCCACCAGCACGAGCGGCATGCGCTTGACCTTGTGCGTCTGCACCAGCGTGAGAACCTCGAACATCTCGTCGAGCGTGCCAAAGCCGCCGGGAAATACGATGGCGCCCGAGCTGTACTTAACGAACATGGTTTTGCGCACAAAGAAGTAGCGGAAGTCCATGCCGAGGTTCACGTATTTATTGAGCCCCTGCTCGTGCGGCAATTCAATGCCTAGGCCAACTGACTTGCCGTTGACACTCGCCGCTCCCCTGTTGGCCGCTTCCATGATGCCGGGGCCGCCACCGGTGATGACCGCCACGCCACGTTGCGCGATCTTGCGCCCGACGGTACGCGCCGCCTTGTAGAGCGGATCGGTCTTGGGCGTGCGGGCGCTACCGAAGATGGTCACCGCAGGTCCAAGCTCGGCAAGCGCGCCAAAACCATCGACAAACTCTGCCTGAATGCGCAGCACGCGCCACGGGTCGGCATGCAGCCAGTCGGTCGAGTCCTCGGGCGCCAGCAGGTTGGCGTAGGTGTTGTCCTTAGGAATCATGGGGCCGCGCATGACCACGGGCCGCGGCGGTACGTCTCGTCGTAGACAGGCTCGCCCTCGACGTTCTCATTCTTAATCATGGGTACTCCTATCGAGAAAAAGAAAAACGGGCGGGGTCGACGCTGTGCGCCAAACACCCGCCCGAACATCAACTATTCGGTATGGTACCCACGATGCATCAAGTGCTTGCAAGCTATCGGTCATCGGTCGCGCAAGCGGTGTTAGCAAACGTGATGACCGGCCGGCGCTCGCCCCTTGCCGTTGCCCGCGCTCTGCAAGCGCCCGTGCTGCTCTTAGTAATCCACCGCCGCAGGGCTGTTCATCCAGTCGCTCACGAACGCGCCGTAGCGGCCCTCGATAATGGCCTGGCGGGCCCGCTGCATAAGGTTGAGCAGGTAGTAGATGTTGTGCATCGAAAGCAGAATGCCGCCGAGCATCTCCTTCTGCGTGACCATGTGACGGATGAGCGCACGGCTGTAACCGCCCGTGCACACCGGGCAGGTGCAGGTGGGATCGATGGGACCGTCGTCGTGCGCAAAGCGAGCGTTGCGGAAGTTGAGGCGACCCTCGCTGGAGAATGCCGTGCCCATACGGCCGGTGCGCGTCGGCAGCACGCAGTCAAACATGTCGATGCCCACGCCAACGCCGCGCACGAGCGTGGTCGGGTTGCCGACACCCATCAGGTAGCGCGGCTTATGCTTGGGCATGTACTCGCTCACGAGCGGCGCCAGGGTCTCGAACATGGTCTCGTGATCCTCGCCCACCGAATAGCCACCGATACCATAGCCCGGGAAGTCGCCGCACTCCTCCAGATGGCGCAGCGAACGCAGGCGCAGATCCAGGTGCATGCCGCCCTGAACGATGCCAAAGAGCGCCTGGTCATCGCGGGTATGCGCCTTATAGCAGCGCTCGGCCCACATGCTCGACAGCTCAACGGCGCGCTCAACGTAGGCGCGCGTGGCGGGATAGCCCGGGCACTGGTCGAGCTGCATGCAGATATCGGAGCCGAGTTTCATGGCGATTTCCATGTTGTCCTCGGGCGTCCAAAACACGTGGCGGCCGTCGTAATCGTTGACGATAAAGCGCACGCCTCATCGGTGAGCTTGACGGCATCGTTGTGCTGAAGACCTGGAAACCGCCCGAGTCGGTGAGGATGGGGCCGTGCCAGTTCATGAACTTGTGCAGGCGCCCAGCTCGGCGATGGTATCCTCGCCGGGACGCATGGACAGATGATAGGTATTGGCGAGCACGATCTGGCCGCCGAGCTTCTTGACAGTCTCGGTAGGAATGCCCTTGACGTTTGCCTTGGTGCCCACGGGCATAAAGATCGGCGTCTCGATGTCGCCGTGCGGGGTGTGCAGTACGCCGGCGCGCGCGTGCGTCGTCGGATCCTCGGCAATCAGGTCGAATTTAAAAAGGTTCTGGTCCATAAACTGGAACTCCTTGGTTGCGGTTCATACGCAAACCATTATACGGGCAACCCGCAAGAAGCACCGACTCGACAGAAACTGGCGCGAGGAGGATACGGCAGGGACACGGCAAATGAGCGTGGATTTTTGGACGCTTACCGGATGAGCGTGGATAATCTCCACTTTTGCCCAAAGCACAGCCCAAAAACGGGAGATTATCCACTTTCATTCTGCGGGCACTCATTTAAGTACGTCCCCGATGAGTGGAGCTATTTACCAGCCACGGCAACGCCGATATTTTGGCAACGTCAGCGAGCGGGTCGCATTTGAGACAAGGTGCCGTGAAATGAAAGGGCGCTGACCTTCTGGTCGCGCCCTTGAAATTGAACGGCAGATTGTCCAAATGCGGCCCGCGCAGCGTCGGCCGGTCCGCCGTTCGGTAGAACGGCGGACCCCCTAAGGACGCTGGCCCATGCCACCCTCGAGGGTGACGGTCTCGCCGTTCATATACTTAAAGTCGGGACCGCAGAGCTGAACGACAACGCGGCCGATTTCCTTCTCGACGTCGCCGTAGTGACCCGCTGGCGGCATGTGGACGTTGGCCTTGAACGCCTCGGGATAGGCATCCTGGAAGTTCTCGAGCGCGGCGGTCCAAGCAAGCGGGCAAACGATATTGACGTTGATGCCGTCCTTGCCCCACTCGTTGGCAGCGACGCGGGTCAGACCGCGGATGCCCTCCTTGGCAGCGGCGTAGCTGCACTGGCCATAGTTGCCAAACAGGCCGGCGCCCGAAGCAAAGTTGACCACGGAGCCCTTGGTCTCCTTCAGGTGCGGGTAGGCCTTCTGCATGTACAGGTAGGTGGCATACAGACCGGAGTAAATGGCGAGGTTGAACTGGTCCATGGTGTGATCGGCGATCGTCACGCCCGAAGCGCTGGCCTGAGCATTGTTGACGACGGCGTCGATGCGGCCGAACTCCTCAATGGCCTTGTCGATGACGTTCTGGACGACGGCCTCGTTGTCCTGACCAGCCGAGACATCGGCCTGAACAGGCAGAACCTTGACGCCGTACTCGGCCTCGAGGGATTCCTTGGCAGCCTCGAGCTTGGCAACGTTGCGGCCGGTAATGACGAGGTTTGCGCCCTCCTTGGCAAAAGCGATATCGATACCGTAGCCGATGGAGCCAGCGGAGCCGTCCTTGAGCGTGGCCTTGCCGCCGCCGGTGACGATCACGGTCTTACCAGTGAAAAGTCCCATATAAAGTCCTTTCAAATCGCGACGGGCCTGCCCGTCGACTGCGCGCATCCAACTTCACGCGCCAAAAGCTGAAATGCAACTTTAGCGGGTTCAAGTGAAAAATAAAGCCCATGGCAGGCGAACGGCGCAACGTCTTTCGGCGAAGGGAATGTCAAGTACAAACTGGATAAAGTGGCCGAGTTTTTGCTATCGACGCGAGCCATCGAACACGTTTTGAAACTTTGCTGCAGCGCGCGGGATGTCGGCGCAAGACTTTATCATAGGGTGACAAACAACGATGAGGAGCACATGCCTATGACAGACGAGCTGGACCCCCAGACTCAACAGCATATTGATGATTCCGCAGACGTCACTGCAGATGCCGACGCTGTGACCTGCGATGATATTGGCCTCGACGACCCATTCTTGGACGAAAGCGCTACGGCGGAAACCCCCGGCGCCGAAGATGCCGGCGAGCAAAACGACGATGCGCCCGCTCAGGACGACGCCCCTGTACAGGATGCTGCTCCGCAAGCTGCGGGCCCTATCGAGGTTTCTTCGGAAGAAGAGCTCGACGCCGTCATGGACTCCATGATGGATGCCGTCAAAGCGATGAAAGACGCCGTGGCCGACGCTGACGTTGACGCCGAGGAAGAGGAGGCCGCCGAGGCAGCCTCGACCTTCGTACCCGGCGAGACTCCGGTTGCCGACCAGGGCAGCGCCATGCCCTCGTTTCTGCAGCTCGAGCATCCCACGATTGGCGCCGATGCGGTCGACCCGCACGCAGCAGGCTTTTCTGTGGTCGAGGGCGGCACCGGCAATATCGCCGCGCCGCAGGCTACCGATGCGGACGCTGCCGACACCGCTCGCCCGACCGCCCCGCACTCCCCCGCCGCGAGCCGCGATCTGGGGGCCGCTGTCTCGAACACCGCGAACGCCGTGGGCACCTTTATCGCCCAGGGTGCCTCGCCATGCGCGAGATGAACGCCGCGAAAAAGGCACTTGCCGATGCCCGCGCTCACCTGGCCGAACTTGAGCAGCGCATTGCCGATCAGGCCGAGGAACTCGAGACGCGCCAGGATATCGCAGGCCGCTACGACCAGATCGTCGCCGACCAGCGCCAGGCGATTGCCACGGCCCAAAAGACTGCAGCGGCCGCCGAGATTGACCGTGATGCCCACGCCTCCAAAGCGACAGAGCTCAAGGGTCAGCTCGAACAAATGAAGACAGAGGATGACGCGACTGAGCTCCGTCTGAAGGCCGCGCTCGATGCCGTGGAGGCCCGCGAGGCGAGCTCGCGCGAGACCGGCAACCGCCTCGTTCGACGTCTTGAGGATTCCAAGCGCATCCGCGACAAGGTGAAGGCAGAGCGAGACACCGGCATTGCCGCCGCACAACAAACCGTCGACGCCACGCGCGCCCAGCTCGAGACACTGCGTCATGAGTATGCCGAGCTGCAACGCAATCCCTCGGCAAATCCCGCCAACTATACGGTGCGCACCAGCGAGCTCTCGATGCAGATTTCCGACACGGCAGATGCCCTGCGTAAAGCCGAAGAAGATGTCCCGCGCATCACCGCCGACCTTGAGCATTCACTTGCCGCCGCCGAGCAGGCCGTCGAGCAGGCTCAAGCCCCTATCGCCGACGCAAAACGCGCGCACCAAGCCGTGACGACCGAAGCCGATGCCGCGCGCGACGAGTTGCAGACGGCGAAGACTGCCGCCGCGACTCGTCAGCGCGAACTGCGCGAGAAGATCGCCGCGGAGGACAAGGCACGCCGCGACCAGGAGCAGACCATCGCCAACGCCCAAGCAGATGCCGCACATGCACAGTCGATCATCGAACAGGCGACCGAGGTGCACGACCACCCAGAGATCACTGAGTCGCTTGCAGGATCCTTGGCCCGAGACAAAGCCGAACACACCGAGACCGAGCGAGAAGTCGCCCAGCTCGAGGCCACCGAGGACGCGGTGCGCGAGCGTACCCGCGACTCACGCATCAAATTCACCGGCGCCATCGTCTGCATCGTCGCCGCAATCCTGGTGATCATCCTAGTCTGGCTGTTCGCGAGCAAGTAGTCATTGGGGACGTTCTTAAACGACTAGTCAAACAAGAACGTCCCCAACGACTAGCCCAATGACGAGAGTGGATAATCTCCCACTTTGAGCCCCCAAGCAGGCCAAAAACGGGAGATTATCCACTCTCATTCTGCAGGCACTCATTTAAGCACGTCCCCAATGAGTACCTGCCGATGCTTTGGCAAAGTCAGCGAAAACACCCCTAAGCGAGCAAGGTGACGTGAAAGAGGAGGGCATTGACCTTCTGGTCATGCCCGACGATTGAACGTCAGATTGCCGCTCTGGCGGGTTTGCAGCGTCGGCCGGTTACGTCGTTTGTAAAACGCCGTAACCTACTGAATGAGCATTGCGTCGCCGAAGCTGAAGAAGCGGTAGCGCTCCTCGATGGCGGCGGCATAGGCATCCATGATCTGGTCGCGGGTGGCAAGCGCGCTTACGAGCATCATGAGCGTGGAGCGCGGCACGTGGAAGTTCGTGATCAGCGCGTCGACCACGTGATAGGTCGAGCCGGGCATGAGGTAGAGCTGCGTCGTGGCGTTCTCGCGCACCACGATGTCACCGCGGCCGAGCGTGTCAGCGCCGTCCTCGCGGCCTTCAAAATAGCGCGCTGTCACGGCCGGATTGGACACCGGAGCATCGGCGTCAAAGGCGCTCTCGAGCGAGCGTACTGCGGTGGTACCGACAGCAATCACGCGGTGTCCCTCGGCCTTAGCCTTATGCACGGCGTCGACAACCTCCTGCGACACGTGGTAGCGCTCGGTGTGCATCACGTGCTGCGTGGGGTCGTCCTCCTCCACCAGACGGAAGGTATCGATGCCCACCTCGAGTTCGACGGCGGCAAACTTGGCACCCTTGGCCTCGATGGCAGCCATAAGCTCGGGCGTAAAGTGCAGACCCGCCGTGGGAGCGGCAGCCGAGTGCTCCTCCTTCATGGCGTAGACGGTCTGGTACTTCTCGGGATCGCCCTCGTAATCGGTAATGTAGGGCGGCAGCGGCACGTGACCGGCAGCATGAATGGCCTCGTCGAGCGTGCGCGGCTCGCCGGCGGCATTGCAGCCGGCCGGCTCAAAGCGCACCAGACGGCCTCCGCGGCTATCGGTGACAAAGTCGATGACCTCGGCCGTCAGCACCACGGGAGCCCCCTCGGGCGCATGGGCGCCACCGGCGCGATACTCAATCTGAGCACCGGGCTTCAGGCGCTTACCCGGCTTGACCAGGCACTCCCAAACGTGGCCCAGCGGGTCAACATCCTCACGGCGCTTGAGCAGCAGCGTCTCGACCACGCCACCCGAGCCGGCTTTGCGACCGATCAGGCGGGCCGGCATCACACGCGTCTTGTTGATGACGAGCACATCGCCCGGCTCGATATAGTCGATGATGTCGCGGAAGATGCGGTGCTCAACGGTACCGCCGTGCTCCAGCGGCTTCCCCGCCTGGGAGCCTTTGCGATCCACCACCAGCAGGCGGCAGGAGTCGCGCGGCTCGGCAGGAGCCTGGGCAATCAGTTCCTCAGGAAGGTTGTAGTCAAAATCATCGGTACGCATCTTTGCCTCTTTCACAAAGCGCGTCAGTCGAAAAAATCGACTGACGCGCGCATCATTCTCCCCTGTATCCTATCAGCTTGTTGAGAGAAATATAGTATGGCAAACAGATTTGCGACTGTTTTCTCAACGCCCCGCTACTTAAGCGTTGCGTACATCACCGCCTTAATCGTATGCATGCGATTCTCCGCTTCTTGGAAAACACGAGACTTATCGGACTCAAAAACCTCGTCCGTGACTTCCATTTCGGTGACTCCAAACTTCTCAGCAATTTCGGCACCAACAGTAGTATTAGTATCGTGAAAGCTCGGAAGGCAGTG
The DNA here is from genome assembly GCA_027669365.1 of Coriobacteriaceae bacterium AM49-12. GTDB lineage: Bacteria > Actinomycetota > Coriobacteriia > Coriobacteriales > Coriobacteriaceae > Collinsella. The sequence continues at coordinate 9,385 of JAQEDL010000031.1, read as the reverse complement.
GAGGAAAATTGCCTCGGGCTTTGCCATAGACATCACCTCAGCGGTCACACGATACGGCGACATGAGCTTAATGCGGCTTTCCCACAGCTCTGCGGGCTGACCCATGCCAACCCAAACATCCGTGTAAATTACATCGGCATCACGAGCGCCTTCCTCAATATCCTCTGTAATGGTAATCGTCGATCCATGCTCGGCCGCAATACGACTACATTCTGCAAGGAGTTCAGGATCATAGGATGTAGCCCCCTCCGAATTTCCCCCGATTGGGCCGCAAGAACAGTAGTTAATGCCGAGCTTAGCGCAAATGACCATGAGCGAATCGGCGACGTTTCCGGCCGCCTTACCAAAAAATGTAAGTTTCCTGCCCTTAATCTCTCCAAACTCTTCACGCATGGTCAGAATATCGGCAAGCACTTGAGTCGGGTGGAATTCAGTAGTCAGCCCATTCCAAACGGGAACCCCAGCTTTTGCAGCAAGCTCCTCAACCTTCGCCTGTTCAAAGCCGCGGTATTCAATTCCGTCATACATGCGGCCAAGGACGCGAGCCGTGTCCTCAATCGACTCCTTTTTGCCCATCTGGGACGAGCCCGGATCCAAATAAGTTACACCCATGCCAAGGTCAAGTGCACCAACTTCGAGGCGCAGCGAGTACGCGTGGAAGTCTTCTCAAATAGCAAAACAATATTCTTGCCTTCAAGGTATTTATGCGGAACACCGGCACGCTTCATGCTTTTGAAGTTAGCAGAAAGCTCAAGCAGATACTCAATCTCTTCCGTCGTGTAATCAAGCAGCTTCAGAAAACTGCGACCAGCGATATTAACACCCATATTCGCCATCTCCTATCACAGTGGATTTGCAACTAAATATCTTCGCGCCAGAAGGGCATGCTCATGCAGCGCGGGCCGCCACGACCGCGGGACAGTTCCTCGGAGGGAACGACCAAAAGTTCCAAACCGTTCTTGTAGAGCTCATCATTTGTGACAACATTGCGCTCGTAAACACAGACTTTACCAGGAGCAACGGCAAGAGTGTTCGACCCGTCGTTCCACTGCTCGCGAGACGCCTCAACCATATCGCCGGCACCGCACTCAATAAGCTGCACCTTCTCCACGCCAGTAGCCATTTCAAGAATATGCTCAAGCGTGTCATCAATCTCTTGAACAGCGACCATTCCCTCAGAGTCACCACGAGTCAGACGATAAACACGAAGGGTCTCAAAAATACCGGGATAAACTGTAAACTTATCGAAATCCACCATGGTGCAAACGGTGTCAAGATGCATGTAAGCATAGCCGTTGGGGATTTTAATAGCGTAAACGGTATCGATCTCAGAATTCCCAGATCCCCAGAACAAATTCTTTGCAAGCTCCTCAATCGCAGCCGCCTCAGTTCGCTGGCTAATTCCAATAGCCAAGGTATGAGCGTTAATGTTAAGCACATCACCGCCCTCGATATGCCAGGGATTCTTATGGTCGTACCAAATCGGAGTCCCTGCATAATCGGGATGGTATTTGAAAATCGCTTCATAGAAGGGCACTTCACGATCTCGCTGTTTCCAATACATATGGTGAAGCAGAACGCCTTTGCCCACAGAAGCAAGAGGATCGCGAGAGAAATATGAACTCGGAAGAGGCTTCAACACCAAATCATCGGGCTTCGCATCCTCATTATCCATCATGCTAAGCGTAGTCGAGACGCGAGGCAGCTCAAGGTCACGATAACGATACCCCCCATAGCCTCAAGTACAAACTGATACGAATCTGAAATAGCGTCGAGCTTTTCACGAACAGCCTGCTCAAGCATAGGATTGACAATTCCGCTCTCAGCCATAAATGTATCGGTAAACTCAGCGCGAGCCGAGGGGCATGCATCCAGCGCTTCAGCAACGAGTTTCTCCATATAGAGAACTTCAACACCTTCGCTCCTCAGAAGATCCGCAAAGGCATCATGCTCCTTTTGAGCCACATCAAGATAGAAACAGTCGTGAATCCAGACATCCTCGAACTCTTCCGCCTTTACGTTCACAAGGTCACGACCGGGGCGGTGAAGCACAACTTTCTTGAGCTTACCAATCTCGCTGTGTACATTCAGTCCTTTAGGCATTCCTGTTACTCCATTTCAGCCATGAAACCTACAGGGCAATAAGTCCCGAGATTGCTACGAATACGATATTGATGAGCGACACGACCAAGAAGAATTTCCAAACGGTCTTCCACCACTGGCCAAGCTTGATCTTGCACACGCCCAAACCCGCTACAAGAATGGCGCTAGTAGGACAGATCAAAGACATCGTCGCGCTACCCATGGAGAGAGCCCACACGGCAGCCTCGGGATTAAGGCCCATGAGTTCGGTCAAAGGTCCAAAAATGGGAGCGGTCAGTGCTGCAAGGCCAGATGAGCTGGGAACCAGGATCGCCAGGAGGTTCTCAACCGCATAAAGAAGCGTAGTAAAGAGAACCGCCGGGATGCCGCCCAGACCAGTGGCGAGCGCATTGAGGATGGTATCGATGATCATGCCGTCAGAGGCAATGACAAGGATGCCACGCGCAAGTCCAACGACAATTGCCGAGAAAGCAAAGTCAGCGATACCCGCAACAAATTCCTGAGCGATGACGTCCTGACTAAAGCCCGCAATAACACCAGCCAACAAGCCCATGGCCAAAAAGACCGCAGAAATCTCGTTCATATACCAGCCCTGGGTCACAAGTCCCCAGATGATAAGGCACATTCCAGCGATAAATACCGCAAGCACGCCTTTTTGACGACCCGTAAATTCCGCATCAAGCAGATTCATCGGCAGCGAACTCGACTTTCTTGGCGATATCATCCTCAAATGTGATCGATGACTCAGGATTCTTCTTTACCCTTCGTGCATAGAGGACAACCCAAGTAATTGCAACGGAGGTCAAAACAACCCAGGCAATCATACGCAGCCACAGCTGGGGGTTGCCCTGAATACCAAGAATACCTTGCGCAATGAGAACATTAAACGGATTAATCGTTGAGGCGATGTAACCCGTGCGCGCTCCAACGAACACGACCATGAACGCCGTCATCGAGTCGAAGCCCATAGCCATCATAATTGGCATGAAGATCGCAAAGAACGGGAGAGTTTCTTCCGCCATGCCAAAGCTCGTTCCGCCCAATGCAAAGAGAACCATCGCAATAGGAATAATTAGAATGTCTTTGTTCTTAAAGCGGCGAACGACACGACCCATTCCGCTCGTGATAGCGCCCGTTTTAGTAATAACCTGAAACGAACCGCCCACAATCAAGATGAATGCAACGACCTCAATTGCCTCTTGTATACCGCGCGTTGGAGCCTGAAGAACATCGAAGACACCTTGTCTGAGATCTACTTCATCCCCGGTTTCCTCGTCAATATATGTCTTTTCACTCTGCTCATACGTACCTGCGACAGTGACTTCACGACCGTTCACCTCCTGACGCTGATAGGACCCAGAGGGAACAATCCACGTGAGAACAGCGAAGATGACCATAAGTGCAAAGATGATCGCATATACGTGCGGGACCTTGAACTGCTTGATGCCTTTCGAACTTTCCGCTGCCATATCTCCTCCTTCATTCCTTTTCCCATCTATCCAGCTGGCACCATAAATGTATGAGGTTGCTCAGCGGTGGTCGGCCAACCATCGCTATCGTGTCGCTTTTCACCTATGAACGGCAGCTAAAGTGACGTTATTAATCAATCTGATATTTAAAATTGATGTTATTTGTCAATTACATACGTCTTTTAACTTTTCCGCAACACAACAAGGAACCTGCCTTAGCCTTATATAAAAACCAGCAGGACAGGAGACAGACATGCAAGGCATACACATAACAAATGAAATCGGTCATTTAAAAGCCGTACTTGTCCATCGACCAGGAGCTGAAACACAAAACTACCCTGATGCCGACTTCAGCCAAGTTTTCTCCCTGCGAAAATGGAGCGGTCGTTTTGACCTCGACAAAGCAATGTATGAGCACGATTCCATGGTTCAATTGCTTGAGAAGCATGGCGTAGAAACCATTGAAATTAGGGACCTTCTCGAAGACTCACTTGAAACTGAGCCCCAATCACTTAAATATTTTATTGATGACTACCTCCGTTGCAGCGGGGCAACAGGCAGAGAGTTCCTCGAGGCAATAACCCAGCTGTTTGAGAACGCTAAGAACACCCAGGAATTGGTGAATATAGTACTTAACGGCATTCGCTTTGGAGACACTGAGCTATGTTCAAACCAGTCGGAAACACTACGGGCGCTCGTGCACGAGCAATTTGATCCCGCCTCGCTCTTGGTCAATCCCCTCAACACGCTTTTTTTCACTCGTGATCCTGCTGTGGTAGTCGGAGACGGCATCATCCTAAATCATATGTATTGGCCTGAGCGTGATCGTGAGGTCGCCTTATACCGGCAGATATTCACCCACCACAAGATCATGGGAGAAACTCCAATATGTGATTTGAACAGGAGTAGCTACCATATAGAAGGCGGAGACATTATTGTTATCAGTGCTAAGACAATATTAGTTGGAATCTCTGACCGAACTGAACCCGCCGCCGTCGAGTCACTTGCCAAAGAGCTCCTGACCTCAAATAAATTCCAGACCACCGAGCTAATTGCGATTCGAGTCCCCTCTGACGGGCTGCGTATCCACCTCGATACGTTCATAAGTAGAATTGATCACGACGCGTTCCTCATCGATCGTGAGATATGCAATGCCGTTGATGCATACAGCATTCAACTAAAACGATCCGGAAGGGGCCTTACGATCACTCCTATCGATCGCACGATTCCGGAAATACTCTCTGCAGCCTGTTGCGAACCAATAAAAGTGATTGACTGCGGAGGCGGGAATCAAACCGCCTACGAAAGAGAACGCCGGAACAACGCAACGTCTATCCTTGCGCTCTCGCCAGGAAAACTATGCGTATATGAAGAAAACGTTTGGACCAACGAAGCGCTTGAGAAAGCAGGAATGGAATTATTCCCGCTATCCATTGACGAGCTCACCAAAGGCTATGGTGGCACAAACTGTCTATGCCTCCCTCTGTGGCGAGAGGATCTATAGCCATGGGCTTCGGGGCAAATATTCGTAAACTCCGCACCATGGAGCATCTTGGTCAGGCGCAACTTGCAGAGATGTTGGGGGTATCTAAAGAGACCGTTTGTCGTTGGGAAAAAAGTCGGTATGCCCCCCGTGAGCGCTATATTGAAAAGTTACAAGCGCTCTTCGGTTGCACCCGCGATGAACTTGTTGGCGAGGAAAACGGTTTGGCTGTAAAGCTCGCAAATAAAAGAATCGTCACCGACGAAGACCCTGCTATCCACGAAATGGAGGGCACATTTCCCGTCATCGATATCGAATCGCAAAAGCGCCGCATCACGCACGGCCAACAAAATGCTTGCGCGCCTGTAGACGTAGCCAAACGTCACCCACATAGCGTTTTCGTTAAAATCAAAGGCGACGAAATGTCCCGCATTTACCCTCCCGGCAGCTTACTACTTGTCGATACCACCGCAAAGCCTTGGAACGGCTGTGCTGTATTGGCGCTCACAGACGGCAAAACACCGGTAATTAGGCGATTTGCAGAAGGAAACGACATGATTGTGCTGTCGTCCCATTCATATGCAACAGCAAGTCCGGATCTGATGTTTAACAAACGGAGGATTAGAATCATAGGAGTCGTCGTTTGGTATCAAGCGAGCCACGATCACACGCTTAATTAAATCGACTTTCCCAAAAACGACCGTACCGCGCAGACAGCTCAAAGTCCCAGCCCAAATGAACTACTTTTTGGCGGCTTTGCGCTCGTCGCGGATGCGGGCGCGATCCATGGCCGCCTCGACCGCCGAGAAACGGCAGCCGCAGTAATTCTGCCGATACATGCCCAGCTCACGCGAACGGCGCGTAGCCTCGGGATAATACGGGCGAAAATCGCGAATCACCGGGGTGAGACCGCGGGCGGCAGCCAGACGCTCCAAAACATCATTGCAGGTATCGAACAGCTGATACGGCGAGACGGCGAGCGTCGTGCCCACAAACTCAAACCCGCGCTCCTGGGCCACGCGGCACGCCTCGGCCAAGCGCAGGGCATAGCACGAGCGACAGCGACGGGGCCGATCGCACCCAGCGGGGCCACGCCGGCCTCCCAGCGCTCGCGGTCCTCCCCCGCCTCGATGAGCTCGATGTCGCCATCGGCACACCACCGGCGCAGCTCGTCCAGACGCCGCCGCCATTCATCGCGCGGTTGAATATTGGGATTGGTCCAGCAAATCGTGGGCTCAAACCCCTCCTCGCGCAGCAGGCGAACCGGCTCAAGCGAGCATGGTGCACAGCACGCATGCAGCAACAACGACTTCACCGACATCCCCGTCCCAGAAAACTCACCCCGACATCATGGCAGCTAAAATAGCCCCGCCCCAAAAAGACTACTTTGCGAAAAAGCGCACGCCAAAGGACGTATCCTCGCAGGCGACGATACGGCGGTCGCGCAGAATGGTCCGCACGTAATACCAATCACCCACACAGCCCGACAAGTGCAGACCAGCCGCCAGGTAGCACAGCAGCGGATAGTCCGAGAACGCAAACCCCAGGGCAAATGCTGTCGTCACAACAACCGTCGGCGCCAGGCAAACCGCCATGTACCGCCGGCGCGAATACACAACGCCCTCGGCGCAGGCATAGATCATCGCCGTCTCGCGATTCGCCCCAAAGGTCACCTGCGCGCCCGCAGGCGCCAGCAGCTTAAAAAACACCGCATGCACCAGCTCGTGCACGGCAAACGATGCCATTGAGACCGCAGCCAAGCCGACTATCCAGCCCACGACAGCCATCCAGCCGCCCGCCTCAGCCGCGTCCAAGTCCGCAGGCCCGCCCAACAGCATAAACACCGGCACCAGGCACACGGCAAACACCGCGATCACGGCCATCCCCCACACGAAGCAAGCGTGTAGAAAATCCTCGTCCTCAAACGCATGTATGTTGGAAATCTCATTCATAGCATCTTAGGATAGCGCCCCTGCCACGCACCCGCCCGCATGTGCGATAATGTCGAACGATATGCACGAATTGACCACCGCGCCGCCGAACCCCGTGCCCGGCCGCGCTCTTACCTATATGCGAAGGAGTCCCATGGCATCCAAATACTCCATGAACGACCGTCCCAGCTGGCCGCGCCGCGCCATCGTTACCGCCGGCGAGCCCTACGGCAACAAGGGTCTGCACTTTGGCCACGTCGGCGGCGTCTTTGTCCCGGCCGACTTCTTCGCCCGCTTCCTGCGCGACCGCCTGGGCCGCGAAAACGTCATCTTCACCTCGGGCACCGACTGCTACGGTTCGCCCATCATGGAGAGCTACCGCAAGCTCAAGGAGAACGAGGGCTACGACAAGTCCATCGGCGAGTATGTCGAGTCCAATCACTCCCGCCAGGCCGCGACCCTCAACAACTACAGCATCAGCTGCGACATCTACGGCGGCTCGGGCCTTGAGCCGGCTGCGCAGATTCACAACGAGGTGACCGCCGAGATTATCAAGCGCCTGCACGAGCAGGGCACCATCTCCAAGCGCTCCACGCTGCAGTTCTACGACGCCAAGGCCGGCACGTTCCTCAACGGCCGTCAGGTGATCGGCCGCTGCCCCATCCAGGGCTGCAAGTCCGAGAAGGCGTACGCCGACGAGTGCGACCTGGGTCACCAGTTTGAGCCCGAGGAGCTCATCGCGCCCAAGAGCCAGCTCACCGGCGAGGTGCCCGAGCTGCGCCCGGTCGACAATCTCTACTTTGATCTGCCGGCCTACCTCGACTTTATGAAGACCTATACCGCCAAGCTCGCCCAGAACCCGCAGGTTCGCTCCGTGGTCTCCAAGACCATGGAGGAGTGGCTGCTGCCGGCTCAGCTCTACATCCAGAACAAGTTCCGCGAGGCCTTCGATGCCGTCGAGGACCAGCTCCCCGAGCACACCGTGCTGGAACCCGAGGGCAACAAGAGCAGCTTTACCGTCACCTTCCCCAGCTGGAAGGAGCGCGACGACGCCCACGCGGTGCTCGCCAACGGCGGCGTGCGCTTCCGCAGCGGCAAAGCGCTCGTGCCCTTCCGCATCACCGGCAACATCGACTGGGGCGTTCCGGTACCCGAGGTCGACGGCGTCTCCGACGTCACCTGCTGGTGCTGGCCCGAGAGCCTATGGGCGCCCATCAGCTATACGCGTACCGTGCTCGCGCGCGATGCTAAGGCCGCCGGCGTGACCGAGGCGTCGCCGCCCAGGATGCCGCCCTTATGGGCGAGCCCGCTGCCGACTCCACGCAGGTGCCCGCGCCCACCTACCAGCACAGCTCGCTCGACTGGCGCGACTGGTGGTGCTCAGACGACGCACAGATCTACCAGTTTATCGGTCAGGACAACATCTACTTCTACTGCATCGCGCAGACCGCCATGTGGGAGGCCCTGGGCTGGGACCTCACGCAGAGCACCGTCAGCGCCTGCTACCACCTGCTCTACATGGGCAAAAAGGCCAGCTCGTCCTCGCAGACGCCTCCCCCGCCGGCAGACGACCTGCTCAACCACTACACCTGCGAGCAGATGCGCGCGCACTGGCTGTCGCTCGGCCTGTCCGAAAAGCCGGTGAGCTTTAGCCCCAAGGCATACGACACCCGCGTGACCGGCAAGGACAAGGACGGCAACGAGGTGCGCGCCTGCGACGACAAGCGCGTCATCGATCCGGCCCTTAAGGAGAGCGCCCTTTTGACCGGCGTGTTCAACCGTCTGGCCCGCAGCTGCTTCTACGGCGTCGCCGTCAAGGAAGGCGACGAGAGCCCCTATCGCAACGGCTGCATCCCCGCCGGTGCGGCCTCTGCCGCCGTGGTCGAAGCCGCCGAGCAGGCAGCTCTCGCCTTTGAGCAGGCTATGTACAAGTTCGAGACGCACCGCGCGCTTGCCGTGTGCGACGACTACCTGCGCGCCGCCAACAAGCGCTGGAGCGACGCTTCCAAGGCCGCCAACAAGCTCGAAGGCAAGCCAGCAAACGCCGCGATGACGCAGGCCCTCGTCGACGCCTTTACCGAGCTGCGCGTGGCGACCGTGCTCATGCACGGCATCGTCCCTGCCGGCTGCGAGCTCATCTGCGAGTACTTCGACATCGACCCGGTCGCCTTCTTTAGCTGGGATAACATCTTCGCCTCCACGGATGAGTTTGTGGAGAGCCTGGGCGAGAAGCCCGGCGAGCACCGCGTAAAGCCGCTGCCCCCGCGCTTCGACTTCTTTAGCAAGCACGAGAGCCAGTACTAGGCAACAGCAACGCGCCCGGGAATGATTATTCTGGGACGGGGATTAAAAAATCATTCCCGGGCGACGCAAAGTAGTCTTTTTGGGACGGGGATCAT
>JAQEDL010000030.1:4022-27826 GCA_027669365.1 Coriobacteriaceae bacterium AM49-12 | reverse complement strand
GCCGCGAGGAGGCCTACGTGCCCACCTCGCAGCTCCGCCGCTTCACCCTGCCCGATTCGGCGCCCATCATGCGCCGCGTCATGGGCTTTCTGTCCGACCAGGCCCGCGCGCTCATCCACGCCGGCGTGTCGCGCGACCGCATCTGCATCGATCCTGGCCCGGGCTTTGGTAAGTCGGCTAACGAGGACATCGTCATCCAGCGCGAGACTGCCAAGATGGCGTCACTGGCTATCCGCTCATGTGCGCTGTATCGCGCAAGCGCTTTGTGGGCGCCGTCTCGGGCGTGACCGAGGCCGCCGAGCGCGATGCCGCTACGTTTGGCGTGTGCCTGGGCGCCATCCAGGCCGGCGCCAACGTCGTGCGCGTGCACGACGCCGCGGGCTTTGCGCAGTTCCTGAACGGCTACTGGGCGGTTGCCAAGCCGCAGCCGCGCCGCGCGTTTGTGGCCGTGGGATCCAACTTGGGGCATCGCTGCGACAACATCCGCGCCGCACGCGACATGATCGCCGAGATTCCACTTACCTGCGTGTCCAACTCCTCCAAGATCTACGAGAGCGAGCCGGCCTACGAGACGCGCCAGGACGCGTTTGCCAACGCCGTCATCGAGATCAAGACCGAGTTGGCGCCGCTGGTGCTGCTCGACGAGCTCATGAAGATCGAGGCCGAGCTGGGCCGCGACCGCTCCAAAAAGGCCAAGGCCAACGGTCCGCGCACCATCGACCTGGACCTGCTGTGGATGGACGGCGAGACCCACGGCGGCAAAAAGCTGCGCCTGCCGCATCCGCTGATCGGCGAGCGCGACTTTGTGCTGGTGCCGCTCGAGGATCTGATGCACGACCCGGCGCGGTTCTTCCGCTACAACGGCGTCGAGGTCAAGGAGCCCGAGGATCGCGTGGGCCATATCGTGGGTGAATTGGGGCGTATGTAGATGATCGAGATGAACGCTGTAGTCGCTGCCACTGAGCTCGACGCGGCGCGTGACGCGGGTCGCGAGGGCGTGTCCGCGGGCTGGTGCGCGTGGAGCGTGGGCGATGCTTCGCTGACGTTTTCGCTGGTCGTGCGTCCGGATGTGAACATGCATGCCTTCCACGGCCTGCCGTTTGTGGCCGCGATGGGCATGATGGACGCGCTCGTGGGCACGGCTTCGACGCCGGGGTTGGGCCTTGCCGGCAAGGTGGGCATTGAGTGGCCGAGCAATATCGTGTGCGGTGCGCCTGCGTTTGAGACGTCGCTCGCGCGTGTTGCCGTGAACGGCGGTGCCGGTGCTGCGGGCATGTTTGCCGCGGTGACGGTTGATATTGAACGTGCGGCGCTGGGCGAGCTTGGCGTGGATATGGCCGACGAGGTGCTGGTCGAGGCATTGGCCACCGCCGTGCTGACCCGCGTGGACACCTGGGCGGTTGCCGCCAACACACCACAGGCGCTGCCGGCCCGCTGGCTCCGGTGCTGGGTGAGTACTTCGATATGGTGCCGCTGCTGGGTCGTCAGGTTGCGGCGGTGTCGCCCAACGGTTTGCCGCTTGCGGTCGGTGTGTTTGCGGGCCTGGACATCTGGGGCCGCGCGACCATCAAGACCGATGCCGGCGAGCAGGAGTTTCCGCCCGAGGCCGTACGGATTCGCGGGCTGTAACGCGGGGCGTTCGCGCCCAAAGATAGACATGACAACAAGACCCTCCTCGGCCTGTGCGGGGAGGGTTTCGCCTATCTGGGGAATGGGTTGCCAGCGCCCTATTCCTCAAAACTGAAAAATTTTCGTTTTTGAGGAATAGGATTAAGGCGGCTCGGTCTTTCGCGAGGTATATTCGCTATAGAGCCTATTCCTCAAAACTGAAATTTTCAGTTTTGAGGAATAGCGATAAAAGACTGCGAGGAGGCCCCGATGAAACTCATCAATAGAACGTCATATATGGACACGTTGACGAGTCTTATTGGCGTGCCGGACATCAAGGTCATCACGGGCATCCGTCGTAGCGGTAAATCAAAATTGCTCGAGGCCCTCCGCGATTACGTGGAGGCACATCTGTCCAATTCGAATGTCATCCATATCAACTACAACCTCGATGAGTTCGAGAACCTGCTCGAGTATCACGCGCTGCTCGCCTATGTAAAAGAGCATCGAGTGTCCGGCAAACAAAACTTTCTGCTTATCGATGAAGTTCAGATGTGCGACGGTTTTGAGCGTGCGATCAATAGCCTTCACGCATCCGAGCAGTACGACATATTCATTACCGGATCGAATGCCTTTTTGCTGTCGAGCGATCTGTCGACGCTCTTTACGGGGCGTACGTTCGAGATCGAGGTTTTCCCATTCTCGTTTGAGGAGTATCGTCTCTATGGCGACGAGGGCGAGGTCGACCGCGACTTCGATGAGTACGCGAGAACCGGCGGTATGTCCGGCTCTTACCCTTATCCACTGCAGGAGCAGCGCTATCAATATCTCTCCAACGTCTTCAAGACGCTCATTGTGAGAGATATCGTGCAGCGGCATAACGTGAGAAACGAATCGGCGCTGCTGCGCATTGCCGATTACATGATGGACAACGTTTCCAACATTACGTCGGCACGCAACATTACTGATGCATTAAATGCGGATGGGTTAAAGATTACGAACAAGACGGTCGGCACGTACATGGGGTACCTGTGCGATGCGTTTGCCTTCTATAAAGTTCGTCGGTACGACATTCGCGGCAAAAAATACCTTAAGAGCGGCGAGAAGTACTATCTGGCGGACCATGCGTTTAAATATGCGCTTCTTGGTACACGTGATATGGATTGGGGACGCGTATACGAGAACATGGTGGCAATCGAGCTGCTGCGTCGCGGATACGAGGTATACGTCGGCGTGCTCTATAAAAAGGAAATAGACTTTGTAGCAATCAAGCGGAGCGAGAAACTCTACATTCAGGTGAGCGACGACATCAGCTCGGATAAGACATTTGAACGCGAGATTTCGCCACTGCTGAGCATTGGCGATGCGTATCCCAAGATGATTCTCGCCCGCACGCATCACGAGGCCACGGATCGCGACGGAGTGCAGATCGTGGACCTGGCGAGGTGGTTGTGCGGCGAGGCGTAGCAGAAAGCCTATTCCTCAAAACTGAAAAAATTTCGTTTTTGAGGAATAGGACCGATGCATTGCTTAGTCCGCCGCTCGCGCCCGTGCTCGACTTAAGCCCCTGCCTTACCCCAGCTCCTGCATGCGGCGGTAGATTTCGCAGATGCCCTTGATGGTGAGCTGTCCGTCGACCACGTCGAAGGCATCGGTCGAATCGGCGACGATGCCCGCGAGACCGCCCGTGGCGATAACGGTGGCATCCTCGCGGCCCAGCTCGCGCTTCATGCGCTCGACCAGGCCCTCGGCCATGGCAGCAGCGCCCACCACGGCGCCGACCTTGATGCACTCCTCGGTATCGCGGCCGATGGCATGCTCGGGCGCCTCGAGCGGCACGCTGGCGAGCTTGGCGGCACGGGCGGCAAGCGCGTCCATGGAGATGCGGATGCCCGGCGCGATCGCTCCGCCAATGTAATAACCGTCCTCATCGATGACGTCGATATTGGTCGCGGTGCCAAAGTCCACCACGATTGCCGGCGCGCCGTAGAAAGTTTCGGCCGCAACGGCGTTAGCGACGCGATCGGCGCCTACGGCTTGGGGACGCGCCGCGCGCAGCTTGGTCACGGCGGCCGTCTGCGGCCCGATGACGATGGCGTCTGCGGCAATGCGGTCGGCCACGGCGTGCCACTCGCGCGAGAGCTGCGGCACCACGCCCGCAAAGGCGATCGCGTCAACCGCATCGAGCGAGAGGCCGTACATCTTAAAGAAACCCATCAGGCGCACGTGGATCTCGTCGGCGGTATAGGAGCGGTCGGTGGGCATGCGCCACGACTGCACCAGCTCGTCTCCGTCGAACAGGCCCATGGCCGTCTGCGTGTTTCCCATATCGATAGCGAGCAGCATGTCTACTCCCAGTGTTGGCATAAAAGGACGCGCACCATTGTATACGCGCCGTCGACGCGCTCGGCCGCGATTCGTTTACGGTGATAGGGGCTGAGGGGTTTAAATATGAAGGAATTATGCTCTACGAGATTTTCCTTGCCGTTTACCGAACTCCCGCGTAATATTCTTTCTTGCGCACATGAGGCGCCCAGACATTGCGGGGTGGAGCAGTCTGGTAGCTCGCCGGGCTCATAACCCGGAGGTCGTAGGTTCAAATCCTGCCCCCGCGACCAAGAACTTGCAGCTCGTCGGCCTAGCCGGCGAGCTTTTTTGTTATTCCGGGACCGTGTTTTCGGTCCAATTCCCAACCTCTCAATCAAAGATCTCGATCTGTAACATCTAGACCCGATTTGGGCGGCTAGATGTTACAGATCGAGATATACCGGTGGATTGGGTCCCGTTTGTCTAAATCTATAACACGAGGGACGGATTTCGCCGAGTTGTTGTTATAGATTGAGATTTTCTAGCAGGCGGGTCCCGTTTGTCTCGATCTGTAACAGTAAGACCCGATTTTGCCGCGTAACTGTTACAGATTGAGATAAACCGACGGGCCGCCCCGCCCATCCCCATCCACCCGCCGCCACCTGCTATCCGCCGATTTCCGTTGCGCCCCTGTGGCTCCATGCCATATCCTCTAGACAACTACGCGGCATCATCGCCGCCGCGCCTACAAGAGAGGAATGTCCATGACCACACCTGCGTCCAAGCTGCTTCAACCCATTACGGTTGGCCCCCTTGAGCTCAAAAACCGCATTATGTTCCCGCCGCTTACCACCGGCTACGAGGAACGCGACGGCTCCATCGGTGAGCGCAGCCTGGCTTTTTACGAGCGCCTGGCCCGTGGCGGCGTGAGCTACATCGTCATTGGCGACGTTGCTCCCGTTATGACCGCAAGCCCCACGCCCAAGCTGGCGACCGACGCCCAGATCCCCACGTTTAAGGCGCTGGCCGACGCCGTCCACAAGCACGGCGCCAAGATCGCCCTGCAGCTGTTCCATCCCGAGTACGACGTCCCCGGCGTCGGCCGCATGGTCATGGGCTCCATGGCCGCTGCGAAAGCCGCGCAGGAGGCCAAGGCCGCCGGCGACGAGGAGGCCTTTGCCGCCAAGATGGCCGAGTCCAACGAGATTCGCAAGCAGGCCTACGCCAAGCTGCACCACGACATGCAGCACTTTGTGAACGAGGCCACCGTGGAGCAGCTCACCCAGATCAAGGAGGCCATCGCCGCCTCGGCCGCCCGCGCGCAGCAGGCTGGCATCGACGCCATCGAGGTCCACGGCGACCGCCTGGTGGGTTCGCTGTGCTCCGCCATCCTCAACCAGCGCACCGACGAGTACGGTGGCTCGTTCGAGAACCGCGTCCGTTATGCGCTGGAGGTCGTCGCCGCCATTAAGGAAGCCGCACCGCAGCTGATGGTGGAGTACAAGCTCCCCGTGATCATGGAGAACCCCGACGGCACGCCGCGCGGCAAGGGCGGTCTGCTGCCCGATGAGGCCTGCGAGTTCGCCAAGCTGCTCGAGGGCGCCGGCATCGACATGATTCAGGTGGCGCAGGCAAACCACACCGGCAACATGGGCGACACCATTCCGCCCATGGGCGCCATGCCCTACAACTGGACGCTGCCCGTGGCCGAGCGCGTCAAGGCCCTGGTCTCCGTGCCGGTGGCAACCGTCGGCCGCGTTGTCTCGGTCGAGGCGGGCGAGAAGATCCTGGAAGACGGTTCGGCCGACATCGTCGCGTACGGCCGCTCGCTCATGTGCGATCCCGATATTGCGCTCAAGGCCGCCACGGGCGAGCCCATCCGCGAGTGCCTCAACTGCAACAAGGGCTGCGTCGACGCGATCCAAAACCGTCAGTACATCTCGTGCGTGCTCAATGCCGAGAACGGCGACGAGGCGACCGTCGCCATTAAGCCGGGCGAGGGTGACAAGAAGATCGCCGTGGTGGGCGGCGGTATTGCCGGCCTGGAGGCCGCGCGCGTGGCGGCCAAGCGCGGCTACGACGTGACCGTCTACGAGGCGAGCGACCATCTGGGCGGCCAGATTGTGCTGGCGGCCGCGCCTCCGCGCAAGGACGAGATCATGCGCTCGGTGGAGTACTACGAGAAGATTCTGCCCGGCCTGGGCGTGAAGGTTGAGCTCAACCACGCCGCTAGCCCCGCGGACCTCAACGCCGCCGACGCCGCGATTGTGGCCGTGGGCGCGCACGACGTGGTCATTCCCGTTCCGGGTGCCGATTCGGAGAAGGTCGTCTCGAGCTGGGACGTGCTGGCCGGCAAGGTGGAGCTCAGCGGCCGCGTCGCTGTCATTGGCGGTGGCCTGGTGGGCACCGAGACTGCCGAGCACCTGCTGCAGCACGGCTGCGAGGTGGAGATCGTGGAGATGCTCGACAAGATTGCCGCGGGCGAGTCCGAGACCATTCTGCCGCTGATCATGAGCGACTTTGCCGCCCACAACGTGGAACAGCACGTGAAGACCCGCCTGACCGCCATTACCGACGAGGGCGTGGAGGCCATTCGCACCACCGAGGACGGCGCCGAGGAGCCGGTGAAGATCGCCTGCGATTACGTGGTGATGGCCGTAGGCTCCAAGGCCAACGCGTTTGACCTGGACGGCGTGACGGTGCCCGTGACCTGCGTGGGCGACTGCTCGGGCGAGCGCACCGCCGACATTGCGAGCGCCATTCGCACGGCGTATCACGCGGCCAACGAGCTCTAAGCAAGAAAGCTATCGCGTATTGAGTGGGCGGGGAGTGCCGTATCGGCGCTCCCCGCCTTTTTGCCAATGAGGGCGCCAACTGACCAGCTGGTTCAGAAAATCCGAATACTTAAAACACGAAAATCCGAATCGCAACCACCTGAAAATCCGAATTTGCTACAGTGGAATAGAAGAATCAGAAAGCAGGACCTGGAAATCTGCGGGGGTGGCTCATGGCGGGCGAGAGGCTACATCGGGACGGATACATCCCGCGTATCGTGGATGCGCAAATCGAACGCTACCTTCGCGTCTTTGGCGCGGTCGAGATTGCGGGCACCAAGTGGTGCGGCAAGACGTGGGCCGCGCTTGAGCACGGGGCGTCCGCCTCGTATGTCGACGAGAATCTCGACCTCGCGCGTGCCGATCCGGCGATGATGTTGCTGGGAGACCGTCCGCATATTATCGATGAGTGGCAGCGCGTTCCCAGATCTGGGACTACGTTAGACACGAGGTTGACCGCACCCGGGGTACGCGCGGCGCCTATATCCTCACGGGTTCCGCCACGCCTGCGTTTGGCTCAAAGGCGGAGACGCCCGCGCATAGTGGAGCCGGCCGCATCGGCCGCGTTCGCATGCACCCCATGACGCTTGCCGAGACAGGTGAGTCCAACGGCAAGGTGAGCCTGGCGGGCTTGTTTGAGCATCGTTTTGAGCCTGTCGGTGCAATGGCGATACGCCGGGGCTTGTCGAAGCGCTTGCCGCGGCGGCTGGCCCGAGGCGATCGATATGGTTTCGGCTGACGCCCAGCTCATCGCCCGCGAATATCTCAACACCACGTTTTCGAGCAGCTTCCCGGCGGTCGGTCTCGACCCCGATATTGCTCGTCGAGTCTCCGCATCGATCGCGCGCAATCTGGGACAGGCAGCCACGTATAAAATGATTCTTATGGATATGTTCGGTGCCGAGGAGGAGCCCGCAGCGTTTGCCGACGAGACCAAGGTGCGTAGGTACTTGGATGCCCTCAAAGGTATGTTCATTCTCGAGGAGGTCCCCGGTTGGGTTCCCGCCGCGCGCGACAAACGGCGCTTTACCGTCAAGCCCAAGCGCTATCTGGCAGATCCGAGCCTTGCTTGCGCCTTGCTAGGTATGTCCTCGCGGGCGCTGCTTGCCGACTGGCAGACATTTGGTCTGGTGTTTGAGAATTTGGTCATACGCGATCTTTCGGTCTACGCACGTTCGCTCGACCTGCTGGATAGCACGCCCGTGCGCTATTATCGCGACGATTCGGGCCTTGAATGCGATGCCATCGTGCAGCTAGCCGATGGACGGTGGGCCGCCTTTGAGATTAAGGTAAGTGAAGATAAAGCGAGCGCCGGCGTCGAGAGTCTCAAGCGCGTTCGCAAGAAGGTCTGTGGAAATCCTCGTTCACGCACACGCGAACCGGAGTTTATGGCCGTGATTGTGGGGGTGGGTGAGTACGCCCGCGAGGTCGAGGACGGTATCTACGTGATACCCGTGCGCGCGCTGGGGCGTTAAGGGGCGCCACGCCGTGTGTTCTCCGCCCGGCGCTACGGATTGGTGCAAGGGGTCAGGTTTGTTTGCACCATGTTGGTGCGAAGTAACCTGACCCCCTTGCACCAAGGATTTGACTTTTAAGACATCATTAAGGCTTGCGTTGTGGAGCAAACCGCAGGTCAATGCTATTCTTTTACCTTATCGTATGGTGTTGTATTCTGCCTGAATTCTCTACCTGCGAACAACAGATAAACGCGACCGAGCGGAAAGGATGGCACGCCCGCTAGCAGGGCAAACGCAAACGATGAGTGGCATGGACCGACATAGCGAGCTCCAGCAGCACAAGACGGCGGCCGAGTACCGCCAAGCTGCCGACGAGCATGTGCGGACCCTCAAGGATTTCTGGAAGGATTTCCTGGTGAGCGGTCTGTTTGTGCTGGCCGCCATCGTTGCCATCTTTGCATGCCTGGCCTGGTTTGCCGCGAATAACCGAGTGAGCGCCACGGGGAGCACGATCGCGGCGAAGGGCCCGCGGTTTGTGCTCTCGGGAACGCAGGGCGGCACGGCGGGTAAGTACGACACTCAGACAACTACGCGTCGGACAGTACAAGCCTTGCCGTGAACAATCTTTTCAACCTCAATAACATGAGCGCCGATGGCGGTCTCTCTCCGGGGTCGGCCGGCCAGCTCCAGCTCAACGTCAGGCCGCTCTGCAATGACCTGCACGATATCACGGTGGAGATGACCTGGGAAATTTCTGTTCAGACGAGCGTTGCGGGCACGGGCGGCACTGCTGCGGATGCATCGAAAAACGAAGAGATCATCAACTCGCTTAAAGATTTGGTGCGCGGTCATATCCTCGTTTTTCAGGGCAAAGACGCCTCTGGCTTTTACTCGAATCCGCTGGTCCCCACGACCACCACGGCGACCCAGGACGGGGCCAGCGTCACCGTCATTACGCAGAGCTTTACCATCCCAAAGTCGAGCTTTTACGCTACGGACTCAAATAGCACGACCGAAACCGTCACCAAAACCCTCTACTGGATTTGGCCGGAGCAGTTCAAGAGCTATGTTCACACGGGCAACGCCGGCTACGGTGGCAACCTTTTCGCTAACACAGGCGACGAGGGGGGATACACAACCCTCGTCGGCGACATCAACAATAACCACGCGCGCTATTTCCGCGCCGATAGCACGAGCGTGCCAGGTCAGGCGCCTAGCGCGGTTCCGCCTGTCGGAGCCGGCATGTCCTCTGCGGATGTGGAAACCTGCGCCAGCTACTACAACAACGCCGACGAGATTATCGGCAAGAACGTCAAGTACATTCGCGTGCGCTTCACCGCCAAGGAGGCGGATAAATAAATGGACGAGCAGCTTAATGCCCGCGAGCAGGGCGATATCAAACACAAAGAAGGAGCGGCAAACCCCGGCGGCAACGGGTTCGGCTCGCACGGCGAAGCGCGTCCGGCTGGCCGCATCGAGCGCATCAAGGCTTGGGTGAGCGACCACCGTCGCGAATCCCTGGCCATCGTGGGTCTGGTGGCCGTGCTTCTCGTGTTGCTGGGATTGACGCTCGGATGGTTCGTCGATGCCAATCGCGGCTCCACCGTCGGCAAGATCAAGGAGCCGGCAGAGCTCAAGGTGCTGGGCCCCAACGCTACGGCAACAGAGCAGGTCGACCTGAGCTACAACCCCGAATACGGCGATACCAAGACCGGCAACACGGTGACGCTCATGCGCCCGTTTTGTGTCCAGACGGGCGGCGATGGTTTTGAGCTGCAGCTTGCGAATACGACCAACATTACGGGTCTCACTATCGAGCTGTATAAAGCCGAGAACACGCCTGCGCTCCAGATGCCTGACGTGAACGGTACCGCAGGCGGCAAATCTTATAGCTGGAAAGCAACCGGAGAGAACCTGCTGACGAGCTTCGAATATATCAACAAGGAGAACGACGGTCCGGCAGCCGTGCCGGTCCCCGGCGCAAGCGACCCTACATTCAAGGACTATCAAAACGTCCAGCGCAACGCGCGCCCGCTCTACCGATACAAGGTATTCGAAAAAGGCGAGCTCAACGCCAAGACGCTCGACAACTCGACTGGCAATGACACGCTTAACTTTATCATCAAGCTTTCGTGGGACGAGAGCACCAAAGAGACCGACGTGATCTACCTGATAGCGCGCAACACGAGCGGTAAGTAGGAGAGGGGGCGCACATGGAGAAGCAAGAGAATCAGCAGGATGCCGAGTGCGAGCAGCTGGCAAAAAGCAAAAGCCTAGTCAAGAATAAGCTGGTTGTGGCAGCAATCGCACTTGTTTGTGCCGTGGCGCTCGTGGCGGGTGGTTACTTTACCTATTCCGCCTACATCGCCAACGGATTTCTTAAGTCCGTCGCCGCGACAGGCACCGCTCAGAGCCTGTTTGCGAGCGACCTGCTCACGGGCTACATGAGCGCGCCCGGCGATGCCGAGCTTGCCCGCGCCCAGCGCTCCGTTACGGTATATCCCAACAACAAGCAGTGCAGCTTCACCTTTAGCATCTATAACTATTTGCTGAGCAACAGCAACTTCTGCAACGATAAAAACGTGACGTATACCTTAACGGTCGAGGGGTATGGGCTCGATGGCACCACGTGGAGTTATGCGCCCCAACCCGCCGGCAACGTCAAGCTTCCGGAGAATCAGCCTACCAAAAACGATTACACCGTGACTTTCCCTGAGGACAAGTTGGGACATGCCTACTTTGTGATTAAGGCCATGGTTGTTTCGAAGGAGAGCCCCGGCACCGAGCTCACCTGTCTGGCGGCGAAAGTCGTGCCGTCAAAGAAGGCCGAGGTCAAGACCGCGGCGGTCGAGGGCGCGCTGGTCGATGAGGCTGGCAAGTTTGCTGATTACGCTGCGTACAACTACCGCGTGACGGTTACGGGCGCACCGACAAACGTCGAACTTAGGTGGGGGGAGAACGTGGAGATCGACCCGTTCTTTGAGATCAACCATGGCGCGACGGTGGATGCTGCAGCTCGCAAGGCTACGTTCACCATGGAGCCGGGTTCGATGGTCGTCAACTTTTACCGAGCGGACGGCAAAACGCCCGGTGGCTGGGGTGACCTGGGCATTAGCGTGAGTGGAACTACCCTGACGGGCACGACGGAGACTCAATAACTCTGGAAGCAGAGTTTTTAGGATAAGAGGTACGGAATCGATGAGAACGGCAAAGCGCATATTCGCAGAGTTCATGACGGTGGTCATGGTGCTCCAAGCATGCTCGCCCACGGTGGCTGCTGTGGCGGCAGGCTGGCAGAACATCTCGAACGAGATTGCTGCCGCATCTGCGAAGGCGTTGGATACTGCCGAGGGCGGCGAGACCAACGGCGATGTCACGATCGGGTCTGGGTCGAGTGATACCGGCGCCGACAGCGACAGTGCTGGGGATGACGCGGTGAAGGATGACGCTGCAGCAGGCGATACCACCGATAGCGCCACGGGTTCCGATTCCACGGGCGACCAGACGGAAGGCGACGATGCCGCTGACGATGCCGCCGCTGACGACGCCGAGCAAGATGCCGATGATGCGACTTCGGAGGACGCTGAGGCCCAGGCGGGTGCGACGATCACGGATTTGAATAAGCTCGTCGAGCTGCTCGAGAAGAACGGCGCGGAAAGCATCGTGCGCAAAGACGACGAGAGCGGAATCCGAAGCCTCGATGTCAAGTCGTCGGAGGCGTTCGCCGTCCTGTCTAACGCCGACGCTTCGCTTTACTATGATGCGCAGATCAAGGTTATCATCACGGGCGATGCGAAGCTCACCGAGTCGGCTAATAACGGCATGTCTTTCCAGGGTCTTGGCAGTGATGAGCATCCGTTTGAAGGCAGGATCTATAGGTCGCTGAATGGCGCTGATAGTCCCGTCGAGCTCACGACTGATCGGACGGTTTTTAATAGCCTCAAGCTGACCGACCAAAACAATATGGTCAAGATAAAGTGGGTAGCGCGACTAGCTATAGCGCGCCGATGGTCGCTTCGAAGGTCAGCGGTGCGGAAAACGGCGAAGCGAGCAAGACACTCATCGCGTCGGTTGACATCGTGGAACCCGTGAACGTTGATGTGAAGGATACGACTTCCGCCTTGACGGCACCCCTCCTGGGTGCGACGACGGGCGACCTTGCTGCGAACGTTACCTATAGCCTCACCGATTCTCGAAAGAATCTCAACGCGAATGCGACGGGCAACATTGGCTTGATTGCCAACACGGTCGAGAGCGGGAGCTTGACGGTTGAGTCCGTCACGTTCCCCAACGATCTGACCTCAGGCGGAGCCGTCAAAACGAGCTCTGGCAACGCTGGCCTGCTCGTAGGCGAAGTCAAGGACGGTGCGACCCTGAGCATTGGCACTCTGGCAAACGTTCCCACCGCCACCGTCCAGTCTACGAACGGCTCCGCCGGTGGCGTTGTAGGACTCGTTGGCTCGAGCACGGGTGCCATGGTCAACGTCACGGAGGCTCTCGACCTACACGCGCTCGCCGTCAAGAGCACCTCCGCCAGCGGCGGTTTCATCGGACAAGCGACCAACCTGAGCCTTTCGCAATCTGAGGGCGCAAAGGTGGCGTGTCCTGAGCGTATTGGCGATTCGAATAGCAAAATCTCCGGCGGCTTTATAGGCAAGGTCAGCTTTATTCAGTCGGTTGAGTTTACTGGCAATAACCAAATCGATACGGGTAATGGCGTTACGCTTGCGGGCGCGGCGCATGTAAAGGGCGCGGTTGACGGAGCCGGCTCGGTTTTCGGCGTGCTGGCGCTGGACGATCCAAGCGTTTCTGTGTCATTCAAGGACGGCTCATTCAAGAGCACGTTTGGGGACGATGCCAGTAATGCTGCCTTCGGCGGCCTTATTGGCTTTGTGAGCGGCGCTGCGAATTCGACCGAAGAGACGAGTCCTCTAAGCCTTCTGAAAGTTGAAGGCGTGACGACTAAGTTTTCGCTCGTTAAGAGCCCATATTTTGCTGGCGGCATTGTTGGATGGCTTGGTACGTCCGCTATGCCCGCCGCGCTTGAAATTAATAATGCTACGGTCAACTGCACCCAGGTCGCTTCAACGAGCAACGGCTTTGGCGGAGCGGTCGGCTGCATCGACAAAAACAGCGTCGCGGATGTCAACGGGATTACCGTGAGCAATGAGGGCAGTATCGCCAAGGGCGCTGGCATTGCCGCGGAGTGCTGGACGGCCACGATACGCCTTGGGGGCGAAACCGATTTTTCCAACATGCATTTTGGCGCGGGGGATGCTACCGCGCAAATAGCCATGGTGCGTTCCGATTATCCGTCGCTTGTGTTCGCTCGCGGCACGGGCAGCGACAGCGAGCCGACGAATTCCAATGAAAAAGACTACTGGATATACAAGCGGTGTAAGGATGCACCCAAGATTGATGATCTTGGCGGAGCCCAAGATGCCTCTAAGGGCTATGGGGAGGTCGTAAGGCTCGACGGATCGAAGCTAAAATGGAACCTGATTCAGCTCAACGAAACTACGCATAAGCCTGAAGGCCCTTCATCGGCCAACTATAGTTGGCAGGTTGGTTATGTAAATGGCGCCGACAGCGACAAGTGGAACCAGGACCACACGCTCGACATCGACGACATACAGGATTTTGTTGTCCTAGCATTGTCGATTCAGACCGGCGGCTTGTATAACGGCGTGTTTGGCCCGACCTCAAACATGGCTGACCTTCTTGGGAGCCAAACGGTAATCAACCTGAACTGCGATGTCAATTTGTCGGGCACGGGCATTGGGGGTCTTGGCCTTGACAGCCTGAACAACGGCGTATCGTTTTCGGGAACGTTCAACGGCAATAATCATAAAGTAACCCTTGCCGTCGGTGAGCCGTATGGCACGCGCGACGGGAAGACGCTTGCCGCCGGCGATACGAGTGACGGCAACGGTAAGATTTACCGCCATGGTCGTCTGGGCTTGTTCAATGCCATTGGCGGTGCCGCGAAGGTGAGCAACCTCACCATCGGTGGCTTCATGAAATTCGACAACGGCCTCAGCGTCGATGCCGGTTCGCTTGCGGCGTCAATTACGGGCACCGCCGACGAGAAACTGACGTTGTCGGGCGTAGCGTGCGAGACAAAGATCACGTGTGATGATACGTTCGGTAACGATGCGAACATCGGTGGTATTGCGGGTAGTGTATCGGTGGCTGCAAGCGTTGATTTCGGTGGCAATAGCAAAGCACAAACGGCTATTGCTACAGGCAATACGCTCAGGGGCGACACCCGCATCGGCGGCGCCATCGGTTATGTGGGTGATGTAACTTCGACATTCAATGTGACCAGCCTCGAAGTTGGTGGCTCAATCAATACTGGTGACTGTGCCGATGGCAAGATCGCCCAAGTCGGCGGCCTTATCGGCTGTATTGTTCAGAGTACCTATAATGTCAAAAAGGAGATAGTCAGTTCGGCTGTCAAGAACGTCAACATTATGGGGCTCGCATACGACTCGTTCGATATGGCCGTGGGCAAGAACGGCGACAAGTACCATGGCGCCGGCGGCCTTCTGGCTACAGCTGGGGCAACGCCATCGTTACCATTGGCGATTCCTCTGCGAGTTCCGACGATAGGCCCTACGCTCTTAAGACGAATGAAACTACTGTGACTGCGAATGGCTCAGTTGAGGTCGGCGGTCTTGTATATGCCACGAGCGGTCATTGGATCATTAATGACTACGCTGTCAATTTTGCGGGCGCTTCTTTCAATACCGAGAGCGCCACTACGCTTGGCGCTCTTATTGCTCGAGGCAGTACGTCCGATTCGGCCAATAGCTTTGGCGCCGAAATCTCCTACACTGGCCTATATCTGGAAGACAAGGCCAGTTGGGAAACCGCTTATGCTGTGGGCGGGGCGTCCATTGTCGCTCCAAAGGTAACGACGTTTGATGAATGGGTCGCTAATGGCGTGAAGCCCGGAAGCAAGTTGATGGATAACGGCTGCAATGCGATCGTTTCGCTTCATACCCAGGCTGATACGTTAGACATGAGCGGGGATCCCGCCAAGGACAATAGCTATCGAAATCGAACGGTTTTCGGCGAGGGCGAGGATCACAAAACGAACGGGTCTGTTCGCTATTACTACAATCTGGACAGGGCTTTGACTCGGGTGAAAGACCTCAATGCGTCTGTAATGAATACGCCCGAGCACCTTGTTTTGTGGGCGGCGAGGAAATACGCCCCAAGTTCGACATGTACGTATCTTACCGGTGACAAAGAGAAGATTTTTACCAATAACGTAATCGGCCCCAAGAGCGGCAATCCGGTCACTATCGATTTGACGGGCTATAGCTACTATCCCTCAAATGTTAGCGACAACAATGTGACCATCCAAAACGTAGAGATCATCTTTTGCTATTCGAAAATAAAAGATGAACAGCAAGGCAATAAAAGCAACGACTCGGCTACTCAGCATGAGAATATGCATTGCGGTCTTATTCGAACGATTGGCAACAGGAGCCTCACCGTTAGCAGCGTAACGCTTTCAGGAACAGTGGGCAGAGCTAAAAATGATGACGCAAAAGGACTTGACCCCAAGAGTGTATCGGGTGCGCTCGTACTTCGTTGTGCCTACGGAGCATCTGGCGATAAGAAGGCAGCGATCACAATTGACACACTGAAGCTCAACGGCCTGCAGGTCGACGGAGCGGTGGACAAGCAGTATGCGCCGCTGCTGATAAACGCCATAACAAGGTACGTCAATTTGGATGTCAAAAATGTAACGACGTCTAAATATGCTGACAATTCTGGCGTCAATAAAACCGCGGCGTCAAGTTTGTTCGGCTATCTGGGCTATGACAAGAATTCTGATCAGGTCACAGCAAAGTTTGAGCAAATAAGCCTGCCTAGCCAGAAGGGCAATACGATTTTCACCCACGCGAGCCTGCTGGAGAGCTTTGGCTATACAACCACGGGTACTGCGGACTATACCTTTACCAAGGCCGATGCCGTGGCCGGTAATGTGACGTACGGAGCGAAATCGATGCCCAAGGCAAGGAATACACTGGCAAGCAGCTTTGGTATTACGACGAAGTGACGTATGGCACCGATGAAGGCTTGGTAGAGACGGATAATGCCGAGAAGGCAAACGTTGAAGCACAACGGTTCAGCAATTATCTTCCCTATGTAGCCAAGGGAAAAGCCACCGAGAACGGCGTTCAGTACCACGAAATCAAAGTCAACCAGCGCATTCCTAACTTCACGATGGGTTGCGGCACCTATGGCGACCCGTACGCGATTGCCTCGGCATCGGAGTTCAATGCGGCGGCGAACTACATCAACAACGGCACCGCTCTTGACGGCTGGGAAGTTACTATCGTAAAGGACCAATCGGCGCTTTGCCAACGTCGAAACGGGGGCAGCGTCGATAATGAAGTTACCTATGTCTATAAGCAGACGAACGACACCAAGAAGAAGTGGGAGAAGAAGGTCGACGACGCGACCGACTCCAATGATGTGCTTTCCGACGATACAATGCGTCGGTATCTGCAAAGTGCGTATTACAGCATTGAGCCCAAGTCGGATGCGGATAACACAATTGAGCTCGATGGCTCGGCGTTCGCCGGATTCGGCACCTCGGCATACCCGTTCCGCGGCGTCATCGTTGGCGACGTGAACGGCACGGCTGCAACGATTGTAATCAAAAACAATACTGGCTCATTACGCGGCCTTATTCCTTACAGCTATGGCAGCGTGGTGCGCAACCTGAACATTCGCTATGTGGATGCACAAGCGACTATTACTTATTCTGCCAAGGATGCGGATGGTGTTCCGACGGCGTTTTTCGGCGGCGTTATCGGCTGCATTCTTGGCGGCGATAACATTATTGATGGCGTGGTCGTTAATGGGACGACGGCCGATAGCCCTACAACCGGGTTTACGGTTGCTGGTGGCGGAACTAAGCCGCATCTTGTTCCCATTGGCGGCTACGTCGGCGCCATTGCGGGCGGCGGCGTGATTTTCCGTAATATGTCGAAGGCATCTTGGCGAGCAGGAACTAAAACAAAATTCAAAAGTGCTGGAGAAGGCGGTGCGAACTTCAAGCTGTACGACAACCCCTACGTTGGTCGTGTGATTGATGGCTATGCCTTTAGCGAGGGCTGCGACGTTGAGAACGGAGACTCTAACTACAAGATCAACAAGCTTGATGTGAATGACACCGGCTGCGTAACCACGACCGATACGTACGTGAAATTCAGCTGGGATGCCGGCCAGCAAAACAACAAGGCTCCTAAAACTACAGTCAAAGATCGACAGGGCCTGCTCGTGCTGTCTGCCATCATCAATAGCGGCGCGGGCGCTGGTGCTGCTCACACCGATTCGAAAGACGACAAAGGCACGTACCGCGGGTCGCATGCATATGAGGGCAGTAGCGTCAAAGGCGCCATTCCCTCAACGGGATACAAGTTCGGAAATGAACGGTATGGCAAGGTTCGCAATGCGCAGTATGCTGCGGTTGGAAATCCTGCTGAAGCAGCAAAGGGCGATTTCGCGATCTCGATCAATGACGACCTTAAGGCGCCAGGCAACCAGGAATACCAAGGCCCATTAAACGGCGAAGACGGACAAGATATTAATTCACCCTATTTGGTGAAGAAATACGCGACCGATTGGCGCACGGGCTATGTGTGCGCGATGGGCGTTTGCGGCATGGACCTGGAGTTTGAGCAAGGCAAGACCCATGACTATGACATGAGGAAGTATGGCTCGGGTTTCTTGGGTCTTTCGGGCCGCTATTACTCAAATGCATGTGCGACCGACAAAAAGGTAAATGATAAAGATTTCATTACTCCGGGCATTGCCACTGTCAACGGCAACGGCGCAACAATCAAAGTGTCAAACAACGCGCGCGAATACGTGGATGACGACTATTGCGTGGCGGGCGTAGGCGGCCTGTTCAGCACTATCAAGTTCTACTCGAATGCATTCAATAAGGGAAGCATCGAAGCGAATGACAACGCAAACGTAAACAATCTCAACTTCAGCGACTGCAACATTTCGCTTACCTATGTATCTTCGACCGGGGTAGAGCAGTCCAAGTCGACGAGCAATGAAAATAGCGGCTCGGTGGGAGTCGGCTGCCTTGCGGGCTCAACTGCAAACCAGGGAGGTTCGGGCGAGGTCGCCTATGGCGTGTTCAAAAACGTTGGCATTTCTAACAGCACCGTAGTCGGAGGCTGCACGGCTGGCGGCCTCATTGGAAGTGCTGGCCTTATGTCGCGCAGCACCGATGGCGCCAACGGTTCGATTGTGAATTATGGGGGAACGTCCTCTCCTGTGCAGCTCTACGACTGCTCGTACACCGGCCTTAACGTCACGGGCGAGAAGAAGGTCGGTGGCTATGTGGGTGCGATCGCCTCGCCGTGCGGCGTGTGGACAACCGCGGCCACAGGGGTATACGAGAAGACTATTGGCAAAAACTCGACCATAACCGCCACGGGAACAACACCCTACGTGGGCGGCGTGTTCGGTTATACCTCCAGTAACGTATCGGTGAACACCAAAATTGGCATCACGGAAGCCGTCGCATCGAGCACGGCAGTCATCTCTGGGGTAAATGTACTCGCCACCGGGTCGAACACCGATAAATACATGGGCGCCGGCGGTGTGGTCGGAAGCGCCTATAGAGGCGTTATTTCTATAAGCAACGTGCGCATTGATGCCGGAGGCGATGCCAAGAGCGCCATCATCGGCGATGCCACCGGAACGAACAATAGCATCCGTAATGCGGGCGGCTTGATTGGCGAGGTCACGAGCAGTGGCAGTCCCAACACGTACTGGTTTGAGGGCTGTAGCGTCGAGAATATCAACATTGCCGGCACCGACCAATGCTCGGGCGGACTTATCGGCTACTACTTCAGCAATGTGAACATAGCCTGCAACAATATCGCGATTGAGAGCGCCACGATCAAGGGCAGGTGGAGCGGCGGTCTACTTGGCGCGATTAACAGCGGTGCCGACGTCATCAACGTCACCAACACAAAGGTATCTAACACAACGTTTGGCGGAACCTCCAACGGCGGCATTGCGGGCGACGGACGCGGCCAGTTCCATCTGGTAAACGTGCTCATGGACAGCAATACCTACAAATTGGGCTCTAAGCAGGGCGTGCTCTTAGGCGAGGTTGACACAAACGGCTATAGCCTCTCCGCAGCGGGCGTGAACGTAAAGCTCGGCAACGGCAAGACCACGCGTGATCTGCCGCCGATGGTTTACACGACCAATACGGCCGCCGTAAACAGGAAGACCTACATCGCGTTCGGCGACTATAAGGACACGCTGCGCGCGCCCGACGAGGGCACCACGCTCTACGGTGCGGACGATACCGCTACCACGGCGGCAAGCCCGTACGTGACCACGAGCCCCGTGAGCACGCTGGCGGTGCGTGCCTCCGACAACGACACCACCGACCGCTACCTGTTTGGCGACGGCGCCGCCATCGACACCGCGGCGACCATCCAGAGCGAGGCGGCTGCTGGCGTTGATGGCCGCTACACCTACACCAATATCGGCGGCATTAATGACAACGGCGCCTATCAAAATACCTCGAGCTACGATGCCTCATCCGTGGCGAGTAAGTTCAATTCGAATAATGATACAAGCAGCAACCAGGCCACAACAGATTTCCCCGTTTTGGTGATCTCTGGCAACGACAACACGACGGTCAAGAGCTATCTAAACATCGTCACGAACGGCGGCTTCTCCGACGCTTGCAGATTGAATAACGAGAATGGCACCAATCCGCACGTGACGGCCAAAGCAGAGGTTTTCCAACTCAAGGATGGTGTGTTCGTTAAGGACGATGGCGCGTCGAGCAATCCCACGCTTCGCGTGGTGAACAACGGCAAGAACAACATGTCGTTTAGCCCAAGCTCCGATTGGGATAACGGCAAGGGTCGCTTTACGCTCCTGACCGTCACCTTTACCGAGGCGGGTCAGAGCTACAACGTTCAGGTGCCGATCATCGTTAAGCGCAAGCTCGAGATCGATTTCACTGCAACGTATGATTACGGCACTAAATTTAAAGAAAGCGACTACGCTAACCTTGGAAAAGATGCACACGTGCTTACGAGCTTTGGCGAGCCGATGACGGGTCTGCTTACCTGGACATACAATTCTGCCAATGGGAAGGAAGTCGACTTTGGCTGGGACAGCTATATGGCTGCTGGCGGCTCGATGAAGGGGCTCGGTAAGAGCATCCTCTTCAATGGTGCCGACGGAAGGTTGCCCCAGGGCACCCAGCTTACGCTCATCGATGCGAACGTTGACGGCCGGGCCGGTGGCAGAGAGTATCACTATACGGTGGGCGAAGGCGGAGCAACGAGCGTTTCCCTGAGCGGAAACGACGGCTTTAAGGATTCTGCGGGCAATCCATATCAGGAGCGATGGCTGAGCGAGATTTTGGATGTGTCGGCCACACAGGATGGCGCCGGCACATGGACCGTGTGTGATAACGTGGCAGAGGCGACCGCTAAAGCGAAACTCGATGGCAAGTGGACGCTGTTTAAGGTTGCGGGTGCTGACGTTCCCAGCAACAGTCGCTATACGCTAAAGGTACCTAAGGAGAAGGATGCCGGCAGAGAGAAGCGTGCATCGGAGAGCGTCTACCTAGTTGTCAACGTGCCCAAGTCGGGCGACGGCGTGACGCAAGCTAGTATCAACGGTTTTACGGCTTCGTCTATTGACTCGAATTCTTCGGGTGCCCGCATATCTTGGAATCTGCATTACGTCTTGCGCACCGGTGGCGACGATAATCAAAACGGTACGGCATCGACATACAGCATCTTGTCCAATTACGGGCAGGAAGTTAACGACGGGGAGTCGGAGGCGCGCACTCCGGTTTCGAAGTCGACGGACGGCGCCGCCTACGTTCTTTCTCTTGACGTTACCGACAAAATTACGTTTAACCCAAGTCAGAACTATGCTGACTCGGACTCGTTGTTCTATCAGCTCGATACGTCACTGTGCAAGTATGGCGCCAACAATACCCTGACGGGGGTGAGTAGTTTCCCGAGCGGAACCTCGGCGATTGCTAAATTCTATGTTGCCATCGACAATCAGAACTATAAGTGGGATGGCGAAGATTGGGCGACGTGTGATTCTTCGACGTCTGCGTTCACGCAGACCGTGACGGATACGGGCGATGACTCGCTGAAGCTCAAGCTCGATTGTGACCTCGCCGGAATCCGCAAGCGTGCAACGGGCGGATCCTTTACCGTGCGTACGGTAGTGGAAGAGATTCGCCTTACGCCGGACGGCTGCAACAAGGTTATCTCCCTGTCCAAGCAGTCTGGCGAGGACGCCTGTACCAAGATGTCCTATACCGCCAAGCTTTCAACGCGTAAGGAAGGCCTTAATACCTCGAGCCTGACGCAGACGAAGCGCGGTAACGTCGGGTACTATCGCATGGACACGGGTGATACGACCATTACGCTTTCTGCGCCAGATAAGTCGCAGCTTGGTATTAACGTGGACGACCTACGTCCGATCGCGAATGGCACGATAGGCCTGGGTGCCACGTATGAACTGGGTGGACTCAGCAACGCCGCCGAGGCAATTGCGAACGCAGGCTCTGTTGTGTTTACGCTCGCGCTTCAGCGCCGCGGAACCGACGGCACGTATGAGAGCGTAACGGATGATATCTCCAACTACGTAACAGTGACGGAGAGTAAGCTTGCCGCGGTCGCTCCCTCCGGTAGCACGATCACCTTCACTGACTCGAAGGAGAACGGCAAGTTCAAAACGAAGAACGGTAATACGACGTTTAGCCTGCCCTTTACCGTTAAGGTCAACACGCAGGTTGAACAGCGTGAGCAGTTCTACGCGAACTATCGCTTGGTGATGAGAGCGAGCCTGGTTAAGGGTGACGTGGCGAGCGCAAAGCCTCAATCGCCCGACTATGTGACCTATACGCTCACGAGGGTGAACCTCAACGGCATCGACCACTAGTTCCGAAGCCAACTGGCTTCGCAAAGGGGGCGGCAACCACCCGGTTGCCGCCCCCCTTTCTAGTCTGCGCGATCCCAGTCTTGGACTCCGCTGGACAGTTAGTTCAGATACGTATAATTCCAGACCGCAGCAGGCGCATCCGGCGCTCGTTTTGGGGAAGAAAGGGGCTCAAAACTAGGATTCGGTAGCTATCTGGGCTCGATTTGCGTGCAATGAGTCGCCAAAGAACCCTCTCCGGGGACCATAGCGCAGCTTTATCAGCATAGAAAAATACGTATCTGAACTAACTGTCCAGCCGCCGTTGGAGAAAGGTGTTTTAGCTCTCCCGACCCCTCCACCAGGCTTTCCAACTTCCACTTAACTTAACACTTAAGGTGGAAAGCTGGGTAGAAAGCTGGAAAGTTAAGTGGAAAGCTGGAATGTTAAGTGGAAAGCTGGAAAGTACGCGGAAGACTGACATGCTAGCCCAGAGGCTAGAGGGGTTAATAATTATGAAGACCATACCAAGCGAAAAAAAAGATACCAATCTGGTTGGTAAAACACGCTCAATGAGCTGCGAGCTAACTAGCTGCGTAAATTAAATGTAAAGAACTGTCGCAAATAAATGGCAAATGCCAGATGCCGCCGTTGCTATTTTCGATTAACTGCTACGCGGGAACAGCAAAATGCTACTATCTAACATGCACGTAAGAAAGCAGATTAACGGTTAAGGCTAAGAAGTGGCAGGTATGTCAGAAGCAACTAGGACTCGCACGCATGCGCCCGAGGTTAGGCAGCGCGCCGTCGAGGTCCTCCAAGAGGGGGTCGGTCATCGTGCCCTCGCCGCGGAGCTCGGCATTCCCCAGGCCACGGCTCGTCAGTGGGCCCGCGCATACGCCGTGGGCGGTGCCGACGCCGTGCTTAACGCGGGTTCGCATCACCGCACGTATTCGTACGACGTCAAGCTCGCCGTGGTAAAGGATCGCCTGGAAAACGGCCTGACGGTTCGCGAGGCCATGATCAAGCACAAGATCCCCAGCGAGTCTTCGGTCAAGGCCTGGTGCCGCCAGTATCGCGAGAGCGGTGAGTCCGCGCTGGCCGATAAGCCGCGCGGTCGCAAGCCGCGCGTTAAAAAGGCGGAATAGCGAATGGGATGGTGCGCCCACAGGGCGCATTTTTCTTGCCGCCCCTCTGCTCCAATGCGGGCGTGCCCTTACCCCGTACGCCTAAAACTCCCCAGTTGACCGAAAACCCGCCGCCGCTACTCCTCAATTGAGCTATAACGTTAAACAATTGCAGCGTTTTAGCATGGGGGAGTGATGGTATGACGCTACTGTATTTCCTTACCCTGTTTCCGCTGGTACCGGCGCTGGGCATGCTGCTCGCGCGCGGTGACCGCGCCCGCGATGCGGCGGGGCTCATAGGCTCCGGCATTATTATGGCGGTGACAGTTGTAGTCGCCGTCATGTTTTTTGGCACGGGTCCGCAGAGCTTTGAGGTTGCCCCGGCACCTCGCATGTGCTCTCGATCATCAGTCCGTTATCGACGTCATCCTGTGCGCTGTCATCCTGTACAACGCGTACAAATATAGGAACGCGCTCACCACGGTGCTCGGCATAGTCCAGCTGGTGGC
>JAQEDL010000030.1:0-3922 GCA_027669365.1 Coriobacteriaceae bacterium AM49-12 | reverse complement strand
GCGCCCGCGATGCGGCGGGGCTCATAGGCTCCGGCATTATTATGGCGGTGACAGTTGTAGTCGCCGTCATGTTTTTTGGCACGGGTCCGCAGAGCTTTGAGGTTGCCCCCGGCACCTCGCATGTGCTCTCGATCATCAGTTCCGTTATCGACGTCATCCTGTGCGCTGTCATCCTGTACAACGCGTACAAATATAGGAACGCGCTCACCACGGTGCTCGGCATAGTCCAGCTGGTGGGCTCGCTCGCCTTTGCAGCCATGACGCTGCCCGCGGCCGAAGCCGTCACGGCAACGCCACTCTACCTGGACTACATGAGCGTGATCATGGTCCTCGCCGTCGGCATCGTTGGCAGTCTAATCTGCTTGTATGCCCTGGGCTACATGAAGGACTTCCAGGCCCATGACGAGCACGAGGCCGCGCTGCGCGGGCAGACCGCGCCCGACCGTCGCCCGCAGTTCCTGGCGCTCATGTTCCTGTTCCTCTCGGCCATGTTCGCCATCGTGACGAGCGACAACCTTGAGTGGCTGTTCTGCGGCTGGGAAATCACCACCGTGTGTTCGTTCCTTATGATTGGCTACACGCGTACGCCCGAGGCCATCAAGAACGCCTTTACCCAAATCATCCTCAACATGCTGGGCGGCATCGCGTTTTTGGCCGGACTTATGTATCTGCACGTTAACGGCATGCCGCTGACCATCTCGGGCATGATCGAGCTTTCCGGCACCGGAACCGCGCAGTCCGCGCTGCTGGTGATGCCGGTCATCCTGTTGTCGCTCGCCGCGCTCACCAAGGCCGCACAGATGCCGTTCCACACTTGGCTGTTGGGTGCCATGGTTGCACCCACTCCCACGAGCGCCCTGCTGCACTCGTCAACCATGGTCAAAGCCGGCGTGTTCCTGATGGTCAAGCTGAGCCCACTCTATGCCATCTACCCCGTGACCGGCTTTATGGTCACGAGTGTGGGTGCCATCACGTTTTTGCTCGCTGCACTCATGGCCATCTCGCAGAGCAACGCCAAACGCGTGCTCGCGTACTCCACCATTTCCAACTTGGGCCTCATCAGTGCCTGCTTGGGTGTCGGCGCGCCCGAGGCCGTATGGGCGGCCATCTTCCTGATCTTGTTCCACACGGTGGCCAAGTCGCTGCTGTTCCTGTGCGTGGGCACGGCCGAGCATCATATCGGCAGCCGCAATATCGAGGACATGGACGGCATGTTCAGCCGCATGCCGCACCTGACGCGTCTGATGATGCTGGGCATTATGGGCATGTTTGTGGCGCCGTTTGGCATGCTCGTGTCCAAGTGGGGCGCCTGGTGGCGTTTGCGCAGACCGGCAACGTGCTCATGATCATGGTGCTTGCCTTTGGCTCGGCCGCGACGTTTTACTTCTGGGGCAAGTGGCTTGCCAAGCTTTCGGGCGTCGACCCCACGGCTCAAAACGTTGAGGTCAATGTCCATAAGACCGAATGGATGGCCCTCAACGCCATCGCCGCGCTGCTGATTCTGTGCTGCGTGGCGTTTCCGGTTATCTCGAGCGGTCTGGTGTCGCCTTACTTGGCCATGGTGTTTGGCCGCGTGCCGTACGTTATTGGCAAGGACGCCATGTATCTGATGGTGGTTATCGTGGCGCTTATCGCCGTGGTGCTGCTGACTTCATTCCGCGTGAGCAACAAACCGCACGTAAACGTATATCTTTCGGGTGTGGGAACCGACAATTACCGCCATTTCCGCGGCTCGATGGGACACGAGGTGAAGGCCGAAAAGCGCAATTGGTACTCGGAGGACGCCCTTGGCGAGAAGCGTATTGGCCCCGCGGGTAGCGTCGTGTGCTGCAGCATTATCTTGTTTGCGCTGCTGTGTTGCGCGTGGATTGGGCCCGAGCGGCTTGCCATGAGTGCGCCCTCGGTGCTGCGCGGCAAGTATTTTGAAGGCTCGGGCGTCGTGGGCATTTTTATTGGCACCGTGGCGTTTGCCTTGATTGCGCCGCTTGTGGGCGGCTTGATCGACGGCGTTGACCGCAAACTTTCGGCTCGCATGCAGGGCCGCGTGGGCCCGCGCTTGCTGCAGCCCTTCTACGACGTTGCCAAGCTGCTGCGCAAGGCTCCCGCCAGCGTAAACACCATGGACGATACCTACATGGCGTGCGCGCTCATCTTTACCGTGGTGGGCGGCGGCATCTTTGTGTCGGGCTCCAACACGCTGTTATGCGCCTTTATGGTGACGCTTGCCGCGATTTTTGTGGTGCTGGCGTCCGCCTCGACGCAAAGCCCGTTTGCCCAGGTCGGTGCCGACCGCGAGCTGCTGCAGGTTATGAGTTACGAGCCCGCCGTTCTGCTGATGAGCGTGGGCCTGTACCTTGCCACCGACAGCTTCGATTCCATCGCCGTGACGGGGCAGTCGGCCCCCATCATCGTGTACAGCGCGCCCATTTTCCTCGCGCTGCTCGCGGTGCTTACCATCAAGCTGCGCAAGTCGCCGTTCGATCTTTCGTACTCGCATCACGCGCATCAGGAGATCGTCCAGGGCGTCGCCACCGAGATGAGCGGCAGCACGCTGGCCAAGATGACCCTTATGCACTGGTGCGAGACCGTGCTGTTTTTGATGTGGGTGGGCATGTTCTTTGTCTGGGACAACCCAGTGAGCTGGCTGGTCGCCCTGGTCGTGATGGCTGCGACGTACTTTGTCGAGGTGCTGATCGACAACACCTTCGCGCGCAGCACCTGGCGCAGCTGCTTTAAGCTCGGATGGGGCGTGGCGCTGGTGTTTGGCCTGCTCAACCTTATGCCCATCCTCGTCGACGTGTTTATTTAGGAGGCGGCATCCATGGATCATAAAATGTCGCGCTCGCCGTGGGTTATTCATTACGACGGCTCGAGCTGCAACGGATGCGATATCGAGGTGCTGGCCTCGCTCACGCCGCTGTTCGATGCGGAGCGCTTTGGCGTGGTCAATACCGGCAACCCCAAGCATGCGGACATCTTTTTGGTGACGGGCTCGGTCAACGCTCAGAACTTGCCTGTCGTGCGCCAGATTTACAACCAGATGCTCGAGCCCAAGTGCGTGGTGGCCTGCGGCATCTGCGCGTGCTCGGGCGGCGTGTTCCGCGATGCCTACAACGTGATCGGCGGCGTGGACCGCGCGATTCCCGTGGACGTGTACGCGCCCGGATGCGCCATTCGCCCCGAGACCGTGATCGATGCCATCGTGGAGGCGTGCGGCATCCTGGACCAGAAGGAGGCCGTGATGCGTGCTGGCGGCGATCCACTTACCGTGGGCGGTGCCGCTACCTGGGACGGCGGCGTTGAACTGGGCGAGGACGGGTTTGTGGCTGCGGGGGCCGGGGCTGACGGTGCCGGTGACGCGCCTGCCGGGAAGCCTGCTGCGCCCGCCGCTGGCGACGCACCTGCTGAGACGCCGCCGCTGCAAGGAGGCCGAGTAATGCAAGAGGCAATCTATACCACCGTTGGGATCGACGAGCTCCTGTCGCATGTCCAGGCGCTCAAGGGCGCCGGTGCCCGCTTTGTGCAAATGCACGCCGAGCGCAACGTCGACGACGGCACGTATCGCTTGGTCTATACGTTTATCAACGTTCATGCTGCTCAGGAGCATATTGCGCAGGACGGTAGCTATGCGATCGAGAACCTGGTGGTTGAGGGAATTGATCGGCACCAGGAGATTCCGTCCATCAGCTCGTACTGTCCGGCGGTATTCCCGTTTGAAAACGAAGCGCACGACCTATTCGGTCTTGCCATCACCGATATGCAGATCGACTTTAAGGGCTTTTTCTACCAGGTCTCGACTGCCGAGCCCATGAGCGTTATCACGCCCGAGGTGAAGGCTGCGCGAGAGAAAGCCATGAAGGTCCGTGCCGCTGCCGAGGCCAAGGCGCGCAAGGCCGCGGCCGAGAAGGCCGCCGCTGCTGCG
>JAQEDL010000003.1:0-89816 GCA_027669365.1 Coriobacteriaceae bacterium AM49-12 | reverse complement strand
CGCCGCGACCGGTGCCGCCGTGGGCCTAGGCGCCGCAGCGGGCATCGCCTCCAACATGCAAGCACTCGCGCCCGCAGCGCCCGCTCGCCCAGCTCGTCGACGTCGTGAGCGGCGAGAGCCATAGCATCACCTCCGCACAGGTGACTATCGGTCGCGAGCGCTCAGTTTCCGATATTGCCCTGCGCGACCCCAACGTGTCGCGCCGCCACGCCCAGCTCACCTTTACGGGCTCGGATTGGTCGATCGAGGACCTCAATTCCACCAACGGCACACTCGTCAACAACCGCCGCATTACGCGCTGCCCGCTGCGCAACGGCGATCTGCTGACGTTTGGCCTGAGCACCTTTGAATTTAGGGGATAGTCGCTTATGAACATCGATATCGTCCTTTTTGCAGGCCGCATCGTCCTGGTCGCCCTGCTCTATATCTTCCTGTTCGCCGTCATGAAGACCGGTGTGGGGCTTGTGCGCGGACAGCGCCGCGACTCGGCTATCTGGACGATCGATGTGGACAAGGGTCCGCGCGGCATCCGCGGCATCCACGTAGATATGCTCGGCCCCGTCATCGTCGGTCGCTCGCCATCTTCGGACATCTGCATCAACGAGCCATTCGTCTCGGCCTCGCATGCGCGCTTTTCGCTGCAGGGCCCGGCGCTCATCATCGAGGACCTCAACTCGCTTAACGGCACGCTCGTCAACGGCCGCCAGCTTGTGGAGCCCGCAACACTGCGCGAGGGCGACGAAGTCCAGATTGGCGACGTGGTCATGAAGGTGAACCGTCGATGATCGACGAGGAGAACAAGTCCGCGACTATGACCGAGGCACCGGCCGCCGCCACAGCTGCGCCGGCCCACGCCGCTCCGGCGGACTCCGCACCCGTGGAACCCGAGGACACCGTGTTCTCCCTGCCTCTTTCGCATGTAACGCATGATATTTCGGATCTCGCCGATAACGAGGACGAAGAGGATGCCGTAGCGGCGCCCATCGGCGCACATGCTGCGGAACAGCCCACAGCGCCCGAAGCAACCCCGGCGCCGGCTCACTTTGCAGAGCCCGTCGCCGCGGCAATCAACGAGAGCGCTGCGGTGTTTGCGGCACCCGAGCCCGCCGCGCCGGCGTTTCCCATAGCCCCAGCATCCGAGGTTGCGCCCGCGTCTACGCCGGCGCCCGAGCCTATAGACGTCAGCCCGCAAGATGACGAGTCGACCGCCCGCGTTTCCGAGGAGCCCGACTCCCCGGACACCGGCGATTCCGAATCAAACGCCGAGACCGACACCGTCTCTCCCGGTGACACAGCCGAAATCGACGTTGCCGCCGTTGAGGCCAAGCTCAAAGACCCCGGCTCGACCATGAGCTTTGAGCCCCTGACCGAGGAGCGCATCGAGACCGACTCGACCTATGATGCCGGCACCACCACGCAACTCATGTGGGCGCCCGCTCCGACGTTGGCTGCGTACGCCCGCACAATGAGGATTCCTACCTGGTGCAGTCGCCGCTCTTTTGCGTATGCGACGGCATGGGTGGTCACGCTGCCGGCGAGGTAGCCTCTTCCATCGCCGTTGAGACTATTGCCAAGACGGCCCCGCAGTCCGCCGACGCCGCACGCCTGGCGGCAGCCGTCGAGGCCGCTAACGCCGCCGTAATCGAGGCCGCCTTGAATGGCCTGGGCAAGCCCGGCATGGGCTGCACAGCCACTTGCGCCTATATCGAAAACGATACGCTCGCCATCGCCCACGTGGGCGACTCGCGCGCCTACCTGCTCCACGAGGGCACGCTCATCCGCGTGACCCGCGACCACTCCTATGTGGAAGAACTCGTGGACGCCGGCGAGATTACGGCAGATGAGGCTCGCGTCCACCCCAACCGTTCGGTCATCACCCGTGCGCTGGGCTCGGACCCCGCCATGTATGCCGACCACTTCACTCTGCATATCGAGGAAGGCGACCGCCTGATCCTGTGCTCTGACGGCCTTTCGAGCATGATTCCCGATAGCGATATCGAGAACATCGCCACGCAGTCCTCAACCGCGCAAATCTGCGTCGACAACCTAGTGGACGCGGCGCTTGCCGCCGGCGGCCACGACAACGTGACCGTAGTAGTCGTTGACCTGGTTGACGATGGCGTTATGCGCGAGGCGCAACGCGTGCGTCGCCGCAACGTCACCATCGGCGTCGTCTTAGGTCTCGTCTTGGTGCTGGCGGCTTCCATCTGGGCCTACACGGGTGTCACCGGCTCGTACTACCTGGGTACCTACCAGGGCAATGTCGCCGTCTGGCGCGGCCTGCCCGGCAAGCCACTCGGACTCAAGCTCCACTGGCTCGAAAGCGAAACCAGTATTAAGCTGTCCGACCTGCCCGAAGACACGCAAAACCGCCTCAAGGCGGGCATTCCGCAAACAAGTGTCGACGATGCGCAGGACACCATTTCCAAGTACCGCCATCAGATTGACGAGGAGCAGACCCGCCAGGTGATTGACGCGCAAACGATTCGCGACAACACCAATCAGGGATCGACCTCCGAATCAGATTCCGAGAAAACCGCCGAACAGTCCGCCGAGGCCGAAGCCTCCGAAAAGAACTAGAAAGGGAGTGCCGCTTATGAGTCGCCGCAACACCGAGCTGCTCTTGCTCATCGCCTCGGCGTTCCCCGTCATCCTGCTGTATGCGATGTACGTGCTCACCGCGGGCGCCGCCATCTCCTTTGAGACGCTCGCCGTGCCGATCGGCCTCTTTGCCGCCTTCGCCGCGGCACATATCGCCGTGCGCATCTTGGCGCCCGGCGCCGACCCCGCCATCCTACCCATCGTATTTATACTTTCGGGCATCGGCATCACGTTCGTGACACGCCTCGCCCCCGCTCTCGCCATCTCACAGCTCATCATCCTGTTTGTCTCGGTGGCCCTGATGGTGGGAACGCTCGCACTGGTCAAAAACCTCGACGTGGTCATGCGCTACAAGTACACCTTTGGCATCATCGGCATCATCCTGCTGATGCTGCCCATCTTTATCGGCACCACGATCTCGGGCTCCAAGCTGTGGATTCGCATCGCGGGCTTTACCATCCAGCCTGGCGAGTTCGCCAAGGTCTTTATCGTGCTGTTCCTGGCCGGGTACCTGGCCGAGAACCGCGAGCTGCTCTCCATCTCCAACCGCAAGATCCTGGCTTTAAGATCCCTCGCCTGCGACTGCTGCTGCCGCTGTTTGCCGTGTGGGGTGTGTGCCTGCTCGTCGTCGTCTTCGAACGCGACCTGGGTTCGGCCGTGCTGTTCTACACCATCTTCTTGCTGATGCTCTACGTTGCCACGGGGCGCTTTTCGTATGTCGTTATCGGCCTTGCGCTCTTAGCCGTTGGAGCTGTGGGCGCCTACAAGTTCCTGTCTCACGTTCAGGTGCGTTTCCAGGTTTGGGTCGATCCGTTTAAGGACGCCCAGGGCCAGGGCTACCAGATCGTCCAGTCGCTCTTCTCGCTTGCCGATGGCGGCCTGGTCGGTGTTGGCATCGGCAACGGCATGGCCAACAACATCCCCGTCGTCGAGTCCGACTTTATCTTTTCGGCTATCGGCGAGGAGATGGGCCTTTTGGGCGGCGGCGCCGTGCTCATCCTGTTTATGCTTTTTGCCGTGCGTGGCCTCACCACGGTGCCCGCGCTAAATCCGACCTCGCCGCCTTTAGCGCCACCGGTCTTACGGCAGCCATCAGCTTCCAGGCCTTCTTGATCGTTGGCGGCGTAACCCGCCTGATCCCGCTGACCGGCGTCACCCTGCCCTTTATGAGCCAGGGCGGCTCCTCGCTGCTGGCAAGCTTTATCATCGTCGCGCTCCTGCTGCGCGCCGGTGACGAGGCGACCGGACGCGAGGCCGAGCTTACCGGCACCGGCACCATGGCCGCCATCACCGATGATCAGGTCGCATCTGCCGCCGCCCCGACGGGCACGCGCTTTGCCACCTCGTCTTCCTACGGCAGCGGCAGCCATTCCGTCGGCTCGCGCATGCGTCGTCGCCTGCTCGACACGCCCGAGTCCGGCGTGCTCGGCCGCGTGGCACTTGCCAACCGTCTGACTCGTGCCGTGCTTGCCTTCACGGCGCTGTTCGCCATCCTTATCGGCAACCTCACCTATGTCCAGGTCATCAAGGCGAAGGACTACCAGGACATGCCGACCAACAACCACACCATCGCCCGCTCCAAGTACATCCAGCGCGGCTCCATCATCACGTCCGACGGCGTGACGCTGGCCGAGTCGCTGCAGCAGGAGGACGGCACCTACGCCCGCTCCTACCCCAACGGCAATATGGCCGCGCACGTGGTGGGCTACGTGAGCCAGCAGTATGGCACCGCTGGCATCGAGAGCGTCATGAACGACACGCTCACCGGCTCCAAGGATTACTCCAGCTGGAACAATGCCATCGCGTCGCTCGCGGGCAGACCCAGCCGGGCAATACCGCCAAGCTCACCATCGACTCGCGCATCCAGACGGCTGCCGAGCAGGCGCTCAAGGGCTTTAAGGGCGCTGTGGTGGTCATGGATCCGCGCACCGGTGCGGTCCTTGCGTGCGCGAGCTCGCCCACCTACGACAACACCAACATCGATGCGCTGCTCCAGTCGGGCGGCGGCGAGGACGGCTCCATGTACAACCGTGCCATGGACGCGCTGTACACCCCGGGCTCGACCTTTAAGGTCGTCACGCTCTCCGCGGCACTCGAAACCGGCACCGCCAGCCTTACCAGCACGTACCAGGCGCCCGGCTCCATGGACATCGGCAACGCGCCGGTCACCAACTATGCCAACGAAAGCTACGGCACCATCAGCCTGCAGCAGGCCTTCGCCGTGTCGTCCAACGTCGTCTTTGGCCAGGTGGCCAACGAGATTGGCGCCAGCTCGCTCGTCCAGTTTGCCAACGCCTTTGGCTACGGCCAAAAGCTCGGCCAAGATCTGACCTCCGCCGCCTCCATCATGGCCGACCCGTCGCTTATGACCGAGTGGGAGACCGCTTGGGCAGGCGCCGGCCAGCCCGTCGGCATGGACCACACGCCTGGCCCGCAGACCACCGTTATGCAGAGTTGCGTGATCGCCGCCGCTATCGCCAACAGCGGCGTGGTCATGGACCCGTTCTTTGTGTCCCAGATACTCGCCCCGGACGGAACCGTGGTTAAGACCACGCAGTCCCGCTCTCTGGGCCAGGCTGTCAGCTCTGCCACGGCCGACCAGGTCAAGCAGGCCATGCTCGCCGTCGTCCAGTCCGGTACCGGCACCGATGCCCAGATTCCGGGCGTCAAGGTTGCCGGCAAGACCGGTTCGCCCGAGACCGGCGGCACCAACGTCAACTCTACGTTTGTTGGCTTTGCACCTTACGATTCACCCACGGTTGCCATCTCGGTGGCCCTGGAGGATTACGACAAACACGACGTCAAGGCGGCTAAGATTGCCGGTATCGTCCTGACCGCGGCGCTCGCCGCACAGGGGGCGTGATGCCCGTGATCAAAGCGGATACTTGGGACGCGCCACGGCCGATGAGCTAGCGGCTACGCGCCACACGGCCCCAGCGGCCACACATTTGGTACTACACACATCGTTGAGCGAATAGTTATGTTAGGAGCAGGAATGGAACAGAGGGTCCTCGGGGGAAGATACCTCCTCAAGGATAAGGTGGGAACAGGCGGCATGGCGACCGTCTACCGTGCACAGGACCAGGTCCTCGACCGCACGGTAGCCGTCAAGATCATGCTGCCGCAGTATGCCGGTGACGCAACCTTCGCCGCACGCTTTAAGCAGGAGGCCCAGGCAGCAGCTGGTCTCTCCTCCCCCTATATCGTGGGCGTCTACGATTGGGGCAAGGACGGCGACACCTATTACATCGTCATGGAGTACCTGCGCGGCACTGACCTTAAGAGCGGCATCAAGAGCCACGGCGCCCTCGACCCCAAGAAGGTCGCCCAGATCGGCTCGCAGATCAGCTCTGCGCTTTCGGTCGCCCACAAGCACGAGATCATCCACCGCGACATTAAGCCGCAGAACATCATGGTGCTGCCCGACGGCAACATCAAGGTAATGGACTTTGGCATCGCACGCGCCAAGAACAGCCACCTCACGCAAGACAACAACGTGCTGGGAACCGCCCACTACGTCAGCCCCGAGCAGACCCGCGGTCAGGACCTCGGCCCCACCTCGGATATCTACTCGCTGGGCGTCGTGATGTACGAGTGCGCCACCGGCCGCGTGCCCTTTGACGGTGATGACGCCATCTCGGTCGCACTCAAGCAGGTCAACGAGCTGCCTATTCCGCCGAGCCAGATCAACTCCGGTGTCGACGCGACCTTGAGCGCATCATCCTCAAGTGCATGGAGAAGGACCCGGCAAACCGCTTCCAGACCGCTGACGAGCTGCGTCAGGTGCTCAACAGCTACCTGTCCGGTCGTGCCGTCAACATCTCGGAGCCCACGCGCATCATCGGTGCCCCCGGCGAGCTTGGCGCCACCAAGACTCGCGAGCTTTCCGATCAGACGCGCGCCATGGTGCGTCCCGTCTCGGGCGTGAGCGGCCAGAATACCGCCCGTAGCTCGGTTTCGGGTTCCACCGGCTCCTACGAGGTCGAAAAGCCCAAATCCAACAAGAACAAGATCATCGCCGCCGTGGTGGCAGCCGTTGCCGTCATCGGCATCGTGGTGGCCTTTGCCACAGGACTCTTTGGCGGCGAGCAGGTCACCGTTCCCGATGTACTGGGCAAGGACCAGCAGACTGCCGTCGAACTGATCAAGGAAGCCGGCCTCGAGGTCGGCACCATCGACCAAAGCTACAACGACGATGTCGACGAGGGCAAGGTCGCCGAGCAGACGCCCAACGGCAACACCAAGAAGGCCAAGGGCACTAAGGTGAACCTGGTAATCTCCAAGGGCCCCAAGCCCTCCGAGAAGGTTGAGGTTCCCCGGCTTGTCGGCCTGACCAAGGACCAGGCAGAAGCCGCGCTGGCAAGCGTTGGCCTGAAGGGCAACGCCTCCGAGGAGGCCAACGAGGCCGATGAGGCCAGGTCTTTGAGCAGGGCACCGAAGCCGGTAAGGAAGTCGCGAAGGGCACGACCATCTCGTACAAG
The DNA here is from genome assembly GCA_027669365.1 of Coriobacteriaceae bacterium AM49-12. Taxonomy (GTDB): domain Bacteria; phylum Actinomycetota; class Coriobacteriia; order Coriobacteriales; family Coriobacteriaceae; genus Collinsella. The sequence continues at coordinate 82,734 of JAQEDL010000003.1, read as the reverse complement.
GTCTCGAGCGGCCCGGATACCACGTCCGTCCCCGACCTGACCGACATGACCGAGGCCCAGGCGCGCAACGCCCTCGATATGGCAGGCTTTGGCGTCGACGTGAGCTACCAGGAGAACGACTCAGTTACCGAGGGAACCGTGATCAGCTGGAACCCCAGCGGCAAGCAGAAGCCCGGCGCCACGATTACCGTCGTCATTGCCAAGAAGTCCGGCAAGGCCAGCGTTCCGGGTAACCTGTACGGCAAGAGCATCTCCGCCGCCGTCACCGCGCTCAACAACGCCGGGTTCTACAACATCGCGTTCTGCGACCAGAACGGCAACCCCGTGAGCGGCAACGAAAACGCCACCGTTACGGGCGTCTCCCCCACCGGCAAGCAGTCCACCGACAACACGATTACGCTGACGGTTTCGATTTCTGGCTCGGGTTCGGGCTCTGGCTCGGGCACGAGCACGGGCGACGATTCTGGTACGACCAACTAGTCGCCGCCCCACCGCCCATTACGGCTCCCGCCGCAAACATATTCGCTCACAGCGCCCGCTTGCTCCCCCAGCAAGCGGGCGCTTCGTTTTTGACATGACATGAACCAGAAGAGCCCGGTACCGTGACGGTGTACCGGGCTCGATCAATCTCTGGTGTCCCCGGCTGATTCGAAAACTCCCCCCGCGGGGAAATTGGTGACGCGGGTGTCGACGGCTCGAACCCTGCCCTTAGACCAGAAGAGCCCGGCACCGTAGCGGTACCGGGCTCGACAAATCTCTGGTGCCCCCGGGCGGATTCGAACCGTCGACACCCGCTTTAGGAGAGCGGTGCTCTATCCCCTGAGCTACGGAGGCATGTTGTACTAGTGTAGCAGATTTACACGTTGTGATGCAGCGTGTAGCCACTCTTCGAAGTTGCGGTGGAACAGCCCTCCGGAAAGTGCGTCCCACTATCCAGGCAAATTCTGGGTCAGACTTTCCCCATGGGACCTCGCTGGGAAACTGTGTCCCACTTTAGGGGGGCGCTCTTTAATGACTAGTTGCCTTTGTGGAAAAGGTTCTTGAAGACGGAGGGGATGCTCTTGGCGCCCTTGGCCGTCACATCGATAAAGTCGGGCGAACGAACGAGCTTGTCCTCGTCAATGTACTTACGCACCGCGCGAAGCGTTTCCTTGTCATTGCGCGTCGAAAACGTAAAGTGGCCATTCTCTTTGGTAAAGATGGCAAAACGCGTAATCTTCTTGGTGCCGCGCAAAACCTCGGCGGCAATATAGTCGACCTCGTCCCACGGGATTTGGATATAATCCTCGGGATTACGCTCGTTATAGTACTCAAACGCCTTATTGCCCACCATCACGTTACCGTGACTGGTAAGCCCCATCAGGCAGGTTGCCGGCGTTGCCAGATCGACCGTGCTGTTCTGAGATTGCGCCATACGCGCCTCGCCCTCCAATAAAAACAATCGGACCGCATCCAGTGTACCCACCGGGTGCGGTCCGTTTCAATGGCTCAAAAGCCCTTGCCTAGCAACTCTCGGTCTTAAGCCGAAGCGGGCTTACATGAAGCCGCAGACGCGACCGATGATGCCGACGGCGAAGAGAGCCAGGATGATGACGATCGGGCTGACCTTCTTCTTGAGGAGCTTGCAGACCAGCAGGGTCAGGCACACGGCGGCAAGGCCGGGGATGAGCTGATCGAGGTTGGCCTGAAGCGTGGTGACCTTCACCGGGTCGAGTGCGTTGGCACCGACAGAGCTGTACATCGTCAATGCCTGCTTGATGCCCTCAGAACCGGCGGGCAGGTTGGCCCAGTCGATATAGGCGCCAGCGGACTGCGTGACCTTGGAGACGACCGGGGTGAAGGAGATGGACACCCAGCGCTCGACCAGGCGCCGATGATGAACATACCCAGGATGGAAGCACCCTCGGTGACCTTGCCCATCAGACCGCCGGAGAGGTCCTTGGCGATGGAGGAGCCGACCTTGTAGCCAAACTCCTGCGTGTACCACAGGAAGGCGTAACGGATGATGTTCCACGCGAAGAAGAACAGCAGCGGACCGGCGATGCTGCCGGACAGGGCCAGGGAAGCGCCCAGTGCGCCCAGAATCGGGCGAAGGGTGAACCAGAAGGCGGGGTCGCGACGCCGGCGAGCGGGCCCATCATACCGACCTTGACGCCCTGAATGGCGACGTCGTCAATCGGAGCACCGTTGGCGCGCTCCTCCTCGAGGGCGAGGGTAACGCCAATGACGGGGGCGGAAACATAGGGGTGGGTGTTATAGAACTCCAGGTGGCGCTTAAGAGCGGCAATCTGGTCATCCTTGCTGGTGTAGAGCTTCTTGATCGCAGGGATCATTGCGAAGCACCAGCCGCCGTTCTGCATACGCTCGTAGTTCCACGAGCCCTGAAGGAACTGATGACGGAAGCAAACCTTCTTACGGTCAGCCTTGGTGAGCTGAATCTTGTTCTCTGCCATATGTATCACTCCCCTCCTACTCGTAATCGTTCAGAATGTCGCCGAGCGGGTCACCGGAGCCACCGCCCATGCCGCCACCCTGCTTGGCCAGATCCTTAAGGCCAAGGTAGATGAGGCAAGGGAGATGCCGATGAGCCAAGGGCGATCAGCGTGAGCTGAGGGATGGCAGCAAGGACAAAGCCGAGGATGAAGAACGGCCAGGTCTCCTTGGTGGCCATCATGTTGATGACCATGGCGTAACCGACGGAAGCGACCATGCCGCCGCCGACAGCCATGCCGCCGGACAGCCAATCGGGCATAGCGTTAAGCGCGTTGGTAACGGCCTCGGCCGGGATGATGCACAGAAGTACTGCCGGGATGGCGATACGAACACCCTGCATGAGGATGCCGGCGTACTGCCAACGCTCGATGCCGGCGAAGTCGCCTTCTCGGCGCAGGCGTCCATGCCGTGAACCATAGCGGTAGCCAGGGTACGGCAGATCATGGTCAGGAACAGACCAGCGACCGACAGCGGGACGGCGACGGCGATGGCGGCGGTAACGGCCTTGGCCGAATCGGTGGCGCCACCGTTGAGGGCGAGCACCATGATGATCGAAGAAGCGACCGAGGCCAGAGCGGCGTCAGGCGCGACGGCGGCGCCGACGTTAGCCCAGCCAAGGGCCATCATCTGGAGCGAACCGCCCAGGAGGATGCCCTCCTGAAGGTGACCGGTTACGAGACCGATAAGCGTGCATGCCACGAGCGGCTGATGGAACTGGAACTCATCCAGAATGCCTTCCATACCGGCAAGCAACGCGACAATCGCAACAAGCAGAATAGTGATTGCAGACATGTATCGGACCCTCCTTTACTATGCTTGAGCGGCCAGTTCGGCCTTAGCTTTCTTCAACATGGCGTCGAGATCCTCGGAGGAATCCGAAGGAACCTTGCGGACCTCGAACTTGACGCCCTTGGCCTTGAGAGCCTCGATGGTCTTGACGTCGTCATCGCCCATAGCGACAGCGTTAGTGACGACGACCTTGCCCTTGGAGTGGGCCATGGAACCGATGTTGGCTTCCTTGATGTCGACGCCGGCCTCGATGGCCCTGAGCAGATCCTGCGGGTTCTCGAACAGCAGCATCGCCTTGGTGTCGCCAAAGCGCGTGTCCTTGACGACCTCGGCCATCTTCTTGATGGGCACGACGTTGGCGTGGACTCCCGGAGGGGCAGCCTGCTCGATCATGGTCTTGCGGAGCTCGTCGTGAGCAACGCCGTCGGAGACCACGATGATGCGGTTGGGGTTGATCTGCTTGGTCCACGTGGTGGCCACCTGACCATGCAGCAGACGCGTGTCGATACGGACGTGGGCGATCTTGATGTGCCCGTCGCCGATCACCGTTCCCGGAGGAATGGCACCCGCAGGAGCAGCGGCGGCCGCAGCCGGCTTCTTCTCCTCGGGCTCCAGAGACTCGGGCTTGACGCGCACGCCGGCCTTAGCCTCAGTCACGAGATGTTTTGCGATCGCATGTGCAGTGTTCTTTGCGTCAAAGCGCTGCGAATATGCCTCGATGAGCATAGGCAGGTTGACACCGGTGACGATAGCCCAGGAATCATGGCCCTCGATGAGACCGCTGATCTGGTTGAAGGGCGTGCCGCCCCACAGATCAACGAGGAAGAGCACCTGCTCCTGGTCCTCGAAGGAAGCGACTGCTTCCTCGACCTTGGCTCGGAAGTCGTCGGGGCCCATGCTCGGCTCGAGCGAGACCACGGCTACAGACGGCTGATCGCCAAAGACCATCGAGCCCGTCTGCTTGATTCCAGCCGCCAAGTCACCATGCTAGCAAGAACAATACTTACCATCACATAACCTCCTTTTTGTCTACGTATTTCCTACACGACAGTTATGGAGTATAGCTGCAAATACAGCAGAATTGTTCGAAAAACTGCAAAAGGTAGCATTATTTGTTTAAACGTCTTGTTTTGTTACAAGCTGATTACATTCCAGTATTTTGGCTGATTTGCTGCTGAGGATTGATAGCTGATCTATTTACATGACCGAATTGAGCACGCTGTTCATTATTGCCGGTTTTAAACAGACACAAATGTGCTCGGGTTGAGGCTATTTCGTTTAAACAGATGGTGCTTGACTAATGGTAAGGAATATGCTCTAGGAAAGTAGTCGTTGGGGACGTTCTTTAATGACTAGTCGTTTAAGAACGTCCCCAACGACTAAGTTAGGCGATGTGGAGGGGGTTGGCGGCGTCGACGGCATCGGGGGCATCGGAGAGGCCGTCGGGGGCAGCGTCTGTCGGGTCCTCGTCGGGGGTCTCGATCTGCTTGATCATGACCTCCTGGCCCTGCAGCAGATAGGTCTCGCCGCTACCGCAATGGGGGCAGGTCTTGCCGTGCTCGACCGTCGCGTAGTCGCAGCCGCACGCCTCGCAATGCGTCACGGCCTCGACGGGCTCCACGATAAGCTCCGCGCCCTGCGTGATGGACTTTTTATCTGCCGCCCAGCGCCAAGCGTCGAGCAGCAAGTCGGGAACGACGCCCGAGACCTCGCCCAGCAGCAGCGTGACGCTCGAAACGCGACGCACGCCATTGGCGCGCGCCACGTTCTCAACATCGCGAATAATGTGATAAACGATTCCCAATTCATGCAAGGTAGAAACCTTTCAACAACGGTTGATGCGATGCAAACTCAAAGCAAGGGGACAGCGAAATCTAGTCTGCACCGTCCCCTTACCCGCCATGGTTACCTATTTACGACCGAACTTGATTTTGATTGCACGCTTTAAAGCATACTTGCCAAGGCTCGGGAGCTTTTGCTCGTATTTGACCATCGTGGAGCACTCGGGGCGATCGCGATCCAGATGGATGGCATCGAACGCGCACTTGGTGGTGCACAGGCCGCAGCCGATGCACTTGTTGGGGTCGACGATTGAGGCACCGCAGCCAAGGCAACGGGCGGTCTCGGCGCGCACCTGCTCTTCGTTAAAGGTCTCGACGTACTCGCTGAAGGGCGCGGCCTTCTCGCGCTCGTGGTCCACGTGGGCAACCTCACGGCTCGCGTTGTCATAGCTCTCGATCACGACATCGTCGCGGTCGAGCGCGGCGTAGCGGCGCTGGTTGCGGCCGATGGTGAGCGTGGAGCCCGGCTGCACAAAGCGATGGATGGACACGGCGGCCTCGTGACCGGCGGCGATGGCGTCGATAGCAAAGCTGGGACCGGTGTAGACGTCGCCGCCCACAAAGATGTCGGGCTCGGCGGTCTGGTACGTCTGCGGATCGGCAAGGGCACCCTGGCTGCGGCCGAGCTCCACCTTGGAGCCAGCCAGCAGGTCGCCCCACACAATGGACTGGCCAATCGACATGACGACACGGTCGGCATCGACACGGCGCAAGTCGTTCTCGTCATACTCGGGCGCAAAACGGCCCTCGTCGTCAAAGACACGCGTGCAGCGCTTAAAGGTGATACCGCACACACGACCGGCCTCGTCCAGGTGAATCTCCTTGGCCCCAGCCGCAGCTAATGTGCGCGCCGTCCTCAATGGCCTCGCGACGCTCCTCCTCGCTGGCAGGCATCTTGACCTCGCTCTCCAGGCAGAACATCTCAACGTGCTCGGAACCCAGACGGCAGGCGTTGCGCGCGACATCGATGGCCACGTTGCCGCCGCCCACCACGATGGTGCGCCCGGGCAGCGCGTCGATCTTGCCGCTGTTGACCTCGCGCAAAAAGTCGACGGCCACGGTCACGTCCTCGGCATCCTCGCCCGGAATGCCGGCAAGGCGGCCGCCCTGGCAGCCGATGGCCACATAAAAGGCCTTAAAGCCCTGCTCGCGCAGCTCGTCGAGCGTCACATCGCGACCGACCTCCACGCCATAGCGGAACTCGGCACCCATCAGGCGAATGACCTCGACCTCGGCCTCGATAACGTCCTTCTGCAGCTTAAAGCTGGGAATGCCGTAGGTGAGCATGCCGCCCGGGCGCTCGTTTTTCTCGAACACGACGGGCTTGTAGCCCTTCTCGGCCAGATAGAAGGCGCAGGACAGACCGGCCGGACCGGCGCCGATGATGGCGATCTTCTGGTCGAAGCCGCCGGCACGCGTCGGGGTCACCACAGGTGGGACATAGCGGGTCGCGGCATCCAGATCGCGCTGGGCGATGAACTTCTTGACCTCGTCGATAGCCACGGCGGCGTCCACACGACCGCGGGTGCAGGCATCCTCACAGCGGCGGTTGCACACACGGCCGCAAATAGCGGGCAGCGGGTTCTCGCGCTTGATGAGCGCCAGCGCCTCGTCATAGCGACCTGAGCCGCGAGCTTCAAATAGCCCTGAACGGCAACGTGCGCGGGGCAGGCCGTCTTGCAGGGAGCGGTGCCGGACTCATGCGTCTCGATGCGGTTGTCGTTGCGGTAGTTGGGCGACCACTTGGTGTGGTCCCACTTGGTGGCATCGGGCAGCTCCTGGCGCGGATACTCGGGCGCCTGTCCTCCCGCCTTTTTGCTGCAGAGCTTCTGGCCCAGCTTGGCGGCGCCGGCCGGACACACCTCAACGCAGCGACCGCAGGCCACGCACTTGTCCTTCTCGACCTTAGCGACATAGGCCGAGCGCGACAGGTTGGGTGTGTTGAACAGCTGCGATGTGCGCAGGGCGTAGCACACGTTGACGTTGCAGTTGCAGATGGCGAAGATCTTGTTCTCGCCGTCGATGTTGGTGATCTGGTGCACAAAGCCGTTGTCCTCGGCCTGGCGCAAGATGTCGTAAACCTCGTCGCGGGTCACGTAATGGCCACGGTCGGTCTCGACCACGTAGTCGGCCATATCGCCCACGGCGATGCACCAGTCGGCGGGGTCGTCGGCGCAGCCTCACCCATCACGCGACGGCTCGCGCGGCAGCTGCAGGTGCTGGCGGCATACTTACCCTCGTATTTGTCGAGCCAATGCTCGATATGCTCGATCGGCACCGAGGTGCTCGCGGCATCGATGGCCTTCTCGACCGGAATGACATGCATGCCGATGCCGGCACCGCCGGGCGGCACCATCGGCGTGGCCTTGGACAGCGGTCCCTTGGACGCCTGCTCAAAGAACTTGGCATAGACCGGATGCTCCTCGAGCTGGCTCACGCGCATGTTGAGGAACTCGGCGGAACCCGGCACCAGCATGGGCAGCACCCACTGCTTGGCGCGCTCGGGGTTTTCCCAGTTGTACTCGAGCAGACCCGTGTAGCTCATGTCGTCGAGCATTTTTTCGATATCGGCCTCGGGCATGCCGGTGAGCTTGACCATCTCGGGCAGCGTATAGGGACGGCGCATCTTCATCTTGCAGAGCACTTCGGCCTGCTCGTCGGTTGCGGCCTCGGCAAACGACCAGTACTCGTAGCCCAGCAGCTCGTCGCGATGCAACAGGCGGTTGGTGCAGTGCTCACACAGTTTGACGATGGCCTCGCGCGGATGCTCCGGTATCGGCGGCACGAACTCCGCGCCGATATCGGGCTCGGTATAGCTAATCCCCGGTCCGTTGAGAATCATGGTTATCCCTTCTCTTGCCGCAGCCCGGCGAGACCGCAGCGCCCCTCTTTTTTTGCAGGCCGGTCATGCCCCCATGCCGTTCACCCGCCATTGTTGACATTGTGTCAAAAATAGTATTGACGAACCGTCAACAATATTCAAGACTGTTAGGCGAACGGTCAGGCAAAGGAGGATGAAAGGCGGCAAACGTATGAGCGATAACACGGCAAACATCTCTGTGGCCGATGCCGTCCTCGCGTCCGACAGCGCGGCAAAGCGCTTGACGGGCGACGAGCGCCGTCGCGAGATCCTCGCCGCCGTGCGCGCCGTGAGTTCCGAGCTGGGCGTGTCACATCTATCCGTCTCGGCCGTGACCAAGCGAGCCGGCTGCACGCGCTCGCTGTTCTACCACTACTTTGCCGATATGGACGCCGCCGTCACCGCCGTCATGGACGAGGCAATCGACGGTTTTATCTCCGAGCTCGAGCAATGGAATGCCGGCCGCACGGTTGGTGACATCGAAGGCGCACTCGACACCGTCGCTCCGCTCTTTAAGCGCCTGGTCGTGAGCGGCCACGAGTTGCCGAGCACGCTTACCTCAAGCAGCGGCGCGCTCTACGGCGGCTTTCTGCACAACGTGGTTCAGCGCGTGGCTCAGTACATCTGCGACACCACCGTGGTTGATTTTGTCGCCCATCACGAGCTGCGCATCGACCATGTCTACGAAACGTTCTACACCCTCATCATGGGTCTTTTGATGTATATCCGCACGCACCCCGATGTGCCCGACGAGACGGTCAAGGAAATCATCGCCTCGACGCTCCACATCGAGGGCTATACCGCCAAGTATCCGGAGCGCAAGCCCCAGAACTGACGACATTTGGCCAAACTGTCCGCGATCAGAAGAGGGGCCGCGGGCGTGTGAAAGGAGAGCAGCATGCTGTTCGATGTTTGGGGTAGCGATACCCTTATCCACTGGGCCGGCTGGGCCATGGTCTTTATTGGCCTGATCGTGCTCAACGAGGTCGGCCGCCGCACCAAGCTCGGCGCGGCCATCATCTTTGGCGTGGCTCCGCTGGCCATGACCATCTACTGCGTCGCCATCGCCATCGGCGTCTCACAGGCGCCGAGTGGGCGCTCACCAACCCCACCCATGTGTACCAGAACAGCTGGTTCCACTACGCCAAGGTATACGCGGCGCTGGCCGGTTGCTGGGGCTTCATTGCCATTAAGTATCAGTGGGGCAAGATCGGCAAGGCGCACTGGTTCCGCGCGTGGCCGTTTGTGATCGTCGCCATCAACATCATGATCGCCGTCGTGTCCGACTTTGAGAGCGCCTATCACTTCTTTGTCCTGGGCCAGTCCACTTGGGTCACCTCCGAGGTGCTACGCAGCTTGCCGGCTGGAACAACGTGTTCAACGGCATCGCCGGTATCATCAACATCTTCTGCATGACCGGTTGGTGGAGCGTCTACGCCTCCGAGGACAAGACCGACATGCTGTGGCCCGACATGACCTGGGTCTACATCATCGCCTACGATATCTGGAACTTCTGCTACACCTACAACTGCCTGCCCGCCCACTCCTGGTTCTGCGGCTTTGCGCTGCTGCTGGCGCCCACCGTCGCCGCCTTTATCTGGAACAAGGGCGGTTGGATCCAGAACCGCGCCTTTACGCTGGCCATTTGGTGCATGTTTGCCCAGGTGTTCCCGTACTTCCAGGAGGAGTCCATCTTTGTGACCCACTCCACGCTCGACCCCAGCGCCGCTACTGCGGTCTCGATCGCCGCACTGGTCGCCAACATCGCCGCGATCATCTACATCGCCTACCGCGCCAAGAAGCTCGGCCGCAATCCCTACAAGCAGGATGTCTTTGAGGGCACCAGCGATTGGGAGAAGGCTACCGCTCGCCGCGCCAAGGTGGATTACGCACACGCCGAGTAACGCGCTCGCTGCCGTCCGCATTTGGATGTAGGCGCGTCTCTTTGGCTCCGTAATCTCGCGTTATGCGCAGCCCCCGGAAAGCAATTCGTTTGCTTCGGGGCTTTTTGCTGTCGCGCGTGCATTCATGCACATATTCACAATGTATCGCGCAGATAAAATCGAATTTCCGACTGCACGCCAGCTCTATGTGACCTTAATTTTGGGTACATTGTTGTCCCGATATTGAGCTTGGGGGATATATGGAAAATGAGACGAGGGGCCAAGAGGACGCGGCCCAAGATGCAGCGGCGTGCGCCGAGGCCTTGGAGAGCCTAGACCGGTTTTCGCTGGACGAAGTTGCGTTTGACGAGACAATCGCCGACATGCAGGACGCGGCGGGCGATGGCATACCGGATACGGGCGACGACGTCGAGGATGCTCGCGATGAAGCCGATGTCGAAAAAGGCGATGACGAGGGCAATGGCCAACCGGAACCCAACGCGGGAGATGAGACCTCCCTGCTTGGCGACTTGCCCGTCGACGAATCGCTCACCCGCGAGCTCCCCGGCTTGGGCTCTGCGCCAGTCGTCGACGAGACCATCGCCATGGGAGATATTCCCCTGCCGTCCGCTCCCTCGGCACACGAAGCCGAGGTTCGTCATCGTAAGATGTCGCCCAAGCGCCGCAATCTGATGGTCGCCGGTGTCGTGGCTGTCGCGCTCGTCGCCGGCGGCGCGGGCTATGCGGCTTGGAACGGATACCAGCAAGAGCAGGCCGCCGTAGTTGCCGCAAACGCCCATACCATGATGTCGGTGCAAATTGGCGTACATGCCGCGGGACTCGACTGCTCCACCGGCTCAAAGATCCCCGTGCAGGTGAGTGGCCAGGACTCCGACGGCTCTTCTGTGAGCGAAACGCTCTACGTTGACGAGCACGGCCGCGGCATCAAACTGCTGCCCGGCGATTACACGCTCTCCATCGCTGCCTCCCCCATCGCGGCCGACGGCACCATCTATACCGTCCCGACCACCAAGACGCAGGTCACCGTTAAGAGCGATGGACAGGATTTAAGTGCCCAGGCTGCCTTTAAACTCAAGGTGCCTTCGGCCGACACGGTAACCAACGACCAGATCGACGCCGCCGCCAAGTATGCCGAGGAAGGCGGCGCGAGCTCCGCCGCCACCGCCAAGGTGCTCCAGCAGGCGGCAACCGCGCGGCGCGACGCCGCCGTCAATGCCGTGAGCGCGCAAAAGGCACAGGCAGCCCGTGATGCCGACGCCCGTCACAAGGCAACCGACCTCTACCAGCTCGATATCCCCGTCGAATGGTACGGCAAGGTCGAGACTTGGCAAAATGGCAGCACGCTATGCATCTATCTTGCCGGCGACAGCGATACGCCGATTGTGACGCTCGTCGCGGTGCGCGAGGGCGAGAGCTTTACGCCCGATGAGGGCGATACGGTTTTGGGTGCGGCCAATCTAGGCAACGGTTATACCGTCTACGCCAGCGGCCCCGTCTATCCGTACGTGGTGCCCCAGACCATCAACGGGCGCACGCAGAACCCCGTGTCGACCTATCCCATGGACACAGCCATTGAGCTTGTCGAGCTTACGACCGGCAACCGCTACACCTACAGCCAGATCAAGAGCGTGCTGGTCGGCAAAGACGGCAAGGCCGACGCTGCCACCAAGCTCGAATGCGACTACATCGCCCAGATTCTGCTGCCGAGCATCAAGGCCCAGGACTAGCCGGGCGCATCATGGTACTCCCCAACCGTGATGAAGGGGCCAGGAGGTCCTGGCCCCACAGATCCGTAGATGATTAGGCAAGGAGCCACTTCCATGCGGGCACAGCGTGTACCGCACCGTGTTCACATGGAATATCGGCCTGTTCATCCATAGTAACGATTACCGACTCGCCAAGATCAAACTGGGCCATCGAGGCATCGAGGGCTGCAATTTCGCGTTCGCGCGTTTTCTCGCTTGCCATATCCACACTCACCTGAGTCAGGCTATAAGCCTGCATGAGAAGTGCATCCCCAGCCACAAAGTCAACCTCATGGCTTTTATTCTTCTCCTTGACCAGTAGGCGGCAGACCGAACCGACCCGCACCGCAGGAGTCCTTCTTCTGAGCGCATTGAACACCGCAGTCTCGAGCCTCTGGCCCTGGTCCAATGCCGATGCGGGAGAGAATGCTCCAAACATCGCAGGATCGACAGCGTAGACTTTAGACGCAGACCGCGTATTATTTGCAAGTGAACGCGTAAACTCCGGCACAGAAAACAGCAGGTAGGCGTCCTCGTAATACTCAAGTAAGTCGCTGAGCGAATTACGACTGACGGGTATCTGCCTGCTCTTGAACTCGTTGTACACCTTGTTCACCGACAGCTCTCGTCCCGAAGATGCCATACACCGCGTCAGAAACAGTGAGGCCAAACGAGGCTCTTGACGTCGTAACGCTCCACAACGTCCATAGCGACCGTTCGCGACGCATATTCCTGTAGCAGCTGAATCGCGTCTGCGGGCGTCTGCTCAAGTGTCGCGATGAATCCCCCTCGCTCGAGATATCCGACCAGATGGTGTCGGAGCAACGCTGCAGCGCTTGAGGAGAAGGGCGCGTTCGACTCAGGAACGCTCCCCGTCTTATATCGGACGTATTCCGAAAAACTCAACGGAAAAAGCTCTCGCACAAGAGAACGGCCCCTGAACTCGCTCTTAAGTTCTGAGGACAGCATCTTAGAAGAAGATCCCGTCACGTAAACGGTCGCCTTCTCCGTATCGACCACGCGTCGCAGAAACGCACCCCATTCGGGTATTTCCTGGATCTCGTCAAAGAAAAGGTAGGCGCCCTCGCCTCGAGCAGCAGGATATAGTGCATAGAATGTATCGAGCACGTCCGCTAGTAGCGATGGCTCATACGGACGCAAGCGCTCATCCTCAAAATTGAAATATAGCATCCGGTCAAGCTCGACGCCTTGGCCCTGAAGCCGCCGCATCTCCTGATACAAGCGATACGTCTTTCCACAACGACGGGCGCCCACAATCACATATACGATGTTGTCGCGCTTTGGCTCCTGCGGGTTGCCAGATCAAGGTCGCGCTCAAAGACCTGCGGAATCCCCTGTTGCTCAAAGTCCTTTATTTTTTGAGCCACCAAGTCGTTGAATGCCATAATTCTCCAATCTTGATCTCCTGCTAATCAAGATTATAACGATTCTTGATTAGCAGGAGAGCAAGATTATGCGTATCTTGATTAATGGATAAGCAAGTTTTCTATTAGTGGCCCCTCCCGGAGGATATCGAGCGGCCGAGGGGGGCAGGCATGAACGCCTCTAGCCGAAAACAAAGTAGCTAAAAAAGCCCGTCCCAAATGAGCTACTTAACGCCAGGGGTCGGCTTCGAAGAGGGGCTCGCGCTCGGGGCGACGATCGCTATAAGGATCGTAGCCGTCGTCATCCTCGTTCTCGGCACGGATGTAGGGGTCGCGCGGCTTGGGCACAGGCTTGGGTGCAGGCTTGGGTGCGGCCGGCGCGGCGTTGGCGACCGGCGCATTCGTCTTGTTCTTGTCTATCATCTGCATATCTCCTTGCCATGCAATCGTGTTCAACATTATCGATTGTCGCACGAAAAAGGGCGGCGGACCCAATTGGATCCGCCGCCCTTGGCGTTTAGAGACGGCTGGCAGATTTTAAGGCATGTCCCATAAATCTACTCGGCGTCGGGGACCTCGTAGGTAGCAGACGGCGTGTTGTCGCACACGACGGTAAAGCCGCCGTCCTTGTCGGCATCGACCGTCACCTGATCGCCCTCGCGCACCGTACCGTCGATGATGGCGGCGGCGATGGCGTCCACGACCTCGCGCTGGACCAGGCGCTTGAGCGGACGGGCACCGAACACGGGGTCCAGGCCACCCACGGCGAGCATCTGCTTGGCCGCCGGGGTGATGGCAAGCGTCATGCGCTCCTTGGCCAGACGCGCGCGGACGTCGGCAAGCTGGATGTCGACGATCTTCTCGATCTGCGCCATGCCGAGCGGATGGAACACCACGATATCGTCGATACGGTTGAGGAACTCGGGGCGGAAGGTCTGAGCCATGGCGGCGTCGACCTGATGGCGCATCTCCTCCTCGTCCTTACCGGACAGATCGGCGATGGCCTTGGAGCCCACGTTAGACGTCATGATGATGATCGTGTTCTTGAAGGACACCTGGCGACCCTGGCCATCGGTCAGACGGCCGTCATCAAGCACCTGCAGCAGCACGTTAAAGACATCCGGATGAGCCTTCTCCATCTCGTCGAGCAAAATCACGGAGTACGGACGACGGCGCACGGCCTCGGTAAGCTGGCCGCCCTCGTCGTAACCCACGTATCCCGGAGGCGCACCGATCAGACGTTGGACGCTGAACTTCTCCATGTACTCGGACATGTCGATACGCACGAGCGCACGCTCGTCATCGAACAGGCACTCGGCAAGCGCTTGGCGAGCTCGGTCTTGCCACGCCGGTGGGGCCCAGGAAGAAGAAGCTGCCGATGGGCTTGTCCGGATCGGAGAGGCCCGCACGGCTGCGACGCACGGCCGCGGCGACAGCGGAGACCGCCTCGTCCTGGCCGATGACGCGCTTATGCAGCTCGCCCTCCAAGCCCTTCAGCTTGTCGAGCTCGCCCTGCATCATCTTGGAGACGGCACGCCGGTCCAAGCGCTCACGACCTCAGCGATCTCATCGGAGGTCACCTGCTCGTTGAGGCCCTCGCCGTCCTGCTGCTTTTGCGCCTCGAGCGCAGCCTCGGAATCCTGAATCTGCTGCTGCAGGCCCGGAATCACGGAGTAGCGCAGCTCGGACGCACGGCCCAGGTCGCCGTTGCGCGTCGCACGCTCCTCTTCGCTCTTGGCCTCGTCGAGCTGTCCCTTGAGCTCCTGCACGTGGTCGATGGCGTTCTTCTGGTTGAGCCAGCCGGCCTTTTGCACGTTGAGCTTTTCTTGGACCTCGGCAATCTCTTGGCGCAGGGCCTCCAGACGCTCCTTGGAGGCGTCGTCGGTCTCCTTCATGAGCGCCTGCTCCTCGATCTGCAGCTGGGTGAGCTGACGCGTGGTGGCATCGATCTCGACCGGCATGCTGTCGAGCTCCATGCGCAGGCGGCTTGCCGCCTCATCAACCAGGTCGATGGCCTTATCGGGCAGGAAGCGGTCGGCGATGTAGCGATCGGAGAGGTCGGCGGCCGCCACGAGCGCGCTATCGGTGATATGCACGCCGTGGAAGATCTCGTACTTCTCCTTGAGGCCACGCAGGATCGAGATGGTGTCCTCGACGGTGGGCTCGGAGACCATCACGGTCTGGAAACGACGGGCGAGTGCCGCGTCCTTCTCGATGTACTTGCGATACTCGTCGAGCGTAGTCGCGCCGATTGCGTGCAAGTCGCCACGGGCAAGCGCCGGCTTCAGGATGTTGCCGGCGTCCATGGAGCCCTCGGTGGCACCCGCGCCCACGATGGTGTGGAGCTCATCGATGAACAGGATGACCTTGCCTTCGGACTTTTGGACTTCCTTGAGCACGGCCTTCAAGCGGTCCTCGAACTCGCCGCGGTACTTGGCGCCGGCGACCAGCGCGCTCATGTCGAGCTCGATGAGGTCGCGGTCGCGCAGGGTGCTCGGTACGTCGCCGGCCACGATTCGCTGAGCAATGCCCTCGACGATGGCCGTCTTGCCGACGCCCGGCTCGCCGATAAGCACGGGGTTGTTCTTGGTGCGGCGGGACAGAACCTGAATAGTACGACGGATCTCGTCGGTACGGCCGATGACCGGGTCGAGCTTGCCGGCGCGAGCCAGATCGCAGATGTTGCGACCGTACTGCTCCAACGCCTCAAACTGCGTCTTGTCCTCGGCAGACGTCACGCGGTCATCGCCGCGCAGTTCCTCGTAGACTTGCTCGATGCGCTCCTTGGTCACGCCGGCGCCACGCAGCACGCGACCCGCCTCACCCTTGTCCTCGGCAAGTGCCATCAGCAGATGCTCGGTCACCACAAAGCTGTCGCCCATCTTGGTGGCCTTTTTCTCGGCCTTCTCGATCACGCGAACGAGCTCGTTGGACAGGCCCATCTGCTGACCCTCGCCCGACACCTTGGGCGCATGGTCGATGGCATCTTGTGTGGAGCGTGCGAGCTGAGCCGGGTCGGCACCGATGCGCTCGATGATCACGGAGATATTGCGCTCGCCGGCACCGAGCAGGGCAGACAGCAGGTGGATCGGCTCCACCGCGCCGGCCTGTGCATCGGCAGCCGTGCTCATGGCGGTCTGCAGCGCCTCGCGCGACGTCATTGCTAGCTTATCGATTCTCATGGAATCACCTCTCTTGGGGCGGCCGCCTACGGGGCGGCTTCACGTTGTTCGAGAAGTATTGTTGCCAGCTTTACGCGATCTTATACACAAATCTAAGTCTCTATATATAAGATTTTCTGAGTGAATTACGGATAGGGTACTGAGATGTCAGCCCGCCGCTGCCCAGGCGCGCTACCGTCTCGATCTGTAACATCTAGCAGCCATTTTTGATCCTAGATGTTACAGATCGAGACAGACCGAAAACCACCACAAAGAGGACAGGCACCTTTGTGGTGGTCGCGGTCTCTACTCCTTCGCCGAACCCGTACTTCCCGATTCGACGGTCCAGGGCATCTCATCCTCGAACAGCCATGTACGGGCAGACCCACTATCGCGTGCAGTCTGCGGGTCAGGCAAGCAGGTCTGTTTATAGGCATCTTGGATACACTGACCCATAAAATCGTTGAGCTCGGTCTGGTCGCCCTCCATGACATAGGCGACATCGCCGTCCATGATGTAGATGCCCGGACCCTCATTGCCCTCGTAGCCCGGATCGTACGAGACATCACATAACTTTGCGCCGTTTGCAGTGTCCAGCTCGATGGACGAGTGGCATCCGCCAACCATGTCGTTCGCTTTTGCCCGATAGGACGCATATCCGTACCAACGCTTAAATGTTTTGCCCTTGAGTAGCTCGGACGCCTATCGATCAGGCTTGTATCCGTGGTATAGCGCATGGCCCCAAGCTGAATACGCGGATAATTGCTAATACCCAGCACAGCCGGCTGCTCATCAAAATCAACGGTAATGGTCTCGGGCTTGTCGTCGCCGGTCAGAAGTTCGACAGATTGAGTCACAGGCTTGACCACCGGCTCCGTCACCGCAGCAGGTAGAAATGCCATACCGACAGCGCCCGCGCCAACCACAGCGATCGCAAGCGCCAAGACAATCAATCCAATACGGGCAGAACGGCTCACGGCAAAACACCCCACAATGCAAACCTTCGCCACCTGCACTAATGATACCGCCAGCTAACACTATTACCAAAAGAAGCCGCGCGCTCCTCACCACCACAAAGGGGACAGGCACCTTTGTGGTGGTTTTCGACGCTAACGGTCGACCATCTCGCGCAATGAGATTAAACTTGAATTGCTCTCTGAACATATCCATTTCTGCCTATCCTCAACAGATCTTTGTCTCGAGGAGCGCATATGAAGCCGCCTCATTCCACCGGTCGCAACGTCATCGCCATTCTCGCCATACCCATCGTGATGCTCTTCCTTATCGTCATCACGCCCCTTTCCCTTGGTATCACCTCGCCCTTCGATTTATGCGGAATGGTCGACGCCGGCTCGCGTGCCACCTCGCTCTCCTTTATCTGTCGCGGCGTGTTTTACGAAGATGGAATTCCCACCGGAAGTTGGCAGTCAAAGTTGCCACTGCTCGGTCAGATCGACGGATGCTCCCCCTATTTCTGCCTTGGACCTCAGACGCTAAACTATCTAATCGACGACCAGCCACTCGACTTCATCACCCTCGCCTACGACTACGCACCAAACACCGATGAGCGCCACATGAACCAAGTCCTCGACAAGATGCTTGGACAGTGCGGGCTCACCGAGGAGGCCGGTCGAACCATCTATAGCAACCAGAAATTAAAGCGAACAGAACTCCGCCGTGTCGGAAAAATCAAAGGGCGAAACGGGGCCGCCTACTGGGATGCCTGGGCAACACGCGACAAGGGCGAATTCGGACACAGCACCTATATGGTCACTGTCTACACCAAAGACGGAATTAAGGACAATGTTGACGATTTCGCGTCATCCAAACTCGGCATCCCCAAAACAACCAAACCCGCCAGCCAGATGAAATTCTGTAGAGCCGCCCATTAACATGCCGCTCAACGATCACAACAGCATCGAGCTCGTCCCCACCACCACAAAGGTGCCTGCCCCCTTTGTGGTGGTTTTCAACAAAAAGAAGCCGCCCCGATAACAGAGGCGGCATCAAGCAAGTCTATTTATTAGCGTCCCTCAAGACCCAACGAGAACGCAGAAATGTAGCCCGGGGCTTACCCTTTCCCGAACGCGGCCCTCGCGAAGCGCGTGAGCGGGCGGGAAAGGGTAAGCCCCGGGCGGACAATTAAGTGCGCTACTCGGCAGCGGCCTTGAACTTGTTGTAGTTGATCAGGCAGCCGGCCTTGACGATGGCACGCTCCTCTGCCGTCATATCGGCAATGTAGAGCTCAATCTGCTCGACCGCACCATCGGCGCGCACCACGTAGGCGGCGATGTCCTTCAGGTCGCCATCGAGCGCGGCACGGATACCCGGAACAAAGACGTAATCGCCCACCTCAAAGTTGGGCTCGGCCTCCATCTGGAAGGGCACCATGCCCCAGTTCATCACGTTGGAGCGATAGCGCTTGGTGGCGTACTCGTGGACGATGTTGGCCAGGCCGCCAATTACGCGCTGGCAGCTCGCGGCCTGCTCGCGGGCGCTGCCGTCGCCAGGCTTCTTGGCGTAAATCATGGACCGAACTCGGTCGCTTGGCATCGGCCGCGACACCCGCGCCGGCCAGCGCCTCAAACACACCGGCAAGCTCGGCATCGAACGCCGCCAGGTCGCCCGCGGACTCGCCGGCAACGCGACGCTTCTCCACAGCGTCGACCTCCTTGGAGCGACCCACGTAGGCCGGGTCGCGGCGGCTCAGCGTAAACTCAGCCAGGCCCAGCGGGTTGGAGCGGAAGGAGCTCGTCTCGCCCGAGGGAATGAGCTCGTCGGTCGTGGTGACCGGGTCCATGATCTTGGAGCAAACCTTGAGCAGGATGTCGTCGCCGAGCGGCTCCATCGCGGGCCACGGCTTGATGTTGGGGCCTTCGACCAGCTCGTCGGCAGGCTCCGCCTTGCCAAAGCCCCAGTACACGCGCTTCTTGTACGGCGCGTCGTCAAAGGTGTACTCGCAGGCCTCGTCCCAAGTGTCCTCGGGCAGGTCGGTCGCCGGCGTCAGGACGCCGCCGTTGGCAGCCGTTGCCGCAATGGAGCGGGCGTCCATCAGGCCACGGCGCTCAGCTGGCCATTACCCGGCTTGGAACCCTCGCGGTTGGGGAAGTTGCGCGTGGTGTGACGGATCGAAAGGCCGTTGTTGGCGGGCGTGTCGCCGGCGCCGAAGCACGGGCCGCAGAATGCCGTGCGCACGATTGCGCCGGCCTCCATGAGGTCGTAGATGTAGCCGCGGCGTGTAAGTTCGAGCGCCACGGGCTGGCTCGTGGGATAGACCGACAGCGAGAACTCGCCGCAGCCGGTATTGGCGCCCTTGAGCACGCGGGCAGCCTGGACCACGGAGTCATAGTTGCCGCCCGAGCAGCCGGCGATAACGCCCTGCTGCACGTGCAGCTTGCCGTCGACGATCTTGTCGAGCAGGCTAAAGTGCGTCTTGCCCTCGCCGATCTTGGCGGCCTCGAGCTCCACCTCGTGCAGGATGTCCTCGAGGTTCTCGTTGAGCTCGTCGATCTCAAAGCCGTTGGAAGGATGGAACGGCAGTGCGATCATGGGCTTGATGCTCGACAGGTCGACCTCGACGCAACCGTCGTAGTAGGCGACATCGGCGGGCTTGAGCTCGCGATAGTCGTCGCCGCGGCCGTGCATGGTCAAAAACGCGTGCGTGTCCTCGTCGGTGGCCAGATGCTCGACAGGCAGGTGGTCTCGGTGGTCATGACGTCAACGCCGTTGCGGTAGTCGGTCGTCATGCTCGCGATGCCCGGGCCCACAAACTCCATGACATTGTTCTTGACGTAGCCCTTGGCAAAGACGGCGCGAATGATGGCGAGCGCCACGTCGTGCGGGCCGACGCCGGGGCGCGGGGCGCCCGTGAGGTAGATGGCCACGACGCCGGGATAGGCGACATCGTAGGTGCCGCGCAGCAGCTGCTTTGCCAACTCGCCGCCGCCCTCGCCCACGGCTATGGTACCCAGGGCACCATAGCGGGTGTGCGAGTCGGAACCCAGGATCATCTTGCCGCAACCGGCGAAGTTCTCGCGCATAAAGGAGTGGATGACGGCGATGTGCGGCGGAACGAAGATGCCGCCGTACTTCTTGGCTGCGGAAAGGCCAAAGACGTGGTCGTCCTCATTGATGGTGCCGCCCACGGCGCACAGCGAGTTATGGCAGTTGGTGAGCACGTAAGGCAGCGGGAACTGCTCCATGCCCGAAGCGCGCGCCGTCTGGATGATGCCGACAAAGGTGATGTCGTGGCTCGCCATGGCATCGAAGCGAATCTTGAGTGCCTCGGGGTCGCCCGACGTATTGTGTGCCTGGAGGATCGAATACGCGATGGTGCCGCGCTTGGCATCCTCGGGTGTCTGCGTAATACCGCGCTCGGCAGCCTCGGCCGCAGGCACAACCTCGCTGCCGCCGCGCAGGTAGATGCCGTCCTCGTACAGCTTGACCATACTGTCTCCCACTCTGCCCAAAAGATTTGGGCGCATAGCATACATTCGTTCAATATCGTGCCATAGAACGGTTGCGAGTGGGTTACGAATCTCTGCGTTCACTTTATCTCAGTAAAGCAGAGGACGAGTTAGGTCCTGGGGAGGCAGACTTAGACGCTCAAATGACGAGAGTGGATAATCTCCCACTTTGAGCCTGCAAACAGGCAAAAAACGGGAGATTATCCACTCTCATTCTGCAGGTACTCATTTAAGTCTGTCCCCAATGAGTGCCTACAGGTCGCCGCCCGTGCCCAGCAGTTTGCGCATGACTTGCTCGGGGTTGACCGAGCCGTCGCGCGGGGCCAGGGCGGTGATCTTCTTCTGCATCTTATACTCGTGCAGCTCGTCCTCGAGCTGACGCACGCGGGCGCGGAGCTTTTCGTTCTCGCGCTCGCGCTCCTCGGCACGCTCCTTCATATCGAGGATGCGCACCACGCCGGCAAGGTTGATGCCCTCGTCAGTCAGCTGGTTGATGAGCTCCAGGCGCTCGATATCGGCACGCGAATACAGACGCGTGTTGCCGCCCGAGCGCTGGGGGTTCACCAAGCCCTTGGACTCGTAGACGCGCAGAGTCTGCGGGTGCATGCCGGTCAGCTCGGCCGCCACGCTGATCATGTACAGCGGTTTGTTCCTATTGTCCTCGGCCATGCTACCTGACCCCTTTCCGTCTCGTTATCGTCCATCATAAGCCCGCGGCGTGGGCGTGCGCCGCGACCGCCCTAGTACGTCGCCTTGTAACGATTGACCTTCTCGCGATAGTCGCGCGTGTCGGCCTCGCGCAGCTTGGTCATGGCATCGCGTTCATCGTCGGACAGGTTCGTGGGAACCTGCACCTTGATCTCGACGAGCAGCGCGCCCGTGCGGCCACGGTGCTTAACATCGGGCGCGCCCATCTCCTTAAAGCGGAACTTCTTGCCCGTCTGGGTGCCCGCCGGCACCTTCAGACGAACCGTCGCGCCGCCGGGTGTGGGCACATCCACCGTGCAGCCGAGCGCCGCCTCGTAAACCGAGATCGGTACCTCCATGGTCACATCGGCACCCTTGCGCTTAAACAGCGGGTGCTCCTCCACATGCGTGGTCACGACCAGGTCGCCGCGCTCGCCACCCGCAACGCCATACTCGCCGCGACGCTTGTAGCGTAGTTTGCCGCCGTCGACCGCACCTGCGGGAACCGAGACCGTAATGGTTTGCTGCTCGCCCGTCGAGGGAATGCGATAGGTGACCTTGTGCGTCACGCCGCGAAACGCGTCCTCGGCCGTCACGTCGACAGTCAGCGACAGGTCGCCGCCCTTGCGAGCACGGCTGCGACCCGCACCGGCACCGGCATTACCCGCAGCCCCGGCAAAGCCCGAGCCCCAATCGCTGCCCCAAGCGCCGTTGCCGCTAAAGATGCTGTCGAAGATATCGCCCCAGCCGCTGCGCCCGCGCCGGCACCGTAGCCGCCGCCATACGCGCCGCCCGCGCCCGGCATGCCGCCGAACATGAGCATCTGGTCGTACTCTTTGCGCTTCTTCTCGTCCGAAAGCGTCTCGTAAGCCTCGCTAATCTCCTTGAACTTGGCCTCGTCGCCGCCGGCATCGGGGTGGTATTTTTGCGCGAGCTTGCGAAACGCGCTCTTGATCTCTTTGTCGGAGGCGCTCTTGGATACGCCCAGGATGTCATAGAAGGTTTTGCCTGCAGCCATCGTAGCTCCTCTCCTGTTTCATCCACCGCTCAACGGGCGGCGGCTCATACTGTCATATGGCACTAGGCCAGAAAGGGCCCCGGGTGTTGCCCCGGGGCCCTTCTCAATTACTCCTCGGTGCTCTCAGCCGTATCGGCCGCAGCATCCTCGGGCGCCGCTTCGGGCTCCGGTGCGGGGCGCTTCTCGCCACCGTAGGTCACCGTCACCATCGCGGAGCGCAGGATGCGGTCCGCCATGCGGTAGCCCTTCTGGTACACGTCGTTGACGGTCTCGTCGTACTGCGATGCGTCCTCGACACGCCCCACGGCCTGGTGCTCGAGCGGATCGAACGCCTCGCCCTTGGGGTCGATGGGCTCAACGCCCTCGTGCGCAAACACATCGAGCAGCTTGGCATGCACCGCATCAACGCCATCGACGAACTGCTTAAAGTCGTCGGAAAGCTCCTGGCTACGGGCATGGTCGATTGCACGCTCGATATCGTCAACCACCGGCAACAGCGCGGTGACAAGCTTCTCGGTCGCGCGCTCGCGCTCGGCAATGCGCTCGTTGGCGGTGCGGCGACGGAAGTTCTCCCAGTCGGCCTGCAGACGGGCGGTGCGCTCGGTGGCGTCCTTCGCCTTGTCCTCGGCGGCCTTCTGAGCCTCTGCCGCAGCATCGAGCTCGCTGCGCACGTCGGCAAGTTCCTTTTGGGCCTGCTCGAACTTGAACTTAAAGTCGTTGTCGGCGGCTTCCTCACCGGCGCGGATAGCGGCTTCCACCATCTCGTCCTCGGTCATCGTCGCCTCCTTGTTGGAATCCTCTACCTGGTTCTCGGCAGCCTCGGCAGCCGCGGCCTCGTTGGCCTCGGTATCGTCGACGGCCTCTACGGGAATCTTCACGTCCTTCTCCTCAGAGTCAACGGGGGCGGCGCCAGCGGCGGCCGCCTCCGTGCGAGCTTTACGGGCGGACATGATTACTTGTCCTCGTCGTCCACAACCTCGTAGTCGGCGTCGACGACGTCATCGTCGGCAGGCTGGGCGCCGGCGGCACCGTCGGTCTGCTGCTGAGCGTCGGCGTAGACAACCTGGGCCAGCTCGTAGGCCACGGACTGCAGGGACTCGCCAGCGGCCTTGATGGCCTCGACGTCAGAGCCTCGAGCGCCTTCTTGGCGTCGGCGATAGCGGTCTCGGCCTTGGACTTCACATCGGCGGAAACCTTGTCGCCCAGCTCGTTGAGGGTCTGCTCGGTGGAGTAGCACAGGCTATCGGTCTGGTTGCGGACCTCGACCTCCTCCTTCTGCTTCTTGTCCTCCTCGGCATGGGCCTCGGCGTCCTTGACCATGCGATCGACTTCGTCGTCGGACAGAGCGGTGGAGCCGGAGATGGTGATCTGCTGCTCCTTGCCGGTGCCCTTGTCCTTAGCAGAGACCTTGACGATGCCGTTGGCGTCGATGTCGAAGGTGACCTCGATCTGCGGCACGCCGCGGCGGGCAGCCGGGATGCCGGTCAGCTGGAACTTACCGAGCGACTTGTTATCGCGGGCAAGCTCGCGCTCGCCCTGGAGCACGTTGATCTCGACGCTGGTCTGGTTGTCGGCAGCGGTGGAGTAGACCTCGGTCTTGGAGGTCGGGATCGTGGTGTTGCGGTCGATCATCTTGGTCATGATGCCGCCCATGGTCTCGACGCCCAGCGACAGCGGGGTAACGTCGAGCAGCAGGATGCCCTCGACGTCGCCGGTGAGCACGCCGCCCTGGACGGCAGCGCCGTCGGCAACGACCTCGTCGGGGTTCACGGACATGTTGGGCTGCTTGCCGGTCATGGTCTTGACCAGATCCTGGACGGCGGGCATACGGGTGGAGCCGCCGACGAGGATGACCTCGGTCAGATCGGAGAGCTTAAGCTTGGCGTCGCGCAGGGCGTTGGTGACAGGCTGCTTGCAGCGCTCGAGCAGGTCGCGGGTGATCTTCTCGAACTCGGCGCGGGTCAGCGTGTAGTTGAGGTGCAGCGGGCCGGACTGGTTCATGGTAATGAACGGCAGGTTGATGGTGGTCTGCTGGGCGGCGGAGAGCTCCTTCTTGGCGTTCTCGGCGGCCTCCTTCAGACGCTGCAGGGCCATGGGGTCCTGACGCAGGTCGACACCGTTCTCCTGCTGGAACTTATCGGCCATCCAATCGATGACGCGCTGATCCCAGTCGTCGCCGCCCAGGTGGTTGTCGCCCGAGGTGGACAGAACCTCAAACACGCCGTCGGCGAGGTCGAGGATGGAGACGTCGAAGGTGCCGCCGCCCAGGTCGAAGACCAGGATGCGCTGGTCGGTGCCCTGCTTGTCCAGGCCATAGGCAAGAGCAGCAGCAGTCGGCTCGTTGACGATACGCTTGACGTTGAGGCCGGCGATCTTGCCGGCGTCCTTGGTGGCCTGACGCTGGGCGTCGTTGAAGTAGGCCGGGACGGTGATGACGGCGTCGGTGACGGTCTCGCCCAGATACTTCTCGGCGTCGGCCTTCATCTTTGCGAGCGTCATGGCGCTCACCTGCTCGGCGGTATAATCCTTGCCCTCGATATCGACGACGGCACGGCCACCCTGGCCCTCCTTGACCTCATACGGCACGGTCTTGATCTCGGAGGTGCACTCGGAGTACTTGCGGCCCATGAAGCGCTTGATGGAGAACACGGTGTTCTTGGGGTTGGTGACCGCCTGGTTCTTAGCGGCCTTACCCACGACGCGGTCGCCGTCAGCACGGAAGCCCACGACAGACGGGGTGGTGCGGTCGCCCTCGGCGTTCACGATAATGGTCGGAGAACCGCCCTCGAGGACGGCCATTGCGGAGTTAGTAGTACCAAGGTCGATACCAAGAATCTTACTCATTAGAAATTCCCTCTCTCTTTTGCGTTCGCGCCGCCTCGACGATCTGTCGCGCGGCGCTTCGGCTTGTCTTTCAGGATGTAGTGTATCCCCTTATGGGCCGGAATATACAAAATCTAAGTCAATTCATATAAGATTTCTTATTGTTGAGAGTTTAGGTTCTTAAATGCGCAGGTAGATGCGCTGAATGAGTTCTCGGCAAATCTATTGAGATCTATGTAGAGATGGCTGAGGTTTGCGTCCGGGGGTGCCTGGGGGCCGTCTTGCGGCAAGCGCATCCCGGTTTGAGCGTAGATTCCGGGTCGCAGTTTCCGTCTGAAGGCTCAACCGGAAACCGTATCCCGTTTTGAGAGCTGATACCGGGTCGCAGTTTCCGCTAGCGGGCCCAACCGGAAACTGCGACCCGGTTTTCGGCCAAATAACGGGATGCCCTTTCCGCAGGCGCGCTCAATAGGTCAATATTACAAGTCACCTATAGCTAACATTTGCGCAGCTCAACGGCCCCACCTGCGCGTTTTTTAGTAAACCTTGGCATACTCGGCGAACGGTATGAAGATGCCGGTCAGAGGGTATTGCAAACGGTCGCTCCCGTGGTATGTTTTTGCCCGAATCAAACCGACGCGCATCGCCTGTAGCGTCGGTCAACAGAGAGGAAACTACCATGGCTCATCCCGTAATTGATGCCGACGAGTGCATCGCTTGTGGCGTTTGCGTCGACTCCTGCCCCGCTGGCGTTCTGGAGCTCCAGGACGTCGCCACCGTCGCTGACGAGGACTCCTGCGTCGCCTGTGGCGCTTGCCAGGACGCTTGCCCCGCTGGCGCGATCACCGAGATCGTCGAGGAGTAACAACTCCCGCACTTGCACACTCAAAAGTACACCGTGCACAAAAAAGGAGGCCTCCGCATCGCCGCGGAGGCCTCCTTTTTTGTGCGGATAACCAATTAGGCACCATCGCAGGTTGAGCTCACGTCAGCGAAAACGTCCCTAAGCGAGCAAGGTGACGTGAAAGAGGAGGGAAGCGTACTTTGGTACGCGACCGACGATTGAACGTCAGATTGCCGCTTAGGGACGTTTGCAGCATCGGCTACGACAGATCGTCCTCGTAGGGCATCAGGTCTGCCAAATAGCCTTTCTCCTTGAGTATGGCCTCGATCTCGTCGAGGGTTTGCTCATCCTCTGCCGCAATGCGGTGGAAGTGATAGCCGCTCGTCACCGTTAGTAGTGGAAAGCTCTTGCCGCTCTCGATATCGTGCAGGTAGCGCTCAACATCGCGACGATTGCGAATGTCCAGGTCGGCCGTGATCTTACCGTACACGCGGTGATTGACGATCACGTTGAGCACGGCGCCGCCGGCGTCGACGATACTCGTGAGCTCATCGCCTGCCTGCTCCACGCTGTGGCGAACCTTGACCAAGCGCGTGGGCACGGCGGGGCTGCTGGGGGCCTCCTGCAGCACGTAGCCGCGGTTGGTTGCCACGACATCGTGCCCATCGGCGCGCAACAGGGCAATATCCTGAACCACGACCTGGCGGCTCACGCCAACCTCGCGGGCAAGTGCGCTGCCCGAAACGGGCTCCCTGGCTCCCTCGAGCACGCCCATGATGGCACGACGGCGCTCGCGGGCGTTCATTATTTACCGTCCAGCAGACGCAGGTGCTTAAGCGAGAGGTCGAGGATCGGGGCGGAGTGTGTCAGCGCGCCCGAGCTAATAAAGTCGACGCCCAGATCGGCCAGGGCGCGAATATTGCTGGCGTCCACATTGCCCGAACACTCAGTCTTGGCGCGACCGGCGATAAGCTCGATAGCGGCGGCCATGTCGTCGTGGGTCATGTTGTCGAACATGATGATGTCGGCGCCGGCTTCCACGGCCTCGCGCACCATGTCCAGGTTCTCGCACTCGATCTCGACCGTCGTGGTAAACGATGCATGGCGCGCGCCATCTCAATCGCGCGCGCCACGCCACCGGCGGCGTCGATGTGGTTGTCCTTGAGCATGACGGCCGTCGACAGGTTGTAGCGATGGTTGCTGCCGCCGCCGATCTCAACCGCCGCCTTCTCGAAAACGCGCATGCCCGGCGTGGTCTTGCGTGTGTCGACAAGCACGGTCTTGGTACCCTCGAGCGCCGCTGCCATTCTGTGCGTATAGGTAGCGATACCGCTCATGCGCTGCAGGTAGTTGAGCGCCACGCGCTCGCCCGAAAGCAGCACGCGCGCATCGCCGCGCACCTGGCCCACGTGGTCGCCGGCGTGCACCTCGTCACCGTCGGCAACATCAAACAGCACCGAGCTCTGCGAATCCAGCAGCTCAAAGGTGCGGGCGAACACATCCAAGCCCGCGATGATGCCATCGGCCTTGGCGATGAGCTCCACCGTGGCGGGGCGCGCCGTGGGGCACACGCTCGCCGTGCTCACGTCCTCAAACGTAATGTCCTCGCGTAGAGCCTGCAGAATCAGATCATCGACGACGAGCTTCATGGTAATGGGATTCATGGTCTACTCCTCCACGGCCTGCGTGCCGGCGGCACGGGCCAAATCATCGATTGCCAGGGAGTCGGCGCTCAGGGCGCGATGACGCCCGTCGAGCGCGGGCTCGCCCGCCTGCTCCACGGCGAGCGACTCGCCGGTGCGCATGTACCACGCGGCGCGACGACCCCAGACCAGCGCCTCGAGCAGGCTGTTGGAAGCCAGGCGATTCTTGCCGTGCACGCCGTTGCAGGCCGTCTCACCGGCTGCGTAGAGCTCGGGCATCGAGGTGCGGCCGTCCTTGTCGACCCACACGCCGCCCATAAAGTAGTGCTGCGTAGGCGTAACGGGGATGGGCTCGTCCAAGATGTCGCGGCCGTCCTCCAAGCAGCGTGCGCGAATGTTGGCAAAGTGCCGGTCACTACATCGCGCTCGACGGGGGCAAAGCTCAGCCACTCGTGCTCGGTACCGTCCCGCTTCATCTGCTCGCGAATAGCGGCAGCGACCACATCGCGCGGCTGAAGCTCGTCGGTAAAGCGCTCACCGGCGGCGTTGAGCAAAATCGCGCCCTCGCCGCGGCAGCTCTCGCTGATCAGGAAGGTGCGGCCTGGCTGCGGCGAGAACAGTCCCGTGGGGTGGATCTGCACGTAGTCCAGGTGCTCCATCTTAATGCCATGCTCCTGAGCGATGTAGCAGGCATCGCCCGTGAGCTGCGGATAGTTGGTCGAGTGGTCGTATATGCCGCCGATGCCGCCCGTTGCCCACAGCGTGTGGCGGGCATGGATCTTAAACGGCTCGCCGGCATGCGCGCCCTCGGCGGCATTTATCAGCTCGTCGGCGGGGCGGACCGAGTTGTCCTCGTCCACGGGAACGGCGACGACACCGGCACACACCGTGGCGCCGTCACGCTCGCCCGTCAGGATGTCGGTCATGGCCACGTGCTCCAAAATCTGCACGTTATC
Organism: Coriobacteriaceae bacterium AM49-12; assembly: GCA_027669365.1. Lineage (GTDB taxonomy): Bacteria > Actinomycetota > Coriobacteriia > Coriobacteriales > Coriobacteriaceae > Collinsella. The sequence continues at coordinate 54,119 of JAQEDL010000003.1, read as the reverse complement.
CAGTTTGCGAACGGCCTGAAGCAGCTTGGTCGTGATCTCCTTGCCCGTAATGTCGGCATGGAAGGCAATGCGGGGGCGGCTGTGCGCACCCTCGCGGGTAAAGTCGAGGCTGCCGTCGGCCTTGCGCTCAAAGTCCACGCCCATCGCCAGCAGGTCGTTGATGACCGAGCGGCTCGAGCGGATCATGATGTCGACGCTCTCGCGGCGGTTCTCGTAGTGGCCGGCGTGCATGGTGTCCTCAAAGAAGGCATCGTAGTCCGAGCCTCGGGCAGCACGCAAATGCCGCCCTGCGCGAGCATCGAATCGCACTCGTCGACAGCGCCCTTGGAGAGCATGATCACGCGCGTGCTCGTCGGCAGATTGAGGGCCGCGTACAGGCCCGCCACGCCGCAACCGGCAATGACAACGTCGCACTCCATGTCGGGGTATTGTTTGGTTTCCACAGGAATCCTCTCCCTTGTTATGTGACATAAGGGACTGTCCCTCATGTCACATTGGCTTAGCGCGCCGCGTACTCGAGCATGCGGTCGAGCGTAAGTTTGGCCTGGTCGGCGGCCTCGTCCGACACGCCGATCTGCACCTCGCCCTCGCCCGTCTCCAGGCAGCGCACGAGTTTTTCGAGCGTGATGAGATCCATGTTGACGCAGGTGGGCTGCACCGCGGGGAAGTAGAACTTTTTGCCGGTGCCCTCGCAGCGGCGCTCGAGCTCGTAGAGCACGCCGCGGACCGTCACGATAATGAACTCGCTCGCGTCGGACTCCTCGGCGTACTTGATGATGCCGGCGGTGGAGCCGATGTAGTCGGCCTCGGCCAAGACGTCGGCCTTGCACTCAGGATGCGCCAGCACGAGCGCGTCGGGGTGGGCCTCCGTCGCGTCAACGATCTGCTCGACGGTGATGATGTGATGGCGCGGGCAGTAGCCGTTGTTGAGGATGACGTGCTTTTGGGGCACCTGCTCGGCTACGAAGCGGCCCAGGTTTTGATCGGGGATAAACAGGATGTGCTGCTGTGGCAGCTCGGATACGATCTTGACGGCGTTGGAGCTGGTGACGCACACGTCGCTCCAGCTCTTGATCTCGACCGTCGAGTTGACGTAGCAGACCACGGCAAGGTCGTCGCCGTACTCGGCGCGCGCCGCGTCGACCGTCTCGCGCTTGACCATGTGAGCCATGGGGCAGTCCGCGCCCGGCTCGGGCAGCAGCACGGTCTTGGTGGGGTTGAGCAGCTTGGCGCTCTCGCCCATAAACTCCACGCCGCACAGCACGATAGCCTGCTGCGGTAAGCTCTTGGCAAGCTTTGCCAAGTAGAAGCTGTCGCCGACGTAATCAGCCACGGCCTGCACCTCGGGCGCCACATAGTAGTGCGCCAGAATCACCGCATCACGCTGGGTTTTTAATTGCTGAATGGCCTCGACGAGCTCTGCGGGCACCAGTGCCGCGCGCTCCGTTGCCGTCGTTGCCGATGCTAGGCCGGCCGCGATATCGCATGCAAGCTCCGACGCATCCATGTTCGCGCTCTGTGCCATCAAGGCCCCTCTCTTTTGGCGAATCTTGGGGCTTTAGTATGACACCTAGGTTTACAGCTGACAAGACAGCTGTACTAGGTGTAAAGTTGGAATAAAGATTCAATCTTGGGGCGGATCCATTTTCGAACTGGCAAGCTGAGAATAGCCAAAAATGGACCCGCCCCAAGATTCGAGCGGCCCGTTTTGTCCTGGGCCAAGGGGCGGTGGTCAAAAAAGGCCAAATATGAGTACTGTCACCAAATTAGTAGCAGCGATTTTCCGGTCCAGAGCAGCAAAATCGCCTTGTTTGGAGCCCGATCACGACTCTGAAGGACGAAAATCGATGCACTTTTGGCCGCTGGCACCGATTTTGGAGGCCATTTGGCTGCCACTAAACTGGTAACAGTACTCATATTTGGCCTTTTTTGACCACCGGGTTTCCGGCAAACCCCAAAAGCGGGTCCGGATCGCTCGATCCGGACCCGCTGGGGGTAGCGAGCACAATCGAGGTGTAAGAAGCAAGAGAGGGCCATCGCCTAGAATCGTCAGCGCCTAGATATTCAACGAGAGGAAAGACAGTGGTCCGCAGCGACATGCTACCCCAGCCGGACCGGGGGCTCGGCCTCGACCGGCCCCAGACCGAGGCATTTCACCGACGAGTTCAAGAGGAAGATAGTCGATCTCCACAACGCCGGAAAGCCCAGGCGCGAGGCCATGGACGAGTGCGACCTCGACAAGAGCACCGTGGAGAGGCGGGTCAAGTCGATAAACGAGACCGGCTCGCCGCGCGCCGCCGACAACCGCACGCCCGAGTAGAACCGGATCCTGGAGCCCGAGCGCGAGAACCGCAGGCTCCGGATGGAGGTCGACGTCTTAAGACGAGCGGCGCCAGCATACGCTCGGAAGTCAGGGCCATGGCGGCCAACGGGGGGGGCCGCTGCCCCATATCGGCGCAGCGCTGGCATCGAGGCCTTCTGACCTGTGTCAAGATTTCGGACACGCAAGCTCGAGGAATCAAGCGGCCATAGGCATGGCCTCGGGCTTGGGCTCGGTTCTCTCGAAGAAGGCCGCCATGGCCTCGGCCGGCACCTTGTAGCCGATCGTCGAGCGGGGCCTTCGGCGGTTGTAGTACGCCTCGATGAACTCGACCACCGCGTGCTTGGCGGAATCCCTGGTCGGGAAGCTGCGCCTGTAGTACATCTCGTTCTTCAGCGTGGCGAGGAACGACTCGGCCACCGCGTTGTCGTGGCAGTTGCCGGTGCGGCTGCAGGACAGCCGCACGTCGTTGTCGCGCGCCCATTCGGCCAGAAGCCTGCTGGTGTACTGGGCGCCGCGGTCGGCGTGGAATATCGCGTTGCCGGCCACGTAGCCGCGCGATTTGGCCGACGCCAGCGCCGAAACCACGATGTCGGCGGTCATGCGCTCGGAGAGCGACCAGCCCACCACCATGCGGGTGTTGAGGTCGATGACCGTCGACAGGTACAGCCATCCCTCGCCGGTGCGCAGGTAGGTGATGTCGCCCACGAGCTTGTAGGTTGGAACGGGACTGGTGAAGTCGCGGCTCACCAGGTCGGGCCGGGGCCTGGCCTTCGGGTCGGGGATGGTGGTGCGCTTCCTGGCGTTGGGCGTGCAGCCGCGTATTCCCAGCTCGTGCATCAGCTTGCGCACCTGTACAGGGTCAATCCGGAGAACTCGCCGGGCAGGAAGCATTTCACGAACCGGAAGCCGAACCTGCGGTCCGACTCCAGCCACACGCGCCGGACCGCTCGCGCTCGGCCGACCAGTCTTCTCGCGGGCAGCCGTTGGAGAGCCACGAGTAGAAGCCCGATCGGCTCACGCCGAGCACGCGGGCCATCATTTTCACCGGGAATTCGGCCTTCTCCGCCAACATCATCCGGTAGCATGCGGCTACGCCTGGCTTTTGGCGAAGAAGCCGCGGCTTTTTCAAGAAGGCGTTCTCCATCTCGAGCTCGCGTATGCGCCTTTTCGCCTCGCGAAGCTCGCGGTCCTCGGCCTTGGGGTCGGGCCCGCCGGCAAGCTCGCGCCGGCGGCTCTGCACCCACTTGTTCACGGTCTTGGAATTCAGGCCCAGTTCTGCGCAGCATTCCGTTATCGGCCTGCCCGTCGAGATGATGTAGTCGGCGGTCTCGCGCCTGAACTCGTCGGTGTACTTGGCGGCTGGGTTGGACATAGCATACCGTCCTCTCGGTCGTCGATGAATGCATTCTAAAGGATTGGGCCTCTAGCATGCGTGTCCGAAAAGACGATACAGGTCAGACAACCCAATCAGACGTCGTCTCGAGCGCGTCCTCTGCACGGTCGAGCGTGCTTCTGGCCTTGGCACCCTGTTTGAACCACGTGCGCAGGTCCTCGAGCGTGCTGCCCGCTGCATACACCTTGATTTTTCGACCGCCCTTCGTAGTCACCGTGCAGCGGTCGCCGCTCTCGCTGTCCTCGTGCGCCGTGACCTTCTTGAGGTAATCGCGGCGGAACGCCACGACGCGGGCATTGCTGATCTCGATGAACCAATCGTCGTCGACAAGCGAAGTGCCCGTGGCACCTCGACTTGCCATCTCCTCGGCGAAGGAGAAACCGAGTTCGCGCTCCTGCCTGCCGATCTCGTAGATACCACGGGCGGGCATGCTGAGCATAAGCAGGGGCAGGAGTCCCCCTATGAACAGGAAGAGGAACGGAACGAGCAAGAGCAAGCGGGCTCCGGCATCGGTGAAAACAGCCATGAAGGCGATCACGAGCGAGAAGACGAGCGCCATGCCGTTGAAAACAATCGTCAACGGCTTGACGGCAGACCAACACAGGCCCGCCTTGGTCATGGGACCGTCGACGGCGTCCGAGACTTCGATGCCCTCTTCCTCCAGACGGGCGAGGAGGTTGAGCGAGCACACCCCCTCGAGGCTTATCGAGCAGAACTTTCGATCGCCCTCGAACAGGTCGATCCTCATCATCTGCGTGTGAAGCGTTGCATGGGTGATGTTGCCGAACGTCGTCTCCTTGCGGATGCCGAAGGCGTTACGCGAGAGAATTCGTTCACCGTCCACGTCGATGCGCGGGATGCTCAGCAGGGCCCAGATGGCCATGCCCGCAAGTGCCATGGCGTGGCCGAACCACACAAGCTCGTGGCCCCACTCGCCCAGCGAAACGCCCTGCCAGACGTAAACACCCAACATGAGCAGCTCGAACGCGACCGCGCAGCAGGCGATGATCGTGCGGATGGCAGCGGGCATGCGCACCGTGAAGCGATCGAGGCTGTCCGTCGCCTCACTGCGCTCACGCGCGCCGCGACGGGCGACCCATGCAGTGAGCGGACCGACGATGAACACCACCATCGCCACGCGCAGGAACGATTCGAGTATGTCGCCCATATTAACCACCATCCCAATAGAAAACGTGAATTTGGGAGACTATAGCAGAGCGAAGCGATCTGCACGGCATCGTCCGGGTGTTTTCGGCATACGGTGGAAACCAGCGGCAGCGGACGTTGAGAACTCACCCAAAAGACGCGATTCGACCGAAGCGATTCTTCTTGACTTGGTCTCAATGTGATACGACATGCGCCACTACCTGCGCGGTCTAGCGGCCCTGATCGAAGAGGGTCACACCGATGAGGCACTCGAGCGCATCGACGCGCTCTGCGAGACCAACGACCGCACCGCCGTGCGCCGCTACTGCGCCAACGAAACGGTCAACATTGCGCTCTCGTCGCTTTCCGCGGACATCAACGCGCACGGCATCACCGCCGACCTGCACGCCGCCGTGCCCGAAACCGTCCACGTGGGCGATGTCGATCTATTCAGTGTGGTATCGAACGCCCTGGACAATGCCATCGCCGCGGCGAGTGCCGCCCCCGAGGCAAGCGGTTTGTCGACCTGGACCTTCGCTACGAAGACGGTCAGCTTCTATTGCTGGTTTCCAACACGTTTGGCCGTGCGCCGCACATGGTCGACGGCATGCCCGTGACTCAGCACACTGGGCACGGCTTTGGCACCAAGAGCATTATGCTTGCCGTCGAGCGCATGAACGGCAACTGCCAGTTCCGCATTAACGGCGACCGGTTTGAGCTGCGCGCCGTGATGTAGGGGCTGCCGCCAACCTCGCTACAGCGGTGCAGCCGCCGGGGTCAGCTGCTTAATGTAGGCCCACATGCGCTGCTTGGCGGCCTTGTCGGTGAGCGCCGCCTCAAAACCGTCGAGCGCCAGCACGCGGCGCCCTGCACATGGGCGACCAGGCCGGGCTTGAGCATGGCGGTGTCAAAGTCATCAATTGCCACAAGCATATCGGCATAGGTCTCGCGCATGACATCGGCGCACTGTTGTCCAGCAGCAGCACCGCCTCGGGGTCCAAGGTCTCCAGCGCCTCGCGGAACAGGTCGCACGTCAGGGCCTCGCCCGCCGCGACCGCTCCGTCGCCCGCGCCGGCGACGCTTGCCAGCACACAAAAATCCTCGGGGGCATATCCGATGGCACCGAGCGCCTTGCGCAACGCGGCGCCATCCGCGCCGGCGGCCAGCTCGCCGCCCGAGCACTCGGCTTCATCCAAATCGCCTTTGACCAGCACAATCGGCGAGCACGCGTTGCCCGCGATACGCACACCGCGATCTGCAAGCGACGCGAGCTCCTGCTCGGTCGCCTGAGCGATGGCTTCTTTTTTCTGGCTTTGTGACGTGGGCATGCGCTCTCCAATCGTTTGCGTGCCCACCATTATATAAAAGAGCCGCCCGCGAGTGGTTGCTTTGCGGGCCGCTGGGTATAAGCACGGTCGTACTGAGTTTTACGCGGCCGAGCCGCGTCGTATTATGGAGGTCACCATGGCTGACATTAAGCAGATTACCCCCGAGAACTTCGGCGCTGTCGTCAACGATAGCCTGCCCGTACTGGTTGATTTTTGGGCCCCGTGGTGCGGCCCCTGCCGCTCGCTCTCGCCCATCGTAGACGAGGTTGCCGATGAACTGGCGGGCAAGCTTGCCGTTGCCAAATGCAACGTCGACGACAACCAGGACCTGGCCATGAAGTATGGCGTCATGAGCATCCCCACGCTGATTGTGTTTAAGAACGGCGAGGAGATTGACCGCTCGGTTGGCGCTCTGCCCAAGGCGAGGCTGCAGGCGCTGCTGGAGAAACATCTGTAATACGCTTGTTACATGTTGCCGTCTGTCTGCCGTCCATGAGCGCTTTTACGCCGCTCGCCGGACTTCTGAATGCACCGAGTGCAACCACGGATAGTATGGTAGTCACAAACAGCCCCCAGTGAACGGGTGCGGGTCGCACAGACTCGCACCCGTTTTCTTATGCAGCTGCGCGCAAAGCGGGCGTAGTAAAATCTGAACCACTGAACTGCCCCATACAAAAGGAGATTTCCCATGCATGATGTTGGAATGAACATGAGCCAGCTTGCCATGAGCGTCAAACAGGTCGACGACACCATCGAGCTCGCTCACGAATGGAGCCATCAGTTGCTGCATGCGACCGAGAATTTTGACATGGAGCGCATCGGCGCCAAGCTCGAGGCAGCCATGGCCGCGCTGCACGAGGCCCACGACGCACTCGAGGGCTACGAAGAGGCCATCGAGGCCGACCACAACTCCGTCGGCTCCGTGAAGCTGGTGTAAGGTGGCCGAACACGAGCACGGCTGCGGGTACGAGCACGAGCATCCGCACGGGGCGGACGGTGACGCGGGCTGCCACTGTAGTGGCTCCGGCTCCGAGCTGGTCCGTTTTTCGGTTACCGCACCGGATGACCTGCTGCGCCGTTTTGACGAACAGATCGCGCGCCGCGGCGACGTGGCCAACCGCTCCGAGGCCGTGCGCGACCTGATTCGCGCCTCGATCGCCAAGGAGCAGATGCGCACGCCCGACGAGCATGTTATCGGGTCGCTCACCATGATCTACGACCACCATACCGGCGACCTGACGCGCCGTCTGGACGAAGTGCAGCACGACTACACCGACGAGATCGTATCGACCATGCACGTGCATCTGGATCACCACAACTGTCTGGAGATCCTGGCACTCAAGGGTCGCGGCGAGCGCATCTACGAACTAGCCGATCGCCTGCTGGGCCTGCGCGGCGTTAAGCACGGCGAGCTCACGTGTGCCGCCACCAGGCAGAGCCTGGGGCTGTAGCGGGATTTCCCGCAGCGCACCTGCCAAAAAGGGACAGGTTTGTTTTGGCAGGTTTAGCGTTTTACCTACCAAAATAAACCTGTCTATTTTGGTCGGTTTTGATGAGGAGTGTCGCATGCGGCATGTGCATATTCATGTGACGGGCATTGTGCAGGGCGTTGGCATGCGGCCATTTGTGTATCGCGAGACTATGGCGCATGACATTTACGGCTGGGTGCTCAATGCGGGCGACGGCGTGCATATCGAAGCGCATGCTCCGGCCGATGCGCTCGATGCTTTTGTTGCCGCGCTTTCTGAGCATGCGCCTGCGGCGGCTCGCGTTGAGCGAGTCGATGTTGCGGATTTGGAGCCTGGCGGCTGGAGCGCTGCCGATGAGCAGGACTTTCGCATTGTGGCGTCGCAGGATCAAACCGCGCACACCACACTTGTCTCGCCCGATATCGCCACCTGTGACGATTGCCTGCGCGAGCTGTTCGACCCCGCCGATCGCGCTATCACTACCCTTTTATCAACTGCACCAACTGCGGGCCGCGCTTTACCATCATCCGCTCGCTGCCTTATGACCGAGCGGCCACGTCGATGGATCGTTTTCCCATGTGCCCCGAGTGTGCCGCAGAGTATGCCAATCCACTCGACCGTCGCTTTCACGCGCAACCCGATGCCTGCTTTGATTGCGGGCCGCATATTACGTGGCGCGAGGCTGTGAACGGCGATGCGTACGGGAATTCGTCCGCGACACCGGCCGTCGGTACCACACGCGAGGCCAGCGACGCTATCATCGAGCGCTGCGTTGAGCTGCTGGCCGACGGTGGCATCGTCGCCATCAAGGGCCTGGGCGGATTCCATCTATCCTGTGACGCTGCCAACGAGCAGGCGGTGGCCGAGCTGCGCCGTCGCAAACGCCGCAGCAACAAACCACTTGCCGTTATGGTGCGCAGCCTTGCTGATACCGAGCGCCTGTGTCATATCGACGATGCTGAACGCGATCTGCTCGCCGGCAGTATCCGCCCCATCGTGCTGCTGCGCCGGCGCACTGTTGGCGAGGCAACGGCGGTTCCCCCGACTTCCTCGCCCTCGCGCCATCTGTCGTGCATGACTTGCCCGAGCTCGGCATCATGCTCCCCTATACGCCGCTTCAACATCTGTTGCTTGCCGCGGCAGAAGCCTGCGGTATGCACGCGCTCGTCATGACCAGCGGAAACCTGAGCGAAGAACCCATAGAAACCGACGACGATCTTGCCTGGAAACACCTCGTTGCCGCCGGCATTGCCGACGCGTTGCTCGGTAACGACCGCGCGATCCTCTCGCGCTACGACGACTCCGTGGTACGCGTGGTCGACGGCATCGTTATGCCCGTTCGCCGCGCTCGCGGATATGCACCCCAGCCGCTGCCGTTGCCGGCGCTCGACGGCGCTCCGTCCTGCGTGCTCGCTTGCGGGCCACAACAAAAGGCCACGATTGCGCTCACGCGTGAAGGGACGAACGGCGAGGCAACCTGTTTTGTCTCGCAGCATATCGGCGATGTTGAAAACGGCGGGACCTTCGATGCCTGGAACGCCGCGCGCACGCGCTTGGAAAACCTCTTTGACTTGGCGCCCGCCGCCTTAGCATGCGACATGCATCCCAGCTATCTGTCGAGCCAGTGGGCGCGCGAACAGGCGCAGAAACAGGGTATGCCGCTTGTTGAAGTTCAACATCATCATGCGCACATCGCGAGCGTGATGGCCGAGGCCATCGCCGCGGGCCAGCTTACAACCGACGCGCGTGTCCTTGGCATCGCCTTTGACGGCACCGGCGCCGGCACCGATGGGACCATTTGGGGCGGCGAGTTTCTTGTCGCCAGCTTGGCAGCTTTGAGCGCGCCGCGCATTTGCGCACCTGGGCGCTCCCCGGCGGAGCGGCCTCCGTGCGTGACGCCCGCCGCAACGCCTTCGCCTTGCTCAGCGAACTTGGCCTACTCGAGCACCCAGGCACCGCTCGGCTTTTGGACAACCTCGACGAGCAAACGCGCAGCGTGACAGCCACCATGATCGAGCGCGGTATCAACGCCCCGCGTACCAGCAGCATGGGGCGTCTCTTTGATGCCGCGGCAGCAATTCTGGGCATCTGCGACAAGGCAACCTACGAGGGCGAACCCGCCATAGAACTCGAAGCCGCCGCCTGGCGCGCGTTCAGCAGTGAAAGTGCCTGCCCCACCGGCAATATGGCCAGCTTTTCCGTAACCGAATCATCCCGTCCGGACGACTGCCATGTTCTGAACTCCAGGCCGCTTTTTGAGGCGCTTTTGGAGGGAATCAGGACCGGCGTGCCCGCCGGCAAGCTCGCGCTCGACTTCTACGTCACCATCGCGCGCTCCTCGGCACGAATCGCACGCGAAATCTGCGCCCGTGAAGGCCTCGACACCGTCGCGCTCTCGGGCGGCGTGTTCATGAACCGACTTTTGCTTCAGCTCCTCACCCGCGAGCTCAAAAGCATGGGTCTCACTGTCTTGATTCCCCGCTCCGTGCCCGTCAACGACGGCTGTATCGCCTACGGTCAGGCCGTCATCGCTCGCGCTCGCCTCGCGCAGACAGCATCGCGATAGGCTGTTTTGCCAGCCTGCGCGCCGCCGTCTCACAGGTGTAACGCGTTTGCTCGTGACTCCTGCGAGCGCTACCATCAACTGATGGGTAATTAGGCGCCTATCCAGCGCAAAACGTATAAAAGGGGAACATTATGTGCCTTGCCGTTCCCGGTAAAGTGGTCAAACGCGACGACGACCTTAAGGCGACCGTCGACATGATGGGCATCGAGCGCCCCGTTTCGCTGCGCCTCGTGCCGACGGCACAGGTAGGCGACTATATTCTCGTGCACGCCGGCTTTGGCATTCAGATTGTCGACGAGCAGGAGGCGCAGGAGACGCTCGACCTGGTCAACACCATGACCGAACTGGTCGAAGAAGACCAGCTGGCCACCAACCCGGCCGAGGCTTACTAGTGGCGGCCGGACAGCCGGCTCGCTCCGGTATCGACTTCTCGGCATTCCGCGATCCCAAGCTGGCTCGCGAGCTCATCGAGCGCATCCGTGAACTCGTCGGCGACCGCGCCATCAACCTTATGGAAGTCTGCGGCACGCACACCGTGAGCATCGGTCGCTATGGCTTTCGCTCCATTATGCCTGCCGGGCTCAAACTGCTGAGCGGTCCGGGTTGCCCCGTCTGTGTTACCGCCAACCGCGATATCGACCATGCAATCGCGCTCGCCAAGATGGACGGCGCCATCATCACCACCTTTGGCGACATGATGCGCGTGCCCGGGTCGTCTACCTCGCTCGCCGCGCAAAAGGCGGCGGGGCGCGATATTCGCATTGTGTACTCCCCGCTCGATGCACTCGATATCGCCGAACACAACCCCGATCGCCCGGTCATCTTTATGGGCGTCGGCTTTGAGACCACGACGCCCACCATCGCCGCCGCCATTTTGGAGGCCGATGCACGCGGACTCCAGAACTTCTCGGTCTATTGCGCCCACAAGACCACGCCGCCGGCGCTGCGCGCCATCGCCAACGATCCCGAGACCACTATCGACGGCTTTATCCTTCCGGGACACGTCGCCACCATCACGGGCTTAGCCCCCTTTGACTTTTTGGTCGATGAGTTCAATACCCCGGGTGTGGTCACCGGATTTGAGCCGGTCGATATTCTGCAGGGCATCTGCATGCTGGTCCAGATGGTTGTTGAGGGGCAGCCCGCAATCGACAACGCCTACCGCCGTGGCGTCAACGCAGACGGCAACCCCGTGGCGCGCCAACTGGTCGAGCAGGTGTTTGAGCCATGCGACACCACGTGGCGTGGGCTGGGGCCGATTGCCAACTCGGGCCTTTCCATCCGCCCCGAGTTCTCGCGCTTTGATGCCCGCACTCGCTTTGACGTGCCCGTTGAGACGACGGTCGAGCCGCGTGGGTGCCGCTGCGGCGACGTGCTGCGCGGGGCCATTGCGCCGAGCAGCTGCCCGCTCTTTGGCCGCACCTGCACGCCCGAGCACCCCGTCGGCCCGTGCATGGTGAGCTCCGAGGGCAGCTGCGCGGCGTACTACCGCTACCGCGACTAGCCCGGACACACCCGCACACCGGCACCACCCACGATTGGAGTTTTCGATATGTCCCATAGCGTTACCGATAGCACCGTCCTGCTGGGCCACGGCTCTGGCGGCCAGATGATGAAACGCATCATCGATGAGGTCTTTTTGGATGCCTTTGGGTCGCCCGAGCTGCTCGAAGGCAACGACGCCGGCATCGCCGCGCTGCCCGCGAGCGGGCGCATCGCCATGTCGACCGACAGCTTTGTAGTCTCGCCGCAGTTCTTCCCCGGTGGCAACATCGGCCGCCTCGCCGTGTGCGGAACCGTCAACGACGTCGCGACCTCGGGCGCCAACGTGCGCTACCTATCGTGCGGCTTTATCCTCGAAGAGGGCTATCCCATGGACAAGCTGCGTCAAATCGTGCAGACGATGGCCGAGACGGCGCGCGAGGCGGGCGTGTCCATAATCACGGGCGACACCAAGGTGGTCGAGCGCGGCGGGGCCGACGGCGTCTACATCAATACCGCCGGCGTGGGCGAGGTGCCCGCGGGCGTGGCGCTCAGCGGCGCCAACTGCCGGCCCGGCGATATCATCCTGGTGTCGGGTACACTCGGCGACCACGGCATCGCCATCATGAGCCAACGCGAGGGCCTGGCGTTTTCGAGCACCATCGAAAGCGATGCCGCGCCGCTCAACCACCTGATTGCCGATGTGCTTGCCGCAGCACCCGACACACGCTGCTTCCGCGACCCCACGCGCGGTGGCCTGGCGTCCACGCTCAACGAGTTTGCCCAGGCCAGCGGCGTTGCCATGGAGGTCGACGAGGATGCCGTGCCCGTGCGCCCCGACGTGCAGGCAGCCTGCGAGATGCTCGGCTACGATGTGTTGCAGGTGGCAAACGAGGCAAGATGGTCGCTGTGGTGCCGGCCGAACAGGCAGATGCGGCACTGGCCGCCATGCGCGCCGCCCGCTACGGCGAGCACGCTACCATTATCGGCCGCGTGCTGCCGCTTGCCGAGGGCGCCCGTCCCGCCGTGCGCGTACGCACCGGCTGGGGCTCGACCCGCATCCTCGACATGCTCGTGGGAGAACAACTGCCGAGGATTTGCTAACGACAAAGGCTCAGGGCTATTAAAGATATTCAGATTCCAAACATGCCCGGCACGCATGCCCAGTATCATGGGGTGCGTTTTACAACTCAAGCGGCAGGAGCACCCATGGCAGCAGCTTTTTCCCATGTGATCTTTGATCTGGATGGCACCATCCTCAACACGCTCGAGGACCTGGCGGCCGCCGGCAACCACACCTGCGAGATGCACGGCTGGCCCCCGTTTGCCGTGGACGAGTACCGCTACAAAGTGGGAAACGGCATGCTTAAGCTGGTCGAGCGCTTTATGCCCGCCGAGTACGCAGGCGACATCCGTATGTTTGAGCAGACGCTTGCCGAGTTTAGGGCTTACTACGGCGAACACAAGGAGGACCACACCGCTCCCTACGCCGGCACGATTGAGATGCTCGACCGTCTGCGCGCAGCGGGCGTTCAGCTTGCCGTGCTCACCAACAAGGATCATATTTCGGCAGCCCCGCTTATCGAGAAATACTTTGGCCGCGATCGCTTTGCGTTGGTACAGGGCCGCGTGGACGCATTTCCGCCCAAGCCCGAGGCACCCGTCACGTTGCATGTGATGAAAGAGCTGGGCGCCGATCCGGCAACCACGCTCTATGTGGGCGATTCCAATGTCGATGTTCTGACCGGCCACAACGCCGGCCTTAAGAGTGCGGGCGTCAGCTGGGGCTTCCGCGGCCGCGCAGAGCTGGAAGCCGCCGGCGCCGACTACGTGGTAGATACGCAGGACGAACTCGCCGAGCTAATCTTGGGCGAGTAGCGAGCGACACCGCTTAACGCAGCTGCGACAATTCTTCCGCGAGAAAAGCGCATCCCGTTTTGGAGCTCCGGAATGGGATGCGCTTTCCACTTGAGCCCCGTCGGGGAAACGGCATCCCGTTTTGGAGCAATATTCCGGGTCGCACTTTCCGCAACCCACCCCATCCGGAAACCGCGACCCACTATTCGCCCAAATACCGGCTCGCATTTTCCCGAGCATTTGATGCGGCGTTGATACAAGGAGTGTCCCCAACTGCCGGCAGAAAAGGAACGTCCCCAAGTGCCGCCTCAATGACTACCATGGCAACGCCGCAGGTAGAGGACGGGCAGCGAGCGGGCGCCAGAGCGAACAAATTGGCATGAAAAGAGGACGGCATAGACCTTCTGGCCATGCCGTCCTCTTTGAATGACAAGTTGTCGCTCTGGTGCCCGCGCAGCGTCGAGCCGTTACGGCGTTTGGTAAAACGCCGTAACCCCCTAGCTCATCATGGCATTCATCATCTCGTTGGTTGCAGAATCGTCGGCAGACCACTCGCCGTCGTCATTGCAGGAGTACTTGAAGGTGACCTTGGTGTCCTTGGTCTTAGCAGCCTTGGTCACATCGACCATAACCTGACCGGCCATCTTGTACAGCTCGTCATCGGAAGGCATCGAATCGAGCGCGGCAACCTTCTCCTGGTACTGGGTGGCAAAATCCTCAACGATCTGGTTCATGGACTTGCAGGTAATGGTGACCTCGGCAGTCGCGGTACCCTTGTCCTCGTCGACCGTCACGTCGCCGATCTTGTAGTCAAAACCCTCGAGATAGCTCTTGGCGTACTCCTTGGGATCGATGCCCAGCTGCTCGAACTCGTCGCCCGAGGCCTCTTCCAGGCCGGCGAGGAAGTCGTCGCCGCCGTTCTTGACCTCGTCAAACTGCGTCGTAAGATCCTCGGTGATGAGCTCCTCAACCGAAGGACCTCCGCAGCCGGAAAGCACAACTACGCACGCGACCAGAACAGCCATCAGGGCGCAAGCAGCAGCTTCTTCTTCATGACATTCCTCCCAACAAGCGGCACCGCGCTTCCCGGACACGGCGCACGTCGTAACAATAAGGCCATACTAGCCGATAACGAACACCCCCGGCAAAGCAAAGGCGCAGTCGGCTCGATTTAACGTCCGAACGGTTTACCGGTCCGCCCAACGCGCAATAAAACGTTCCGCCGCATTGCAATAAAAAAGGGCGGCCGGATAACCCGACCACCCCAAAACACCCTTATGTTGCCGCAGACTACTTGCGGACGACCTTGACGATGGCGTCGCCGGCGGCGACAGCGGAGTCGGCCTCGACGGCGAGCTCAACGTCGGCAAACTCGGCGGTGTTGGACACAGCCACGACGACGCAGTCCTTGTAGCCGGCAGCGGCGATCTTGGCGCGGTCGATCTTGAGCATGGGCTGGCCAGCCTTAACGACATCGTCGGCCTTGACGAAGCCCTCGAAGCCGTCGCCGTTCATGTTGACGGTATCGACGCCAACGTGCACCAGAACCTCGATGCCGCTATCGGACTGCAGGCCCACGGCGTGACCCATGGTGACGGTCACCTTGCCGTCGCAGGGAGCGTAGACCAGATCGTCCTCGGGCCACACGGCGCAGCCCTTGCCCAGAACCTCGCCACCAAAGACGGGATCGGGCACGTCGGCCATCTTGATGACCTTGCCTTGACGGGCGAGCACAGCACGTCGGCGCCGGCAGAAGCAGAGATGGAGGCCGGAGCAGCGGCAGCCGCGGGCTCAGCCTTCTTCTTGAACATGTCAAACAGACCCATACGTTTTCTCCTCTTGATTCAGCGCAACGTTATGCGCATGCCTATGGTGATTATAGTGCCAAATGGCCAAAATACTAAGGCGAGGGCTCGAATCGCAAGCCCTTTCAAGCCCTTCCCAAAACCTTTTCCCCAGTGGTTCTCATATTGTCGATTAACCCTCGATAAGCCGAGTATCGTCTGCGCACGGAACGGGCAGAAGCGGGCGCGCCAAACCCGACACTTCTTTTCGCGCCCACGGACCGCCGCCGCCCCGTCCCTGACACTTCCTGATACCGACCGAAACGTGCCAAAATAAACCCGTTCCTTTTTGCCAGGTTTGGCAAGTGTGGGAGTTCGCATGGATATCAAACGCAAGATTACCGAGGCGCAGGGCCTCACCCCCACCGAGCAACAACTCGGCATTGCGGCCCTTGCCATCGGCGAGGACATCCGCGGGCTTTCTATTAAGGAATTTGCCGCGCGCACCAACGTTTCCGTTGCGAGCGTGCACCGTTTTTGCAAAAAGCTCGGCCTCGAGGGCTTCAAGGATCTCAAGGTCGAGCTTATTCGCTTGACAACTGAGGCGGGAAACCGTCGCGACGTGGACATCGACTTTCCCTTCGATGCTACGTCCACCCCCGCGCAGGTCATGGAGCGTATGGAAGGACTCTACCAGACTACGCTGGCCGAGACGCAGGAGCTGCTCGACCCCGCACAGCTCGACTACGCCGCCAAGCTCATCGCGAACGCCCGACAGGTCGATATTTTCACGGGCTCGCACAACCTCTATCCAGCAGGAATGTTCCGCGATCGCCTACTCTCCGACGGTAAAAGTGCGACGTGCCACGACAATGCCGAAGCCCAGGTGCGCACGCGCTTGCCTCGGGCCCCGACCATGTGGCAATCGTTATCTCCTACAGCGGCCTTGCCCCCAACCTCAAGGACATCTTGCCGATCATCAGCAGTCGGCATGTCCCGGCCATCGTCATCGGCACGCCTCATTGCGCGCGTATTCACCCCGGCTTTGCCGCCTACCTCACGGTGAGCGACCACGAGAGCATGACGCACCGCATCACACAGTTCGCGTGCCACATCGCCGTGCAATACGTGCTCGATTCGCTCTACAGCAGCTACTTTGCCAAAGACTACGCCCGCTGCTCCGAGTTCCTGGAGCAATCGTTTCCCTACACCCGCCTGCCCGGGCTCAAGTAGCGACGAGCGTGGATTTTTGGACGCTTAACTAACGAGCGTGGACAATCTCCCACTTTGAGGCCGTCACCGAGCCAAAACCGGGAGATTATCCACGCTCATTTTGGGTCCCCTGGGAACGCATGAGGAGGGCGGATAGACAGCCGTTATTTGCGAGGCGTCAGCGACGTAAAGAGTCCGTGTTGGTTGCAGTAAAGAAATATTCTGCCGCGCCCGGTAATATGGAAGCGCGGCTGCACCGATTGCTCTGGATAGAGCTTCTTAAAGCAGATGCCGTCCATAGTCGCATATGCCACAAAGCTAATGTAGTGATCCTTGGTCATGGGATGATCGAGCGTGACGTACCAATCGTCCTCGATGCGCTCGATGGAAAAGGCGTGGTCCGCGTCCGGCTCTTCGGCCTCCTGGGGAAACATCGTGGAGCCACAGCAGCTAAAGCTGCCTTCTCCGAGCGCGTGCACAACGTTTCCGCAGATAGGGCAAACGTAAAAGACGCCTTTGAGCATATTGCCTGCACGGTTGGCGTTGGCCCGAATGTCACCAGCCAAAAGCTCAGCCACGCTTATGCCGAGTCTCTGGGCCAAAGGCTCAACGAGGGAAATGTCGGGAAGGCCGCGGCCGGATTCCCACTTGCTGACGGCTTTATCGGTCACGCCAAGGCTTTCCGCCAGGGCGCGCTGGGTGAGGCCGCGCTCTTCGCGCAGCTGCTTGATGGCATGCGCTGCCAAAAAAGTATGGGAGGCATTGGTTTGCCGTGTCTGGTTCATGGGCTGTCCAATCAAATTGAAGAAATGGAGTGAACCGGTTCGACAGTCAGTATCCATTTGAAGGCCAGGCTCGACAACCTACGCTGCGTAGACATGCGTCAATCGAACGAGCGCGGATTTTTGGACGCTCATCTCGAGCAGTCATTTAAGAACGTCCCCAATGACCACCGCATCCGGAGCAAGACAACGCCGCAAGTAGAGGACGGACAGCGAGCGACGTCCAGGGCGAACAAGTTGGCGTGAAAAAGACGAGACATTGACCTTCTGGTCATGCCTCGCCTTTTGAATGACAAATTGTCGCCCTGGGCGGCGCGCAGCGTCAACTGGTTACGCGGGTTGGTAAACCCGCGTAACTACCTACTCCCGAGCTCCGTACTGCTCGTAATAGGCGTCGATAGCGGCCTTGAGCTCGTCGTCGATGACGACTTTGCCGTCGATCTCGTGGTTGTAGAGGGTCTCGACGACCTCGGCCATGGAGACGATGCTCGCGACGGGGAAACCGTACTTGGCCTCGATCTCCTTCTGCGCGGTGGTCACGCCACCCTTGCCGACCTCCATGCGGTTGAGGGACACGATGAGGCCCTTGATCTCGACATCGGCAGCAGCCTTGACCTTGGGATAGTCTCGTCGATGGACTTACCGCTGGTGGTGACGTCCTCGACCATGACCACGCGGTCGCCGTCCTGGGGCTCGTAGCCCAGCAGGTTGCCCTTGTCGGCGCCGTGGTCCTTGGCCTCCTTGCGGTCGCAGCAGTACTTGACCTCCTTGCCGTACAGCTCGTGGTAGGCAATGGCGGTCACGACGGCCAGGGGAATGCCCTTGTAGGCCGGCCCAAACAGGACATCAAAGTCGTCGCCAAAGTTATCGTGGATAGCCTGGGCGTAATACTCGCCCAGCTTCTTGAGCTGGTAGCCCGTCACGTAAGCGCCGGCGTTCATAAAGAACGGGGACTGACGGCCGCTCTTGAGCGTAAAGCTGCCGAACTTAAGAACGTCGGACTCGACCATAAACTTGATGAACTCTTGCTTGTAAGCCTCCATGCGGGCTCCTCTCGTAATCGCGTACGTGCTCTTCAGTTTAGCGCAGGCGAGGCGTCGATGTGGGCGCGCTTTGAGGCCACGTCATTCTGTAAAGGCTTTGTCAGGGACAATGGTTTTCCGAACAATGAGGTTGACACGGCAAACCCCCTCATCAAGAATACGGGCGGATTAAAACGGGTGCGAGACACCCGAAGCGCGCCGCGCCCGGCCTTAAGGAGGTGTGCCATGGAAGGCAGCCATAGTCGAAAAACCTGCATGTCGCCCTCGGCACGCCGCGAGGATTCCGCACACGCATAAGCGCCACGAATCGATCGTCAAAACCACCACAAAGGTGCCTGTCCCCTTTGTGGTGGTTCGAGAGCATGACGTGAGCGACATCTAGGTTTTTAAAGCACATACGACACGTACGCTAACTCCCTTTAACAAGGAGGACCCTATGCTGATGCTCAAAACCGCCACGGTACTCGAAGTCATCTCCAAGCGCCGCCGCACGGCGCGCCCCGCCGCTCACACCGGCCTGTCCAAGAACACCATATTCGCCGCCACCCATAGCGCCGAGGACGCCCTCGTGCTGCTTGACGCCACGGCCGACGGACTCACTGCCGGGCACGCCGCCGAGCGCCTGGACGCCGCCGGCCCCAACACCATCGAGGCGCCGACCAAGACGCTCGCCCGCCGCATCGCCGACGCGTTCATCGATCCCTTCGCCGGCATCCTCGCCGCGCTCGCGCTGGTCTCGCTCTACATCGACGTGCTCGCCGTACCCGAGCCCCAGCGCGATCCCTCCACGGTCATCGTCATCGGCATCATGCTGCTGGTATCGGGCAGCATGAAGTTTATCCAGGAGGCTCGCAGCGGCAATGCGGCCGAGGCCCTCAAGGACCTGGTCTCCAACACCTGCTGTGCCCTGCGCGACGGCGAGCGTATCGAGATTCCCTTCGACGAGCTCGTCCCCGGCGATGTAATCCGTCTCTCTGCCGGCGATATGGTGCCGGCCGATGCCCGCATCATCACCGCGCGCGACCTGTTTGTGATCGAGTCCGCACTCACCGGCGAGAGCAAGGCCGTCGAAAAGACCGCTGCCATCACCGTCGCCGAGGGTGCCGGCAGCTCCGCGCTGCCGCTCTCTGCCTGCAAAAACATCGTCTTTACCGGCACCTCCGTGCAAAACGGCACCGCTATAGCACTTGTCGTTGCCACCGGCTCGGACACCTACCTGGCGGCATCGCCAAGATGCTCAACGGGCGCGGCGAGAAGAGCGCGTTTGACCGCGGCGTCTCGAGCGTCTCCATGCTGCTCGTACGCCTTATGCTCGTTATGGCGCCGGCCGTCTTTGCCATCAACGCCGCCACCAAGGGCAGCGTCATCGACGCGCTGCTGTTCGCCACGAGCGTGGCCGTGGGCATCACGCCGCAGATGCTTCCCGTCATCGTGACCACGAGCCTGTCGCAGGGCGCCAAGGACCTCGCCCGCCGCCAGGTTATCGTCAAGGAGCTGCCGGCGATCCAAAACCTCGGTGCCATGGATGTCCTGTGCTGTGACAAGACCGGCACCCTCACCGAAGACCGCATCGTGCTCGAGCGCTATCTCAACACTGACGGCAACGAGGACGCACGCGTGCTGCGCCATGCGTTTTTGAACAGCTTCTTCCAGACCGGCCTCAAAAACCTTATCGACCTGGCCGTCATCGACCGTGCCGACGTGACGCCCTCGACTGTCGCGCCCGACTCCACGCTGGGCCAGAGCCTGCGCGACCGCTATACCAAGGTCGACGAGGTGCCCTTCGATTTCTCACGCCGTCGCCTGAGCGTAGTCGTCGCCGACGCCCAGGGCAAAACCCAGATGGTTACCAAGGGAGCTGCCGAGGAAATGCTCGAGATTTGCTCCTTTGTCGAGGTTGACTGTGTCGCCCAGCCGCTCAGCGAAAATAAGCTCGCCCAGATTCGCAAGCAAGTCGCCGAACTCAATGCCGAGGGCCTGCGCGTGATCGCCGTGGCGCAAAAGACCAATCCGCGCTGCGTGGGTGAGTTTGGCATCGCCGACGAGTGCGACATGGTGCTGATGGGCTTTTTGGCCTTCCTCGATCCGCCCAAGGCAAGTGCCGCCGGCGCCGTCGCCACCCTCGAGGCCAAGGGCGTAGCGGTCAAGGTCCTGACCGGCGACAACGACCGCGTGGCCGCCACCGTCTGCGAGCAGATCGGTATCGACGCGAGCAATGTCTTGCTAGGCTCCGAGATAGATGCGCTCGACGACGCCGAGCTTGCCGAGCGCGCCGAGAAAACCCACCTCTTCGCCAAGCTCTCGCCGCTGCAGAAGGCGCGCCTGGTGCGCGTCATGCGCGAGCTGCTCGGTCACACCGTGGGCTTTATGGGCGACGGCATCAACGACGCCGCCGCCATGCGCGCGAGCGACTGCGGTATCTCGGTCGATTCCGCCGTCGACATTGCCAAGGAATCCGCCGATATCATCTTGCTCCAGAAGGACCTGAGCGTGCTCGAGCGCGGCATCATCGAGGCCGCCGCACCTACGGCAACCTGCTCAAGTACCTCAAGACCACGGTGAGCTCCAACTTTGGCAACGTGCTGTCCGTAACCGTCGCGAGCCTGTTCTTGCCGTTTTTGCCCATGAGCGCTCTGCAGCTGGTGCTGCTGTCGCTGGTCTACGAGATCGTGTGCATCGCACTGCCGTGGGACACCGTCGACAACGCCTGGACTGCCGCCCGCGCGCTTGGGACGCTGCGTCCATCAAGGGCTTTATGCTCGAGCTGGGCCCCGTGAGCTCGCTGTTTGACATCGTGACCTTCGCCGCGCTCTTCTTTGTGGTATGCCCTGCCGCCATGGGCGCGAGCTGGGCAGAGCTTGCCGCCGCGGGCGACGTCGCAGGCATGGCGGCCTTTGCGGCGTCTTCCAGAGTGGCTGGTTTGTCGAGTCCATGTGGTCGCAGACGCTCGTGATCCACATGCTGCGCTCCCCACGCCTGCCGAGCCTGCGCGACCACGCCGCGCCGGCACTGTGCGTTCTCACCGTACTGGCCTGGCGCTCGTCACCTGGCTGCCGGCAAGCCCCATCGCCGATGCACTGGGCCTCATGCCGCTGCCGACGAGCTTCTTCGCGCTGCTCATCGGCATCGTCTCCGCCTACATCGCGCTCACCCAGCTGGCAAAGCGCCGCTACATCGCCCGCCACGGCGAGCTGCTGTAACTTCACCGGCACCCTCGTCAAGGATGTTTGGGCCGCCGCGACCCGCCCCCGCTGGCCGCGGCGGCCCAAAACAGCTAAAAACGCCCCTCACCCCCGCTTTAATTTCTTTTGCAAGTTTTACTTCTTTTGCTTTCTTTCACTTCTTTTAACAAGGCGCCCGGCGGGCATAAGTTGCTCGCGGGGGTGTCGGTTCGACGAAGAGGCCTCAGCCGTAGCAACGGATTGCCCAGCGAGAGATTTCCCAAGTGCCAACTCAAACAGTACATGTTTAATCTGTTTCGTTAATTGAAATGCGTAAATATGGTTAACCAAAGAATTGATATTTGGTTAAATAGTAACTGTATATTTGGTTAAATAGTAACTGTATATTTGGTTAAATGTACTGGTAAACAATGGTGATAATTATGCCAAAGAAGTACTACACTAGAATTATCGAAAATGAGCTTGACCAGCTGCTGGGTATATTCGGCGCCGTTCTCATCGAAGGACCGAAATGGTGCGGAAAGACGACCACGGCCGAGACCCGTGCGGCGTCCAGGCTCCTTCTCATGGACCCGTCCCGCAACTTCGAGAATCGCTTGCGTGCCGAGACTGACCCGGCTCTTGCCGTTTCCGGCGAGGTGCCGCGGCTGATTGACGAGTGGCAGGAGGTTCCGAAACTTTGGGACGCGGCACGGTTTGAGTGCGACAACCGCAGCGGCGAGCCTGGTCAGTTCATATTTACGGGGTCAGCGACACCGCGAGACGACGAACGTCCAATGCACAGTGGCGCTGGAAGGTTCGCTAAATTGCGCATGGATACCATGACGCTTTTCGAGCTTGGGAAATCCAGCGGCGCGGTTAAGCTGTCGGGCATTATTTCTGGCGAAAAGTTCAATGGCGCTTTCGGATCGCTGGATTCCGCCTCGATTGCCGAGTACGTTGTCCGTGGCGGATGGCCCGCGGCGGTCGGTCGCGATGCGCTGGCTGCGTCGGCGATGGCGAAACGTTACATCGGCATAGTCGCCGAAGAAGATTTGTCTCGTGTCGACGGCTCTCGCCGCGACCCTGAAAAGGTCAAAGCTGTCATCGAATCGCTTGCGCGCAATGAATCCACTTTGGCGACACTCAAGACGCTCGTAGCCGATCTTGGTGGAGAAGTATCGAGACAAACGGCGGCATCATATATATCCCTTCTCGCTCGGGTTAGTTTCGTTCGCGATATTCCCGCATGGAACCCCGCAATGAGATCTCCCGTGCACTTAAGAGAATCGAAGAAGCATCATCTCGCTGATCCGTCACTGGCGGCCGCTGCGCTCGGAGCGACTCCGGCGACATTGCTGCTAGATTTCAAGACGCTTGGGCTGCTTTTTGAATCGTTGGCCCTTCATGATTTGTGGGTTTATGCGCAGGCAAATGGAATGGGCCTCTATCACTATCACGATTCTCGCGATCTAGAAGTCGATGCAGTCATTGCGGCTCCCGGTGGAACGTGGATCCCGGTCGAAATCAAGCTCAGCTCCGCCCAAATCGAAGAGGCGTCTGACAGCCTTATTGCTGTCGAGAAGCGTATGGTTGCCGCCGGAAACAACCCGCCAGTTTCGAAAGTCGTAATCATTGGATTTGGTTCACAAGCCTATGTCACTGACCGCGGCGTCCAAGTTGTTCCGCTGGATGTGCTCGCGCCGTAGTGCAATTGCAAGTTTTTACTTCTTTTAACAAGGCACCCGACGGGCATAGGCTGCTCGCCGGGCGCCTTGGTTAGGATGCTATTGCTGTTGAGAACGCCTAGGCCAAATCTTCGCCGTTGGTGGCGATAACCTTCTTGTACCAGTCAAAGCTCTTCTTCTTGGAACGCTTGAGGGTGCCGTTGCCGGCGTCGTCGCGGTCCACATAGATAAAGCCGTAGCGCTTGGACATCTCGCCCGTACCGGCCGAGACCAGGTCGATCGGGCCCCAGGTGGTGTAGCCCAGCAGGTCAACGCCGTCCTCGGTCACCGCATCGCGCATCGCGGCAATATGCTGACGCAGGAAGTCGATACGGTAGTCGTCGTTGATAGAACCATCCTCCTCGACAACATCCCTGGCACCCAGACCGTTCTCAACCACAAACAGCGGCTTCTGATAACGGTCGTACAGGTCATTAAGGGTGATGCGGAAGCCCAGCGGATCGATGGCCCAGCCCCACTGGCTCTCCTGCAGGTAGGGTTCTTGGCGCCGGCGAAGGCGTTGCCCTGGGTGCGCTTGACATCGGGGTTGTCGGCACCGGCAGAGCAACGGGTGCTGTAGTAACTAAAGCTGATGAAGTCGACGGTGTTGGCAGCCAGGACCTCGCGGTCCTCGTCGGTCATGCCCACATCGATGCCCAGGCGCTCGAGTTTCTTGACGGCATAGGCCGGGTAGTAACCGCGGCTCTGGACGTCGACGAAGAAATAGTTGCTCTGGTTGTCAATCTGCGCCTGGCGCACATCGCCCGGACGGCAGCTGTAGGGGTAGTAGCTACCTGCGGCAAGCATGCAACCGATCTTGACCTCAGGGTCGATCTCATGGGCGATCTTGGTTGCCCAAGCGCTGGCGACGAGCTCGTTGTGGGCGGCCAGGTACTCGACGGCCTCCTTGTTCTCGCCCTCCTCAAAGACCAGACCGGCACCCATAAACGGCAGGTGCAAGATCATATTGATCTCGTTGAAGGTAAGCCAGTACTTTACCAGGCCCTTGTAGCGGGTGAAGATCGTGGTCGCGAGGTTCTTGTAGAAGTCGATGAGCTTGCGGTTGCGCCAGCCGCCGTACTCCTTGATGAGGTGGACGGGGCAGTCGAAGTGCGTGATGGTCACGAGCGGCTCGATGCCGTGCGCCTGGCACTCGCGGAACACGTCCTCGTAAAAGGCCAGGCCGGCCTCGTTGGGCTCGGCCTCGTCACCGTTGGGGAAGATACGGGTCCAGGCCAGGCTCATGCGGAAGGTCTTAAAGCCCATCTCGGCAAAGAGGGCAATGTCCTCCTTGTAGTGATGGTAGAAATCGATGCCGGTCTGCGCGGGATAGTAATAGCCGTCCTCGAAGTCGAGCATCTTGCGCTGGCCGGAGACCACCGCGTAACGCTCCGGGCCGTGCGGTGCCACATCCACGTTGGCCAGGCCGCGACCGTCAACGTTGTACGCGCCCTCGCACTGGTTGGCAGCCGTCGCGCCGCCCCACAGGAAGTCATTACGGAAAGCCATGCATCGATCCTTTCACACGCTGTTTGTCGTGGCTTCAGTATCCCCGTAAGCAGCGCGCCACTCAACGGCAACGGCGCAGGTCGGCACTTCTTTTCGCGCACAGACGCCCGGCAGCCGCCCCCGTCTGACACTTTTTGATACCTGCCCGCCCAAACCGCCAACCACCACAAAGGGGACAGGCACCTTTGCGGCGGATTGGGCCCGGTTTGTCTCGATCTGTAACAGTTAGGCAGCCAAAACCGGGCCTGGTGTTACAGATCGAGATTTTTCGGGCAGCCCCTTCAGTTTGTCTAAATCTGTAACAGGTAGAGACGATTTAGCCCGCTAGATGTTGCAGATCGAGATGGAAGATTCTAGTCGCAGGCGATGTCGAGGTTCTTGCCGACGAGGCCTACGTAGCCGCCTTCGGCTGCTTTGGGGCTGTCGGCGTGGCAGAGGACCCACTTGTCGGCCTTCCAGTAGCAGTAGCTGTCGCCGGCCGCGGGCATGTCGGCCGCCGCCTCGGGGCGCGGGCCGTTGGTACCCGCCGGCAGCGCAACCATCACTTGGAAGCCGCCGTCGTCGACCATGCAGGGCGTGTAGTGAAGCGTGGTGTTGAAGACCTCGACGACCTTGCCCGCCGGCACGCGGAACGCCTTGACGCACGCGGTGTCGAGCTTGCCGTCCTCGATCTCCCAGCGATGCGCCACGAGCAGGATAAAGTCGCGGCGCCCAGGTTAAACTCGCTGGCGCGGTGATACTCCAGGCAGTTGAGGCGTGTGTTGTGGCCGTTGCACCAGCCGAGCTGGAAGGGGCGGCCGCCAAACATGAGAAAGCCCAGTTTGTCGGCATCCTTGACGCCCTCGAGCTCCGGCGCACTTGCTACGTACTTACTGCCCTCGGGGATGGGCGTGGCAGAGAGCGCCTCGAGCACGGGCGACGTGAGCACGGACGGAACGTTATCCCAAACGTTGCCATAGGATTTGAACTCGGGATCGTTGACAGAGTAGATATGCATGTTCACTCCTGTTTGTAAATGTGACTATACGAACATTCTAGAACAAACATGAGCGATTTTGAACGCTCGTCCCGACCAATCAACAAAAAGGCGCCCCCGCATAAGCGAAGGCGCCCAATGCGCTCGTTTTGGGCGATAAAGCTCTTATGCCTGCTGATAGTGCAGGTGCTTCTCATCGATATCGGCCAGATCGCGGTCGAGGTAGCGGCGCGCGAGCCAGTTTGCCATGGGAAGGTTCTGGTCCAGGTAGTTACCGCACTCCTCGGGAGCGGCACCGGGGACATCGCCCTCAAAGCCGGCGACAAACTCGAACAGTTCGCGCACGAGCGGCAAGATTTCCTCGCTCGTCAGCTCACCAAAGACAACCAGGTAAAAGCCCGTACGGCAGCCCATGGGCCCAAAGTAGACAATGCGGCTCGACCACTCGGCATGATTGCGGAGGAACGTCGCGCCCAGGTGCTCGATGGTGTGGCACTCGGCCGTGTTCATGACCGGCTCTTTGTTGGGCGTGGTCAGGCGTAGGTCAAAGGTGGTGACGGCGGCGCCGGTCGCCGGATCGCGGTCGATGCGGCTCACGTACACGCCGGGCTCAAGCAGCAGATGGTCAACGGAAAAGCTCGCGATGCGCTCCATGGCAGATCCTCTCGATAGTCAAATTGGGACGGGGCTCTTTTAGCTGGTTCGAATGGTCGCACCAATCATACCAGTCAAAAAAGCCCCGTCCCAAAAAGACAACTTAGCCAAGGACACGGGCCATACGGGCCTTGAACTCGGACAGGAAGCGCGGGGTATCGACGGTCAGCGCCACGAGTGTGCTCTTGTCGGGATCTGCCACGCGGCGCTCATCGCAGATGGTGCGGCCGCGATACTCACCCAGCAAGTCAACACGCAGGTTACAGCCGAGCGCACCCACGAGCGTGGGATCAATCGCCACGGCAACCGCCAGCGGATCGTGCAGCGCGCAGCCGCCCAGGTAGGACGCGTTCATCTCGTACGAACCAATGTAGTGCTCGACCATGCTCGCAAATGCGCAGCCGGCCATGGTTCCCGAACCCGTCCAGCCGGCAATGTCGCGGCGCGTGAGCACCACGCGATGCGTCACGTCCAGGCCCACCATAGTGAGCTTACGGCCCGAGCGCAGCACCGCGTCGGCTGCCTCGGGGTCGCTCGCCATGTTGGCCTCGGCGCCCGCGCTCACGTTACCGGGCACGGTAAGGGCGCCGCCCATCACGACCACGCGGCCGATGGACATCATCGCCGCCGCATCGCGCTCCAGGGCGAGCGCTAGGTTGGAGAGCGGGCCAGTCGCTACGTAGACCAGATCGGGACCATAGGTGCGCGCGGCATCGATCAGATAATCGACCGCAGCGTTGCCGTCGGCCGAGGTCGCCCCCACCGGCTCGTAGGGCGACGCGGGCACGCTCGCGCCGCCGATGCCGTTCTTGCCGTGAATGAGCGCGGTGGACGCCGGCGGCGTATAGGCTCAGTCGCTTGCAGAGGACGGTCGGCACCCAGGTACACCGGCACCTCGGGACGGCCCAACAGGTCGAGCACCGCCAGGCAGTTGTGCGCCGACTGCTCGACGCGCACGTTGCCAAAGCATGTGGTGATGCCCACGAGCTCCACCTCGGGGCTCGCGATGGCATAGGCAAGCGCCATCGCATCGTCCACACCCATATCCAGATCAAGGATCAGCTTCTTGGTTGCCATTGTTTTACTCCGCTTCTCCGTCTTTATCGTTTAACCAAACCAATGTTCAACTTCGGCGCGCGTGGGAATCGATTGCTGAGCGCCCAGGCGCGACACCGTCACTGCCGAGGCGCGAGCACCCGCGGCCATGCACTCAAAGAGCGGCAAGCCCTCTAGGCGAGCCGCCGCCAACGCGCCGATAAACGTATCGCCGGCGGCCGTGGTATCGACTACCGTGCTCGAAAGCGCCGGCATGCGCAGCAGCTCACCGTCATCGCCGAGCGTAACCGAGCCGGCACCGCCCAACGTGATGACCGCAGCTCCGGCACCCCTAGCGAGCAGGACATTGAGCGCCGCGACGCAGCTGCATCGTCCGCGGGCAAGATTCCCGTCAGCACCTGGCACTCGGTCTCGTTGGGACAGACCAGGTCGACCGCAGGCCACGCTCCTGCCGGCAGGTCGCAGGCGGGCGCCGGGTTAAAGATCGTATAGAACCCCAGCTCGTGAGCGCAAACAAGCGCCTCGGCCGTCGCCGCAAGGTCACATTCGCCCTGGGCGATAAAGACGCTTCCGGCAGCCGGGGCAATCTCGCTGGCGTCGCCGTCGAGCTCATGGGCCACCAGACGCCTCAGCGCGCAGGCAACGTCCGCGCCCGCAAGCGCATGGTTGGCGCCCGGTGACAGTATGATGCGGTTGTCGCCCTCGCAGCGAATGATAGTCGCGGTACCGGTCTCCACGTCATCGCGACGCGCCACAAACTCAACGCCCACGCCGGCGTCTTGGAGCCCCGTCACGAGCGACGCGCCGAACGCGTCGCGACCGACCGCGCCGATCATGCACGTGTGCGCACCCATGCGCGCGGCGGCGACGGCCTGGTTAGCGCCCTTGCCACCGGCGTTGGTGATAAACCCGCTGCCGCCGACGGTCTCGCCCGCACGCGGTATGCGCTCGCACGCCACCGAAAGGTCCATGTTCATACTGCCGAACACCGCAACGATGCCGCGATCTGCCATGGAAACCTCCTCATCTGCGGGCCTTATACCCACCGTCGGCCGTCGATCGTGCACTCTCGCACCCCCTATAACTTTAGTTCACTTTGATGTGGACGCGCGCTTGAGCTTGCGCCAGCAGCAAGCATTCACAGGAGCAGGCAGTTACAATGAAGGCGTGCTGATTATTCTCGTCATTGGATGATGTTTTATGGAACAACTCTCGCAATCGGGCTCGCGCGGTCGACGCCGCACGGGCAACGAGCCGGCACCGCACGAACGCGTGAAGGGTGAACGCCGTGCCAACGAGCCGCGACGCACCGCGAGCCCCCATCGCGCTTCTGCCAACAACGCGGGCCGCGCCAACACTCCCGCCGCGGAGCAGACGCCTGCTCGCCCCAAGTCCCGCTACATCCCTGCCCTCGACGGCCTGCGCACGCTTGCCGTCGTCGCGGTGGTGTTCTATCACCTCAACCTCACGTGGGCTCAGGGCGGCCTGCTTGGCGTCACGATCTTCTTTGTGCTTTCGGGCTATCTGATCACGCGCTTGCTGCTCAACGAAGTCGCTAAGACCGGCCGCATCGACCTTAAGAGCTTCTGGATTCGCCGCATCCGTCGCCTGGTCCCCGCCGTGGTGACCGTTGTGGTTGTAACCTGTGCGCTGTGCACCGTCTTCAACCACGTGATGCTCACCAAGATGCGTCCCGACATTCTGCCGTCGCTGCTGTTCTTTAACAACTGGTGGCAGATTATGCAGGACGTCTCGTACTTCAACGCCCTGGGCGACCCCTCGCCGCTTACGCACTTTTGGTCGCTCGCCATCGAGGAACAATTCTACCTGGTTTGGCCACCGCTGCTGTTTGCCATGGTATCCATGCATGTGAGCAAACCCAACACGCGCCGCATGGTTCTGGGCCTGGCTGCTGTCTCCGCCATCGTCATGATGGTGCTCTATAGCCCCGCCGCCGACCCCAGCCGCGTGTACTACGGCACCGACACCCGCGTCTTCTCGCTGCTGCTGGGCGCCTGGATGGCCTTTATCCCCGATCGCGACCTGGCGCCGGTGCGTCTCGCTCATCGTTTGGGGCTCAATCGCCTGGCTGGCGCCGCCAAGCACGGCAAGAACGCCGAGGGCAAGCCTGGCGAGAAGGCCGACAACGCAGCCGAGACCGTCCCGGCACAGCCGAGCGCCTCGTGCGCTTTTGGTCCTCACCTGCATCCATCGATGTGCTGGGCGTCGTGGGTCTGGTTGGCCTTGCCGCCATGGTCGCGCTCACCAACGGCTACACCGCGTTCCAGTATCGCGGCGGCACGCTGCTATGCTCCATCCTCACACTCATGGTCATCGCGGCCTGTGTGCAGCCCCAGGGAATGGTTGCCCGCGCACTGTCCGCCGAGCCGCTCGTGTGGGTTGGCAAGCGCTCGTACAGCATCTACCTGTGGCACTATCCGCTACTGTTGCTCATGAACCCGGTCGCCAACATCAACGATACGCCGTGGTGGCAGTACATTTTGCAGGTGTTGTTGGTGGTCGCCGTAGCCGAATGTTCATATCGCTTTATCGAGACGCCGTTTAGAAAGGGCGCCTTTGGGCGCACCGTATCCGAGTTTCGCGACGGCGCCACCACGCCCGCCAACTGGGTACGCGCGCACGTCCCTGTCTGCGCAGCCTGCGCTGTCGTGTTGGTCGTTGCACTGGGCGGCCTGGTCTTTGTGCCCGAGACGTCTGCACTGAGCGGTGAGGGCGCCGAAGTCCTCAACAAGGAAGCCAAGAACACCGCGCCAACGGACCAACAGGCAGCCGACGACACCGACAAGGACAACGACGGCTTCCCCGATGGCTCCTACGACCTGTTGATGATCGGTGACTCCGTGTCGCTGCGCGCCGTTGATTCCTTTGACGGCGTGTTCCCGCACAGCCATATCGATGCCGAAAAGGGCCGCCAGTTTGATGCGGGCCGCGCGACATTTGAGGGCTATCTCCAACAGAACCTTGCCGGCAAGATCGTGGTCTTTGCACTGGGCACCAACGGCTTGGTAACCGACGACCAGATCGACGCCATCATGACCGATGCAGGAGATAAGCGTATTGTGGTGTTTGTGAACACGCGCAGCCCGCAGCCGTGGGTTGGCTCTACCAACCAGGCCATCGCCAACGCCGCTACGCGCTACAAGAACGTGCGCGTTATCGACTGGTACGGATACAGTGCCAATCGCAACGACCTGTTCGATGGCGATGGCACGCACCTGTCGACCACTGGCGTGACTGAGTACCTCAACTTGATCCACGATGCAGTCAAGAAGGACCTGCCCGTGCATCCCGAGGATCACGTCAACGATCCGCAGCCGGCGGCCGTCAAGTCTGCCACCGACGCACTCGTCAATGCGCTCGCTCTCAAGCCGCACAAGCTGGGCACCGACAAGTAACCCGCAGCAAACAACCCAAAATCACTCTTTTAGAGTCGGCCCCAAGAGGTCGCGGGCAAAAAACAGGCCGCAGCCCATGGCGGCGGCCTGTTTGGAGTCCAAAAGAGGCGCTAAGCGCTGTAGCCCATCGCTTGCAGCACAAACATGACGACCGTCAGCACCGTAATCACGGCGATAGTCGCCCACGTGAGCACGTTCCACACGCGGCCGTTGCGGTTGGCGCCCATAATGTGACGGTCGGCGGCGATAACCACTTGGAACACCAGAACCACGGGCAGTAGCACGCCATTGATGACCTGCGAGGTCATCATAATCTGGAACAGATCGACGCCGGGCATAAGCACCAGCACGGCAGAGATACCGATGATGGCCGTAATGATGCCGCGATAGACCGGGGCCTCGTCCCAGCTGCGGTCGGCACCGCGCTCCCAGCCAAATGCTTCGCAGATAGCGCTCGACGTAACGCCCGGCAGCACGCAGGCAGCCAAGAAGCTCGCCGCGACCAGGCCCGAGGCAAACAGTACCGTGGACCACTGACCCGCAATAGGCTCCAGCGCGCGGGCAGCATCGGCAGCATCGCTAATCTGAATACCCGCCGGGAACAATACCGTGCCGGTCGTGATGATAATAAAGCCGGCAATGATATCGGCAGCGATCGAGCCGCTCACGGTATCAATACGCTGCAGCACGATATCGTCCTCGCCCGCGTTCTTATCGACCACGTTGTTCTGCGCCAAGAAAATCATCCACGGCGCGATAGTGGTACCGATCGTTGCGACCACGAGCGACACGTAGCTGGGGTCATTTTGAATGTTGGGCACGACCAGGTCGACCGCGACCTCACCCCAGTTGGGGCCAGCCATAAACGCGGCGACGATATAGGTCACGAACACGCAGCTCACCAGCAGCAGAATCTTCTCGATGCGCTGGAAACTACCCGACATGGTAAGCATCCACACCAGCAGCGCCACCAACGGCACCGAGATGCTCGCCGGCACGCCAAAGAGAGCAAGGCCGCTGGCGATGCCCGCAAACTCCGAAATGGTCACAGCCGTGTTGGCGATCAACAGCGCCGCCATAGCAAGTACACTCTTGCGCACGCCAAAGCGCTCGCGAATGAGCGATGCCAGGCCCTTACCCGTGACGCAGCCGCAGCGCGCCGCGGTCTCCTGCGTCACGATGAGCAGCACAGTCATGACGGGAAGCATCCAGAGCATCTTATAGCCATAGCTGGCGCCCGCGCTGGAATACGTTGCAATGCCGCCGGCGTCATTGCCCGAAAGCGCCGCCAGCAGACCGGGACCCATAGCGCCAAAGATGGCCGCGATGGTCAACTTTTGCTTGGTGCCCGACTTTTGCTTGGTATCTTGCACGCGACCACCTAACCCATGACCGACATGGTGAGCAGCACCGCAGCGACGCAGTACGCTACGCACGAGATCATGACGGCAATAACGTTCATGGCGGTGCCCGACGTGTTGAGGTCATGCTCGTCACGCCAGAACAGCACCATCAGGTAAATCACGGCGCTCATGTTGCCAATCAGACAGACGATGGCCGCGATGTTAAAGCACCCGGTAAAGAGTTGCTCCTCAAACATGGACGCATCGGGGAACGCAGCGGTGCGCACCAGCTGGGCGCACAGGTAGGTCACGAGTGACAGAATCAGGCCCATGCCCGTGCTCTGGAAGAAGAACCCCAGATACGGCTTGGGCTCATCGTCGTGACCGTCATACTCCAGGAAGTAGTTCTTGACGAACGACACCATGCGCGAGGCCGCCAGCAGCACGAGCGGCATGGCGCACATGGGGAACACCACCAGATGCGCGGAGCCGAGCGCCGTTCCCAGCACGGTCGCCATGATGCACGACGCGATGCCCCATACAACAACCCAGTACTGGCGATGCACGAACCAGCTGAGCACGTTCGTCGAGTCGTCCGACGCGCTATCGCCCGAGCCGACACCGGCGATCTGCAGGTCCTCCTGATGCTCCTCGGCAATAACGTCCATGGCGTCGTCGAAGGTTACGATACCCAGGATATGACGGTTCTCGTCGCAGACAGGGATGGCAACCAGGTCGTACTTGGTCATCTCGTCCGTTACGTCTTCCTGGTCCTCGTCGGGCGACACATAGACCAGGTCGCGATAGGCCAGCTGACCCAGCGTGGCGTCGCGGTCGGCTACGATCAGCGTTCGCAGCGAAAGCACACCGGTCAGCATGCCGCTCGGATCCTCGGTATAGACGTAGTAGACGCTCTCGAAGTCCTCGTCGAGCTCGCGAATCGCCTCGATGGCGTCACCGACCGTTGCCGTGGCAGGCAGGGAGACAAACTCCGAGGTCATGATGCGGCCGGCGGTGTTGTCCTCATACCCCAGCAGGTTACGAATCGCCTTCTCCTCCTTGACGCCCATCAGGCGCAGGAGCTTCTCGGCCTTCTCGTAATCAAGCTCGTCGATCAGGTCGGCAGCGTCGTCCGGGTCCATCATGGCCAGCATCGACGATGCGTCCGTGTCGGACAGGCCCTCGAGCATCTCGGTCATAAGCTCGTCGTCATCGAACTCGAGATAGCTTCGGCTGCCTGGGCGGTATCGAGCTGCGCAAACACCTGCGCACGCAGACGCGGGTCGAGCTGCTCGATAATGTCGGCGATGTCGGCAGGGTGCAGCTCGCCGAGCGTCTTGTGCGACACCGAGAGTTGAATGTTCTTGGTCGAGCGGTCGAGCAGGTCCATGTAGGACCAAGCGATGATGTCCTCACTGAGCGGCTTGCCAGGTGCTTCATAAAGCCTTCGACGATATGCTCGAGCGCGGGGCTGATGGCGCGTAGCAGACCGCGAGCACCGACCTCGGCGCCCAGCAGGCGCAGCTGGTTTTCGCCCGACATGGAAAACTTGATGTCGTTGACGCGCACGACCTTCATGCCCTGCGTGTCGACAATCTGCTTGTTGAGCACGTCGCGGGCAAGCAGGAGTTCGGTCGGCTGCAGGTACGAAAAACGGATTTCGGTGGCCGACGTCTTAAGGTGTACACCCGTCTCGTCGATACGGTCGACCCATTTGCGCCAGCTGATCATAAACGGCGTCTTGCCGGGACCGCGGAACGCGAGCGACGTCACGTGCGGAAAAACTTCGCCGGTAGCAATACCAAAATCGTTGACCACGCCGAGCTTTTCGCCGTCGACGTCCAAGACCGGCAATTTGAGCATCTCACTCAGATAATTCAATGGTGCTCCCCATCATTATTCCCCCGGACGCGGCCGCGCGCGCGGCGTCCGGGGGCTTCTGGATATGTATACGCATGCGCGGGCGGCACGCCGCTCGACGCTTACACCCCGTGCATGCGCAAAAAGCACCTGCATGGGGTCATCGACTGTATGGTCGAGGTTTGGATTTCACCTGTAACCTTTCTCTTGACCCTCATTAACCGCAGTAACTATAGCATCAGCATCGCCCTGCGGCATCGAATTTATGCGCTGCACATTGCAGGCATACCAAACGCTGACGCATCCGTGACATAGCCATTGGGGACGTTCTTAAACGACTACCCAATGACTACTCTGTGGTGTCATCGTCCTCGGCAAGTTGGGGGAACACGGCGTCCTTGGGCATGGTGACCTTCGTCAGCGAGGTGAGCTTTTTGCTCAGCGACGTGTCCGTCTTAACCAGGTCGCTGAGCGTCACGATCTTGTAGCCGTCGGCAATGAGGCCGTCGATAATCTGCGGCAGCGCCTCGAGCGTCTGCTCGGCGCATTCGTCTCTATCGGTGAACAGCACGATATTGCCCGGCGTCACCGAATCGAGCACCGTTGAGACCTGCTCGTCGGCACCGTTGAGCAGCCAGTCGCCCGAGTCAATATTCCACGAGACCACGGCGGAGACCAGGTCCATCGCATCAATCCAGTTTTGCTCGTCAAAGGCAGCGTAGGGAGCACGCAGCAGCATCGTCTTCACGCCGGTCGCCGACTTAATCGCATCGGTGCCTTTCTTGATCTGCTCGCGTACCGCCTCACGGTCCTGACCCTTGAGCGAATCGTCGCTGTAGCTGTTGGATCCGATTTCGCACCCGGCATCGACAATCGCCTTGGCCGTGGCGGACGAGGCCTCGACCGCATCGCCCGAAAGGAAGAACGTCGCGGTGACGCCCTTTTCCTTGAGTACCTGCAAAATCTGCTTGGTCGCTCCGCTCGGGCCCTCGTCAAACGTCAGCGCCACGTACTTTTCGTTGCCCTTGGGCGCCACGCTGGCGCACGCAACGACGCAATCGGTGGCGGGCACAACCTCGCCGCGGTCCTGCGTCTTACCCGATTGCTCGCCGACCCACACCTCCGAGCGGCCCTGGACACCCCACGCCTGCACATACTCGATAGCGCCCGTGCCCTCGACCTTGAGCTTGGGCTCGATAACCGTAGCCTGAACCTCGTGCTTCTCGTAGGTGTTACGGCCATCCTTGACCGTCACCTTCTCGCCGCCCTCAAGTTCGCGGCTTTTCCACTTACCCTGTTTTATGCGCTTGCCGTCCACCTTAACCGACAGCTTTTCGCCCCCATGGCGCTTGAGCACGCTGTCATCGACGGCCAGTAGGTCGCCTGCGTCGTAGGTGTCAGTCAACTCCTGGTCGTCGATGAGATTCTGCAGCGTAGAGCCCACACGCACCGCGGTCTTCTGGCCGTTGAGCTCCACGTCCACACTGCGGTTGACGTAGCCCACGACGGCAGCGATAAACAGCACGAGCGCACAGCCCACGGCAATGAGCGCATAGGGCAGACGGGACGGTCGGCGCGGCGAGCGCCCGTTGCCGATGCGCGCGCTGCGGTCGCTAAACCCGCGGCTATGGTTGAGGTACATCGCGCCGGGCTTACGGCGGCGACGGCGCTGACCGCTGGGCAGCTGCCCCAGATCGCGGCGCGCCGTCGGACGCGCACCCGAACGCCCGTTTAAGTTGGATCCGTTTTGGCGCATGTGCCTCCCCCATAAACACAGCAAGCCGGAGCAACAGGTCTCCGGCTTGCCTCCCATCATTTGGTACGTCGCTATTTTGTAGCTTTTGACGAGCCTCCGCTCGCCTTTTGGTATTCGTCCTTAAAGGCCTTGAACATGCCGCGCGTCTTGCCGAGCTGCTTGCCCAGTGCGCGACTGCCCTTGTCCACGGCAACCGATCCCTTGTCGTCGAGCACCTTGGCGCCCTTTTTGACCTTGTCGCCCACCACGACGCTGGCCTCGGCGGCCTTGGCGGCCGCGCCGCCCGAATACCCGAGCGCCTTGACCTCGTCCGAGACAATCATCGCGCCGTTCTCGTAGCCGCGTAGCATCGTCGGCGGCACCTGCGTGTCACCAACCAAAACACTCGAAGCAGCACCAGCGGTCACATAGAATGCCTGCACGATGCCCGAGCGCGGCTTAAACTCAACGTCCGAGCAATAGCCCACGACGTCGCCCGATTCCGTGCGCACGTCCATACCGACCCAGATGATGCAATCGTCCAGGTTGATGTCGAGGCGCTTGGCGGCGGCGGCATCGTACGTGTCCTTGACGTCATCGACCGCAATGGCGCCCTCGTAGACACCAATGGCGTCGAGCGCTACGAATCGATCGGGACGCTCGATCATGCCCGCGATATCGGACTGGCGGACCATAAAGCCGACCACGCGCGTACCGCCCGGGGTAAAGACCGGAAAGTGAATCTTTCCGAGCTTTTTAGGGCTGCGCGGTGTGCCGTCCTTTTTGGTGCGCTTGTCCTCGGTAGGCTTGCGATAGATCTTGGCGCCGACAAAATCCCCAGCGCGCATTATGCCTCGGTCGAGGGCTCCGCAGCCTCGGTATCAGCCTCGACGGCGTTCTCGACTACGACGTCGGCGGCAGGCGTCACGTTGCCGCCCGAAATGGCGTCGTTGAGCTGCTCGCGCAGCTGGTCCATGCGCTCGCGGGCCAGGTCGACCTTGGCGCGCAGGTCGTCGGTCTTGGCGTCGACCATCGGGCCAAAGTCATTCACCGCAGCACGGGCCTCCTCGGCGCTGTGCTCGTAGGTGTCGCGCATATTGTCCCAGGCGTCATTGGCGATATCGGCAGCCATGGCGCGGGTCTCGGCGCCCGAGCGCGGGGCCAGAGCAACGCCGACAATAGCGCCGGCAGCGGCACCAAAAAGTGCGCCGGAGACAAAGCTGAAAGTCTTACCCATGATCATTCCTCTCCTGCGGGCACGTCGGTGCCCACCGTTTGAATGCTGTCCATTATACCCGCAGCGCATCACTTGCCGCTCCGCTCATCTGCGTACGGCAAAGACGCAGGTACGTGATGGTGATAAACGCGTAGGCCTACTCCTGAGGCATAGCCGGCATGGCCACCGTGCGCCCGGGTCCTCGCCGGCGCCGTCCACGAGCGGCAGGCCGCCCTCATGCGCAGGTCCTGCCGGAACCGTCGCCGCACCGCCAAAGACGGCAGCGGAGGCCTCGTGGTTCTCGGCAACCGCGCCCTCGGTATCAATCGCCACCTGGGGCTCGTCGTCAAAGTTGGGGACGCCCTGGGGCTCGGTGGGAACGGGCTCGGCGGTCGCATCGGCAACGGGCTCGGCGTCGACCGGCACATCGCCCTCGTCAGCACCCTCGTCCTCGGCAGCATCTTCGCCGTTCGCAGCAGCGACGGCCTCGTGAGGATTCTTGCCCTCGGCCTCGGCGCGCATGCCCAGCACCAGGTTGCGCAGGCCCGCGACCGTGCCTTCCACGTCGGGGGCAGGCTGGTCGGCGTGCAGGTACGCCCAGTCCATCATAAAGGTGGCCGACGACAGCGCGCCGATGGCCAGTGCGTCGTCGGGACACGAAAGCTCGACCTCAAAGACACGCTCGTCATGCTCGCTTACGCGCGTGCGGCCGCACGAGATGCTACCGGCAAGACCGGTCTCGTTCATGAGCTCGACCGTCACGTGCTCCAGCAGGTGGCAGAGCTCGGTCTGACCCATGCAGTCCTGGAACTCGCGGCCGGAATCGCCCAGGCACAGGTGCTTGGCAATCGCCGGTACCAGGTAGTACACGCGCGCCGTGGCCTCGATGTCCTCCGAGGTCATGAGCGGCATGCCGGGGTTCACCAGCACATGCGCGCAGATCTTGTCCTCGCTGACGGTGACCTTAAGGATGTTGAACAGGCCTGCCATAACTCTCCCCTACTCTTCCTTGCCCTACTCGTCGCCGTCGTGCGGATTCGCGGAACCCGCACCCGACGTCGTCGGCTCGTCTACCGAAGACTCGGAATCCTTCTTATCGGTTTCGGCCGGAGCGATCACGCGAATGAGCGAGATGCGCTGGCCACGCATCGACTGCACTTTAAACTTGTACCCCGCGACCTCAAACACCTCTCCGATGTCGGGCACCGAGTCACAAAGCTCCAAAATCCAGCCGGCGATGGTCTCATAATCATCGCTTTCCTCAAGCGGCCAACCAAGCTCAATCGCGTCATCGCACGAAAAACGCCCATCAACAAGCCACTCGCGGCGCGAAAGGCGCGTGAGGTACTTGTTGTCGGGGTCGAACTCGTCCTCGATCTCGCCGACGATCTCCTCGACGATATCTTCGATGGTGATGATACCGGCCGTGCCGCCGTACTCGTCCACGACGACCACGATCTGGTCGTGCGAGGTCTGCATCTCGGACAGCAGCGGCAGGATGTCCTTGGTATCGGGCACAAAGGTGGCGTCGCGCAAAAAGCTGGCGATGGGCTGGTCGCCTTGCCGTCGAGCGCGGGCTGGATCAGGTCCTTGATGTGCGCGATGCCGGCGACGTTGTCGGGATCCTCGTGATAGACGGGGATGCGGCTAAAGCCGGTCTGGCGCATGGTAGACAGCACGTCGGCGACCGTCTCGTCGTCCTCGCACATGGTGGTGTCCACGCGCGGCACCATGACCTCGCGGGCAACGGTGTCGCCCAGGTCGAAGATCTCGTGAATCATGCGCTTTTCCTCGTCGAGCAGGTCGTCCTGCTCCGAGACCATGTACTTGATCTCTTCTTCCGAGACGTTCTGGCGGTCGTCGGCACTCTTGATGCGCAGGATACGGGCCAGGCCATCGGAGCAAGCGCCAGTCAGCCACACGAGCGGGCGAGCAATCTTCTGGAACACGGAAAGCGGGCCCACGACCTGCTTGGACACGCCCTCGGCATTGGCCAGGCCGATGCGCTTGGGGACGAGCTCGCCGATCACGATGGACACGAAGGCGACCGCGACGGTGATGATGACCGGCGCCAGGCCGCGCGCGATGGCGGAGAGCGGCGCGATGCCAAAGCTCATGAGCCACGTGGCAAGTGGGTCGGACAGGCTCGTCGAGGCGACGGCGGACGAGGCGAAGCCCACGAGCGTGATGGCGACCTGGATGGTGGCGAGCAGCTGGTCGGAATCGGCGGCCAGCTTAATGGCGCGCTCGGCGCGCTTATCGCCCTCCTCGGCATCGTGTTCCAACACGGCGCGCTTAGCGTGGTGAGAGCCATCTCGGACATGGAGAAGTAGCCGTTGATAAGCGTTAAAACGAGCGTGGTAATAAGGGAGATGGTTATGTCCATCGGGAGTTTCTCGAACCTCCAAGATTCGGGACGTTGGGTAGTAAGCGTAGGTGACGGATAGGGCAGTTGCGCCCGGCGGCCGCTTGGATGGGCCGCGGGCACAGGAGCGATCGCTAGATTACGAAGAGGATCACCGCCATGAACTGGAAGATACTGCCGGCGAGCACCCACAAGTGAAACACACTGTGCAGGTAACGCACGTTTTTGGCGATGTAGAACGGCACGCCCACGGTGTAGCACACGCCGCCGACAGCGAGCAGGGCAAGTGCCACGGGGTTGAGCAGTGCCACAAGGTCGGGCAGCTTAAAGACAACGAGCCAGCCCATCAGCAGGTAGACCAGGCCACTTACCCAGTGCGGTTGACGCTCGCGCATAAAGCACTCGAGGGCGATGCCGATAATGGCGATGGCCCATACGGCAAAGAACAGCGCAGGGCCGCCGTCGTTTGCGAGCGTGATGAGGCAAAACGGCGTATAGCTGCCGGCAATAAGCAAGTAGATGCAGCTGTGGTCGATGATGCGAAACACGCGCTTGGCGCGCGCGGGCTGAATCGCGTGGTAGAGCGTGGAGGCTAGGTATTCGAGGATAATGCTGACGCCATAGACAATTGCCGCAGCCATGTGGGCCGGGCCTCCGCCGCGCAGGGCAGCGAATACAATCAGGAGCACCAGGCCCGCGATACCCAGCAGACAGCCGACACCATGGGTGACGGAGTTCATGATCTCCTCACCCACCGTGTAGTGTGGAACGGCCGCGGTCTTGGGTCGCGGCTTAGAACTGTCGCTCGAATCGGACATGCCGGTTACATCCTCCAACATAAAAGAGTTCTCAACACTATATCAAAGCGTCTGGGCGCGTGCGAAATTTGCACCATACGTGACCCTTTGTTTACCCATTCTTTGCCTGTTGACGCATCAACGGTGAACGTCCATAATGCGCTTGCATTAAATGTTGATGTATTAACATCTTATAGGAAAGCTTCTTATGTCTCAAAACGCACGTTCCCATCGAAAGCTTAAGGTAGCCGGTGTTGTTGCGCTGGTGCTCGTTGTCGCGCTGCTGGGGTTTGCCGGCAACTTCTTGTTCGACTTTGCCCTGAATCCCCAAGCGCCCTACACCATGAAGATGATGCAGGACGGCAAGGACGGCAAAAAGGGCGAGCAGATGGATGCCGAGGCAGTCGAGGCGCGGGCATGGTTTAAAGAAAACCGCGAGAGTAGCAGCCTCACCGCAGATGACGGAACCGAGCTTGCCGCCTGGTATTTCGCGGCGTCAGAGAGCACGCACGACTACGCCGTCTGCCTGCACGGATACAC
This sequence comes from Coriobacteriaceae bacterium AM49-12, assembly GCA_027669365.1. Classification (GTDB taxonomy): domain Bacteria; phylum Actinomycetota; class Coriobacteriia; order Coriobacteriales; family Coriobacteriaceae; genus Collinsella. The sequence continues at coordinate 13,379 of JAQEDL010000003.1, read as the reverse complement.
CGACGAGCCCATCGGCATGGCCCGATACGTCAAGCGCTTCCACGACCGCGGCATGAACGTACTCGCACCCGCCGCCCGCGCCCACGAGCGTTCCGGCGGTGACTACATCGGCATGGGCTGGCCCGAGCGGCTCGATGTCCTCGCGTGGATCGGGCGAATCGTTCAGGCCGATCCCGAAGCGCGCATCCTGGTCTTTGGCGAGTCGATGGGCGCGGCGACGGCCATGAATGTCGCGGGGGAATCTCTGCCCGCAAATGTGAAATGCATCATCGAGGATTGCGGTTACACAAGCGTTTGGGACGAGTTTTCCCTGCAGCTCAAGGACGTGTTCGGCCTGCCCAGCTTCCCTTTGCTCGATGTGGCGAACTTGGTGTGCAACGTTCGCGCAGGCTATGACTTTCATGAGGCAAGCAGTGTGGAGCAACTCAAACACGCGACGGTTCCCATGTTGTTTATCCACGGCGACCAGGACACCTTTGTGCCGTACAGCATGCTCGACCAAAACTACGACGCGTGCGCCAGCAAGGTCAAGCAAAAGCTCACCATCCATGGCGCCACCCACGCCAAGAGTGCGCAAGTTGACCCCGAGCTCTACTGGAATACGGTCGACGACTTCCTCGGAAAGAATTTTTAGGCAAAAAGCAACGTCCGGGGCTTTATCTGACCCCCTATTTTCGGAAGTATGCGGCAAAATCTGGAACTGCCGACCAGACCGCAGTTTTATCAACAATTTATCAGGGGTTTTGTTGCCAAAAAACGTCGTGTGCTCGGCGGCCTCGAAATTTGCCGCATACTTCCGGAAAACCGCCCGTGGGCGCTGTGCTCACGGGCGGCTTTTGCTCGACTTACGCCACAGAGGCGCTTGTTTTGTTCAATAGCTAGGTGCTACTTGACCTCGATGAGCTCATACTTGCTCGTGCCCAGGCTGATCTTCTCGGCATGCGCGATGCAGGAGCGCCAGTCGGTGTCGGGGTGCGTGATGCAGAAGGGGTCCTTAGCCTGCTCGCCCTTCAAAGGCTCGTGATTGTGCTCCATTTTGGCCGCGCTGTCGGTAAGCACGGTGTTGGGCAGCGGCTCGGATGCCAGAACGGCGTCGGCACAGGCCTGGTCGATGGCGACCGGGTCGAAGCTCGCGAACATGCCGATGTCGTTGACGATGGGCGTGTCGTTCTCGGCATGGCAGTCACAGTTGGGGCTAATGTCCATGGCGAGCGAGATGTGGAAGCTCGGGCGGCCGTCGACGATAGCTTGGTGTACTCGGCAATCTTGCAGTTGAGCACGTCGGCCGCGGCATCATAGTCGGGATTGATGGCGTCCTGGTTGCACACGCCGATGCAGCGGCCGCAGCCCAGGCAGCGGTCGTGGTCGATGGCGGCCACGTGCACCTCGACGGTCTTGCCACTCGCCAGCTCGCGCTCGCGGGTGCCGTCGAACGAGATGGCGTTGTGCGCGCAGATCTTTTCGCAGGCACGGCAGCCAATACAGTGCTCGGTCGCGACGCTCGGCTTGCCAGCGGCGTGCTGCTCCATCTTGCCGGCACGGCTGCCGCCGCCCATGCCCAGGTTCTTCATGGCGCCGCCAAAACCGGCCTGCTCATGGCCCTTAAAGTGCGTGAGGCTGATCACGATATCGGCATCCATGAGCGCCTGACCGATCTTTGCCTCGCGCACGTACTCACCGCCCTCGACCGGGACGAGCGCCTCGTCGGTACCCTTGAGGCCGTCAGCGATGATGATCTGGCAACCCGTGGCATACGGGGTAAAGCCATTCTGGTAGGCGGTGTCGATGTGCTCGAGCGCATTTTTGCGGCTACCCACATAGAGCGTGTTGCAGTCGGTAAGGAAGGGCTTGCCGCCCAGCTCCTTCACGACGTCTGCGACGGCGCGGGCGTAGTTGGGGCGCAAAAAGCTCAGGTTGCCCAGCTCGCCAAAGTGAATCTTAATGGCGACGAACTTGTTCTCAAAGTCGATCTGCTCAATGCCGGCGCGACGGATGAGGCGCTTAAGCTTGTCAAGCTGGCTCTCGCGAGCATGCGTGCGCAGGTTGGTGAAGTACACCTTAGCGGGTGCTGCGGGTGCAGTTGCGGTCATAGTTATATCCCCTCGGTCTATATGGCGTTACAGACATAGAGGATGGTACCCATTGAAGTAGGGTCGAAGTCAAGCACAGCCACTCATTGGGGACAGACTTAAATGAGTGCTTGCCGCCCGGCCGGCGAATCGGCAAAGACTGTCCCCGATGACTACTCCTGCACCTTGAGGGCTTCGGCCAGGCTGACGCGCTTGATGGAACGCGTGTGCAGCAGCGCCACGACCAGGTAGGTTGCAAAGCCGATGCCGACGCATGCAGCCATGGACCAAGCGGGCACGTAGATCTCGATATTGCCGTTGTAGGCGAGCAGCATCGAGCGGAAGATGGCCGTGAGCGAGCCAATAATGACTGGCAGGCTCAGCACGAGCGACGCCGCCACGCACAGCGTGATCGAGCGGATGTACAGATGCGAGATCTCGCTATCTCGATAGCCAAAGACTTTCATATAGCTGATCGAACGGGCGCTGTGGTCGATCACGGCCTTGGTCAGCAGGTACATAAACAGCAGGAAGATAAACACCGCGAGCCCGACCATCATGCCGATCATTTTGCTCATCATGCCGATGAACTGGTCGCCCACGGCGCGCATGTCGTCGGGCGTGGTGTCGCCGGCAAAGTAACGAGCATCGAGGTCGAGCTTCTCGTCGCTCACATAGCCGTTAAAGTAGGCGGCGTCGTTGTCGAACAGCTCGTTAAAGTCATCAATACTCATATAGATATTCATGTCCGACTTGGAGCCCCAGGCACAATCCTTGCCCGCGTACTCAAGGGAATAATGCTCGCCCTCGTACTTGTCGCCGAGCGCGACCTTCTGACCCTCGCTCCAGCCAAACTTATCGAGCAGACCGCCGCCAAAGACGACGCGCCCATCGCCGACGTTGAGGTCTTTCCAATAGCGCGAATCGGGCGAGATGCCGTAGACGGAAATCGTCTCCTGCCCATTACCATCGCCGCGGTCGTATTGCAGCTGGTAAACGGCGTATTTCTCGGCCTGTGCGATTGTGCCCGCGCCGTTGTCGGTTGTATTGACCGGGTGGATATCGTCGTTGTCGGTGTCGATCTTAGAGGCCTTGTCGATCAGGTCGATAGCCTCGTCGCGGTTGCAGCCGAGGGCATCGGCAAGGTCATCGAGGCGCGCATAAAGCGCATCCTTCTTGTCCTGGACCTTGGCAAGCGCATCCTGCGCTGCAGTCAGGCTCTCGGCAGACGGAGATGCGGTCGCGGCATCGGTCGCCGCCTGCGCCGCATCGGCCGCGTCATCAAACTCGTCATCGGCATCCTGGGCGGCGGAAAGCAGCGCGCCGTCAACCGACTGCAAGCGCTCGATTGCCGACCACTGCTCGCGCTCCTCGGCAGTGCCCTCGAGCTCCAGCGGAGCCTTGAGCGTGTACTGGTGCTCGGCGACCAGGCTCGTCTCGAGGTTGTCCGCGTAGTGCGTCATCGTGGGCAGAATCGCCAGACCAAAGAGCATCAGCAGCGACGCAAACGCAATGCCTACGAAGAGCGTGGCGAAGTTGCCCAGGTTGCGCAGGAAGATACGCAGGCGAAAGCGGGAAACAAAACCCATGCGCTCCGGCAGCTGCAGGCCGCGCTTGGTGCCCGATTTGCCACTCGCCTCGTGACGAAGGAACTGCAACGGCGTCTTGCCCATCTTGCGAAGCAGGCCCACCAGCGTGATGAGGATGAGCGCGGCGGCGGGAATCACGGCGCACTTCACAAAGATCTCCCAGCTCCAGTACACCTGGAAGGACGGCAGGCTGTACGAACCGTAATAGAGGCTGCGCATGGCTCAGTAAAGAACACAACGCCGAGCGCAGTGCCCAAAAGCGCCGCGACCACGCCCACGATGGCGGGGAGCGCAAGGTAGTGCAGCACGATCTCGCGTCGACGATAGCCGCTGGCGAGCAGCGTGCCGATGATGGCGCTCTCCTCCTCGATGGTGGCGTCGGTAAGGACCACAAAGACGAACGCCATGATCACGATGATGATGTCGAGCAGCGTCATCCACATCATGGAGTCGCCGTCTACGTCGTCGCGCGCATAGCCAATGCCCTGATTGGAATCGGCATCGATCAGATCGTCCACACGCGCATCGGCATCGGTCAGCGCCTCAACCATATCTTGCTCGGCGTCGATGCGGTCTGCGGTGGAGAGATCGCGATCGGTGAAGGTGAAGGAGTAGGTGTAGGCAGGCGCGCCGCCGGCATCCTCGAGCGCGGCAAAGCCGGCGTCGGTGACCTCGGCCACGCCGTACGTGATGGTGTTCACCGTAAAGTCCGAATTGTCGAGGAACAGCGCCTGGCTATCGGGCTGGGTCATGATGCCGCAAATGGTGTAGGTGCGGCCCTCAAGCTCGACCTTATCGTCCACGGCGAGGTCGTTGTTGGTGGCGAAGACACGGTCGATGGCCACCTCATCGTCCGTCTTGGGCTCCTTGCCCTCACAGTAGGACGCGATGTCGACCTTGGTGCGGTGCGCATAGGTACGCAGGGTGCGCTTGGTGCCGTCGTCGCCAGCCGCCTTTTTGATGATGGCGTCGATAGAGAAGTTCTTGTAGAGCGTAACGCCGCCGACGTCGCCGGCTGCATCCTCGGCCGCCTTGAGCTGCTCGTCGGTGGCCTCGAAGGAGGTAGTCACGCGGCCGTCCTCAATCGTGTACGCATCGCGCATGTCGTCGATAAGGCAACCGATGGAATGCGCCGCGAGCAAAAAGCCCGAGGTGAGAGCGATGCTCCCGCACATAAGCAAAAAGATGCCCAGGTACTTGCCGATATTGCGGCGCAGCTCGCGCGGGAGACGTTTTGCGAGAGGTGTCATGACGCCGCCTACCAATCGAGCTCGGCGGCCGCGACGGGCGACTCGCTGAGCTCGTCCTCGACGATGCGCCCGTCGCGCAGGCGCAGCACGCGATTGGCCATGCGCGCGATGGCGGCGTTGTGGGTGACGATGATGATGGTGCAGCCGTAGGTGCGGTTGACGTCCTCCATGAGCTGCAGGATTTCCTTGGATGTCTTGTAGTCGAGCGCGCCCGTGGGCTCGTCGCACAGCAGCAGGCCCGGATTTTTGACGAGCGCACGGCCGATGGCGCAGCGCTGCTGCTGGCCGCCCGAGACCTGGCGCGGAAACTTGTTGCGGTGCTCGTAGAGACCCAGCGAACGCAGCAGATCGTCGACGTCGAGCGGTTTTTTGGACAGGTGCGCCGTGACCTCGATGTTTTCCTTGATGGTAAGGTCGGGCACCAGGTTGTAGAACTGGAAGACAAAGCCCAGCTCGCGGCGTCGGTACTCGCCCAGATCGGCGGGCTTGAGCGCCGTGAGATCGCAGCCGTCCACCATGATGGAGCCGCCGTCGGCATCCTCCAGGCCGCCGATCAGGTTGAGAAAGGTCGACTTGCCCGAGCCCGAGGGCCCCAGCATGACGCAGATCTCGCCGCGATTGATGGACGTATCGATGCCATCGAGCACCGTCAGGCGTGCATCGCCGTCGCCGTAGTGTTTCTTAAGCCCGCTGACCTGGACGTAGGCTCGCTTTGCCGCCATCTTATCCCCCGTTGTTAGCCACCTGCTACTTTCTAGGCTAATAGTAAACCCGGGCGAACTATTTTTAAGCGACGTGCGCGGCTTTTTTCCAACCTACTCATTGGGGACAGACTTAAATGAGTGAAATCGCTCATTTAGTCTGTCCCCAATGAGTGCCGGCAGGAAAGGAGCGTCCCCAAGTGCCGACATATTGGGACAGTCCCTGCCAGCCCTGCCGGCGAATCGGCAAAGACTGTCCCCAATGGCTAGGTGGCTAGGCGCGGGATTTGGCGTGTGCGAGAGCCAGGCCTACGGCGGCGATGGCAGCGGCAAAGAGCACCGTGACGCCCAGGTCGCAGGCGATGTCGCCCAGCACGGTAGACGTCAAATCAGAGGCAAGCGCCTTGCCGATCGCGTCGTTCACCCAAAACGTCGGCACAAAGTGCGCCACCGTCTGCACGGCCGAGCCCATCATCGAAAGCGGCATCCAGGCGCCGCCCAAAAACGTCATGAGCAAGCCAAGCAGGTTGCCCACACCGTTGAGCAGCTCTTCGCGCACGCCCAGGCTCGAAAGGGCAAAGCCAACGGCCAGCGGCGTGCACGCCAGGGCAAACGTTGCCGCCAGCGCCAGGCACACACGGCCCACGCCGACCTCGGCGACCGCGCCGGCAAAGCCCACGACGCCCATCATGCTCGACACAAACCAGATACAGACAGTGAGCACGGCGGCGGCCGCGAACACGGCAAGCGAACGCTGGCGCTCGGAGAGCGGACCGGCCTCCATGCGGCGCACGCGCTCGGGCTCGTTCATGCCCGAGAACACCAGCCCCACCGACACGATGACCGACGAGATGATCGCATACGCGCCAAAGTTGAAGTACGACTCGAGTGTAGCGGCGGCAGTCGAGTCAACCTTGACCTGCTCGATCTGGACCTCCGCACGCTTTGCGGCAGCATGCTCGGCGGCCTTGGCGACATCGCCGTCGGAAGCAGCTGGCTCAAGTGCCGCCGCAGTACCCGCGAGCGAGACCCACCGCGAGGCCTCGGCAGACGAAAGCGCTGCCGCCATGGTGCCGGAGCCGTACGTCACATCGAGCTTGGGCAGGTCTTCCCCCGCACGCGCGGCTGCAACAAGATCGTCCTCAAACCCTCCGGGATAAAGAACACGCAATCGGCGCTGCCCTTGGCGCTGTTACTCTTGGCGAGCGCATCCGCAAGGTCGTACATGTCGTCACCAACGCCCGTGACCAGGTCAAAGCGTGAGCCTAGGTGCTTGGTAAGCGCCCGCGAAAGGTCGCTATTGTCGCGGTCGACCACGATCACATTGGTGTCGTAGGGCTGTACTCGGTAAGCTGCGACGAGTTCCAGCTCACCGAGGCCGCGATGAATACGCCCATGAGCGAGATGAACACCGTATAGATGAGCAGGTATAACGGGTGCGCGAGCGCCATGCGAAGCGCGGTCTTAAAGGTGCTCATAGCGGCTCCTTCCAAAGATCAGCGTAGCGGCGACGACAAACACCAGGGTCATCAGGACGAGCGCGCCGGCGCGGACGGCGAAGGGCCCCAGATCCTCAAAGAAATACAGGCGGTTGAACATGTCGCAGATGAGCTTGACGGGGTTGAGCCAGCACTCGGCCGGGCAGGCGCGGGCGACATCGTCGGCAAGCGCCATCGCCGGCTCGCCGTAGAGTCCGGCGAACAGGGCGCACGTGGTAGCGAAGCCCGTGAGGATACCGGACTTGGACGCCTTGCCGCCCTTAACGGGAAGCGTGCCCACAAAGAGCCCCAGGCCCGTGGCGGCAAGCGCGGATGCAGCCCCGCCCAGCAGGCACAACCCCTCGCGCCCGCCAAAGTCGACGCCCACGACCAGGCGCACGTAGCCGATCGCAACCGCCATCGATGCAAAGGAAACCAGCCACGAGCCGACAAAAATGCCGGCCAGTGACGCCGTCTTGGAGAGACCGCCCACGCAGCGGCGCGCGCCAAGGCCCGACAGATTAGGCTGCAAATCGACGACGCTCAAGGCGGCAAACTCGGCAGACATCATCGCGACCAGGCCAAAAAGCGCGTAATAGTAGATGACCGTGCCATCGGGCGTGGCACGAGTCAGGCTCACGCGGCGGGTTCCGCCCTCGAGCGACAGAGCGCGCGCAACCGCCTCCGGGTCGCGAGCGCCGCCGGGTCATCCTGGGCAATCTGGGACATGAGCTCGGCATTTTGCGTATACGAGCTTGCCACCGTTTCAAGGATGCTGCGGTCGGTAAGCACCGACGAGGCGCGCGAGCTGTCGTAACTCGATAGCAGCGTGAGCCTGGGCGTGCCCGCGGCATCAACCGTATAGATGCCCGCGACCTCGCCGGCCTTGAGCGCTTTGCGCGCGGCAGCCAAGTCTTCGTACTCGCTCACATCGAGCAGCTGATCGTCGCCTGCCTTGGCAAGCGAAGCTGCCACATCCTTAAAGGTCGAGGCATCCCAGGCCTCGTCCGCCACGACGGCAACCGGCACCGGGTCGACCGTGCCGTCGGAGCTGAGGTTCGCAAACATAAACATGAACATCGTGGAAAGCGCGATAGGAAAGAGAGCGCCCCAGACCCACGTGCTCGGCCGGCGCAGCAGCGTCTTGACCGTGGTGATGATGGTGTTGAACATGGCCGCCCCCTAGTCGCGCAGCTCGCGGCCGGTAATCTCGAGGAATACGTCGTTGAGGGTCGGCGGTTCGCTCCACACGCGGCCGAGCGCCACGTCAGCAGCGCGCAGCGTGTCGAGGATGTCAACCAGATTGTGCGGGCTCGCCTCGCAGGTGCAGACGAGCTCGCGCCGGACAGCTCAACCGAAAGCACGTGCTCGAGGGCGCGTAGCCGCTCGACCGTGGCGGCCTCGACGGTACCGACCTCGACGGTCACGCGCTCGCCCATCTGAATCATGCGCTTGAGCTCGTCGTTAGTGCCCTGCGCCAGCACGCGACCGCCGTCCATGATCATGATGCGGCTGCAGATCTGCTCGACTTCCTCCATGTAATGGCTGGTATACACCACCGTGGCGCCCTCGTCGCGCAGGCGGCAGATGCCCTCCAGGATGGCGTTGCGGCTCTGCGGGTCGACCGCCACCGTGGGCTCGTCAAAAAAGATGAGCTCGGGCTTGTGCGCGATGCCGCAGGCAATGTTGAGACGACGCGCCAGGCCGCCCGAGAGCTTGCCGGGGCGGAACTTGGTAAAGTCGCCCAGGCCGACAAAGTCGATCGCCTCGTCCACCAGCGCGCGGCGGCGCTTGCGGTCGTTAACGTAGAGGCTGCAGAAATAGTCGATGTTCTCGCGCACCGTGAGCTCGTCAAACACCGCCACCTGCTGCGGTACCACGCCGATGCGGCGCTTGAGGTCGTAACGCGTGGGCGTCATGGGCTCGCCGAACAGCTCGATGGTACCTTTGTCGTAGGCGAGCAGCTGCAGGATGCAGTTGATGGACGTGGTCTTGCCCGAGCCGTTGGGGCCCAGCAGGCCAAAGATCTCGCCGGGGGCGATACTCAGGTTAAAGTGGTCGAGCGCAATAAGGTCGTCGTAGCGCTTAACGAGGTTTTCGACGTGGACGATGTCTGTCATGAGGCGGCCCTTCTGTTGCTTGTGGCCCGGTACGATTGCATCATCGCAGGAGCTGACGGCGCGCACCAGTGAGCTTTGTCACGAGTGCGGGGCGGTCGCGTAGCCTGCTGACGCGACCGCCCCGCCGCGTGGGAGGAATGTCACGGTTGCTTTGAGTGGCGCCTCCCCCGTGCGCGGCATCGCGTACAATACCCGTATGAACAGGCTATTCGACAAATCGATCGTGCTGGCGTGCTGCATCGCAGCCGCCACGGGCCTTGCTGTAGATGCTCGCCTGGTCGCGGCGTTTTGCCTTGGCGTTGTCATCGCCGCGCTGGCCGAGGTCGCGCAGGGAGAACGCGCCCGTCGCGCCAGCGAGGCCGGCAGCTACGCCTACGTCATCGCGACTGTCTTCGTGCCGCCGTTTGTGCCGTTCGCACCTCTCGCCCTCTATGACATCGCGCGACGCGTGCGCCGTGAACGCATCTGGCCCGCGCTGGCAATTGGCTCCGTGTTTGCCTGCGCACTTGCCACGGACCTTCGCTGCGGCGCGCTCACCACCCGAACGCTGTTGCCAACCGCCATCCTTTCGGTCGCCGCCACGTTGCTGTCGCTGCGCACCGCGCAGCTGGAGCGCGAACAGGAACGCATGCGTCGCACCCGCGACAAGCTGCAAGAACGCGCCCTGGCACTCGAGGCACGCAACCGCGACCTCGCCGACCGCCAGGACTACGAAGTCGAGCTCGCGACGCTCGCCGAACGCGCCCGCATCGCGCGCGAGATCCACGATAACGTGGGCCACCAGCTCACGCGCGCTTCGCTTCAAACCGAAGCCCTGCGCGTGGTCCATGCCAACGAGCCCGGCGTTGCCGCCGATTTCGCCGACGTCAAATACACCGTTGACGAGCGCTCCAGCTCGTGCGCGCCAGCGTCCACGCGCTCAACGACAACGCCGTCGACCTTTCCGTGCAGCTCGAACGCATCGTTGAAGGCGCGCGCTCGGACGGCGGTCCGCGGATTGAGCTTGAAGTTATGACCGAACATGCGCCCGCAAACGTCGCGAACTGCTTTGCGGCGGTCCTGCGCGAGGCGCTCTCCAACACCATGCGCCACGCCCATGCCAAAACCATTACCGTGCGGTGCATGGAGCATCCGTCGTTTTACCAGCTCATCGTTACCGATGATGGCGCAGACGCGACCCCGGCGAGCAGCAGCAACGTCGCAGAAGGCATGGGGCTCGTCTCCATGCGCGAGCGCGTCGAGGCGCTTGGCGGCACTTTCACCGCCGGCCCGCGTGCCGCGCCGGCGGCTGGCGTGTGTTTGCCACCGTCCCCAAACAGCAAGGAGATGACGCCCGATGAGGCTCATAGTTGTCGACGACGACCGCTTGGTAGTCGATTCGCTCAAGATTATCCTGGGCGCCCAGCCGCAGATCGAAGTGGTGGGCACCGGAGCCGACGGCAACGACGCGGTGGCACTCTACGCCGAGCACGCGCCCGATATCGCGCTGCTCGACATTCAGATGCCGGGGCGCGACGGGCTTTCGGCGGCGCGCGAAATCCTTGAGCACGACCCCGCGGCACGCGTGGTGTTTCTGACGACATTCTCGGATGACGAGTACATTGTATCGGCGCTCAAGCTGGCGCCCGCGGTTACCTGATCAAGACCGATGTCGCCGCCATTCCGCCAGCGTTGGCGCAGGTCATGGATGGCAAACGTGTGCTCGAGGGCAAGGCGATCGAAGATGTTGACTTTGACGGGATGGGCGACAAGACGGGCACGCCCCGCCGGCCCGCAGCCTTTGCCAGCCTGACCGACCGCGAGTTCGAAGTCGCCGAGCTCATCGCCCGCGGCCTCGATAACAAGGAGATCGCTGCCACCGCCTATATGGGCGAAGGCACCGTGCGCAACCACATTAGCTCGATCCTAGCCAAAATGGGCCTGCGCAACCGCACGCAGATCGCCATCGCCTACCTGCGAGGGCAATTACCCAACAACCGACCACCCCGGCAAAGTAAAATGGCTGCCACCGATTTAATGCCATTTCAAAACTATGCCGGATTACTACGATGAATCGCCCGCCTTCGACCACGGCAAATTGCGCGCTTACAAAACCGCAGGTAGAACGCTTGCATTATTTAGAAAAATGCAGTCATGGTCGGGAATGTCGAATTCATCGTAGTAAACCGGCATAGTTTTGTTCGGGCGGCCCTGCACGAGTGCCTCCGCAAGCCTCGCGGGACCAAAATGATCCATTTTCCTCCACCCGCGGAAACCGGCTGACAGCGCCCGCCACGAAATCGGCCCATCTACTACGTTTGACTCAATATCCCCGACCATACCCGCTTTTCATGAAAAATCGCAGGCGTTCTACCTGCGGTTTTTATTTCGCATTACTTGCCATGGTTGAGGGTAGCGGCTTAAACGTAGTAGATGGGCCCATTTCATGGCAGACGGGTCATTTTCGGGCTGGACGGGTCGCGTGGCGGCCCGCACACGCGTTCACGCGCGGGGCCGGTGGGGCAATTTTGCCCACCGGCCCCGTTTTCGCGCTACTCCGGCTTGGTTTCTACCGTGGGGGTCTTGTCCGCCGCGACTGGAGTGCGTGCGGTGTCCATAGTCAGGCAGTGCTTGGGGCAGCTTTCGATGCACTCGCCGCACACCACGCAGGCGTACGGGTCAATCGACCAGGTACCGCCCTTGCGATCGACCGCGAGCGCGCCCGCCGGGCAGCGACGCGCGCACATGCCGCAGCAGATGCACACGTCCATGTCGTTGACGATGTGCCCGCGCAGGCGCTCGGGCGCCGTCAGTTCCTCCTGCGGATAGCACACCGTGACCGGCTGCTTGACCATAGAGCCCAAGGCCGTCTTGGCAAATGTCAGTAAGCTCATGCCGCGCCTACCTTTCCGTGCAGCTAATGCAGGGGTCGATGGTCAGGATAATCATGGGCACGTTGGCAAGGAGCACGCCCTGCAGCGCATGTGTCAGACCCGCCAGGTTTTGCGACGTCGGCGTTCGCACGCGGAAACGGTCCAGGTTCTTGGTGCCGTTGCCGCGTACATAGTAGTACGCCTCGCCGCGCGGCTGTTCAATCACAACCTCGCCGCGCGCGCCGTCGGCCGGCGTAAGCTTGGTGCGCCCGCCGATGCCGTCGTGTGGAATCTTACCGGCAAGCTCCTTGATGATATCCATGGCCTGCGTGACCTCAGCGCAACGCACCTGGCAGCGGGCATAGCAGTCGCCGTCGGTCGCCACGATGGGCTCAAACGCGGCCAGATCCGCATAGGCGCCGTCGCCAAACATGCGCACGTCGTAATCCACGCCCGAGGCGCGCCCAAACGGACCGACCATCGAAAGCTCCAGCGCGTCTTTCTTGCTGATCACGCCCACGCCATGCAGACGCTCGCCACAGCTGTCGTCGTCCAAAAACGTATGCACCAGGGCCTCGTAGTCGGCGCGCATGGCGTCGAGCGTCTGGACAATGCCGGCCAGCTCGGAGTCCTCAATGTCGTGCTTAAGGCCGCCGATCTCGTTGATCGACAGAATCACGCGACCACCGCACGTGCTCTCAAAGATCTTGAGAATCTGCTCGCGCAGCGTCCACGAACGATAGAACAACGCCTCGAAGCCAAAGGCATCGGCGAGCAGGCCCAGCCACAGCAGGTGCGAGTGAATACGCGAAAGCTCGTGCAAAATGGTGCGGATATACTGCACGCGGCCGGGTACCTCGATGTCGAGCATGCGCTCGCAGGCGCTGGCATAGCCGCAACTATGGCCCACGGCGCAGATGCCGCAGATGCGCTCGGCGATATAGCCAAACTGGTGCATATCGCGCTTTTCGGTGAGCTTCTCGAGTCCGCGGTGCACAAAGCCGATCTGCGGAATTGCCTCGATGACGCGGTCGTCCTCGATCACCAGGTCCAGATGAAGCGGCTCGGGCAGCACCGGGTGCTGCGGGCCAAACGGAATAACGGAGCGATGTGCCATGGACTTTACGCCTCCTTTTTCTGCTTGTCGCGGGCGGCCTTGGCGGCAAGCGCCGCGCGGACCTTGGCCGCTTTCTCGGGATCCATGGCGGCGAGCTTTGCCTCCATCTCGGCAGCCTTGAGCGCGGCCTTGGCGGCAGCTTCATCGTGCTGAGCATCGGAGCCGGCAGCCGCAGCGGGCTGAGCAGCGGCGCCCGCGGCATC